>CAZSAB010000001.1:0-187677 GCA_964604885.1 uncultured archaeon
TCTACATCCAAACCCCAGGAGATGTTGTTCCAAAGCCTCTCCCAGAGATAGTATAAAGCTGTTTTTTTCAGCCGCAGCAGTCAAACCAATGCTCGCCGCAGACTTAAAACTGCCTGTATAGAGGAAGGAGACTGCGAAAACCGTCAAAGTAGCAAACAACCTGTAAGATGCGGCCTTAAGCACCGTCCTTCTATGCTTCTCTACCATTTTTACCTGTCTAAGTAACCTAGCTTCTCCAGTTTTTGAGCTATCTCCTTCGCCTGTTCTTCGGAAAGTTCATCCTGATCAGAATCTGACTCCGCCAGATCCCTTAGTTTGTCCTGAACGAAACGGGAGAGATTGATATGATTTTCATCCACAAACTCTGCCAAGTCATCAGGCAGAGAAATAGTCTTTCTTTGCATAACTTATGCATAGTAATTATTATAGTTAAATGCCAGGAAGATCAAGCCAACACCTTAATAGCTTCCACATCTCAGCATTCAAACAAATGAGCCTCACCTTCAGGTTAGCAAAAGGAGCAAGCATCAGTTTTGCTGGATTGATTATATCGAAGATAATCGCGTTTCTGTATAGAATAATTGTAGGCCGAGGCCTTGGTCCGGAAGCTTACGGTTTTCTCACACTCGGAATAGCATCATTCTTCCTAGCACAGAACTTCTCTAACATATCAGTAGACGAAGCAATAGATCGGTATGTTCCTGAAGACAAAGAAAGAACCTCTAGATACTTATTTTCCGCACTAAGAGTAAGTATGCCATTATCAATTGTTGCAGCAATAATGATGTTTATTTTCGCGGAACGATTGGCGACTTTAGCCAATCTAGATCAGGAAATGGTTCAAGTCATTCGAATAATGTCTATAGGCGTGCCTTTTGGAGTACTAAGCTCCAGTCTAACCTCTGTCTTCACTTCACACGAAAAAATCAGATACAATGTATATGTAAACCAGATATTTCAAAACGTAGTCAAGCTAACAACTGGAGCGGCAGCATTATCTCTGGGTTTAGGGTTATGGGGAGTAACTTGGGGATTTACAATCTCAGTTATAACCTCAGTGTTGCTAGCAGGATACTACATTCATGCTCGATTTGACCTTTCCTGGCCCGAAGACACTAATTCACGTAAGATTGTCAGTTATTCATGGCCCCTTTTCTTCTCTGGTTTGATGGGATTTGTTCTAAGCTGGACAGATTCAATAATGATAGGTTACTTTACAGGAAGCGGAGCAGAAGTAGGAATATACAACGCTGCTTTTCCTCTAGCACAGACATTAACGGTGTTCATGGGAGCAACAACAACAATTGCTTTTCCTATCATGAGTGGACTCTACGGAAAAGGAAAAATTAAGGAGATGAAAAGCCTATACCAAACTAACACCAGATGGGTTCTAATTTTTACCACGCCCACCACCCTACTCATGTTTCTTTTCCCCGAAGAAATACTCCAATTAACATTCGGTAAAGAGTATCTTCCTGCAGCAAACACGTTAAGAATTCTATCAGCAGGAATGTTTGCAGGTACTCTTGTAGGGCCTACAGGAGTAGCATTGAAGAGTACTGACAACCAGAAATATACAATGTACAACAGCGTTTTCACAACCGGAGCTAATGTATTAATCAACATAATTCTGATCCCCATGCTTGGAATAATAGGAGCGGCATATGCATCCATAGCCTCAAGTCTTATAGGAAACTTCGCTGGAGCAGCAGAGACCTATTACGAAGAAAAGATACATGCATTCCATACCGGATTAATTCCCATATTCATATCATCAGTAATTTCGCTAGTTCTAACCTTTATCGGAATAAAACTTGTTCAACCAATCACACCAATCTGGACCTTAATTCCTGGTGCTGCGTTATTCGGATCACTCTATCTAATTCTTTTGGTTTTATTCGGAGGAATCAAAGAAGAGGATAGAGATATCATTAAGAGTGCCGGGAAAAAAATAGATATGGAAGAGAAAGCTGACAAAATTGCAGACTTAGTGATCAGAAATTAAACTTGGAATAAGCTACATATATCCGAGGTCTTTTAGCTTTTGTTTGACCTCCTCTTCATCTTCTTCAGAGTACTCCTCCTCTTGTTTTTCTCGTTTAATTTTCTCAACTATTTGCGATAGAAGGTGATCAATGTACTCTTCCGTATCTTCAAAACCTTTCTCTCCGGATCTTGCCTCAAGAACCTCATATTTATCGTCTTCAATATCAAACTTTACCATGTATACTATCCGAGGCTGCTTCTTTATGAATCTAAAAATCTAGGTTGTCTAACTCCTCGGAAATTTTTCTAACTTCTCCCTGCTTAGGTTCTGAGCCCTCGACGAAAATTTCTTTCTTGACGCTGCCATCCATATCTTCAGGAACTTCTTTCCCCATCAGATGCAACAAAGTAGGAGCCAAATCCGTGAGATGCATATCAAATTCACCTTCTCTGATATTAGGCCCCTTTCCTAATATGATGCCATTCAATCCATGAGAACCATTAGGCACAGATCCGTCAAACACTTTGCCATGGAAGCCATCATTCACTTTATACGACATATCTTTGGTATAGAAAAGAATATCAGGAGCTTTATGTGCAAAATCTCTGTAGATTTCTTCCTTTCTCCAGATCTTCCCTATCACTTTTTCTCCATCTTCAGGATCCTCTAACTCCTTCAAACCTTCAATAATCTCTTCTCTTATATTTTCGTAATTTTTTTCAGAAACCTGGCCCTCAGGATAATCATCTTCAGTATTAAGGAAGATTTGTCCTACATATCCACCAGTAGAATAAGCAAGAGTATTGCTCCAGTCAATTTTATCCCAAACGCCAGATTTGCTTCTGACTTCATCTTGGATTCTGTCTGGAACATTATTCATAGCAAACTCCAGCGTACCTATCCTTGAAAGAAGTTCTTTTCCCAACCGCTTTAACCGATAACGCAGATCTTCTCTAAACTGAAAAAGAGTACTAGATCCTTGCTCATTGAATTCAAGAAAGCCTTTCTCCTCTAGCCACTTGTTTACATAAAATACTTTCTTTATTGGAGCAGTACCGTGGTCAGAAACAATGAAAACATTATCTTCACTCGTTGTATGGCTTAGTATTTTGCCTGCAAATTCATCTGCTTTACTGTAAAGTTCCATCATTTTATCTTCATCATTACAGTATGCATGCTGGACCCTGTCAGTGACTGAGGTCACTCCAATAAAAAATTCAGGATCTCTTCTGCTCAACACTTTATCCATGAAGTTTCCCTCCATTTCCATGTGTTTTAATGATTCTTCAAATTCCCAGAAGTTTGGGTTTTTGGCGCTATAACCGAACTCTTCAACTTCATTTTTAAACTCATCTGGGCAGGCTTCTTCAGGACAGAAAGGCCCTGAAACCATGAATCCGTTAAACTCCGGGTTAGGTGAAATAGACGGAACACCGATAACGCCGGGATTCTCAAGGTCATTCCAGAAAGCTTCATCTTGGAACTCAGCATAACCAGAAACACTATTTATATGGTACGTTCCAGGCTTACGATACCCAAACCTGTACAAATCAAGTTTATCAGGCCTCTTACCGGATGCAAAACAAAGCCATGCAGGTACAGAAAGAGGCGGATCAATACTTCTCAAATCACCGTGGAAACCATCTTCATATATACGGGCAATATTAGGCGCAAATCCATCGCTAATAGCCTTGTCAAGAAACTTCCAATCAATACTGTCTAGACCAATTACATATGTCTTGCCCATACATAAACCTAGAATTCAATTTACTTTTTATCTTTCACATATCCTCAAGAAAAATTACAGAAAGCAATACTACGATACTTATCAATGAAGAGGAAAGAAAAAATACAACATGAAGCAGAAAATAAGGAAAGCACTCGAAGAACCAAGAAAAATAGCTCCCTACCTCTACTGGAACACACTGGGAAATCTACATTGCCTACCATACAGACTCTTCTACGACAAACAATACGACAAACTACACAAAGACCTCTTCAAAGAAGATAAATTTTTGCTTATCGTCCTAGATGCCTGTAGGCACGACTACTTCGAGGAAGAATTCTTCAACTTCTTCAAAGGAGATTTAGAACCAGTTTACTCCTCTGGAAGAAATACTTTTGAATATACTAAAAACACCTACCCGGATGATCACACAGAAATGCTTTATATATCGGGCGCAGTCCCGATAAACTCTGTTCTTGACAACTCTGAAGAAATTAAAAACGATTTTTACGGACATTACAGCCCAAAGGACCACTTGAGAATAGAGGACGTCTGGGACTACGGTTGGGATATAGAAAAAGGAACAGTACCTCCTGAAAAAATCACTGAAGCGGCTTCAGAGAAACTTGAAGACAAAACGGTTGCTCACTACTTTCAGCCACACAGCCCCTACATCGGAGACTACAAGATAGTAGAAGGGCCTGACTCTAACTATAACAAGTGGGAGGAAAGTCCAGCCACAGACGAGATAGTCTGGGAACGCTACAAGAAAGGCGAGATAACAGAGAAAGAAATGAGAAGGGCTTACAGATCAAACCTTAGAGAAGCTCTCAGAGAAGTCAAAAAACTGGTTGAAAAACTGCCAGATGATCGCAGAGTAGTTATCACGTCAGACCACGGCGAACTATTCGGAGAAGGAAAACTCTACGGACACCCACCAAGACAACACCCAGGCCTAAGGCTACTACCGTGGCTCGAAGTAGAAAAAACCAGAGATGGAGAACCAAGAAAATTACTCGATTAAATTACTCTCTTAGATCCCAGGGAACCTTTCTTAATGGCTCAAGAGAACTATTATCGGGATGACCGTAAAGACTCATCTCACCGACCAGATTACCATGGTCGGAACTGATAACAGTCCTCCCATCCAAATCCTCAACCAGGTTTTCAACCTGGGGCATCACTAGTTCAAGATTCTTCCTGTAATACTTCCAGATCTTCTCATCTGAAATAGCTCCTCTACGGCCCTCATCCCAGATGTTAAATCCGCTTCCCTCTTCAGTCCACGACGCTCCAGGATCATAATCCATCTCAACAAAAGGCTGATGTGGCTGGATAAAATGCACAACCAACCGTTTATCCGGGAACAGCTTCCTAGCAGTCCTTGCATCACGCGCGACGTTCTCAGGCATACACGTATTGTTGTCCTCATCCCAGTCCTCCCTATAGGTATGGAAAACCTCATGGAAAACATCCTCAGGCTCTCGACCAGTCAGATTTGAAAAAACCTGAGAACTGAACTTCGGATTCGCAGCAACATAAACCACGTCACTGAAATCACCCTCAGAAAAATTCCTCTCAATAAACTCGTTCGTATTAGAACCCAGAGAAACCCTAGAAGCAGTCTCACCGTTCACCTCCTCATACAGGTCATGACGACACGCATCCAAGATAAACAAGTTATCCCAGTCCTCCCGGAAAGGATCCAAGACATCTTCTTCATCAACTTTCCCAATACTCTTACCACGCAAAGCCTCAATCCAGATCAAAACCCGGGTAGTACCTCTCCTCGACCTAATACTCGGAAAAACCCTGTAGCGGTAAAAACCATACAACTTATCCAGCAAAATATTTTTCAGATTCATAACCCGAGTTTTTAGAACCCATAATTAAACAACTACGGTTCACCAAAAATTCCTGATTTTCTATTCTCTAACATCCCACGGCACTTCCCTTAACGGCTTAACAGTATGATTATGAGGGTGACCGTACAAACCGCCCTCGCCCAGGAGATTTCCATGATCTGAAGTAATCGCAACCTTGCCGTCTAAATCATCAACGAGATCTTCTACAAAACCCATAACAAAAACTAGGTTCTCCTTATAAGCTTCTTGAACCTCTTCATGACTAATTTTCCCTCTCATAGCCGCCTCCCAGGCATTCAACTCATCTATTTCCAAATCAGTCTCTGGCGCGACGAACGGAACATGTGGCTGCATAAAATGCACTATCAGTCTCTTCTCAGGAAAAAGTTTCTTAGCAGTCAATGCATCCTTCTTAACCTCAGCAGGGTCAACACTAGACATGTCCTCATCCTAGCCACTATCATGAGTCTGGAAGACAGAATGGAAAACATCTTCAGGCTCCTAACCCGTCAAAGGCTTAAACTCGCTCTCAGAAGTGAAGGGATTAGCACTTACATAAACAGTATCAGACCAATCACCGTCCGAAAAGTTCTCTTTCATGAAAATCTTGGTCTTGGATGCCTTAGTAAAATCCTTCTCAACATCTTCACCAACAACACCATCATAGGTATCAAACCTGCATCCATCAACTATAACCAAAACATCCCAGTCACGCTCCGATATATCCCTTTCTGATCCTGGAGCATCAAAATTCCTGAGCAAAAACTTCTCCAAAAAAATCTTGAACCTAGTAACCCCACGAAAACCATCCAAAACACCGTTGACAACATCATCCATCCAGAAGTTGCGGAGCTTCAATATCAAGCCCATAAGTTAAGTAAAAACTCTAAAGCTAAAAAATCAATCTTGTCCTGTCAACTCCAAAATCCTATCATGGAACTCGGTTATATGAGGTTCTCTCTCAGGAAAGAGTTCTCTGTTACATGAGTAGAATGCGTTTTCATTATGATCATGCGGTCCAGCCTTTTCCAGAGGCCTTCCATGATCAGACATGAAAATCACAGTCCAATCTTCATATTCATCTAAAATCTCTCCAGCAATATCATCCAGTCGCTGATACTCTTCTTCCAGATCACCAATGCCTGTATCCTGGAAGGAATCAGGATCATGCAGATGAATCATTACGAAATCCCAGAACTCCTTTGATATATCGAAGAAAGCCGGCTGATTGCCAATACCTTGCTCCAATCTTGCCTCTGTATGCCACCTAGTATTCTTTACCCATTCATCTCTACTGAAACTCCTCGTAATATTATGTGGAAAACCTAAAAGCCAAACTGGGTCAGGATTATAGGGAGGAACATACAGAGGTAGAGAAGCGTCGATCTCATCAAAGAGAGTATCATCCTCCAAGTCTGACTTACTGTATTTCTGAGTCCTCAAGACAGATTTTCCAGTTAAAATACTTCTCAATCTATGTACTCCTTTAATATAATCTATCGCAAACTTAGGAAAAAGCCACTTTCCTAGACGCTCTCTAAGGCTTAATTCCTTCTTTAATCCTGTGACCTCATGCTCCTCATGTGTCTCTCCTGTGATAAAACTGGCAAAAAGTTCTGACGTCATTCTTCTGCTGATTCCTGTAGTGTTATCTATAGATCCGAACTCGCTTTGAGGAATGTTCTCTAGACTAAATTCTTCTATCAATTCTTTATCCATCCCATCAAAAGCTACTATTAGAATTTTTTCACAAGTCATATCAGTGTCCTGCTTTATATATTAACTATTAACTGGGATTTTTATTCCTTCGCTAAGAAAAAAAAATATGTCGCATCTCTCCAAACTGAAAAGAAACTTTGGTTATGCTGGATCAGGATTTTTCTTCTATAAGACTCTAAAAACGCTAGAAAAACAGTTATCGAAAATAGGTGCGATTGATTCTTATTTCAGGAAAAAATCAATTTCAAAATTAGATAACTACTCAGAAATTAAAAAGTGGCCAACACACTGGCCAGAAATTGACGAGACAGTAATCGAAGCATATGCGTTCAATGGTTATGGACAATACCAGTCTATAAGACCTTTTCAGTACCCCTCTGAAATAATAGAATTTGCTGAATACGTCAAAGAAGAAGATCCAAAAAATGTTGTCGAAATTGGGACTGCGAAAGGAGGAACACTCTATGTATGGACGCAGGTACTTGATGCTAAACAGTATATCAGTATCAATCTTCCTGAAGGATATAGTAAAGGTCGATCACAATTTTATCAGAACTTTTCTAGCAAGGAAATTAACTGTATAAGGAAGAACTCCCACAAAGAAGAAACTAAGGAAAAACTAAGGGAAAAGCTTGATGGCGAAGAAATTGATTTTCTATTCATAGACGGTGATCATTCCTACGAAGGGGTAAAAGAGGACTTCGAAATGTACAAAGATTTAGTATCAGAAGACGGAATAATAGCTTTTCACGATATTTTGAAGCTTCCTGAAAACCCTGACAATAATGTAGAAAAATTCTGGAAAGAAATAAAAGACAAGTTCAAATCAAAAGAAATAGTAGCAGGAGAGCCAAAGGGAAGAGCTGGTATAGGAATAATAAGAGTAAACTAAAGTGAGATTTGGAAGACGACCTTAGAATCCTATTCTCCACTGGCAGCATATTTTTATCTCAATTCTATCTACTATTAAGGCGCACTACTAGAATTTTCAAATTCTCTCATGGCCTGTTTATTTAACGAACACAACTAATATTCTCCAATGTGCCTAATCCAAAATACACAATAGCTGTCTGCAACTACAACATGGCTGAGACGCTTGAAGAGAGTCTCAGAAGCATTCTAGATCAAGTAGATGAAAGATTCGAAGTGCTTGTGGTTGACGACGGATCGACCGATGGAAGCCAAGAAATTCTGGATAATTTAGAGGACGAATACGAAATTTTCAGGTGGGTTGAGGGAGATAATGAGAATATTGGTGAGGCCAGGGCTCAGGCGAATAGAGAGGCTGAAGGAAAGTATATTTTGACACAGTTAGACTGTGATGATGTTTATGATCCTGTTATACTGGATTTTGTGAAGGTTTTTGAAGAGTTGAATGATAGGATTGAGGACGAGTTCTATCTCAGTGGGAACAACCTGAATATGGCTCCGAGGAGTCTTTTGTTGGAGGTGAATTACAGGAGTCTGGGTTACGGTGAGGATAAGGATCTGTGGCGGCGTCTTCTGGCGAAGGATACGTTAGTTCCTCTGGGGATGGGTTCACCGAACGAATCTATAGGCTATGACTATGGAAGTATTGACCAGTTGAAAATCGCCTATGAATCTACTGAGGTGAATTTTCTCTCCGGTGTAAGTTTCTGGAGTTTTTTGAGATGGCAGATTCGAAATCTAGAGTACGTGGATGATTACTTCAAGATCTTGACTTCCCCCGTTGCTTTCCTGAACTCGATTTTATCAGGAAGAATGAGTCAGCCAGAAGGATACGAGGAGTACGGGAGACTTTTCGAGGAACTGGATAGAAAGGAGAAAAACCTTCGGGAGCTTGAGGAAGAGTACGGTTTCAGTCTGGAAGAAAATTTATCGGACGAAGGGAAGGAAATTTTCTATACGTGACTCTGGAGAAATTTATTCTCTTACATCCCATGGAACTTTTCTGACGTAGTCTGAGTTGCCTCCGGGCGGATGTGCGTACAGGTTTCTTTCACCAACATAGTTTCCGTGATCTGAAGTGATTACAGTCTTGCCTGCCAGTTCTTCAACCAGTTCTTCTACCTGTTCCATTACGTATTCAAGATTTTGTTTGTAGGCATCCCAGAGTTCCTCTCTCTTGTATTCTCCTCTTCTGGCTTTATCCCATAGGTAGTCTCCGTCAGAACCCATTCCATCGGATTCAAGATCAGCTGCTACAAACGGTGCATGAGGCTGCATGAAGTGTACTATCAGATTTTGTTCTGGATAAAGTTTTCTAGCTGTTTTAGCATCTCTTACTACAGGCTCTGGAAGCATCGTGCCTTTTTCATCATCCCAGTCGGTATCATAGGTCCTGAAAACTGTGTGAAATGTTTCTTCAGGAGTTTTATCTGTAAAAGTCTTGAACTTAGTTTGTGAGAGCTGGGGATTGCCGCTGACGTATACCGCGTTTTCACAGGATCTTAATGAAAAAGTTTTTTTCCAGAAACTCCATAGTTCTTGATCCCAGAGTTATCCTGTGATCGGTCTCGCCGTTTACCTCTTCATACAGGTCATGTCGACACGCATCTAATACAATTAAGTTATCCCAATCTTCTCTAAAAACAGATTCAGGTTCGGTATCGGATTTTGGGAAACCTATTTCAGCAAATCTGAGAAGATTTCTCAGAAGAAAAGTCATTCCTCTTGTTTCTCTAACTTTTTCGTATTTCTGATACAGATTTTCTCTGTAGAATTTGTATGGTTTCTCCAGCATAGTGCCTAATTCAACTCCAAGTTTAAACCTCTAACCGAAATACTAGAAGTCCAGTCCTTCTGTTATGTCGTTGAATTTTTGTTTTATTTTTTGCCGGAGTTTCTTTTCCTGTGTGATTTCCGGGTCTTTTCTGCCGTTCTTGTGTGATGTGAAGGTTACGTCTTCGAGGTCTGTGTTTTCTACCAGGGCTTCTCTCTGATTTATTGCTGTCTGGGATGTGTTTTTCAGGTATTTTTGTTCTTCTTTGCTGTATTTTTCCGGGTTTTTCAGGCCGTTGAGTCCATGGTACTCTGCGTAGATGTCTTCCTGCACCACGTTTTCTATTTTTTCTCCCTGGATGAGTTCACCTAGATTTTGCAGTGAGAAGTTCTGTTCTACTTCCCTATCTTCTACGTCCGGGCCTGCGATTATCGCCGGCACTCTGATTGTTTTCTCCCAAATCCCGCACTGATGGCCGTGGAGGCCGTAGTCTCCAACGCATTCTCCGTGGTCAGATACTATGTAGAATACAGTATCCTCGAATTCCGAGTTTATCCAGTTATAGAGCTGTTCTATCTTGGAGTCGATGTAGTTGATTTCTGCGTCGTAAAGTCCCCGGAACTGCTCGTTCATTTTCTCTGATGTTTCTGTCCACCAATAGTCGTCGCCGCTGTGTTCCTCGTAGTGTTCTAGGTGGTTCAGCATCGCCTGCTCAGGTTTATCCAGGAATTTTTCAGCGTTCTCTAGAGGTGGAGCAAACGGGTGGTGTGGCTCCATGAAGTTGATGAACAAGAAGAAATCGTCTTCCTGATCTTTTAGTCGTTTTTTTATTTTCTGGTTGGTTACTTCGGCTCCTTTGTCCCTGTAAAAGTTTTTGTGGCGGCCTCCTTTTCTTTTCGAGTCGATTAGATATTTTCCAGCACCGAGAACTGATTTTATGTCCGGCTGTTTGGCTGATAGTTTGAGGAAGTCGAGGTATTTTTCCTTGGTGGAGCTGTACTCTCCTTCTTGGTCTCTTTGGTTTACTTCTTTCAGGGTTTCCAGCCCCATGTTTTCCCACATCTCGGCCTGAGTCACGTTGGTGAAATCCTGGAAGCCTGTATCATAGCCGAGTTCCTCTGATACCAAGTCATTGTTTGAAAATGCTATCGTGGTGTATCCTTCTTCCTCCAGATCTTCGACGAACGAATCTGCGTCAAAAAATTTTCTCTGGGTATGCGTCCCGTGGTCTTTCGGAAGCTGCCCGCTGAATATGGATGCATGGGATGGAACCGTCCACGGAGCTGTCGAATAAGCAAAATCAAAGTATGTGTTGTTCTCAGCAAGTTCGTCAAGGAACGGTGCCGTTTCCCTTTCATATCCATAAGTCTGCAGGTGCTGGGCCGACAGCGTATCGATTACGATCAGGACTATATTTTTTCCATCGGTGTTTTTCCGGTCAGATGTCATAAACTCCTATTGTAACTTGGTTCTATTAACTTTGATTTACAGTGATATTACGGAAGACCATCTCAGCTATCTTCGTAAGTTCCCACTTGAGAACCGGCAGATCCTGTTGTCCATCTATCCGCGGTATTCTGCTTCTCTCAGTTTCAGCACTTACGAAGCCCTTGCGCACCGTGGTGCAGTTTGAGTGAGTCTCTAAAGCCATTTTCCTGGTCTCTTCGTTGAAGTGTCCGAAAGGATAGCAGAAGCTGTCTACTTCTAATCCCAGAATTTCTTCTAGAGATTCTTTGCCTCCAGCGATTTCCTCCTCTAGATCCTCTGATTCGAGTTCTGTAAGGTCTCTATGACTTTTGCCGTGGTTCTGTATGGATACAAGATCTTTCTGGGAAAGCTTTTTTGCCTGATTTAGTGTTATAATTTTCTCGTCGTTGTTGAGCTGCTCCGGAAAACCCTCTCCGTTTTCTGTGAGGAAGTCCGGGTTGAGGTAAACTGTAGTCGGTACTTCATATTTCTCCAGCACCGGCAATGCGTTTTCGTAGAAGTTCTGATAAGCATCGTCAAAAGTTATAGCAGCCTTCTGCTTTCCAGAAGTTTTAATCACTTCTTCAAGTTCAGCTACTTCGTAGTTAGAGCTGATATACTCTATTATCCTCTCAAACTCCTCTGTTGACAATCCTTTCTCGTTTTCTGATCCAACATGATGAAACATCAGCAAAAAGCTGGAATCACTCTTGATCCGAGATGAAATCCCTATCTTGGAAGCTATCCTGCCTAACACTCTCCATAATTTAAGCTTCATATCTGAGCTCCTCCAGCGTTTCTTTAAGTTGAGGTAAGTAGTTCCTGTAGTCCTTACTCTTGGCGTTTTTAACCGCTTTTTCAGAATATTCACTGTATTTTTCCTCAATATCCTTTATCTTGCCTATGTAGTTTTCAAACTGGTTCTTATTTACAGCGAAACATTCATCGCCTGTAGACTCTATCAGCCCGCCGTTCCCTGATGCAACAGAAGGGATACCGCTTATTCCGGCCTCAACAGGTATTCTCCCGAACGTTTCCATCTCTGTAGAAGGGATTATCACGATTTTTGACTCCCTGTACGCCTCTCGCATGTCTTCCAGGTATCCTTTAAACTCAACGTTTTCAAGCTCCGAAAGCTGCTCTTCCGTTTCTTTATCTGCCGATCCAACTATCAGAAACTCTTTCTTCTTCATCTTCTCAGCTACTTCCAGAGTGATATCTATACCCTTTATGTCAATGGGATTTACATGCAGGATTTTTTCACCTGTTTCTTCGACTTTGTAGTTTTCAGTGTCTATGAATGGGTAGATTACCTCTGATTTTTCGTCTCTGTCGTATTTTTCTGCTGTGAAGTTGCTGTTGAAGATTATCTTGTCAACTCTATCCAGAACTCTGTCTGCAAAGTATCTGTTTGCCGGTCTCAATACCGTGTTGAGGATTTTTGAGACAGGATTGTTCCCTGAATGCGTGAATTTCGGATCGTAGAGTAGTTCGAAATCGTGCAGCAGTAGAACTACTTTCGTATTGTTTTTTCTGGCGTACTGGAGCGCTATTTCCCCTGTTCTTCTCTGTGCAAATATTATATCCGGGTCTATCTTTGAGATTCTCTCAGTGGTTTTGTTTCTCAGTCTTGGCTCTGTAAAGTAGCTGAGTCTCCCCACTTCCAGCGGGGCCAGCTTCGAGATTTTGTGTGATAGGAATCCTACAGATTCTTCGTCGTCTTGCTCATCTACCCAGAGTATATCAGTGTCGTAGTCCTGGGAGAGCTTATCCTCCATCGTCTCCATTGCCTGGACACCTCCTCCAGGATTTTCGATCCTGTCCTCCATGAAAAGTATCTCTGTCATCTTTACTCACCGTATTCCTCATATATCTCTGTGGTTTTCCTGACAGTTTTCTCCCAGCTGAACTCCTTTTTTACCTTTGAAGCATTTTCTTCGAAAGTTTCCGGATCGAGCTCTTCCAGCTTCCTTGGAATCTCATCCAGGGTTTCAATCCTGAAACAGTACTCAGCCACCTCCTCCGGGATTTTCGCGTCCTCGTAGATAAAAACAGGTGTGCCACAGGCCGTGGATTCAAGTATAGGGAGGCCAAACCCTTCAAGTTCAGATGGAAAAAAGAATGCCTTCAGACTACTGTACCAGGAGACAAGGTCTTTTTCAGGTATTCTGCCTTCGAAATTTACGTCTTCTCTGTCAGAGTGTTCCTGTTTCAGCAGTCCTTCTTTACTACCCCCCGAACCTCCTAACTCGACTTCAAATCTCTCGAGTCCAGAATTCTGGAAGTCCTCAAGCATCTTTCCTACTCTCTTGCGGGGTATGTAGTCGCCGATGTAACCTATCCTGTATTCACGTTCAGAGAACTTTTTCCCAGGCTTGAACTTTTCCCTGACACCGAGGCTTACTACGTCAATCTTATCTTCTTCAAAACCTTCTTCAATAAGCTCTGACCTTGTCAGAGTGGATATTGCTATAACCCTATCAGCATTTTCTTTTACTCTATCCAGCCTGCGCCTGTACAGGGATTTCTTCACCTTCCCGTAGACTGTTTCTGGTTCCCACTGCCTCATCTGGTAGAGATCGTGGACCGTAACTATGTCCTCCCCATCTGTAGGAAAGTAGATCTCAGGTTGCAGGAAATGATTGACCTCTCCTGTCTTTCCACTTTCTCTTCGAATAAACAGCTTTCTCCTGAAGAACAGGTTGAGGACTTTATCCTGAATAGTTTCTCTTTCCAGCTCAGAGAAATCAACTTCAGCGAAATTAATTTCCTTATCCTCTAATCCGTTCAGGACTCTATATCCATACCGTGGTATTCCTCCGGCTGAGGGATCGGGGTTGTTGTAGATCAGTGTGAGTTTATTCATTGTTGAAGTCACGTTTTCCGAAGGATCTTTCCCTCTCCATCAGTGGTTTTAGAAGTCTCAGCGGGAAGTGGTCTTCGATTATTGCTTTTGTTTTGGACTTTGTTGTCATGCTCCATCTCTCCTCGTCCCATTTCCATTCCAGGTTGAATAGGTATTCTGCTGTCGGGCAGTTGCCTGCCTCTGGTGTTTTATTCCTGATATCTACTCCATCTGTCTTCAGCATCCATCCTTTTTCCATTATAGAAAGTGCTGTTGGTATTATATCTACTGTCCGCATGCAGTCCGCTTCTACATCGTGGTTGTAGAATACTGTTGGTACTTCTGCGATCTGTCGACAATCAGGGTTGTTGTGGCCGTATCTTTTTCTCCCCCAGATTTTCTCACCGAGTATCTCGCCGTGGTCAGAGGTGAAGATGATCAGAGTGTCTTCGTATATACCTGCTTCTTTGAGATATTTCACGTGCTCAAAGAAGTGATCCTTCATTTTTTCACAGGCTTCAGCGTATTTCTGCCTTAATTCATCGTCTTCGAAGTTTGAGAAGTATTCGCCGTCGTTTTCGAAATCTTCAGGAATCTGATTACCATGTTCAAGGAGTCCATAGGGTTCATGTGTCTCCATTGCTCTTTCAACCCATACAAAAGGCTCTTCCATCTCTTCCAGATCTGGATTTTCCTCTTGGCGTAGCATCAACTTTATGACGGAATTATCATGGTCAAAAAGATTGGTATTCTGAAATAAGTCAAAGATGGTTTCTTGCTTTAGAAACTGACCAAAGTTATTCACAGAGTGATTATGGGCTTCAAGTCCTGTAAGTAGAGATGCAAATGATTTAGGGCTGTGAAGAGATGGTGCCAAAGTCCTGATTCTACCAGATTCACTCCTTTCAGCTATTTCGTTAGTCAGATAATGATAGTTTAATGCGTCGGATACGAAAATGAAAATATTTTCGAACTCTGTCATAGATTTTCTTTACTGCTTAATCGGTTATATAGATCAAGAGTTTGCTGTGCTGTCTTTTTCCAGTTAAATTTCCTGGCTATTTTTCTCAAGTCATTTTCAATTTGCATATCTAGTTTTTCAGCAAATTCGTTTTCATCTTCAAAATCCACCAGCATCTCTTCTGGAAGTATCTTGTTCATAGGCTTTCTATCGTAGGCTATTACAGGTGTTCCACATGCCAGAGCCTCTACAATCGGCCTTCCAAATCCTTCTGCATGGCTAGGATAGGTCAGTTTCTCTGCATTAGTGTACAGAGCCTTTAAACGTTCAAATGTGATATCTTCCTCGTAAACTACGTCTTTACCGAGCCTGAGGCCTGAATTCTTTATTCTCTGCTTTACCTTTTCGGACATTTCTCCTACTCTGACAAGTTTGGTGTCCGAATTTATTTCTCTGTATTTTTCGAATATGTTGATTAGGCCTTCTACGTTCTTTCGTGGTATTTCTGTTCCTACGTGTAGAATGTATTCGTTGTATTCGACTTCTCCTTGTGGCTTGAATTCTTCTGTGTCTACTCCCTGGTATATTACTTCTATCTTGTTTTTGTCGACTTCTGAGGCCTTAATTAACTGTTTCTTTGTTGCTTCGGATATAGCTATTACTTTGTCGGCGTGTTTTTCGATGTTCCTGATGTATCTGCTGCTTCTGAATTCGTCCAAGGGTGCTGAAGGGTCCGTCTTTCTAAACAGGTCGTGTACAGTTACGACCAAGTTATCAACATTGGGAAAAGGAAATAGAGTTCCTAGATCGTCTTGGTTCGTCAAATGGACTATTTCAGATTCTTGGTTCCTGAGTTTGAAGTTATTTAGGAGAACCTGGTTCATGGCCTGAGGCTTTAATTTTTTGCCTGGTTCAGATAGTTTGAATTCGTATTCTGTGTCTAAATCCTTCAGTGCATCGAAGAGTTTCTCTGTGTAGATGCAGACTCCTGAGTGCTGCCTGTGGTATCCAAATAGTCCAATTTTTTCACTCATTTTGATTTCACGCCTCAAATGTCAGATTCTTTTTTGCCGAGCTCCTCCTTGACTTCTTCTAGAGGAATCCATTCTTGTTGTCCTTTTGTTTCTCGTTCTCGTATATTCATGATTCTCTGGATTTCTTCTGGATGTAGCCGAGTCTCTTTCTTGAGTTTTTCTCTTATGGCTTCGCGGACGAACTCGGAGATGTTTTGGTAGTCGTCTCTCTCCAGGCGTTCATCTAGTCTTTCTTTCAATCCTTCTGGAAGGTTAATTGATTGCACAGGCATTACAACCCACCATGATCATAGTGGTTCTTAATAATTTCATATGTTTTTCGAATTTGAAATCAATTTGACAAATTTACGAATGGCTTTTAGCCTACTATTCTTGACCAGCAATATAATTTAGTGGGACTAAAATTTAGATAGTCTAACATAATACAGATTAACATAATATAGATTACGTTAATCTAGATTTCCTTATCGAAGGTGTTTTAAACCTCAACCACAAACAAACTCTCTATGAACTTCATAGACAGAAAAACCGAGCTCAACCAATTAAAAAACTTAATCGACTCAAACAAATCTGAACTTGCCTTAATTTATGGTAGAAGAAGAATAGGGAAAAGCGAACTAGTAAAACAGGCATTAAAAGAAAAAGAGACTGTCTACTTTCAAGCAACAGAAGGAACCCCCGAAGTACAGCTTAAAGACTTTATCAGATCAGTAACCAGCAAGTATCCTGAAGCAGAAAAAGTCAGACAAGATTGGGAGCCCCTACTAGAATTTCTTGCAGACAAAGATGCTATCGTAGCGATTGACGAATTCCCATACCTCGTTGAATCAAATGAAGGCATTACTTCAATTTTCCAAAGATTTTGGGACAATCAAGATTCCCAAATAAAACTGATTTTAATTGGATCCTCAATAAGCGTGATGGAAGACAAGGTGATGTCAGGAAGCAGCCCTCTCCACGGAAGATGGACTGAGAAAATAGATCTTAAACCCTTCAACTTCGAGAATGCATCCAAATTCTATCCAGAATATAACAGTAGACAAAAGCTTGAGGCCTGGAGCATATTCGGCGGAACACCTCACTACCTCCAATCTATCAATCCCAGCGAAACACTGAAGGAAAATATCCTTCAGCTTCTGCTAAGCGAACAAGGAAACTTCAGGAATGAACCCGAGTTCCTGCTTCGGTCAGAGCTTTCGCAGCCACACCGATATATGGCAATCCTCAAAGCTATAGCATCTGGAAACACAAGCAGAAACGAGATAGCACAGGCCTCCGGCATAGAAAGTTCAAGTATAGGAAGCTATCTTTCAAAGCTTGAAAGACTTCGCTTAGTAAGAAGGGAAGTACCAGTGACAGAGGACCCGCCGAAGTCACGTTCAGGAAGATACAGGATAAGAGAACCCTTAGTAAAGTTCTGGTTCCGTTACATTTACGGAAATGAGGACAAATTAGGTCTTTCAGAAAATCCTTATGAAGATGTAGTAAAATCAGAATTCAGTGACTACGTAAGCAGCTTTTTCGAGAAACTGTGTATACAGAAACTTCCAAAACTACTAGACAGAGAGTTCACAAAAATAGGGCGTTGGTGGTATCAGGAACATGAAATAGACGTAGTAGGTCTTAAAGAAGACGGAAAAGTATTGGGAGAATGTAAATACACAAACTCTAAAGTAAGAAGAAGTCTTTTATCAGATCTTGAAACTAAGGAAAATGAGATAAGAGTAGATGGAAATACGGAGCATGTTCTTTTCAGTAAATCCGGTTTCTCCGAGAGCTTGGAAGAAGAGGCCGGGAGGAGAAATGATTTAAAACTATTTAGTCTTGAAGAAGTAGTTAACAGCTAAATAGGGAATTATATTGAGTTCACTCAGTTTTTGGTTGAAGAATTTAGTTTTTAACTGATACATTTTGTTTCTTCTCGGTGTGTTAGCAATTTTTGTTTCCCTGTCAAATGCTTTGCATCCGAGAACACTGTATGTATGATTTTTTCTATTATTCAATATCTATTCTGTCCTCTTCACTCCATTCTGATAGTTCTTTGTCTGCACCGAATAGGCTTTTTCTCCGTGACTCGTTCTCTACCAGGTGCTCTATTGATTCGTCGTGAGTTGAAAATCCTTTCTCATCTCTAAGAGGCTTCAATTTTTCCTCAAGTTTCTTTTCTGTTTTGCTTTCTGCTTGTTTAACAGCTTCTTCCATATCCTCTTTTTCAACGTTTTTAAGAGAGTTTATCCCGTTTAATTTCATTAAATTGGTTTTTTGGTCCTTGGATTCTCTCAGTAGTTCTGAATAGCTTTTTTCTCCTTTTTCTTCTTTCAACCATTTGAAGACGTCGTCGGCAACTGAAATTTTTCTTGCCAATTAAAAATCCCTCCTATTTGTACATGTACAACCACGAATTGTAAAAGTTGGATTCCTTCTACCCTAGAACAGAATCCAGCTTTTTGGCAAAGTTCTCCCAGCTGTACTTTTCTGATTCTTCCTTGCCTTTCTTCCCCTTTTCTCTGACTTTTTCTTTGTTTTCTGCTAGTTCTTTCATGTATTCGGCTATGTTTTCCGGATTTGGTTCTGCTAGGAATCCTGTTTGTTCGTGTATAACTGATTCTGTGGGTCCTCCTTCGTTTACTGCGATCACGGGTTTGGAGTAGCTTCCTGCTTCTACTGGTATGATTCCCCAGTCCTCTTTTTCTGCAAGGAATAGAACTGTGTAGCAGTTGCGGTAGAGTTCGTTCCATTCTTCTCCTGGTAGGTCGGTCTTAATCTCTATGGAGTCATTGTCTGAAATCTTTTCCTTGAGTTCTTCAACATACTCTTCTTCTTGGCTGGAACCAGCTAATACCAGTTTGAAATCATTTAATTCTGCTTGTTCGAAGGCTTCTATGGCTAGGTGTTGTCTTTTGTATCTTCTGAACCTTGAAGGATACAAAAAATAGTTCTCGTAGTTCCCTCCCTCGTTATCGACGTCTGCTCCAGGATTAACTACTTCAATATCTTTTTCGTGCATTAGTTCTCTTTGAAGGATTCTTTCCTTCGTTGTCTGGGAGTTTGCTATGGTTCTGTCTACTTTTCCATACGATTTTTCCTCTAGCCAGGCGAAGAACTTTATCGCCAGTCCATACACAGGCCTGAAGAAAGGATTGAGGTCTTCGAGATATGATTCTTTGAACTCGGGTAGAGCTGTCCTGAGAGGAGTATGTGTGTAGGTGTAGACAGGTATTTCTGAGTTTCTCAGGGTGATTGAGGTTCCTACTCCCGAGGTTGAG
The DNA here is from genome assembly GCA_964604885.1 of uncultured archaeon. Taxonomy (GTDB): domain Archaea; phylum Nanohalarchaeota; class Nanosalinia; order Nanosalinales; family Nanosalinaceae; genus Nanohalobium. The sequence goes on from CAZSAB010000001.1 coordinate 19,575, forward strand.
ACTAGAAATGTATCGTAATCCTTGAGATCTAGATTTCTGAATATGTTCATCAGTTCGAATCTTAGAAGCCTGTCAACAAATCCTCTTGGATCCCTGTGCCTGTTGATTTCTCTGACATCGACTTCCTTGAATTCTTCAAATGTCTTTTCCGGATCGTAGTATCCTGTGAATACTGTAATGTTGTGTTCTGATTTCATGGCGTATTCGAGTGTGACTTTTTCCATTCCTCCTTTTTCTTTCAGCCATGGATGGTAGATTGCTATATTCATATAATTCAATTTTTTTGGTGTTTGCTAAAGGTTATTTCTTTCCTGGGTTTTTTTGTCGGTGTGTTTGTTCTTTTTTATTTTAGTATTTGTTTGAAGCTTTTTTCTGGTTTTATAGATTCTGTGAAAGATTCTCTGTGGCGGCGGGGTATGCACTATTCACCGATTTTTTCTTTATTTCGTTGATGAAGAGTTTTTGTTGCTTCTAGGGCCGTGGTTGATAGTCAGATTTTTGTTTATTTTTGGGTGAGAGAGAGGGTTTGAGCCGAGTTTTTTATAGAAAATTTTTAACTGTTACTTTTCAGTGACTAAGTAAAGGGAAAGGTGTTTTGGTTTATTGAAGTCGGATGCTGAAGTATCTCAAACAAGTTTGAAGAAGCATTCTGTAAGGCCTTGGAGAATCAAGTTTCTAATAATGTTGAAACGGTTGGGAAAGATTTTTTCGTATTCTAAGAGGGATAAGGCATTGGTTGAATTGGGTTTTGCGAGGAAGTGTTTGGTTGAATGTTTGGATAATCTACTGGATGTAAAGAATGTTTTTGATTTGGTTAGGGAGGCTGAGAGGCTTTTTGAGGAGAAGCGTTTTGATGAAAGTGTTGAAAAGTCGAGGGAGGCGGTTAGAAAGTTGGATGTTATGAGAGGCGACAATTTGGATTCCATGGTTTTGGGGCGTCGTTTGAGCAGGAAATACGGAGGTGTTCCAAAAAGTGAGGTTGAGAAGCGGCATGTTATTTTGAAGGCCTCTTCACTGGTTCAAGAGAATGGTTTGTTTACTGCTGGACAGGTTGAAAGAGTTTTGAAGGAGGGTTTCAAGGATCCCGATGTATTAACTGAGTTGTTGGATTGTGTTGATGAGGTTTTGGAAAATCATGGAGATGTATCGGTGGAACAGGTTTTTGCGGGTGTTCCACTGTATAAAATAGATGATTAGAGAGGTTGTAGTTTTTTTTGCTTCAGGTTGCTTTGTTTCTTATTTTGGCTTCTTTTTTGATTGGAATTGTGGGTTTTGGTATTCATGAGGAGTTGGAGTTTGTTTTGATGGATTTGTTGAGTGGCAGAGTTAGTTTGACGGGTTTGGAGTCTTCTTGGAAGGTTTTTGCTGGTTTTTTAATTATTTTTTATGTTCCTGTGGCGGGTTTGTCTTTTGTTTCGTATATTTGGCATAGTGGTAATCCTGTGAAGCGTGCGTCTTTGTTTGAGGGTTTGAGGAGGAGTGGTGTTTCTTTGGTTTTGATTTCTATTAGTTTTTTCTTGTATGGGTTGGTTTTGGCTTTTGTTCAGGGTTTTACTGATTTGGCTTTGGTTTTAGTTTCTTCTGGTGGTGGTTTTCGGGAGTCTGTGTTTTTCACTGGTTTTTTGGCTTCGGACGTGGATTTTTGGAGTTTTTTCGAGGGTGATGTGGCTTCTCAGGTTTTGTTTGATGTGTATAAGAGCGGTGTGTATACTTTGTCGATGTTTCTTTTGATTGGTACTTTAGGTGTTCAACGTGTTTTGATGCGTTTTGGTGTCTTGTTTTTTCCGTTAAGTGTTTTTCTGTATAATCTTCCATCCGGTTTTTTGAATGATTATGGTTTGAAATTGGCTAAGGGTTTGTGTTTGATTTTGTTTTTGCCTGTTCTTGATGTATTGTTTTTGAGTATTGTTGGTTTGCTGCCGCGGGGTACGCTTACGGAGTAGATTGTCTATATTCTTGGTTTTTTGGTTGTCGGCTTGTTTAACTGGTGTGTTATTAAGAAGGTTGTTTTAAATCCGTTTAATCGGGTGCGGCCAAATGTTTCGAGGGTTGATTTGTCTTTGCCTAGAGGCGTAGTCAGGAATGATTCAAGTGATTTGGAAAGAAGGAATGGTTTTTACAAGGTTAAAAACGGTGATGTAACGCGTTTGAAGGATTTGAACAGGGATTAACTATGGCTTATAAACTTCCTAAGGATTTGCGGTATAAGGAGAAGGTTTTTGGAAATCTTACTTGGAGGCAGACTGTTTATGTGGGTATTGGTTTTGGTTTGGGTTCCGGTATTTTGTTGGTGAGGGATCTGCCTTTACTGTTTAGAATTGTTTCTGGTTTAATTGTTTTTGTTTTGTCGTGTTTGTTGGCTTTTACGGGTTTGGAGTCTCGTTTGCGGGATGAGTATGTTTTTAGGAGGACTGTCAGTGAGGCGGGTTATTTGGATGATGCTGCTTTTGATTTTTTAGAGGTAAGTGAGGTGTTGGAGGACGGTGTTGTGGTTTCTAATAATGGTTGTAAGTATAGTTTTGTTGAGGTTGAACCGGTTAATTTGGATGTTAGAAGTGTTGATGAAAGGAATTTGATTTTAACTCAGTATGAAGAGTTTTTGGATTCTTTGAGTTTTCCGATTCATATTAATGTGCGTACTGTTGATGCTTTGGATGTTATAGATGATCATTTTCAAAGTTTTGAGGAAAATGTCAGGGAGAATGTTAAGGAAACAGGTAATAAGAGTCTTGAAGATTTTTACAATGATTACAAGTCTTATTGGAGGGATTTTATTGAGGAAAACGGTATTAAGAAACGTAAGTATTATGTGATTATTCCGTGTTTTAAGGATGATAAACATGTTGCTTCTGAGGAGCTTGAGAGACGTACTGAGTTGGTGAGGTCTAAGCTTCCTCAACAATTGGCATCTAAGAGGATGAGTAAGCATGAGGTTACAAGGATGTTGGCTTCTTTGTTCGGTGATTTCGTTGAATTTGAAAACCACTACTTCTCACCATTCACACTATCGAAAAGGAAGCAAAAGGATTCAAACTGAAGCCGGGTAGAGTTAGGTGGTTGGCGGGTGCTAATTTGATACTTGGGTGCTGGCTTTGGGAAGATTAATGTTTGTTGCTACTGGCCTTGCTGGAGAAAACCTGGTTAACTTTTTGGGATTCTCTACTGGTTCCGATCTCGGAGGATCTGGGTGTCGCTGAGACAGCACTTGAGGATGTGTTATCGAGAATCGATCTTGTTTATTTAACACCAAATGTTTTTATTACATCTGTAATAAATTATATTACATGGTTGATGTGGTATTTGATGCCTCCGCTCTAATACTGACGGCAAAGATAGGATTGCTGAAAGAACTTTCACAGAGACTTGATATACATACTACAGAAACTGTCTATGAAGAAACCACGAGAGCAAAAACCTATGATGCACAATTAATCCAGCAAAGATCAGAAGACAACATATTTACGAGGGAAAAAATTTCAGAAGAACACATAGGAAAAATACTGGACAGATATAACCTCGACAAAGGAGAAGCATCAACAATAGCACTTCAAAGACAGATAAACGCAGATATAATCGCAACAGATGACAAACAAGCCATCAATGCCTGCAAAATACTGGAAATAAAATTTACAACAAGCCTAAAACTGCTTGAAAGAGCATATGAAAAAGAACTAATAAGCCAGAAAAAAGCCTTAACCAAGCTAAAAGAACTAGATAAAAATGGCTGGTACAAAGATGATCAGGTTAAAACCATTGAACAAAAAATAAGAGGTGAAAACCAAGAATGAATGATGTCGTAAGCTTCAGACTCTCCGAAAAAGAAAAAACAATTATAGAAAACATAGCCAACGAAGAAAACAAAGACAAATCAGAAGTAGCAAGAGAACTCATAGACTACGGAGAAACCTTCAGAGCCGTAAAAAGATACAAAGAAGGAAAAATATCAGTAGGAAAAATGGCTTCAGAACTAGACACAACCATAACCGAAACCATGAGCCTCCTAACCCAACTAGGAATAGATTCAGGGATAACACCTGAAGATCAAGCAGAAGCCAAAGAAAACCTACAAGAAGTATGGTAGAGACTTAATTTCTATCTTCCTATATGCTAATCCACATAATTGTTATTTATAAGCTAGACCGGTTATGGATTGCTTGCCTTTCCGTTCCCTGAACACGGGGTAAAGGCCTTCTAACCAACGCTCTCTATGTTAAACACGATAAAAAAACCGTTTTAATTGTAACTGCAGTGTCGATTGTAACAGTAGAAAAACACGGGGAAATACAGGAAGAAAAAGAAATAAAACAGCCAAGAAATTCATACACTGCCTATTCGAAGCATTCGACGAATACGGCTGATGAATAAAAGAAGAAGATTATGGGACATGTTTGGGGTCGAGTGTAGCAGTCCCTCGGCGTTCGTGTGGAGCACCCTCTCCAATAGCGTGTCCTGCTGCTATTAGTCCTTCGATCTCCATTTCTTCTTCAGTGTCAGCCTTGAATGTCAGCCCGTATTCTGCAAGTGTTTCGTCAGTCATAGGGTCTTTAACTTCAATTCCTCTGTATGTTTCTTCAGCAGGTTGATGACTAAAGTAGTTTCCTTCTTCCTCTTTTCTCTCTACTTCGTAACCTGCCCATTCAAGTGCTTTCACTACTTGTTCATAGGTTGCACCAGGTTCTTTGACACGATTATCTGGCGCTTCAGAAGTCAGCTTCTCTCCTATTGATCCGTCAATGATTGTTGCAATTTCCATAGTAATCAGCTATGTTATAACTATGTAGTGACACTTTTAAATATTTCGGTGATATCGGCTTTGCACAATAATGGTCTCTATTCTTGTGCGAGTATTTGGTTTGCACAATTTTGGAAGTCTGGCTCGATGCCGAGGGTATGGACTGCCTTGATTAGGACAAGGATGTTGTGGGCGACACACTTGGTGAGCATTTCATTTCTCTGGCTGACAGGTTTCCTGTTGTCGAGTTTGACTGCGAATTTCCGTTTCAGCATCGAGAATGCTGTCTCTACATTACTTCACTGATGATAGTGCTGTTTAAACTCGTCTCGATGGTTTTTGAAGTATTCATACATTTCCGTCCAGATTCTTGAGCCGTCAGCTTTTCCCGTGGTATTTTTCTTGAACGGTATGAATGGAATCATCCCGTTCTTCTTGGCTGCTTCCAAGTTCGCCCTGCTACTGTATGCTTTATCTGCTGATACTTCTCGTATCTGGAAGCTCTTCGCGGTATTCTCGATCAATTCCTCGAATTCTGGGCTGTCGTGACTTGTTCCAGAAGTAACATTTACTTGTGTTATTATGTTGGTATTTACTCCTGCTGCGATGTGGACTTTCAAGAATTTCTCTTGGTCTTCTGGACTGTTGTATTTTACATCGTCCCAGTGCTGGTAAGGATTTGTCCCGTAGCCTGATGCATCTACAGCTATCTGAGTCTCTACTTCGTCCAGCGGCTTCGCTGTTAGTTCCACAAGCTTCTGTAGTAGTTTGTAAAGTTCTGGTTCGCTGTAGATGTTGTAGATGGTGTTGAAGTGCGGCACATCTTCAAGGTAGTAGTCGTCCAGTTCTTCCAAGTCTCCTACAAGGTCTCTTCCTGGTTTTCCTGTGTATTGATGGTAGAGTATGTAGAAAAGCTGGTCTCTGATGCTGAAGCCGTTTGCTCCGAGAGATTGGTTGTCGTGTTCTTCGACGGTTTTCGCTATTTCTGCTGCTATTCGCTTGAACATCGGTTTCTCGTTGGTCTTTGCTTCGTTGTAGGATGACCAGTCTCTACCCTCGTCCTCAGGCTCATCATCCATATTTGAGATGTTTTCCTCGACTATGGAGGGCTTATTTTTCTGTTCAAGTCCGTAGATAAGTTTGCTGCTGCAGTTCTCCTTCGATATAGTCAGTGAAAACTCTGTGGTTAGTGTTGTCTTCGTCTACTTTGATGCGGTAAACCCAGTCGCCGTTTCTGTCCTTAATCATCTTAACCTTGTCGTGATTAAATCCCTGCTCTACTACTTCTTCGATTAGTTCAATTATTTTTTCAGCTTGTTCTCTGTCAAGTTCTTCCAGAGATTGTTTGGCAGTTGCCTTGAAGCTGTAATCCATATTCTAATCCTCAATTCCTAACTCTTCTTTAATTTCTTCAGGACTGTATTCTTCGTCAGTTTCTCTGGCTTCAGCGATTCTTTTCTGAGCTTCTAGAGACAACTTTTTGTGTTCAATCTTGTCTCTTTCGTCCAATAATCTTCTAATTGCGTCTCGGATAAACTCAGACTTTGACTTATACCTGCCTTCGCCTACTTCAGAATCAATTTCTCTTTCAAGACCCTCAGGCAAATCAACGCTCATCGTCATAACAGGATAATACTAAATGCATACTTATTTATTACTTACTTTACATCAGTTCAGTCTATTAGTAATAGATTTCAACTAGGGAAAAGAGATAAAAATGTTAAATACACAGATATGTGTATGGCAACTAAAACAGTTTCTCTCAGGGAAAATGCATACGGAAAATTGGCGAGTTTGAAGAGAGAAAATGAGAGCTTTTCTGATGTGGTAGAAAGAATATCTGAGGAGCATGAGCAGAACCTGGAAAAGTTCAGCGGTTCCTTTCCCGAGATCGGTGAGGTAGAAGACCAGTTGAAAAAGGAGAGAGAATAGTTCAAAATGAGAAAAGATTAAAATTGAAACTACTAGACACATCTGTTATCATAGGGCTTCTTCGTGGAGAAAAAGAAATAGAGGCATTAGTAGCAAAACAGGAAGAAACTTTTTGCACATGTTTCCCTGTCCAGTGCGAACTCTATCGAGGCACAAAATTAGCCGGAAGAACGGAAGAAGGAGAGAAAGAAATAGAGTCTCTGATTGACGAACTTGAACATCTAGAGGCAAATAAATTATCCGCAAAAAAAGTAGCTAAGCTGAAGGAAAAATATCCGGAGATAAAGAGTTTCGACCTAATGATCGCAGGAATCTGCATCGCAAACGACACCAAAATAATCACCAAAAATGAAGATTTTGAAAAAATAAAGGAACTAGATGTTGAAACTATTTGACTTTGGAAAATCCGAGTTCGAAACCTGTTTAGATTTTCGGGTTCCCCAAGTTTTGTCGTAATATACATACGGCAGAAGCCGGGTTGCAGCTGATTTCCCGATATATTTCATTCGAAGGTTTCCGAAAACTATAAGTTATCTAATGATAGCCGGCCCAACTCATTGCTGCATCTGCATCTGGTCTACAAACCCTAGATTGATTATGGTTTTGACAGTAGTTTTTAATCTCTTTCTCTGCCCTTTCCTTATCTTCTAACTTTACGTAGTACCATGGAAGTAAATCAGCACAGCCACGATCTCCAACGTACTCATTGTGCTTGACTTCTCCCGTGAAAATATTTTTCTTAACCTCATAACCAGGCATGGCATGTCCTAAACAGGTTGAAACAAAAAGAGTGGGAAAGATAATTGAGAGCAGGACTACCGGTAATAGAAGAATAATTCCGACTGCTAATTTTCTAATGCCTGAAATGTTTTCGGATAAGAACCCTAAAACACCTAAAGTATAACTCGCTGCAAATATCCCAAGAATGAGAGTAATAATGGATTCGCTTCTGAACAAAATAATTAATCCAATAAAGAATCCAAGGGCTGCCCCCAATGCAGCCTTTCTAAGCTTGAAATTGTGATCGTAGACATTCACACAGTTCTTCTTAAATATAGGATTTTATAAATTTAGCATTCTCAGCATATCCTAAAAATTTGGAGATATGCGTTTGGCTTAATCTATATTTGAACCGTTCTCCTAGCGATCTGTTTAAAAATTCATCTACTGGATGATAAAAGCCATATTTTGCACGTTGTTACTTTAAGATAGTTAGTGAGTAATTGTTGTATGTATGCTGGGTAGATTAAAGGAAAGGCTCAGTTCTGACAATGAAGAAGAGGATGTTTCAATTTCCAGGCCTGACATCCAGGACTTGATCAGGCCTAACCAGATAGAAAACTTCAAGGAATACGTTAAGATCAACGGCAAGTATTACAAAGCTTTGATGGTTGAAGGTTTTCCAAGAAGTATTGATAACCGTTTTATCTCCAACTTGTTGAAGAATCATTCTAGCATGGATATTTCTATCAGGATAAGGCCTTACGAACAGAATAATGCTCGTAGAAAGGTTAGAAAACAGTTAACCAAGCTTGAGAAGGACAAGGTAAGGAAGGAAAATACAGGGCAGATTTCAGAGAGTATTCAAAACAGGCTTAATGACATCAAAAAACTGCATAAAAAGCTTGATAAGGGTGAAGAACGTCTTTTTGACATCTCTTTAAACATCAGTACAGGCAGTGAAACCAAGAAAGGTTTAAAGGAGAATGTTCAGGAAGCTAGAAGCGAAATGAATAAGCAGCAGCTAATACCTGGCGAGCCTAACTACAAGATGCTTCAAGCATTTAAGACAACCCTGCCTACTACTTCAAACAAGATAAGGAAACATGTTGATACACAGCCACGTTCAATGCCTTCAGGTGCCGCAGCAGAATTATTTCCTTTTGCGGGAAACCCTAGTCAGCTTGATGATGAAGGAATACTTCTTGGGACAAATACAGAGAACCAGCAACCAGTATTAGCAGACTTCTACAGTTCAACAAACCCCAACTGGTTCATAATTGGTACAAGTGGAAGCGGCAAAAGCTTCACAGCAAAAACAATAATCAACAGGTATGCCTCACAAGGCATTCAAACCTACATAATTGATCCTCACGGTGAGTACAGTACCACAGTAAAGAATCTTTCAGGAGAAAACATTTCACTGTCAATTAAGAAAGGAAACATGATTAATCCGTTGGACATGATGGATTATACCTTCAGGGAAAAAATAAATTCTCTAAGAGAATTCTACGAAATAATGTTAGATGGATTAAGTCCAAGTCAAAGATCTAAGTTAATTAAGGCCTCTAGAGAAGCTTATAACGATAAAGGCATTTACAAAGATGAACCTGAGACTTGGGAAAAAAGAAATGATGAAATGCCTCAATTAGAAGATTTATACAATAAATTAAAGCAGCTTAAAAACAGTGAGTCTGATAGGGCTCAGTTAAAAAGCTTTCAAACCCTGCTTGACAAGCTAGAGCCTTTTATATTTGGTTCTCAAGACTTCTTAAACACTCATACAACGATTAAGACACATGAGCAAGTAGTAAACTTTGACATAGAACAGCTTCCCGAAAGCCAGTATCCGCAACTAATGTTCCTTATACTAAACTTTCTTCACAGCAGAATGCGTCAAGACACCAATAAAAAGAAAATGATAGTGATAGACGAGGCATGGGAACTTCTAAGCCAAGCACTAGGTAAAAACCGGGATAACAATTCATTTATATACAGAACTGTCAAAACAAGTAGAAAATACAATCTAAGTCTAGGTTTAGTAGTCCAAGAAATCCATGATTTAATTAATTCAAGACAAGGAAAGTCAGTTCTAGCTAACACCTCAAACAAAATACTGCTTAAACAGGATAAAACAGTGATAGACAAAGTCAGCAGCCAGTTTAACCTTAATCAGAAACAAAAGCAATTACTTAAAACTGAAAGTCCTGGAAGAGGGCTATTCGTTAAAGATGAAACCTATATACCGATTCAAATACATGGAACCAAAGAAGAAAAACAAATAGAGCAGAAGGAAGAAAGAAAAGTAGTTTTAAGCAACAAAGAAAAAGAAAAACAGTTAGATGATTTTGATAGAAAAGTTGTTCAAGAATCCGAATTAACAAGTAAACAGATAAAGGCGTTAAAAAAAAGTGGAAAATGGGAGAAAAGCACCAAAGCATTGTTTAGAGGCGGATTTGCAAAGCCTCATTGGGTGGAAACACGTGAAAAGCTTTCAGCAAACCATGAAAGACTGGTCTATGGTTACAGGAATTGGTTGGAAGATAAATTTGAGGAAGTGCGCACAACATCCAAATACGCTGACTTAGAGATTGAGAATGATGAGAAATTGATTGGGATCGAGGTAGAAACAGGTAACAACATTAATCACAATAAGAAGGCCTTCGATGATAAGGTAGAAAGAAATAACGAACGGTACGATAAATGGGTTATAATTTGTAAGGCAAAAGATAAGGAAAATTATCAAAGATATGCGGAATCATGGAAAAGAACAGAAATACAGCAGAAAATCGATAAACTTGTTTTGAATAAAACACATTAATTGAAAATTTAAAGAAATAATCAGGTTTCGGGCAGAGGGATTACGAAGTTAATTATCTCAAAGTAATAATGTTTAAATCAGAGGGAAAATGAATTCAGTAGTTGAAACTTTAAAGAAATAATCAGATTTGGAGGAACCAGAGCTTCCTTGCTTATTATTTTAGAGTAAAACCGTTTAACAAATAATAAGTTGGTTCAGTAGTTGAAATTTTAAAGAAATAGCTAGAATACGAATTGGTTTTTCGGAACTTACAAGAAAGTATTAAACTTGATTTAGAAATATGGAAAATCGAAAATGGGCTTCGGATTATTTGAATAAAAGTCGCTTTGAGAATCCAAGTTTAGTTGACTGTTTTTCTGGTGAAGGCAACCATAACTACATATTCGAGTCAGAGGGCAAAAAATATGTTCTAAGACATAATTTAGAGGAGCAAGGTAGCAATAACAGATTAAAGCAAGAATATAAAATCCTCAGATTTCTCGAGCACGAAAGTATAGATTTCGCACCCCAATCAATTCTCTATGACGAAGAAAATCAAGTACATATAACTTCATTTGTAGGTGGTGAAGACGCAGGTTTAGAAGACTTCAGTCAAACCCAACTTGAAATATGGGTAGAAAACTTGGTCACAATACACTCTCTAGACTTTGACGACTATAGAAAATTTTGTGAAAAACAAGGCTTTAAGTATAATGAACCTGAAACACCAAAACAAAATCTACAGAAATTTGGGCACGAGAGATTTGAATATGCTCAGAAAAACCTTGGGGAAAAGGAGATAATTGACTGGACGCAGGAAAAATTAAGAGAAGTAGACAAATTAATTGAAGAAAATCCGAACGGAAGAGTTGGCTTGAGTCACGGGGACATAGCAAATAATACGAGAGTGACTTCCAACGAGGTATACTTTATTGACTGGGAATTTGCCAGATTCTCGTACAATCCCGAAGGTGCTTTATCCTATGTTTACATCCACGAGGAACTTGGTCAAAATCTCTATACTAACATAAAGAAGTTATATGAAGAAAAGAGCGATGTTAAATTACTAGAAGAGAGACTTGAAAGGTCTGAAAGAGCGACCCGAGTAGGCGATGTAGTATGGGCTCTAAAAAGATCAGCAAAGTTAAAAAAGATGGATATAACTGATTGGAAAGACTATTTTGACCTGGCTAAGGACAGAAAAAAGCTATTTCAGGAAAGATTTGAACCTTGAAAATGTAATTATCTGCCCCATAATTAGCCGTATTTATCGAAAGCTTCAAACAAGCAGCGGATGAATTTCTTCGCAGTTATTTCTTTGTCTTCCCGTATTTCTCCGTGTTTTTCAAGGCTGATACGGACATTTATCAACATCCAACAGTTGTAGAGCAGTTCCGAGAACAGAAACAGGAATAATCGGACATTATAGTTTTTGCTGGTTGTTTTCGGCAGGAATTTGTTTTTCTGGACTCTGTAGCCTGTTTCTATGTCCCAGCGTCTGCCGTATAGGGGGAATAGGTTGTGTGTTAGTATTTCGAGTTTTCCGCAGTTGGTGGCGAAGGCTTTTAGTTCTCCGTCTCTGCCCTCTCGGAGAACAAGGTTGAATTTGGCTGGTTCGTTGCCGTTTAACTCGTATCTCTGTATGTTTTCTCCATCCGCATCTTCCAGTATATCTTTGATTCTGGATGTTTTTCGAGCAGGCATAATGATATCCCAGTTGTTTTCATCCATCAGCTTGACGATTTTCCCGCTGAAGAATCCACGATCCATATAGACACGGCGAACATCAATATGCTCTTCCGCATAATGTAGCAGTTCTTCTACGAGGTCTTCTGTAGTGAAGAGCTTGTTGACTGACAGTGACGAGGGTTTTAGATTTGAAGTCGGCAACGGCAGCATCTTTCGCCTTGTCGAGGAAGAAGGTATATAGAAACATAAATTCTTCCTTGGTTTCAGCTGACATCAACTGCTCGAACACCTTCCTGATCAAAAATGTTCAAAGGCAGACTAATTGATTTATTTCCTAAAACCTTCAGCTACTGAAAAAATGAAATATTCTATTCTAAAAGACAATAGAGATTGCTTTCAATTTTATCGTATTCCAAAAAAGTTGCTGTAGTATCTTTCCAATAACAAAAAAGTCAAGTAACCATTCGATCGTAAATTAAATGGGTGGGTTATATCAATGGCAAGAGGATACAAAATAATAACTTCAATACTGATAATCAGTCTATTGACAGGATTTTCAGCCTCACAAACTCAGTCACTAGATTCAAACAGAGAACAAGTAAAAGAAAAAATGAATGAAGGCCTCAATCTAGTTATAAGAGGCGTCCAGCTTATAGGCTTTATAATTGCAGTTGGACAAGGAAGCTTTGCATCCCTACAGTATCAAAGATCACAAGGCAATCCAACAAAAAGAGATGAAGCCCTTTCGACACTAAAAGTCTCTATTGTTGGAGCAATCGGAGTCGTCGTAATTCCAGAAATCCTGAAATTGCTTCTGGCTCCCTACGTAATAGGATGGTTCCTATCCTGAAGAACCTTCTATTTTTGCTTTTCCTCTTAACACTTATTTCATCAGTACAAAGCCTTGATTGCACCAATTTTGATAACCCAAACACAGAAAACATCTGTAAATCAACCCAAAGTCTAAATGAAACAAAACAACTAAACCTTCTCTCTGGTTTAAGCTCTCAAAATACTATACAGTTGGCTGAAGACTACAACAAAGATATATCTAATGACTATTTTAGAAAGTATTCTGAAAGTCATTCCAGCAGATTTATTGATACAGCTTATGTGTATATCAGAACTCCATTTAGATCTGTTTATGGCGAGGAAGTTTATCCCCAGTCATCCGGATCCTATAAAGTAGTAAAAGGATTTAGTCCCAGCATTGAAACAGATGTTTGGAAGAGCTATAGCGATGATTATTGTTCAAATTACTTCAAAGTCAGTGATTATCGCTCTTCCCTAAATAACTTTGTAAACGGAGAAGAAAAGTCGGAAAATAATTTCATAACCTATAATGTAGATAACAAGTTGAATTTAAGGACTGTTTACAGGATTGAGGTTGAACTAGTGATTTTAGAAAGAGATATTGTTGAAAAAGAAGATTCTGTTGATTGTGTTGATAACGAAAAATATGTTAAATCTGAGGATTTTATTGTTCGAGATCACAGGGATTTTGATTTAATTGACCATGGCAGTAGTAATACATTCTTCCAAGCTAATGATGGATCAATAGTTTTTGAACATTTGAAATCTCAAGGTTTTAGGAATCTTACTATTACCAGGCAAGATTCTAGAATAACGGTTAGTAGAGATTATCCTGAACTAGAGATTAAAGATGATTGCTGATGCCTGTTGTTCAAAACGAATATTCTGTGAATGAAATGGGCTTTCAAAATAAAATACATGGTTTAAAGGAAGATTCAAATCATATTAGTTTTGAGATAAATGATTGGAATCCAAGCTACTGTCAGATTAAATTATATTCTGTAAGCAACTTAATGAATCAATCTCAATGTAATTTTGAAGATTTTCAAGAATATAATTTTAGTTTAGATGTGGTTGATAGGTATTCTATTCAAGATGATAGGTTCGTGAATATCTCTTTGAATTTAAGTGGGCGTGGTGAAAGCTCCGCTTTTAATTTAGAGTTCAATGATTTCGAAAGAAGAGTATCTATTAATAATTCTCATACTTATTTGAGTTTGCCTTTAGACAATTCTGGATTTCTTTATCTGAAAAAATTGGGCGTGTCATCTGAGTCAAGTGCTTATTTTATTTCTTATAGGCGGCCGATTGTTTTGGCCTCTAGGATATTGGTGATTATCTTTTCTTGTTCTATTTTTGTATGGGTTTTCCCCTGGAAGGTTCCATTATACAAGACTTCCTAGTGTTCTGAATATTGTTGAGAATATCGAGATCAGTAAGCGAAAGAAACCTACTATGATGCTGGACACTAAATTGGCGAGAGTTCTTTCAAAACTACTAGGTGTGTGGTCAGAACTTCCTGAAGAATGACTCACTAATAATAAATGTGTTAGAAAGTTTTTTGAATAATTCCACTTGAAATCTCCACTTGAAACAAGGGGGTGATTAGGCGATTAAATAGCACTATAGTAAACATAAATGTCTTAGATCTGTTTTCAATTTTGAAAAACGATTGTAAAGTTCTAGATAATTGCTGAGTAAAACATACATTCCGACAGGACTAAATTATGCGACAAGTTGGTCTGAATGACTTGTATTTAGTGAGAGGTAACTTATGTTAAAAACAATTGAATGTTCGGTCAGGAGTAACTTTAATTCAGAAGTAGTTTCTTAGCCACCCCTTGATTTCGTATGGAGTAGAGATTCTCAGAACGGACTTTTGATTATAACAGCGACATACTAATATCACAACGTTATATTATAATAACACTGTTATATCCATAAAACCTTGAACTCTTACTGTTTCCACAGGAAATCAGGGGGTGGGGGTCTCTCTGACCTCGACTTCGAATGGAAGATATTATAAGCCTTAATTTCAGATGGAATATACACGGGAGGGGAAAATCTCAGTATGTTATATTTGGTGGTTAATCGGTGAGTCAAAGCAATCTCAAGTCAATGTTCTCTAATTACGTCGATCAAGAATCGCTGTTCAAGAATAAGGATGCTCTTACAACCAACTGGAAGCCTGACAATATACTACATAGAGATCAACAAATGAATGATTTAGCGTCAATACTGGCTCCAGCTTTGAAAGGTAACGATCCTAGTAACGTATTTCTCTATGGTTCAGTTGGTACAGGCAAGACGCTGATTGTTCAGCACGTCACCGAAGATCTACAGACTGTGGCAAAAGACAAAGATATTGATCTGAATGTGCTGTACATTAACTGCAAGATGAAGAAGGTGGCTGATACTGAATACCGGCTTCTGGCTAAACTGGCTCGCCAGCTCGGCGAGGATGTACCTTCGACAGGTCTGCCTACTGATGAAATCTATAATAGATTTTTCGAAGCTCTCAAGAAACAGAAAGGTGTAGTAATAATAGCCTTGGACGAAATAGATGCTTTAGTAAAGAAGGTTGGTGATGAGTTCCTCTACAATCTTACAAGGATTAATGATGATCTGGATGAAACCAAGGTCTCTATTCTAGGTATTTCAAACGATTTGAACTTTACAGAGTACATGGATTCAAGAGTAAAGTCCTCTCTATCTGAGGAAGAGATTATTTTCCCGCCTTACAATGCTATCGAACTAAGGGAAATCTTGAAGGAGCGTACGGAGAAGGCTTTTGTCGATAGTGCTTTGAAGGATGGAGTTATTTCCAAGTGTTCTGCGCTGGCCGCCCAAGAGCACGGAGACGCAAGAAGAGCTTTAGATCTTCTGCGTGTAGCTGGCGAACTGGCGGAAAGGTCAGAGGATAAGGCAATTGAGAAAGAGCATGTAGACAATGCCCAAGATAAGATTGAGAGGGACCGTGTTGTCGAGACGGTTAGGAGTCAGCCAAAGCATTCCAAACTGGTACTGTATACTATTCTCGATATGACGGAGGAAGAAGATAAGATAGCGACTGGAGATGTCTACAGCGAATATAAAGAGCTGTGTACGGAGGTCGAAGTCTCTGAACTGACACAAAGAAGGGTTTCAGGATTAATCTCTGAACTAGATATGCTTGGTGTAATTAATGCTAAGGTCATCTCTAAAGGTCGTTACGGCCGTACTAGACAGATCAGTGTTGATCTTTCGGAGAATATTCGTAAACAGTTAAACGACATGGTAGAAAAAAAGTTCTACCTCAACGATAAATAGATTTTTTGTCTATCCTTGGGAGGGGATTGAATTTTGCAGGAAGAAGCAGTTAAACAATTAACGCAGCAAGGTTGCATGGTTGAGAAGGATGCAGCTGAAGAACTTACGGAAGAGGACGTAGACTTAATTAGATCTCTAGATGCTACTCCGATGTTTGTCTCCAAGAAAATGGTTGATCAGCTTCGTGAAAAGCAGACCGAGGTTTCAACTGGAGGCTCTCAGGTTAAAACAGTTCAGAAGCAAAAGGTAACCGTGGAATCTGAGGTGGAGAGTACAGAAGAGGAGGTACAAAAAGGGAGTGAAATAGCCCAGGAATTCGAGAATACAGGATCCAAGTTCTCAAAGGATAAGACAGTAACAATTCGGGATACAGGAAGTAGAGATGAGATCGACACCAAGGTCGAGGTAATGAATGAATCAGATATAACTAAAGACGAAAAAGACGTACCGGAGTTTCTATCTTATTACAACGATCGCTACGACAAGATGAAGAAACTGTTAACTCGTAGACAGGAAATGAAGTCCGCAACCACAATTAACCGTTTGGAAAGACGTGATGAAGGAGAAGAAGCAACCACAATAGGGTTCGTCAATGACAAATACTCCACTAATTCAGGCAAATATATAGTTGAACTCGAGGATAAGACCGGAAGTTTCAAGGCACTCGTAGATGAAAGGGAAGGCCAGAGAATAGTTCCAGATGAAGTGATTGGTGTCAGAGGAAGCATAGGAGGCGACATAATCTACGCCAACTCGATTGTAAGACCAGACTTGCCAATACCACAGAGCAGGACAAATAAAACACAGGAGAAAATACAGGCAGCCTACATTTCCGATCTACACATGGGTTCAGAAGACACTCTCCACAAACGCTTAGACCGGTTCGCAGACTACCTAAGCTCAGACAATCATAAAATAGGATATGTCTTTATACCCGGCGACCTAGTAGAAGGAGTTGGAATCTACCCGGGCCAAGAAGAGGAGCTCCAAATCAATGACATCTACAAACAATACAAATTCTTCGAAGAATGGTTCCAGAAGATACCGGAAGACATCCAAGTCATAGCCAGTCCAGGGAACCACGATATTACACGCTTAGCGGAGCCACAACCCAAACTACCTGAAAAAGTATTCCCGAATATCAAAGACCACAACAACTTCCATCTAGTTCAAAATCCTCAAATGGTTAGAATCCACGGAATCAGAAGCAAAGGCATCAAGAACCTCATGTACCACGGATACAGCTTCGACGACCACGTCGACAGAATCAAAGAACTAAGAGAAAAAGCATACGATGAACCACACCACGTAATGATCGATCTACTCAAGAGAAGACACCTTGCTCCGACTTATGGATCCAACATGCTTTCTCCTGAGGGCGAGGACAACATGGTAATTGATACTAAACCCGATGTCATGGTATCAGGCCACTTCCATAGTCACGCCAACTCTACATACAAAGGTGTCAACGTAATCTGCGCATCAACCTTCCAGGCCCAGACAGACTTCCAGAAACGGGTCGGCCACGAACCAGACCCCGGAAAAGTTACACTCATGAACTTGAAAACACGGAAAACCGAGGTGAAACAGTTCTAAATGGTTGAAGTCATAGAAAGTGTTCAATCAATTGACGATTCCAAACCTTTAGCAAGTTTAGACATGGGAGGAACCTTAGTAGAAGACAAGGAACAAACCCCTACCTACAAAAGAATTAACAAAGCGTTCGGCCTATCCGAGCAAGAAGACTATAGACTTTACAAAGAATACGAAAACAGTATCGGCGATCTCAGCAATCACTACAGACATGCCCGGAAACAGACAAGAATGCTTAGAGGAAGACCTGATGCAAACGTAGAAGTATACTCTAAAACAATTCAGCAAATCCTAAAAGACAGAGAGATACTTGAAGGAGCCCATAATTTCATACAAAAACTTGACGAAAATAACTGCGGAACCATGATAGTGTCAGCCGCACCACCAGCCGCTACACTCCCGTTTGCAGAAGACCTAGAAGCGGACTACCTGTACAAATGGAAGGATTTAGAGTTCACCGATGAGGGTTACTTCGACCAACTATGGGTCAACAAAGAAGCCCCCAAGGGCAAGGATCAAATTGTGAAAGGGGTTCAAGATCTTGGCATAGAGGTCGGACACTTTGGAAACGGAGGCAACGATGTAGCAGCCGTTAATACAGCTGATGCTGGATTGAAACAATGGTGGCATCCAGACCCTGAGACAGCATTTGAAAACGCATTTAAGGAGGCTAAAAACCTGTGGAGATAGAAGACTACTTCAACCGTTTGAGAGAGAAGACAGAGGACGCCTATGATTTAGGTGAGAAGGCCCGAGATCAGTCAAAGGATCCAGAACAACGGATCGATATTCCAGTAGCAGAGGATTTGCCTGAGAAGGCTTCAAGTCTGGTAATAGCAGCAATGTTCGAAGAACTAGAGAATCAAGGTATTGCTGAAAGAATCAGAGAACTTGAAGAAGAATACGGTAAAAATGACGAGCGTGTTTCCTTCCAGATAGCAAGAGAAATAGCGCAAGGCAATTTCTATGAATTCGAAGACTTGGAGAGAGCTTGTAATGCTGGTGTACGTGTTGGAGCTTCTTACATGACTGGAGGCATAACTACCGCTCCTTTGGAGGGGATAGGCGATATCAAAATAAGAGAAAACGATGATGGATCAGAATACCTAGCCGTATATTACTCAGGCCCTATAAGATCTGCAGGAGGAACAGCTTCAGCAATGAGTGTTCTCTTAGCAGATTACGTCCGCATAGGTGTTGACTTGGAAAGGTTCAAACCTTCTGAAAAAGTTGTTAAAAGATACGCGACTGAGGTTGAGGACTATTACAATCGTGTTACGGCTAAACAATACAATCCGACAAGAGAAGAAGTCAAAGAAATAGCCTCAAACGTACCGGTCGAGGTAACAGGCAGCCCGACGGAAGACTTAGATGTCTCAAACTACAAAGACTTAGATAGAATCGACACAAACCAGATTAGGGGAGGAATGTGTCTTGTATACCTTGATGGTCTTCCTCTCAAAGCCTCAAAAATTAAGAAGAGGATTAAGAAGTGGGGAGAAGACTTCGGCTTGGAACACTGGGAATGGGTGGAAGAATATCTGGAACTTCAAAAAGAGATCCACAGCTCAGGTGAAGGCAGTGATGACGAAGACGATGAAGAAGAAAAGAAAGGATACACTCCAAGCGACAAGTATTTAGGTAGTTTAACTGCTGGAAGACCGATATTCGCGCATCCGGGAAGGAAAGGAGGATTCCGGCTAAGATACGGCCACTCAAGAACCAATGGACTAGCAGCAGTAAGCTTCCACCCTGCCACCATGGAGATAACAGAGCGATTTATTGCAATAGGAACACAGTTGAAGACAGAATACCCGATGAAAGGAACTGTAGGAACACCATGCGACACAATACATCCTCCAATAGTCAAGACCGAAGATGGAGACGTAATCAAGGTAGAAACCAGAGATAAGGCACGAGAATTAGAAGGCAGTATAGATAAAATACTGTTCCTAGGGGATATGCTAGTAGCATACGGAGAATTTGTGGAAAACGGTAAAAAACTATTGCCAAGCCCATACGTCGAAGAATGGTGGGAAAAAGAACTAGAAAAACAACTAGAAGAACAAGACGTCAAACTAGGCAAAGACTTCAGTAATAGAACGCCATCACCGAAAGAAGCATTCAAAATAAGTGACGCATTAGGAATACCGCTTCACCCACGCTGGCAATACCACTGGAAAGAAACACAGCCAAACAGATTCAAAGCACTCTACAAATCAATCAACCAAGAAACATTAGAAGGCGAAGAAACCAAAAAATGCCTCGAAGACATACTAATACAACACAAAAACACAGAAAACAGTGAAATCAATGTATCAAACAAAGACCTCAAAGTATTGAAAAAACTGTTGAAAACTGAAGAAAACCACGGACAGGAAGTTGAACAATTGGAAAGCGGAGAAGAAATCCAGGAACTTGTGGAAACAATTTCAGGCTACACACATCGAGACCAAGCACCACATTACCTCGGTGCAAGAATGGGCCGCCCAGAAAAAGCAGAGAGAAGAACACTAAACGGCAAACCACAAGTTCTATTCCCTTGCGGCAAACAAGAAGGCGGCAGAATGCGTAACCTGGTTGCATCATACAACTACGGATCAGTACAAGAAGACATAATCATCAACAAGGACGAAGAAACCGGAGAAAAAACACACTTCTCATACAACCCATCAACCGGTAACCCAGCCAACCCGGTATACTTCTGCAGCAACTGCCAGAAAGAACACAAAGAAAAACCAGAAAAATGCGGAAACTGCGGCCAAGACCGGTTCAACCGATACAAGAATACAAGTATAGAAATAGAGGAACTGATGGAAAACGCCTTAGACAACCTAGATATGGACCAGCCGCCAGAACTGCTTAAATCATTCCGAGGCATGACATCAGAACACAAACACGTAGAACCAATAGAAAAGGGCCTTCTAAGAGAAAAACATGATCTATACGTAAACAAGGACGCAACAGTAAGGTACGACGCCACAGACATCCCGATGACACACTTCAAACCCAAGGAAATAGGTGTCTCAGTAGAGAAACTACGTGAAATAGGATATGAAAAAGACTACAAAGGAAAACCACTGCAAGAAAATAACCAAGTTGTAGAACTCAAACCCCAAGACATCATAATACCAGACTCCGATCAAACCCTATCCGCAGCAGAATACATGATGAGAGTCTGTGACTTTGTAGACGAACTACTCCAAGAATTCTACAACCTACCACCATACTACAACGTAGAAGAAAAAGAAGATCTCGTAGGAGAACTAGTAATAGGACTAGCACCACACACATCAGGAGGAACAGTAGGAAGAATAATAGGGTTTACAGATGCCAAAGGCATCTATGCACACCCATACTGGCATGCAGGAAAAAGGCGTAACGCGGACGGAGATGAGGATGCTATTCTGATGATGATGGATGGTTTGCTTAATTTTTCACGCCAGTATTTGCCTAATGCTGTAGGAGCGCGGACTATGGATGCTCCGTTAATTCTCTCTACGGTCTTGAATCCTGATGAAGTTGATGATGAGGCTTGGGCTGTTGAAACTGTCGATGAGTATCCTCTTGGATTCTATGAGGAAACTCTGGACTACAAGGAGCCGTGGAATCTGGAGAATGAGATCCAGATAGGTGAGGATATTGTTCATAGCGATGAACCATTTAGACACGGCTTTACGCACGATACAACTGATGTAGATGATGGGCCTTCGCAGTCAGAGTACGTTACGCTTGATGAGATGAGTGAGAAGACTAGTGCTCAATTGGGTATTGGAGAACGGATCATGGCTGCTGATGAAGATGCTACTGCTGAACTTCTGCTTCAGAAGCACTTTTTGCCGGATATCCGCGGTAACTTGCGTAGTTTTTCGAGTCAGGAGATGCGTTGTGTCGACTGCAACGAGAAGTTCCGACGCGTCCCATTGACTAATCAGACTATTGCTCCCTCCGGTAAAACTACAGCAGAGTGCCCTGAATGCGGTGGAAAAGTTCTTTTAACGATTTCTGAGGGCACCATCAGGAAATACATGCAGCCTTCGAAAGATATAATCGATGAGTACGAGATAAACCCATATCTGCGTCAGCAGGTAACCATGATAAACAAAACGTTGCAGAGCTTGTTTGGGAAGGATGAAAGACAAAGTGGTTTAGCAAAGTTCACGTGATTATTTATGATGATATTCACTCACATAGGTCTTTCACTTTTATTTTTTTCTTTTTACTCCTTGTTTTTTCCTTCTGGCGTTCAAATTCTTCTTATCTCGGTATTAGGGGCTGTTGTCCCTGATTTTGACATGTTTCTTGATCACAGGAAAAATTTTCATTTTCCTTTTGTTCCTTTGTTATTTCTTCCGTTTACATTGGGTTTTGGCTTTCTATATGTAAGTATTTTTTTATTTAATATTTCAATTCACTCTGTATCGGAGTTGTTGGCTAATGACGCGGATGACTTTAGAGATGTGGATAAGGGAGCTGTTTATGACCATTTGAGAGGTAAATGGCTTCACGGAAGTTACATCATTTCTTTGGATGGTTCGGAGGAAGATTTGTTTGCTACAGCGGTATTTTGTTTGATGGCTTACTTACTAAATTCTGTTACTCTACCCGTCGGATTATTCTGTATTATAGGAGGTTTTTCATATTATCTTATTCGGGACAATGTTTCGGAAATATTCCCTGAATTTTTACTTAGATAGCTGAAGATTTTCTTTGGAAATTGGTTGATTTTTTTAGTGTTCACAATGAATTGGTGTTATGGCAGAGGAAGTTCCAATAAAAGAAGTTATGACTGAAGGCGTTATTGCCGTTGAAAAAGATAAAACAGTTGTAGAGGCAGCCCAGCTAGCTAAAGAAGAACATATTAGAGGCCTAGTTGTGGTAGAAAATGGGGAGGCTGTTGGAATTGTTGTATGCCGTGATATTGCATACCAGGTAGTCGCTGATGGAGGAGACCCACAGCAGGTAAAGGTTGAGGATATAATGAGTTCTGACTTGATCGTTGCTGAAGAGGATGAAGTACTGAATGATGTTGCAATGGCGATGGTACGGAACAACGTCTCCAGGGTGCCTGTGGTGAGGGGAGACATGTTAGTCGGAATACTTACTCAGAGCGATATCCTGAGGGCATGGCCTGGATTTGCGGAAGTTATCGGCCAGGAAAAGGAGATGGATGAACCTGCGACACATTCCCCGGGAGCTCAAGAAGGCTACTGTGAGTCATGTGAAAACTACAGTGAGAACCTGATAGAGACTAATGGAATGCTTGTTTGTCCAGAATGCAGGTAAACCGCTTTTTTTCTAGTTGAAAATTTAAAGAAATAGTATTGAGGAACGAATCGTTGATATTCGACAGCGTCCAGAAGAACTACATTAACAATTTAATGGTTACTACTTTTAGCTGGTACTATGCAATACGGTCACGGAAGAGGAAAAAATGAGTGTAAACTTGTAGCCGATTATTTGGAAAAAAGTGAAGATTCAAATGATCAAAATACAAGGGAATGGAAAGTTATAGCTCAAAGTATGCATAGCTTGGTGAAGCACTACGATTCTATGACTCACGAAAATGTTTCGGAAGTATTTAATAAATTTTATAACGAAAGGAGCATTCCTCCTTCACTAAAAATGGCTGAAGAAACAGCCTATAATAATATAGTTAAACATGAAAATTTAGACGAAAATAAAGATTCTTCAAGCAAGTTTTTTTGATTTCCCCCATTTTCTCGAGTCTTTAACGATTAGTATACTTATTTTTAGAACGAAGATTATGGTTATACATATTAATCGAAGGCATTTGACTTGAAGTCGGGATCGGCAACTTCCTTCGCTTTATAAAAGAAGAATTTCTCTGCGTATAAGGTGTCTTCCTCGGTTTCACCTGTCATCAACTGCTGATAAATCTTTCACATAAAAGGCGGGGCCAGGGGAGGAAGACGGACTACTAAATATATTTCATTTAATTTATACCACTAGTTTTTCTAAATACTTTTTTACCCTGTCTCTCCAAAATTAAAAATAATGGAGATCATTGAGGAGGCGGCTAGAAGAAGACAGACTTTGAAGATTCAGGACAGCGATAGGGCTTACTTCGAACTGAAAGACCTCCTTGAACATAGCATTGCCCTTGACCATGCTCATGAAGAACAGTACTACAACGATGTCGAGGAAGGTCTTATCAGGGCAAAGATTATAGCTGATGAGGGATTTGACGCCCATTCTGAAGGTATTTATGAGATCTTTCTGACTATTGATCCTTCCAAGGGCGAGATGGATATTCAGATTAAGGGAAAAATTGAAACTCACTATCCCACTAGCAAACCGTGGCAGGGAAATCTCTGGTACTATGCCTACCGTTCACTGTTTGACAAATTTCTTTATGGCAGCGTAAGAGAAGGTTATGAGCATGCAGTTGAGGAGAAAACCGATACTATAATACATAGAGTTAGAGAGACTTTGGAGACGTGATCTAAATGGTTAAATTTGAAGAAGATGCTTTCCACAAGTCAGATCACTACTTCGTTAAGGAGGATCCTGCCAGAATTTATAGAGGCTTGAAGGATATTCTTGTGGAAGAGTTTTCTATGGATAGGGTTGAGGAGGCAAAAAGCGAGTTTTCAGTATCCGGACCTAAGGATAAAATCCGTCTACATGCATTCAAAGAGAAGTCTCCACACACTGTTATCCATTACAACCTTCAGTTCAGGACCAAGAGCCCTAAGAGGATTTACAAGATGCAAAGATCTGAAGACGTTCTGAAGGCCCGGGTGCAGTCATCAGCCGAGGTACTTACTCGTTACCCTGGAGCTGAAGAGCTTTCATGGGTCCCTATTCCGCCACGTGAAGTGCCAGATAGAAATATGGGAAAATCTGGGCTTAAGAGTGAGGAAATCTCTGATTTTCAGAAGTCAAAGTTCTATGAGATAATCGTAGGGATCTGGTACAACAAGTTTTACAGTAAAGAGATTCGAAAGTATGAAGAAGAGGCTGAGGAGACAATATTGCATCTACACGATATAATGAGAGATAAGTTTGGTGTGGAGAAAACCATTGGAAGAACAGGCGCAAGCCACTACAAATCACCGTGGAACCGATAAACTATGGTAGATGAAGAAAAACCCGGGTTTTTGGACGTCTTGATGGGATGGCTTAGAACTCCCGATCCGGAAAGAAACAAAGACAGGGCAGGATGGGAAGAAGAAAAATTTGCAAAAGATGATATCTGGAGAAACTTTCATTTATTCCACGAAGACTGGATAGAAATAATAAACAAGAAGGAATGGTACGAATCTCCCCATGTCCCTCAGATCTACACCGATCACAAGAAGATCGTGAAAATGAATATGGGCATGAAAGGACCGAATGAGTACTTCTATTATGAAAACGCTGATAGCAGTGGTTTTGAATCTGATATGTATATTGAAGACACTGGATTGCCAAGTGGAAACGGAAACTTCCGATTGGATGTTGTGATAGAAACTAAAACTCCTCCGTCAGGAGAAAACGATGCATGCTTGGTTGAATACTTTGTCAAAGGAGAAGTAAGTTATGATATTCCTCAGGGAATTGATTTTCTTCCCCGTTTCATTGCCTATCCTTTGAATCGTTTCTTTAAATGGGCGTTCCTAGAATTCCTTGCCAGTGAACAGGTAGAATACGATGGTGAGTATGCACAGGAAAGAGTAAACGAATACTTCCAGTATATTAGAAAGTACCACGGTGAGGAACCGATACAGTCTAAGAGCCGTCAGGCTGCTTTCAAACCCTCGGTTGAGGATGGAGTCTTCTTCCAATAAAACACTTTGCATCCAATTATAATTTATCGCATTTTTTTGGCTGCCATTGGTCAGCAGGCACGACGGGAAAAGGGACCCTGGATGAGTGCGTCTGTGTTACCTGGCAGCCAAATCCTACTTTTCTCTTGTTTTACTAATTTAAACTAGCATGTTTATTGTCAGTTATGGAGTTAGGAAAGTTGTCGTTTTTGGTATTGGGCCTGATTTTATTTGCTGCTCTAGGTTTATCTCAGGGTTTAGATACCTCCTCTTATGATGCTTTGAATACTACAGAATTAACTGAAGAGAAGAGCAACGAGGAAAATCTGCGTGTGGAGATTAAGGATAAAATAGAAGATAGGGAGGAAGAGTTGAATAGTCAGGAGAGAGAGAAAAAATCTTCTGAAGGATTTTTGTCTTCTTTTATCAACTCGCTGTTTTGATGTCAACTGAATTCTACGTTAAACTAAATGTTGAGTCAGATGAGTTCAAAGTGGTGGGTGGGGGGACGCATCAAGGAAGTCAACTTAACCTCGCCGGCTAAAAACAATCGTGCAAATGCAGAGTTAACCAGGAAATTGGGCGAGCTTTTGGATTCGAAAGTTGCGATAGTTACGGGCCATAAATCACGTAGAAAGAAGCTTAAAACCTGTCTCAGTGAAAAAGAGTTGGATGAAAAGTTCTCTAAACCAAGTTTTACTTTAATTCAGTTGTCTTTTTCCCATTATGAAACTGGCGCACACTATGTTGAGGGTTTCTGATCCGGAAAAGGTAATCGATTTTTATAGAGAAGCTTTTGGATTTGAAGTTAGGAGGAAGTCTGAAAATGACAGCTTCACGCTTTATTTCCTTAAAATCCCTGGCCAGGAGGCGGAATTAGAGTTAACATACAATCACGGAAAGGATGACAAGTACGAAAAAGGAGAAGGTTTTGGCCATGTAGCAATACGGACTGAAGAAGCTCAAAGCCTACGTGAAGCTTATGAGAAAGCTGTTGAGGCTGGAGGAGAGGATTACCGGCCTCCCGAAAAATGCCCTGGCAAGTACGGGTTTGTGAAGGATCCGGAAGGATATGAGGTTGAGATCCTCGGCTAGTTTTCTTCATATCATTGCTTTAATGTATGGAATTGCGTACATTATTCCAACTCCCGCAGAGAACATAGCTATGTGTAATAGGATGTCTTCGTCTTCTTTGAATCTTGGTAGTAGGTCTGCTCCTGCGATGTAGACAAAGTTTCCTATTACTAGTGGCAGTAGGAATGTGTTTACTCCGGAGGCGGCTGCTGAGAGTGTCAGAACGACTGCTGCTCCTCCAAACATGAATGTGCTGACCCCTATATTGAATAATACTGCTTTCTGCCTTGAGAACCCGCTGTGTACTAGTACTCCAAAGTCGCCGGCTTCTTTTGGTATTTTGTGCGCCATTACTGCTATGGTGGCTGCTATTCCTGCTGATGTTCCTGCAAGGAAGCTGGCTGCGATCAGTATTCCATCTAGTATGTTGTGCACTGCATCGCCTGCTACTAGCACGTATGAGAATGCTTCTATGTGGTGATCTTGGTTGTGGCAGTGCCAGTGGATAATTCTTTCCAGAACCAATGAGCCAAGCATTCCTGCTAAAACTGTTAGGCCTGTTATTCTCGTGTAGCCTAAATTGTTGGCTAGTTTGAACACAAGGTGTATGAATACGCCACCGAAGATTGTTCCTGCTGACAGTGAGATCAGGTAAGGTGTGAGTTTTTCAGTTCTTCTCTCACTGAGGCCTAGGAATAGTGCTCCTATTCCTGATAGTAGAGAGGTGGCTATAAGGCTTCCGATTATCCAGTTGAATACCATAGCCAAAACAGGTATTAATAAGTTTTTCAAACTATGCTATTAATCCTGAGTTATGGAAATAATAAGTCTCTCACTTGACGACGAAACATTGGAGAAGATTGAAGAAATACAGGAAAACTCAAGTTACAACGGAAGAAGCGAGTTATTCAGGAAGGCAATAGAAAACCTACACCAGGAAACCTCAGACAGGGAAAGCTTGGAAGGAAAACTCAATGCTGTAGTAGTGGTGAGGCACCCACACAAGAATGAGGAAAAAATCTCTCACATCTCACATGAATTTGATGATGTAGTTGACACACAGCTCCACAGCAAACTAGATGGGAATAACTGCCTGGAAGTATTCCACACAAACGGAAAAGCTGATAAGGTAATCAATTTCTACAACGAACTTGAAGGCAGCAAGCACACCGAATCAGTCAACATCCTGCCTCAAAACTAACTTTTCTGAACTTGCTTCTGGTCTTATCTGAAAGAAAACTGTTCTAAAAACTCACATATCATCCGGGTTGTGTGCTGGTAGTGAACATACTGAGGCAAAAGAGTGTTATGACTAGATGAACGTTCCTGCCTTTTTAGTATATTATGTTGTTACCTAAACACGACAATAAATTATTAACGAGTGTGAGTAAATAATGAACAACCAGGATAATTCTAAAACAGAATTCTTGTATTCCGGACCTAAAGAGTCCATATACTCGGTTAAAGCCATTAACTTGGCCCGGCATTAAACCCTCTAACTTTGGATAATCTATCTCAACCACCAAAGTAAGCGTCCCCGGCCAGATAGAAGTTATTTAGCAAGACATCATTTATTTGCTAATAGTCTAGCAGGTATCAGTAAGAAGAATATTTTGAGGGTATTGAATTATCATCTATTCCTCATGGTCAAACTGATTCGGTAATTATCGCTGAAAATTCTTTTTCCTCAATTACTGCGAGTGTGTAATTAAAGCAAACACTCATCATTTTGACCGAATTTCTCCAAAATATGCTTTAACAAAGAAGGTATGTTGGAGAGGTGGTGTATGAGGCACATGGGTTCACACAGTGAAATTATACCTTCTTTATGTAATAGGTTATCTAGATTGCGAACCCTTCAACGTTCGGTTGGAAAGGTATGAAAACCACATACTTCCGAAATTGCGATATACATTCTTTATTATGACAATTCTTGATATTTTAGAAACACGCAACAACAAAACTCTATGAGTGTTCAAATAGTCTACACACTCGTTGTCCTCTAACAGCCAACAGCCAATATAAAGCCGAAAAATTAAAAGGAAGCCTAAGCAACAACTATATATGCAGAAGAAGCTAAAACAAGTTGAAAATAGTACTGAAGGCGCCTGTAGAGTATCAACCTCAATTTTCGTACATAAGAAAGTGCTAGATGACTCTAGTCAATCTTATCCCGAGGATTTTTGGAATAGTGACGTAGAGCAAAAGGCTGAAAAACTAATGAGAGAATATGCTGACAGGAACAACGTAAGTCCTAGGCAAATACCTTATAGAGATATACCAGAGCTTGTAAAGAAAGCAAAACTTCAGAAACCTGTAAATAAAGCTTACTTAGGAAACCCATACCTACTAATCTTGGACGCCTTCGAAAAAGTCACTCCAGAAGATCTACGATGGAATATACATCCACACCCTAGCCCAAGTGAGGTAGAAGCACTTAGAAACCAGTACTGCTGTATATGGGGCGCTATATCAAACTACTACGACACCGCAAACCGAGAACTAAAGAAGATAGCAGGAGAAGAAAACACACGGATAGAAAAATCAGTAATTGATGCGCCTGTACTAGAAACACTTCGATTCTGGCTCGAAGTACAAAGAATAAATCAAGGAAAAAGCACCTATGAAAAATTAATAGACAAAATGGAAGAAATAGCCTGGCAAAAATAAAGAACAGACAAATACCTCAACAGATACAATATCAAAAGAGAAATAGGAAGATTCAAAACAGCAAAGAAAACACAAAAACCACTAAAACAACACAGCGGCGAACTCTACCCTACTGAACAGCTAGTAGCAGACAAAATAGGAAGAGAAAAATTACAGAAAATCAAAGGATACGGCGCAGACTTCTTAAACAAAGAAACAAGCACGATAATAGAAGTCAAAAAGAAAATCTCCACAATAAACATAACAAACGCAGCAATACAACTAAACTATGCAGAAGACCACCTAGAAGGAAACCAAAGTAAAGCCATCTACACAAAGAACCTTGACTTCCCAGGAAACCAATATAGCAGCTACAAAAAATACATCAAACACTATAATATCGAAATATACGAATACAACGCTTCTAAGGAAGAATTTGGGCTAGTAAAATCCTAGGTGTTCAAACTCGTCAAACACTCATTCTGTTCTTTCATCAAGAACTCTCAATACTATGTCTCTGTTTTTCGTGTAAAGTATGTTTGCCACTCCTTTTTGTGATTCTGTGACGGAGATTCCTGGACCTATCTGGTTGAATACTTCTTTGTTTTTTTGGTAGAGGCGACCACCCTCATATAAATAGGATTTAAACGCGGTTTAAGGCTTAAATTGTTCTTTCGAATCAAATACTTGTTGGTTTCTAACACCTACAACTGAAATAAGCGCAAAATATATTCGCGACTTTCTGTTGTTAAATTAGTTATTTCTAGAAATACTCTCGCTTTCTTTCCTTGAAAATTTGCCTAAGATTATTCAGGTCTTCTATTTCTAGGCCGAGCACTGATTTGGGAGGATTATTGGTTTCTTGTAGTTTTTCGTCTTGTAGCCAATAAGATTGGTTTGGTTCGAAAACCCAGAAAATTGTTTCTTGGTCTTTGTAGGTTTGACAGACTGCATAAGTGTCTTGTTGGTCTTTTTGTATAGCTATGAGATATTCTTAGTTGTTATGGTTTTTTTCTATGAAGTTGTTTTCGTAATCGAGGCCTATGCTTTGGATTTCTTCTTTTTCTGATTCAATGGTTGAGTTGGGTTGGAACCCATTGGCTGCCTCTTCTAGGCTTTCGGGATCGGATTGATAGGTGTTTTCTATGAGCTTTTCTATGTCTTCCATGTTTTGTTCACAGCTGTTCTTAGAATGTTCTGAATATTATTGTTGCCATAGCGAGTAATGGCGGTGTTATTCCTATTAGTGCTCCTGGAATGGTACCTGAGCTTCCTGCAACCGTTGGTCCGAAAACTGTCATGATTATTGCCAGAAATGCTCTGTCTACGTATTTTACTGTTCTCATGTATTGTGTTGAGTCTCCATAACCAAAGGTTGTTCGCTTTGTTTAAACACTCGTGACGGTTGTATTAATTGAGTAGATATAACAAAATATTTAAAATAGGGTTGTATGTTCGTACTTAGTAAACATAATATTGTTTGGAATTTTTGAACAATCTGACTTGTTTGTGAGTTCGAGAAGTGTAGTCTAATAAAAAATACTGTTATCCGAGTTGTCTAAGCTGATGCATCAATTCGGAAAGTGTCTCGGCTATTACTCTTCCTTCCTCTGTTAGTTTTAGCTCCTTTTTCCTGCCTTTCTTTTCTGATCTTATTAGGCCGTGTTCCCCTAGGTCCTGTATTGTGCCTACGGCGTGTGAGTATGTGCAATCTACGTTTTTGGCAACCTTAGAGGCGTAGTTTTCTTTTGTTGGGTTGTTGAGTTTTACAAGTATTTTGGCTGGTTTAGAGTGGAGGAAGAGATCCTCTTTGGTTTTCAAGAGAGTGAACCCTTGTACTATTATATGGCTCGATGTTAATATTCTTAATGGATCTAAATCGTTTCTGAACCCTACTTTGAGGAAACCTTCTGGTTTAAAACCCTTATATATTGTATGATTAATGTGATCTAAAAATGGAATTTTCAGTATCTAAGATGAAAGAAGTTATCAAGAGTCAGGGCGACAAAAGAGTATCAGAAGACAGTGCAAAGGAACTGGGAGATGTCCTAGAAACCTTTGCAGGAGATGTCTCAGAGGAAGCAATTGCAGTAGCGAGAGAGAAAGGACGCAAGACTGTTAGAGCAGAAGACGTCAGAGACGCCCTCCAATAACCCTTTTCTCCCTCTTATCTCTATTATTTATTTCAATTCTCTAACTCCAACAGGGATTTAATGATTACATCCGCTTTCCTAGATATGGAAGTTGAGGACGTTATCGAGAAGATTGTCGAGGAATCAGACCTTGAAGAGGACGAAGTTGAAGAGGAAATAGAGGATAAAATGGAAGAATTCTCTGGCCTCGTATCAGAGGAAGGAGCATCCCACCTTGTTGCCAAGGAGTTCGGCGTGCAGATCGAGGGGGAGGAGAACAAGGACCTACAAATAGATAATATAGTACCTGAGATGCGGAAAGTACACCTGAAATCTAAGGTCCTCAATATTTCCGAAGTCAATACTTTTGAGAGAGACGACGATGAGGAAGACGGAAAGGTTCAGAACATCGTGCTGGGCGACGAATCAGGAACCCTCCGTGTGACTCTATGGGACGAGCAGACACAGATTGCAGAAAAAATAAGCGAAGGAGACGGAATCGAGATTGCAGGAGCCTACACTGTAGAAGACAACCAGGGTAACGCAGAGCTTCGTTTAGGCGATGATGTCCAAGTCAAGATGATGGATGACGACGAGGTCCCTGAAGTAGACGACAGCAACTCAATGCAGACGAAGGAAGTACCGATAAACGAAGTTAATTCGGAAGGTAACTCTTACCGTGTTAGAGGCATGCTGATGAAGGTCTACACATCCAACCCGTTCTACAGAGTACACCCTGAGACAGGAGACACGGTCAGGGAGAACGACGATGGAGAATACGTCACCGACGACGGCGAGGAAGTTGAGGAACCGGAAGGAAGACTGGCGGTTTCCGGAGTAATCGATGATGGGACAGAGACAATCAGGACAGTGTTCTTCGGAGGTCAGGCACGGAAAGTTCTTGAGGTAGACGAGGAGGTCGAAAAAGAGATGGATGAGGAAGCAGTTGAAGAAGCTGCCGAGAAAGCTGCGGGAAAAGAACTCGTCATCGAGGGAAGAACGCGTTTCAATGACTACTTTGACAGGATAGAGATCCTGGCAAACGATATTGAGGAAGTCACTACGGAAGACGAAATCGAGAGTATGCTTGAAATCATGGAAGCATAAATTTCAGAGGTAAAATAATACTATGTCAGATACTAAAGACGTCGATCTAGAAGACTTGAAAGGAGTGGGAGGTAAAACCGCAGAAAGACTGAGAGAAGAAGGCCTGGCCAACCTGATGGAGTTAGCTAACATGAAGGCAGGTGAACTCTCAGGAAAAGTAGACGGAATTGGTGAAAGCGCAGCAGAGTCGATTGTAAAGTCTGCAAAGGAGAAGGCAGACGTCGGAGGATTTGAAACTGCTACAGACAAGCGCGAAGAACGTAAAAACATGCGGAAAATCGGGACTAACAGCGAAGACTTTAACGATCTTCTAGACGGAGGATTTGAAACACAGGCTATAACAGAGCTCTACGGCGAGTTTGGAGCAGGAAAAACACAGATAGCCCATCATCTAGCTGTAAACGTTCAGAAGCCTGAAGAAGAAGGTGGCATGGACAAAGGCGCAGTATACATCGACACAGAAGACACTTTCATCCCGGAAAGAATTGAACAGATGGCTGAAGAAGCAGGAATGGATGTAGATGAAGTACTCGACAATATCCACGTCGCAAGAGCCTTCAATTCCGACCACCAGATGCTTCTAGCAGAAGAAGCTAAACAGATCTGCCAAGACAACGACATCGGACTCATAATCGTCGACTCATTGATGGCGCACTTCCGCTCAGAGTATGTAGGAAGAGGAGAATTGGCCAACAGACAGCAGAAACTCAATAAACACATGGCAACACTCCTCAGAATAGCCAATACCCATAACGTAACCGTAGTAGTCACTAATCAGGTGATGGACAATCCAGACCAGATGTTCGGCGATCCTACAAAAGCAATCGGAGGAAACATCGTTGCACACAACTGCGCAGTCATAATCTACCTAAGAAAAGGAAAGAAAGACACACGGGTTGCTCGCTTAGAGGATAGTCCATACCTGCCAGAAGGAGAAGCCGTCTACAGCATCGAAGACGAAGGAATAATCGACGGTTAATTTCCTTTTTCTATCCTATTTTACCCAAAAATTCTTAAATTTTCCGCTCAAATTTACTTGTATGAAGGTCGATGCTGATGATGGGAGGATTTATCTTCCGAAAGAAACTAGGGATCGAATGGGTACAGAGTTCGAACTTATTGATAGAGGCGATAAGATTATCCTTATTCCTATTGAGGAGAATCCTCTAGAGGCAATGAGAGAGGAAGTAGGCGACATAGAAAAGTCTGTGGAGGAACTGAAGGAAGCTGCTATGGAAGAAGCTATGGAAGAGGCTGGAAGATAAATGTATGTTGAAACGGATTTTATTTTAGCTTTGCTTAAGGATGAAGATTGGCTTCAGGAGAGTGCGGAAGAAGTTTACAATAATGAAGATGATTTATGGACTTCTAGATATACTCTTGTTGAAATAATGGTTGTATCGTATAGGGAAGGTTGGAACTCAACTAGAATGGTTTCCAATGCGGCAAAACTGGTTGAGGTCGAAGGAGACGTCGAAGATATTAAAGCGGCATCGACCTTAGTCGAGGAAGAAGGATTCACTCCATTCGATTCACTACATTTGGTTAAATCAGGAGAAAGTAAGATGGTTTCAAGTGATTAAAGCTACAAGGGCTTTTCTAAAACTCTCGACATATCTGATTAGTCTCTTCTTAGATTAAGAGTGAGAAAGTAAATTTAGAGAATGTCGTCTTCGCTGACGATGACGAAGTCTCCTACTGAGCGGACTGCGGAGAATGGGATTATATTTCGGCCTTTTTTATCGCTTTGTAGTTGTTCTTCGTCGAGATGTTGGGTTGTGTCTGTGACGAGGAGGTTCATCAGTTCGCCTGTGTCTCCGACGAATGATAGGTCTTGGACTCGCCCGAATTTTTTGCCGTGTTCTTCCGATACTACTGTTTTTCCTGTCAGTTCTTTTCCACGTGGTGTTGCTGGCACTGCTTTTGTTCACCTTACAGATATTATTTAGAGGAGGAGAGTTAAAAACTTTCCATGCGTGCCTTCACTGCGGTAGATATAGAGGACAGGGAAATACTGCTTAAATTACAGGAACTTCAGGATGAACTGGATTTTGGATTCAATCTGGTTGAACCGGAGAAAATGCATATCACACTGGAGTTCTTCCAGGATATCGATGAGGAGGCTGCAGAGGAAATAATCCAGGCTATGAAGCAGGTTGAAATAGATCCTTTCACTCTGGAGGTTGAAGGAGCTGGAGTCTTCCCTTCAAAAGATTATATCCGGGTTGTCTGGACCGGGGTAGAATCCGAGGAAGTTTTTTCTCTGAAGAAGCAGGTATCTCAGCATTCCATCGAATCCGACAATGATCACGATTTCCATCCTCACGTAACCTTGGCTCGTGTCAAGAGGATTTCAAGGATGCATAAGAAAGATTTCAGGGAGAAACTGGAAGAACTTGAAGGCGAGGAGATAGGCACTCTCGAGGTAGATTCAATAAAGCTTTTTGAGAGTGTACGTACAGGAAATGGTACAGAATACAGATTATTGGAAGAGGAGAAGCTATGAATCGTGAAAACTTTGCACGCATACAGGACGGTTTCACTGCAGACGAATCACAGGAAGAAGTTGAGGAAAACCTGAGAAATGAAAGAGGGGTTGAAGAGGGAGAGGAAAGCTTCTCCGTTTAAACTCAGGAAGATCCCATCTCGTGCTTCAACAATATCCTCGGAGTAGTAAGAGGAGTAGTCATAGGAATAGCATCTATTTCACTCCTTGTCGGAGCATTCAATATAATGAACACTATGTACACCTCAGTAACACAGAGAACAAGAGAGATAGGAGTCATGAAAGCTATAGGCGCAACAAGAAGACAGATAATGACGCTTTTCCTCTTCGAAGCCGGCATCATAGGCGCGGCAGGAGGAATACTTGGGGTTTCGGTTGGAGCATCGTTATCAATCCTAGCCTCTTATGCAGCCACACAAGCCTCCAATATACCCATCAATCCGTACCTCGGACCTGAGTTAATTCTAGGCTCCATCGCATTTTCATTCGTTGTCGGCGTAGTTTCAGGCGTACTGCCTGCGAGGAGAGCAGCTAAATTGCCTCCAGCAGAAGCACTGCGTTATGAGTAAACTATAGGCTTCTCTTGGCCTGAGACAGTCTTTCGTTTCCGCTTGAATCTATCAGTACGGTGTCCTCAATTCTAACTCCTCCTAATTCAGGAACGTGTATGCCGGGCTCTACTGTCACAACCATATTTTCTTTGAATTCTCTGTCTGTGGAGAGATTAACGGAAGGAGGTTCATGTACTTCAACTCCTATACCGTGGCTGAAGTAGAGAACGTGTTTTTCAGGGTTATAACCTAATTCCTCAGTCATTTCTAACTGTCTCTCAACAACGTCTCTGATTTCTACTCCAGGAGCTATCGTCTCGATCATCTCCTCTTGAATCTGCTTTACCGCATCAAATAGCTCCTGCTGTTCCTCCGAAGGATTCTGACAGTAGGTACGCGTCACATCTGCGCAGTAAAAGTCTTTTGTAGCTCCCGTATCGACAATCACAAGATCATCAGATTCTACAACTTCATCTCTGGATGGTCTGTGAGGCTGTAAACAGTTCTTTTGAACCAGAGACTCACCTTTGTTAGTCAGAAATGATTCTCTAACATTTTGCCCTGAATAATATTTCTTTAATTCTAACTGGGCTTCCATCTCCGTCTTCCCCTCGAATAAGCCGGTTCTCACATCGCTTAGGGCTTCATCGGTTATCCTACATGCTTCTTTTATTTTTTCGACTTCCTCGTCTGTCTTTATCTCTCTCAAATCTCTGATTATGCTTGAATGTTCTGCATCAAACAGCTCTTCCAGTAATTCAGGGTTTTCAGCGTCTGTCACAACTTCTCCTTCTACTTTTTCCGCCATCTCTGAGAGCTTTTGTTTACTTTCTTCTGCCGTAAAGAAGTATTCTGCAGAGTATCCCTCAATATCGTAGAGGTAGAAACGAGGTAGGATAAGGTCTATACTGTCCTGCTGGATAAAGAGACAGCCTGCAGCCTCTTCATCTATACTGTAGATAAAATTGCTCTCTTTCGTCACTATGGTGCATTCTATACTCTCTTCCCTCATTTTCTGCCTGATTCTATCAATCTGCACTAGAAGTAGTCCTCCATTGTTTGGAAAGAATCTTCGATGAAATCTAATGCAATCTCTAGATCTGACATCTTGACTACTTCTACAGGTGAGTGTATATGTCTTGTCGGCACGCTGAGGGAACCTGTCGGTACTCCATCTCTCTGCAGCTGGATTGAAGCGGCATCGGTAGCGCCACCGTCATAGAGTGATCTGAAGTAAGTGTGATCTTCATTTTCAGCAGTTTCAATAAGCCAGTTTCTAATTTTTTCTGGGGATATAAGACCCCTGCCTCCTGCTTGGACCATATCAATTCCTATTCCATCACCTGTAGAATCATCTGATTCATCAGGTTCTATTCCTGGAACATCTCCGGCCATACCGGTATCCAAAGCTAAAGCAACATCAGGATCAACATTGAATGTTGATGTCTTAGCACCCTTAGTTCCAACCTCTTCTTGAGCAGAAAACACTGCAATAAACTCATAGTCTCCATCAAAAGACTTAAGAGCCTCAATTAGAACTGTACAGCCTACTCTATTATCGAATGCAGGGGCTGTAACATAATCATTTCCTAATTCAGTTAAGTTCCTTTCGTAAGAAACGTAGTCGCCAACACGTATGCCCATATCCTTAACATCTTCTTCCTCTTCAGCACCGACATCCAAAAATAGCTGTTTCATCTTAGGTACTTCTCTTATACTCTGGTCCTCTCCTTTCATCAGGTGAGGTGGTTTTGCAGCTGCTATAGCACTGATTTCACCTGATTCAGAGCTATGTATAGAGAATCGTTGATTAATGACTCCTGTTTCAAACATTCCTCCAACTTTAGATATCTTAATGTATCCATCCTCTGTGATTCTTCGGACAGATACTCCTATCTGATCCATGTGAGCCATTATCATCAATGATTTCTCTCCTTCTCCTTTTCTTGCTATGAGGTTTCCAAAATCGTCTTCCTCGACGGTTTCAGAGTGATCTTCTACTTTTTCTCTGATTTTTGTTCTTATTCTGTGTTCATCTCCTGATACGCCTGGGGTTTCAACTAGCTCTCTGAGAAGCTGTTTCATAACTTGTTTTTTGTAGAATCAAGCTTTAAACGGTAACCTTTCCTGTTTATTAACATGCTCCGATACATTGTCGTGCTTTTACTTCTACTCCCTTTCATAGATTTTTATGTGCTGATTAAAGCAGCTGAAACGGTTGGTTTATTAGAAACAGTCGTCTTCTCTATAGCTACAGGTGTTATTGGCGCTACTCTCGTCCGGAAGGAGGGAAGCTATGTTTTTAAGAAGCTTCAGAGAAGTGTAACCGGTAAAGAAGTAACAAGGAATTTCATTGAAGGGCTTGTCTTGGTTCTGTCGGGTCTTATGCTTCTAAGCCCTGGCTTCGTAACTGATTTTATCGGTGCTTTCGTAGCATTCAGGCCGATTAGGGAGAGATTGGTGGCCAGAATTACTTCCAGACATTCATCTAACATCCAGTTTGAATTTAGAAAGCTTTAGAGCCCTATTTGCTGAATAAGCTCTAAAACTTCTTTTTTGGATCAGACAAATCCAAAATAATCTCAGACATCTCCTCAACCTTGTTCTGTAAATCCTCAAATTCAGACCTATCAACGCCTTCCTCAATATTTTCTACCTTATTCTCTAGCCTGCTGACTCTGTCCTCAATTTCGTCAAACTTTGAGTCCTCGAAATCAAAAGCCTCTCCCAATACTCCCTTTCTCAACTCTTCAGCACTCATC
The DNA here is from genome assembly GCA_964604885.1 of uncultured archaeon. GTDB lineage: Archaea > Nanohalarchaeota > Nanosalinia > Nanosalinales > Nanosalinaceae > Nanohalobium. The sequence goes on from CAZSAB010000001.1 coordinate 57,716, forward strand.
TCAAAACCGGATTCAAGCTTGCTGACAGCAACCTCAAGCATCTCAAGCCGCTCCTCAACGTCATCATTTTCGTAGGGTGTGTGACCTGTCTTCTGAATCCTTCGACTCAGTCTATCGTCAATTAAATCGCTAAAATCAGGTTCACCTCCTTCAGAATCCCCATCAAGAATCTCCTCCTGTCGCGCCCTCAAACTCTTAACAGTTTTTTCAAGCCTGTCAACCTTATCAATCAATTCTTGAGGACTCCGAAGCTGATCAACTTCAACATCATCCTTACGAACCTCAACCTCCTCAACGGAAGAACTAACACTATCCTCAACCTCGGAACAACCGAACAAACCCATACAAGCAGTTGAAGACTACCGGTTTAAACAATTTACCACATATAAACCAGATATCAAGCAGGCCTCGATGGCTCAGCCTGGCTAGAGCGGTCCCCTCGTAAGGTTACCTCAGTTCAATCCCGTCGAGTTAGGGACAGGCCCCGGGTTCAAATCCCGGTCGGGGCTTACGGTTACCTTATTCTGAAGCCCAACGGAGGGTGTGTTATGGACTCCAGTACACACCTTGTATTGTAAGGTGTCAAAAATGGGCCACACAAAAACTGACTGCAACGAAAGACTTGAAAACTTCAAAACCTACGATTATGTCTCAGACCATAACTACGAGCTTTTCGAAGATTTCATAAGGTACTTGCAGGCCGACAGCGATATATCTAACAAAAGAATCTACAAGTATCAAACTGGATTCAAGACTCTCTTCAAGAAATTCTTAGATGTCAATCTTGACGAAGCAGAGAAAGAAGACATCCGCGATGTTGTAGCAAAGATTGAGTCATCAGAATACAGCGAATGGAGCAAATATGACTTCAAGGTCTGCATCAAGAAGTACTACCGAACTATTCACGAACACGAATTTGACCGTCCTGACAGAGTTAGGAGGATACTAGATGCAGATTTCCTGGAGTCTAATGGAGAGCCTCAGAACCAGACTAAGATAGAAGCCTTATCTCCTTCAGAAGTAAAAGACATGATGGATGAAGCGAACCTTCTCAGAGACAAATTCCTGGTATTATTCTTCTTTGAGACTGGAGCCAGAATAGGAGAAATCTTAGGAACCGAAGATAACTCTGTAGAACCTCTACAAATCAAAGACCTGACCATCCATGACAAATATTTAGAGGCCGAAATTCCAACGCTCAAGAACGACAAAGGTAATCGCGAATTGACCTTGAACAAGTGCATCCAACTCTTACAGAGGTGGCTGGAACGCCATCCTGAAGGTGACAATCAGGAAGCACCGCTTTTCGTCAACTTGAATAAGGTCGAGGAAACGTCATGTCAAGAAGATACGTGGCCAAAGTGTTCAGGAGACTGGCAGACAAAGCAGGAATCGACAAGAAGGTAACACCACACGTCTTCAGACACTCAGCCGCAACTTACTACGCAACAGAGAAAGGCTGGGGGACTTACAGGCTCAAACACTGGTTCGGATGGAAAGAAGCAGAAATGGCAGACAAATACTGCAAAGAAAACGAAGAACGCATCAAGAGAAAGAAACTAGAGGAAGAAGGAATAGAAGTAGAAACCAACGAATCAACAGCCCTCGACTCAAAGGAATGCGGAAAATGTGGGGAAACTTACAGCACCACACAAAGATACTGCGGAGAATGTGGATGGGCGCTTGAAAAAGATGTAGCGAAAGAACAGAAAGAAATCAAGAAAGCAGGAGAACAAATCCTCAAAGCAAAACTTCAGGACTTATCACAGGAAGAAATTCAAGAGAAAAAGGAGGAGGTGCTCTCAAACATGTAAAATGTATACGAGGTAGGATAGGATTAAAGCTGAAATCTCTGTTTCACCTTATGTCAATTTTTTAATATAGTTAATTAGTTGTTTTTCTCCAAATTAGACTATCAGAAATGAAGGATATATTATCAATAAAACTGTTGACCACGAGCGATAGATGTTTAATCGTTTATGGCAAATCCAACTTTGTGAGAGACTATATAGAAGACCTTTCTGATGAACAAAAGGTAGAATATCTCTACAATGTTGTACCTACTCGCTGGTTTACAGATGCACTTGAAATGAATAGCAATAATCCTGTTGAAATTGCTAAACAGAACGCTGGAGAATCGGTAAAAGAGCTTGAAGAAACTCTTAAGAAAGTCATAAAGGCAGAAGACCTCAAACAGGACTTTTAGAAGAATGCGATTAATTATTGGGAAGTTATTAAGGAAATAGAGATTGAAAAAGAAGAATATGTAAAAGAAGTAAGTTTCAATGAGAAGAAAGTAGACTTAGACTCAATTCCGTTAAATAAACTAATTTACTACCGAATGCACTTTAAAACTACCAGAAAGGGTGCTGAATGCTTTGAACTTCTAAGCTTGGAAGAGAGCCAAAATACCATAGAAAAACTCGAACTAAAGTCGGATGATGATTTATTGGAATTTTTTGAAGGCAAAGAAGATTATGAAAAAGCCTTCTCGTCTTATGGTTCAGATATTTGGGGAGGAGGTCTCACAGATATTCCTCAACCATTTGCGGCCAACATAAATTATCCTTTGATTGAAGTTGGATATTGGGTTGAAGGAGTTGAAAAGACAAAAAGAGATGAACGAAGCGGTAAAACGGTGAGCTGGGAAGTACCAAGAAGAATAATGCTTAGAATAGATGTTGAATCAGAGATGGTTCATATTCAGGGGACAGGTATGAGAAAGAAAGATGTCGGTAATATTCTGGAAGAAGCTGAACGAATATTCGATGAAAAAGTTGAGATACAGGAGTATGAATTACCAGAAGAATTCGTAGAGTATATGGAAGAAGTTGAAGAATGTGATTCGGTAACTCAGACGACAAGGAAAGGAGACTCAACTGTCTCAATGACTGGTGAAGATACAAGAGATGACAATCTCTGGGAAGAGGTCGAAGAAAGAGGTGTCAAAGGAGATAACTTTCAATTCGATATAGACTCATTTTCAGATACCATGGGCGTGAGCCTATCAGCAGAAACCGATACCTGAGAGTCTTTGGGGAACAGATTAGACCTTCTCATAGAATGAAGGTAGTTAATTTTGTGGAGGAGATGAAAAGTGATTGGGCAAAATCAAATAACGGATAAAGATATTATCTCTGTTTTGGAAGACGGTCTTGGCGGAGAGTTTCTTCCTTTTGATGACTATGATTATTCTAAACAAGAAGTGCAGAATTCATCGTTTCTTGTACACAAGCATAACATAATATGTCCTCACTGTGGATGGGATAACAAGAAGTCGCCGGATACATCTTATACATGTGTTAGTTGTATGAGAGAATTTAGTGAAGGAGAAATCAAAGAAGAAGGTTTTAAATTAGATAATACTGAAGTTGAGCAGTTTGTAGAAGGTTACAATCTCCGAATTGATGAGAAACCACATCAATTTTATGAAGGAGACCGACTGGAGCACGAAAAATACATGATTTTTACCAGAGCAACTGATGGAACCTTTGAAGCCCTGGATTCTGGTGCAGAAGTAACTATATTGCCTTTACACTATTTGGAAAGGTTTGCTCATGATAAAAATGAAATAGAGAGTGTAGTTGAGGTCTTAAAGAAGCGTAGGTCAGAGCGGATTGATTTCGGCCTTATAGATGGAAAAGAGTTTCAGTCCATGAATTATAGGCTAGGCCGTCGTATGTCTCGTTTTGAGCCTTACATGGAAGGCGGTTATAATCAGGACCAGGGAAAAGACGGAATATTGAAGGTAGCGGGTTATTCAGACCAAAAGGTGATGATTCAATCTAAGAAAGAGGATAGCATCAATAACACCGACATTCTCCAAATGGTGGCTGATGCTAACCAACATGAATGTAGATGGTTAGTAGTAGCGGTATTGGATGTAACAGGGGATGCAATGACAAAATTCAACAAAAACAATTATGTTAACTCCTCAAATCTTAATAACTTAGAAATTTGGAAAGAAGAAGATATAAGAGAAATGCTTGATGATAATCTCGACCTCGTAAAGGAATATGGTTTGCTTCCAAGTCTAAGCGCAAATTAAATTTGCTCATAACTTACTTCAAATCATTTATTATCGATTCCTAGAGATAGGTCCCCTAGACAACCTAAAACCCTCAGATAGATAGTTAAGCTCGTTCCTTTTCAACTTGTCGGTATTAATGTTTATAAACTTGTGGAAAAGCCTGCGTGTGTGTTAAATAAAGGCATAAAACTCATTTTACGAAGTGAATCCTTTGTTGAGTTATCTTATTTTTGTAATTGTATTGAAGACTTATTTTCAGGAGCTCAAACCTTGACAGGTATTTACCTTTGAGAAGGTGGTTTTTTCAGAGGTTCTGTTATGACTGTAGGTAGTGAAGGTTGGTTGCGAATTGTAAATTGAATAGACTTACAGTGTACTCTCGCTGAAGCACTGCTTATGTTAGAGAAAGAAAAACTGCGAATTTCTCAGGCAAACTCTTCTTCCATCCACTTTCTCGCTTTTCTATGAACGTCCTCATTCTTCAGATACCAGGAATACAAGTCCATAATGCTCTGAATGTTATCTTCCGACATTCCCTTTATTCCCGTATCTCCTGACTCTAGGTCTCTTCTTCCCTCACTATCGTCAGTCCACAGAAGGGTTTCTCCGTCTCTGTTAGTTATTCTGACTTGTGTTCCCACAGAGTCTGATTCGTTTACTAGGTAGCTTAAAGTGTCGTTCATTATGGCTAGGTGTTGGTTAGATATTTCAGTTGTTATGTGAGTGAAGTCTTTACTTACTTCTACAGGTGTTATAGATTCTACAATCTTTGCTCCTTTTTTAGCCCTTGCGAAAGCTCTTGTTTTCAGTCTGATTGGGTCATTACCTACTAGTTCGTCTAGGGTCACTACTACGTTTTTTCTCGTTATTCTGAACTGGTATTCTGATTCCATGAAGCGATAGGTATCGTTTGAGGGGTCGTGGATTGATTCTATTTCTGCATTGTTGAAGAATTGTTCTCTCCATTTATCTGTTCTCTTTCTTTCCAGTTCTGCTAGGTTAGTACTTGGGTATTTCACGGTGAAATTGTGTAGGCTTAGGAGATTGTTGAGTTGTTCTTCAGTACCTGCTATCATGTGGAGGAGTACTTTGGAGCCTTTGTCGGTTATAGAGACCTTGTTTGTCCTTCCGAATTTTTCTCTTTCAGCCAAATTTTGTTCTTCGAGTATGTCTAGAGCTCGAGTTATTTGGCTAGGGTCCTTGTCTGTGTTCCTAGCTATTTCTGATTGTGTTATTTTTCTCTCTTGTTTGATGGCTTCATAGGCTTCTTCTTGTACTGCTTGTTCTACTTCACCGAGTTCTTCGAAATTTATCATGCTGTTTCACCTGCGGAAGCTTCTTTTACTGCATTTTCTGCTATTGTTAGTACTTCTTTCTTTGTGAGGTCTGATTGTTTCAGTCCTGTTTTGAGAGTTGAGCTTAGCCATTTAGTTGTCTTGTTTCTGGAGTTGAGAGGGTTGGATTTCTTTCTGTGTTTTTCTTTTCTTTCTTTTTCTGGGTTGGCTATTATGTCGTTGTATTCTGTCATTGTGTGTCCCTCCTGATTGAGATGATTTCTTGTTTGACTATTCCGTCTTCTAGTTCTTGGACTACTTCTTGGTCTGATTTGATGATTTTTGCGATGGCGTGGGCGAGGTCGTCTTGGTTATGGATGCTTGTGGTCATGGGTACACAAAAAGATTACTTCCTAACACTTATAAACTTAGCACCCAAGTACACAAGTATGAAGAAGGACCAAGAAGAAAACAAAGAAATAACATTCGAAGACTCCTTCCTAACCTCAAGAAGAGCAGTAGAAATATTGACCATATTATCAGGTAGTGAGGAAGGAAACAATGCTAGTCAGATTGCGAGAGAGCATGACCTAGACAGGTCCACAGTATCAAGAATACTGAAGAAATTAGAAGTAAGAAATCTAATAGAAGTATCTAAAAGAAGTCAAGCTAAATACTTCAAGCCCGATTATCGGAAGATTGCAGAACAAGCCTTCAATCTAGTAGAAATAGAAGAATCAAGATTTGAAGACAGGGGCAACTACTATGCTGCAATAGACATTATGGCAGAATACTATGAGGAAAAATTTGAAGCACTCCGGGTAAGAGAGGACAGGAAAAGATATTCAACTTTAAGAGATGTACTACTAGTAGCTCCAGCCATAGAACTACCTAACTACCTAGAAAGAAAAGGTGTTTCAGACGATATTGACGCAGCACTAGTTCTTGGATTCAGAGAAGAACTCAACATAGGACTAAACTCAATATCGAACCTATCAAAACCTAATCAGTGAGCTAATCATAATGATTTTATCAGGTTATTTGATTTTCGCTTTGATTGCAGCTTTTTTCTGGTCCTTTGCTAATGTAGTTGATAGGGTTGTTTTGAATGATTTTATCAAGAACCCTGTGGTCGTCACATTTCTGACCGGCATTTTTGGTGCTTTATTCGGTCTAATACTTCCTTTGTTTGGGTATGTAAGCATACCTTCTACTAAGGTTCTTTCTCTATCTATTCTGTTGGGTATCGTGTATATTGCTCCTATATATCTGTATATGAAGTCTATGACTTTGGAGGAGGTTTCCAGAGTTGTGCCTGTTTTCAGCACAGCACCAGTATTCGTAGTTATTATGGGAGCTATCTTTCTGAACGAAATATTTACATTAAGCAAGTATGCAGGTATTTTTCTGGCGATTACAGGCTCTATAATTGTTTCCTCTAAGGAGTTCGGTAAGGAGTTCTTCCATGAACGATAATATTTGCTGCTTATTCTGTCGGTGTAAGATGGCTGCTTGGCTTTTCTGATTACTGGAATGTGTTCTTCTGGTCAAGAATAGGCGGTCTAATACCGATTTTCTTCTTCCTGCTACATAGTCCAACGAGGTCAGAGATAATTTCTACATTTTCGACTTTGCAGGAGAGTAGAGTTGAGTTTATGGCGGTGAGTGAGTTGCTTAATGTTTTGGCTGTTCTTGCTCAGACTGTGGCGTTGAGTCTTGGACCTGCTGCATTAGTAGAAACAGCTACCTCCGCACAGTCACTCTTCGTACTATTGATAGTAGGAGGTGTTCATCGGTTCTGGGATAAGAACATTGGAGATGACCTTTCAAAGAAGGCGGTCGCAATAAAGACAATTTCTTCAATTATGATAATCTTAGGAATATTCTTGATAGTGTAAAGACCGTTATTTACGGTGTATTTCTAGAATGTTGCCTTCAGGGTCTTTGAAAGTGAACCATTCATGACCTTTCTTTTCCTCGTGGCTTACAATTTCAGCGAAGTCAGAAACACGCTCTAACTCAGAATCTATGTTATCTACTCCAAAAGCAGGTATACAGTTATCTCCGTATTTTGTTTTCTCTGATGTTCCGTCTGCTGAAGGGTTGTAGAGTCCTAGTTTCACTCCATCAAACTCAAACTCGACCATTCTGCCGTGTCTTCTTTCACAGGTTCATCGTCTATAAGCTTTCTGTAGAACTTCTTGGCTCTCTTCAAATCCTTTACCTTCACGACCACGAAGCGTAAGTCCATATCAATCCTCTACAAATAGATTCATTTTCCATACTTACAATTTTTGCTTTAGTTCCTTCAGCGACTTAATCCTGTTGTCATATTCAGGATGTCGTCCTTCTCTGTCTACGAGTATTCCGTTTATTCCTTGTTCTTCTGCAGCTTGAACATCATCAGGGAGTGAATCCCCGACCATAACTGTTTTGCTTGATGTTACGCCGAGTTCGGCGAGAACTGTTTCGAATACTTCTGCTTCAGGTTTCATCACGCCTTCACGGTAGGAGAGAAATATCGCATCGAATGTATCTTCAACATCGAACTCTTGTCTCAAGCCTTGAAGGGCTCTGAAGTTGGTGTTGCTGATGAAACCCAGTCGGTATTCTCCGTCAAGACAATCTAGTACTTCTTGTGTTTCAGGGTATGCTACGACATTATCTGCCGCATTTTCTAGTAGTTCTCTGGTTTCACGGACATCACTTTCATTATAGTCTACGCCTAATTCTTGGTAAAATGCTTCTATAGCTTGTTCTAAATCATTTTCTGTTTCGTGCTTCTCTAGCATTAGATGCCTTTCAACAGGTTTCACAAATTCTTCGTAATCATCCAGACTATAGCCTAAGTTGTCAGCTAAGGTCTTTTAGGGATTCTCTCCTTCATTCTGGAAAAGTGTGTTCCAGCAGTCGAATATTACAGCTTTTTTCTCTCCCATATCTCTGTGTTTACGGACAAATTTCAAAACAATAATCCGGGAAACTATCAATATGACCTTAGAAATGAAAATCAGGAAAAAAGCAAAGGTGACGTTTGAAGATTCAGACAACCAGTTCCATAATTTTCAGCATAGTAAAGAGTTCGTGGAAGCAGCAAAGAAACTCTGTGAAAGGGAAAATGTCGGTGAAGAAGACAGGAAGAATATAGTTATAGCGGGTTGGCTGCACGACATCGGAGCAGTAGAAGGATACGAAGGACACGTGGAAAGAGGTGTTCAGAAAGCTGAGAAAATCCTGCAAGAAATGAAGGTTGACAGAGAAAAAGTGGAACAAGTCAAAGACCTGATTGCAGCCACAGACCCTACCAGAGAACCAGAAAACAAACTTGAGGAAATAATGCAAGATTCCGATGCAGCATTTCTCGCAAGAGAAGACTACTTCCAGAAACTCGAACAGATGTGGAAAGAGTTCAAAGAACAAGACGTATTCGAAGGCAGCAAAATGGACTTCTTCGAAGACTCAATCTCCTACATCGACATAGAATACCATACAGACGCAGCCAAACAACTATTCGATGAAAAAAGACAAGTAAACCTCAGAAAGCTCAAAGAAAAGGTGAAATAATGATAGAACTTCTGGATGAAGTTGACTGGTCAAGAAAAGAAGTTAAAGAAAGTATTAGAGAGATAATTTCAGAGAACCAGCTACTTTCGATGGCGACCGCAAAGGGAGAAGAACCGCACATCAATACTGCATTCTACGCCTTCGATGACGAGCTAAACCTCTACATTCTAACGCCACCAGATACCAGACACGGAGAAAACTTGGGAGAAAATAATTCAGTGGCAGTAGATGTCCACGACAGCCATCAAGAATGGACAGATGATAAACAAGGGCTCCAGGTATTTGGAGAAGCAGAAAAAGTAGAAAGTATATCAAAGGCTCTCAGAATATACACAGACCGTTATCCTAAATTAGGAGAGTTTGCAGAAGATAGAAAAGAACTAGAAGAACTCGACTCAGAATTTTATGTAATAAAACCTCAGCGAATCAAGTGTTTGATGAGCCAAGATTCGGAACAGAAACCTGGATAAATGTGGAAATAAGATGAAATTCTTCATTATTCATGGAACTGGTGGAGAGCCTGATGGCAACTGGTTCCCTTGGCTTAAACAAAAATTGGAGGAACAGGGACATGAGGTAGTTGTTCCTGACTTTCCAGGTATGGAGAATCAGAGTTTGGAAAGCTGGAAGGATACTTTCGACCAGTATCGAGATGAACTAAATAGCGATACTGTTTTTGTTGCTCATAGCGTAGGTCCAGCTTTCGTTCTCAATCTATTAGAACAAGGTGTGAAGGCTGAAGCCTGTTTCTTTGTATCTGGATTCACAGGTCTTCTTGGTAACAAGTTCGATGAGCCTAACAAGACTATAACTGATAGAGATTTCAATTTCGAGGATATTAGGGCTAACTGTGGTTGCTTCAAGCTTTACCATAGTCCTGATGACCCTTATATAGCTCTGGAAAAGGCAGAAAGCCTTGCAGAAAATCTTGATGCAAAGCTGGAAATAATAGAAAATGGCGGACACTTGAATGAACCTTCTGGATATACAGAGTTTCCTAAACTACTAGAAGACATATCCACATATGTAGAAGACGGGAAGTAAAAGACCTATACAACATCTAAGAGGGATTTAATTTTTAAGCTATAATCTCTAATTATTGTCTATAAGGTGTGAAAACGGTAGGCTTTTAGAATAAGGCTTCCGCGTTCCCTCTCGGGGCTTAGAACATTTACTTCGAAATCCCAGTCGTTTGATTTACGAACTGAGCCATTCTAACCTTTGAGCCAATCTCTTACCTATAGAAGGATTGTAACTTTGGTCTTCAGCGTAGAATCTGTCGTCGGTCTGCCATTGTCCATCTCTCGAGTTATACAGTTCGGGCTTTCCCCCTAAATTACTAACTCTATGAACAGGTTTATTGAACATAATGTCAGGATGGTTTAATCTGCTTAGAACTTCATCGTCCATATGATAAGCTCTCCATCTCAACTTGTCTTCTCCTTCCAACTCCAATTCCTCAATAACTTCATCTGCATTACCGTAACCTATAGTCTGGAAACCTGACGGCATAATATCTTCCTCTCGTAGGAAATCTGGCACATCTTCTGCTGGATGACCTTCCCTAAAGAAATAGGTGTTTTTTTTGTCATCTAAGCTGAATGTATTTCGTTCCCAAGACACTCTTCCCTCGCCTTCTATCTCAAGGACTGGATTAGGGTTGTATAATCGGTCTTCACCATTAACGAATTCTTCATCTCTTGTAGAGTTCCTTACAGTGTAATGAACATCTCTCTGTAAATCCCTATCATTCACAAATTCTTCTGGGGAAATCCTTAGTATTTCCTCGAATGGAATAGTGGAAACTTCTTCCATAACTTTAGGCTGTCACCAAACAGTTATAAATATTTTTTAGTTGACTTGGAATATGCCTCTCGGGTCACCATATGCCTCAAACTATGGGCTCTTGAAGTAGACATTCAAGACTCAAAACGGGGCTTCAGAAGCTAGCTCAAAGGGATATAAACCACTGAATTTTCAAGATCTTCCGGTTCAAAGTTTTCGAGAATTCTAGCTAATTCTCTAGTTAGATCGCCTATACCAATTGGTCTGTTAGAAATACGATTCCGGAATGTTGCTCTTCATTAAGCTCTAGAAATCAGATTCCTGAGTTACAATAACTCTACTGTCGGCTTCTGCAAATTCTAAAACTTCAGAGTCGGGGACGCCCTCAAGATTGACATCATAAACCGTTTTGACATCTACACCTCTACCTTCTAATTCGGCTACGCTCGAAGGTAAGTCTTCATCAAGTAGAAAAGAAACCTCTGACATTCTATATCCTGTTTTTACGCTTTTTCTCCCACTACTTTCTCATTTTCCAGAGAACTGCCTCGATTTTTCCGATTTCTAATGATTTCTCTGATCTTCTGAGGGTGCTTATAGTAGTATTCCAACGCCTTCACGACTTCAAGAGGCTCAAGGCTGAGCTCCCGGGAGATCTTGTCGATGCTCCAGTCATTCTCTTAGTACTGGACAATATGGGAAAAGGCGATTCTAGTCCCTTCAATCCGTGGCTCGCCGCCGAGAGTATCTTCTGTTGATACAATTTGAGGTTCTGGCATGGTGAAATTTTGTTATTCCAATCTTAAATCAGTAATCCTTTGAGCCTTTGAGATCACGCGGTTAGGCCATATAACAGGAAATCAGTATTATTAGATGTGAATGTTGCCGATTGGTATCAAAAATCTCGTCCAAGGCGTTTCTCATTGGCTGGAAAACTAATAAGCAGATTTCTTAGATAGTAAACCATGCCGCAGGATATTTTGGTTTGGGCAGTGATTGTATGGGCTGCAATTATTTCTATAGTAAGTCTATACTATGTCCAAGACTTGTTCCCTAAGCTTGAAGAGGTGAAGTTCAGGGAATGATTGATATGCCGGTGTATCTGCTTTTTAAGGTTTCTTCATATTGCCTGAGCAATTATTGCTGTGGGTGCAGTAACTGTTACTGATTCAATGCTTTTCCTACTGCATTTTAAGAAAGGTTTTGCTTCTTTTATGGATGAGATCTCGGCTTTGATGTCGATGATGGTATGGCAAGGATTCTTTATCCTATCAACTACAGGAATATACCTGGTCTGGAACAGCCCTCAAATCGTCTACATTACTGTTTTCCAGCTTAAAATTGCATTAGTCACTCTAGTATTCCTTAATGGTATAGTGTTGAATGAGAAAGTTAATCCTCTTTTTCACGAAGCAGCAACAGACTGGAACGATGAAGACGCCAGAAACAGTTTTGAGAGATTTACAGGAGTCTTCGCAGCCATCTCTGTAATCGGCTGGTGGAGCATAATATTCCTAGTTTACGCAGTTAAGAATCTTTGAATTCATAATTTCATTTTATATAAATCTGCATAGGTTGCAATTTCTGTATGGCATACAACCTAGAATTCTTCGAGAATTTTTTCTATAAGGTTCCAGGCCTGAAAGTATGTGTTTTAGGGCTTATCTTTTCCTCTATATCTTCTGCCCTGATATCTGTTACTATCTTTGTCCCGACTTTGCCAGTCTTGACTTATTTAATTTAATCATTTTTGGTTTCTGGCTTGATAGCGTCTGAAATAATGTATTTTAACGCTAAGATACCAAGGGAATGGATTTATCTGATTAACTCAGGTGTCGTAGGGATTTTTGGAGCTCTCTTATTTACCTTAACCCTATTTATGAATCTTTATACTCTCTTGTTAGTTTCTATAGGCGTGGCTATGATCTTGAGTCATACTGCATTCGTTTTTACAGCGGGTAAAGAAGATATATTCTCTCTTACCCTAACTTCTCTATTATTTCCTTTCTTGACGGGTTCAAGTATCTATCTCTATGCAGTTAAAAATGGTTTTTTCGCCGCCTCGCACTCCTTTATCATAAACCTGACTATTTTAGCGGCGGTATTAGCTCTTAATAAGGAATTGAATGAGTATCTATTCCAAGTGAATAGTAATGGATTGAAGGGATCTTCCTTTCCTTCGAAGCTTCTCTTGGATAAGGAATGTGATATTCATATTGGTGAAGAAGGAGATGTTCCTGTAAGAAACATAGGTATCAAAAATGAGCATGGTGGGTTGGATTTGTTCGTTCCTTGGGTCCACGCAGGGCCTGTGGCTTCTTTTGGCGGCAGCAGAATTTCAACAGATTCTATTGATGAACAGGATTCTTCTTTCTTCCTGCATGCTCCCTCAAGCCATTTCTCGGATGTTACGTCTGTAGGAGACAAAGAAAGAATTCTAGATAAGAAGAATTCTCCGGATGAGTATTTTTCACAGGCTACTAAAATAAGAAAGGTTGAGGGGGCTGAATTCAATCTCTATGGGCGCGGATACGGCGATAAAAAATTGATACTTATAGATTCTGAATTTGATGATTACAAAAGATCTATTTTCGATAAGTATCTGGAAGATGAGAATTTGGTGGTTGTTGATCTTCATGGAGAAGAAGACAGAGCTGAATCAGATATTCTATCTTACAACTCCCAGTCTGCAAACGCCATCAACGAGGAAATAGGCAATCTTGTAGATAAAATTGGGAACTCAGAGAGACATACCTATGAGGCAGGTTGGTGTATAGAGGAGAGAGATAAGTCTATTTTTGCAATGGTTGAGCAAGTTGGAGATGAAAAATCTCTCCTACTGTTTGTTAATGAGAACGAGGCCTCAGAATCCACTAGGAAAGCTTATCAAAGGTTTGAGGAGGATTATACAAATGTTTTTGTCTCAACCACAGACTCTCATAGAAGTGTCTACGATCAGGTAGTGGGTTATGAAAATCCTTTTTCGGATTACGAAAGTATAGTTGAAGAAGCTGAGGAGAAGTTAATTGATGCTGCGTTAGGAATAAATTATGAGAATGTTGAAAATGTCAGATTATTCAAGGATAGTTATCTCGAGTTTATGGGGTCTCTCAACATACTTTTGAGACTATACCCTTTAAGTGTAGCAGTTTTGCTGGTGCTGTATTTTTTCTTGACTATTATTTAATTTGATTTATGTAGTTCTAAATGAAGTCTTTGACTGTTTCGAAGAAGTTCTTTTTCTGTTCTGGTTCTTTTGTCAGCTGTTCCACTTTTTGATCTCCGGCTTTTTCTGGTATCTCTACGTCTATCTTGATGTAGAGGTCTCCGTTTCCTCTTCTGCTGGGCATTCCTTTACCCTTTACTCTGAGTACTTGCCCGGGTTGTGTTCCTGGCGGTATATCTATTTTGAGTTTGCCTTCTGGGTGTCTTATCTTTGCTTCTCTTCCCTGTGATGCGTCGGCTACTCCTACTTTGAGTGTTGTGTACAGGTCTTGTTCTCTTCTCTCTATGTTTTGGTCTTCTTCGATTTGTACTATGAGGTACAGGTCTCCGTTCCTACCTTTCCGGCTTTCGTGTCCTTTTCCGTTTAGTTTGAGTCTTTGGCCGTCTCTAATTCCTTTGGGTATGTCGACTGTTATGGTTTCTGTCTGATTGGAGAGTCCTTCTCCACTACATTCCGTACAGTTTTCTTCCGGTATTTCTCCTGTGCCATTGCATCTTGGACATTCCCTTACTGTCTGGGTCCTGCCAAAGATCGACTGCTCAATTTTCTGGACTCTTCCCTGTCCATCACACTCGGCACATATATCGGTCTCTCCGGTTTCCGAGCCACTTCCTCTACACTCAGGACACTGCTGTTTCCGCTCTACTTCGAAGGTCTTCTCAACACCGGAGTACGCATCCTCTAATGAACATGTTGTCGACATCTTGAGGTCTTTACCTTTTCTCTGCCTTCTTCCGCCTCGCTGACCTCCGAAGCCTCCGCCACCAAAAATCTCCTCGAAAAGATCCTGGAAGTTGGATGCAGCCTGTCTCCGACCTCTGCCTGCACGGCCCTCAACACCCTGCTTGCCGAACTGATCGTACTTCTTCCGCTTATCCTCATCAGAGAGAACATCGTACGCCTTGTTGATCTTCTTGAACTTCTCCTCATCAGCTTCTTCAGAGTTAGAGTCGGGGTGGTACTTCTTAGCCTTTTTCCTGTAAGCCTTCTTGATTTCATCCTGTGAAGCGTTTTCTGAAACTCCTAGTAGTTCGTAGTATTCTTTCGCCATTAAACTCACTTAGAGAGTTTAATCATCTTAAGCTGCGCAAGGCAGCTTTCAGTTTTTGAAAGATAATCGAGAGAGGAAGACATCTTATTCCTCTTTCTCTTCTTGTTCTGTGTCGACTTCTTCGTAGTCTGCGTCTACTACATCGTCATCTCCACTTTGTCTTGGTGCTCCGCCCATGTTTTGGGCTGCTTGTTTGAGGTCTTCTTCGCTCATGTTTGATGGGTCGAAGCCTCCCATTCCGCCGGGTTTGCCTTGTTGTCCATCGTACATTTCTTTTCCGATTTCCTGTAGTTCGTTTTCAAGGTTTTCTATTGCTTCGTCGATTGCCTCAGCTGCTTCTTCGAGATCATCAATGTCTTCTGCTTCTTCCTTGGCTTCTTCTAGTTCTTCGATGGCGTCTTCTATTCCTTCTGTGATTTCTTCGTCTAGTTCTTCTTCGAAGTTGTCCATCTGTGTTTCTGCTTGTCCGATTATCTGGTCTGCTTTGTTCTTGGTTTCGATGAACTCTCTTTTGAGTTTGTCTTGTTCTTCGTGTTTTTCTGCTTCTTCCTTCATTTCTTCGATTTCATCGTCGTCCAGCCGTGCTGAGTCGTCGATGCTGATGCTGGCTTCTTCACCCGACTGTTGTTCTTCTGCGGATACTTGAAGGATTCCGTCTGCGTCTATTTCAAATGTTACTTCAATTTGTGGCTGTCCTGCCGGTGCTGGCGGTATTCCCTGCAAATTAAACTGTCCCAAAGATTTGTTGTCTTGTGCCATTTCCCTTTCTCCCTGGACAACGTGGACGGTTACCATGCTTTGGTTGTCTTGAGCAGTGGTAAACACTTTGGACTCTTCTGCCGGGACTGTCGTGTTTTTCTCTATTAGTGTTTCTGTTAGTCCGCCTTTGACTTCTACGCCCAGGCTGAGTGGTGCTACGTCGAGTAGTAGCATGTCGTCCATTTCTCCTGTAATTGATCCTGCTTGAATTGCTGCGCCATCAGCTACTGCTTCAGCTGGGTTGACTTCTTTGTTTGGCTTCATTCCTGTGATGGCTTGGACATGTTCTCTGACTGCTGGGACTCTTGTTGTTCCTCCGACCAAGATTACATCATCCAAGTCTTTTTTGCTGATTCCTGCGTCTTCGATAGCTGTCTCTGTTGGCTCTGTAGTTCTCTGTACTAGGTCTTCGATCAGGTCTTCGAATTTGCTTCGTGTTAGTTCGTAGTCGATGTTGTATGTTTCTCCATCTTCTTGATGGATGAATGGTATGTTGATGTGGGTTGATTTTCGGCTTGATAGTTCTTTTTTGGCTTCTTCGCTGTTTTCTCGGATTCTTTGTAGTGCTTCATCGTTGTTGGATAGGTCGATTCCGTTCTCTTCCTCAAACTTTTCGAGCACCCAGTCTACAATTTCTTGGTCAAAATCGTCTCCACCTAAATCGTTGTCTCCTTCTGTGCTTTGCACTTCGTAGATTCCGTCTCCCATTTCGAGGACTGTTACGTCGAAGGTTCCTCCTCCGAAGTCGTATACAAGTACTGTTTTCTCCTGTTCGTCATCGAGTCCGTATGCTAAAGCTGCTGCAGTAGGCTCGTTAAGAATTCTCTCAACTTCAAGTCCTGCAATTTCTCCAGCGTCCTTTGTAGCCTGTCTTTGAGCATCATTGAAGTGTGCTGGCACTGTGATAACAGCTTTAGTTACTTCGTCACCCAGTTTGTCCTCGGCATCGTTCTTAAGTTTCTGTAGAATCATTGAGGAGATTTGCTGTGGAGTGTATTTGTCTCCTTCAATTTCTACTGTATAATCGTCGCCCATGTGTCTTTTGATGGACTTAACTGTATTTTCTTCGTTTGTCAATAGCTGGTTTTTTGCTGGTTTTCCGACGAGTCGTTCTCCGTCGTCGAATCCTACTATGGAGGGTGTTACTCTTTCACCTTCGCTGTTTTCCAGGATTTTTGTTTCGCCGTTTTCTACTGAAGCTACTGCGCTTCTTGTCGTACCGAGGTCAATTCCAACTATCTTAGCCATTATTTTGTTTTCACCTATACTATGTTTTTGTTGATGTAAATAAAAATTTTTAAACTAGTGCGTTTTTCTCATTTTTCTTTTGAGGAATGGTGAGAGATAAGGCTTCAATTCTTTCTTTTCAGCTTTTGGAAGGTGATTAAATCCTTCTATTTTTCCGTAACAGTTGCTTGAACTGCATTTACATTTGAATTTGTTCTTTAGATCCCACTCTGTAGTTAGGTAGTTGAATGTAAGTTTTTCTCCAGGTTCAATCCGGGTTTTTGCTTTAAAACTAAGGTCTGAGAAGTCTATGTATCCATTGGGGACACAGGAGTGGTCTATAAAGTTTTCAGCAGCTTCTTCGTCCTTACTGTACTGATGTTTGGATTCTTCTATCTGTAAAGAATCTTTTGTAGAATTAGATTTGAAATTTTCTTCAAATTTCAGTATTAACTCGTCTCTATCAATTTTCTCTACAGCAAATAAAGATTTGCCGCTTTTTGTCTTTTTTACTTTGAATTTTGAGTTCATGTATTAGAAATTAGCTAATTTTCTTCAGAATTTTCGCCAACTACTACTTCTGCTTCTCTGAGGACTTTTTGGTCAAACATGTAGCCCTTCCTTTTCTGTTCCAGTACTTTTCTGTGTTCGTCGTGTTCTTTTGTGTCTACTGCTTTGTGAAGGTTCGGGTCGAACTCTTCTCCTTCTGCGTCTATTCTTTCTAGGCCTCTTTTTTCTAGTTCTTCGTAGAGCTGGTCTGACACTATTTTAACACCTTTAACTACGGTGTTTTCTTCTTCTGCGGAAATAATAGCTCTTTCCAAGTTGTCCATGATCTTTATCATGTCTTCGGCCAGTTTTTCTTCTGCATGGCGCTGCCACTTCTCTTTTCGTTCGTCCTGTTTTTTCTTGTAGTTTTCGAAGTCGGCTTTGATCTTTTTGGCTTTTTTCCTCCACTCTTCTCCTTTTTCTTCAGCTTCTGTGAGTTCTTGTTCCATTTCTTGAAGTGCTTCTTCTAGCTGTTCTCGGGAGAGTTCTTCATAACTCATGGATTTTCTGTGACGGCCGAATTTTAAATTGGTTCAAGTCTCGCTTGAGTGCTTCATTTTGCCTTATTTTCATCGATACTTGATGTCACCAATATAATAATCGAGCCCTGTTCTACGGAATTTTGTTTTTATGGGCTTTTTCAAGAAATAGTGATAGTTTTAATATACCTTCTTTGTTAAGATGGTTTATGTCTGATGACCAGCATCCTTTTGTTGATGAAACAGCGAGGAAAACCTCGACGATCGTGACAAAGCATTCCTTGGCTATCCCTGAAGATGAGCAGAAGTACAAAAAATCGGACAGGGCGTGGAACTGGGAGAAAATGGTAGACCTATTTTTTCCTGAGGAGCAGAGTCCTAAGAGAAACAAGTATGCCAAGATATTTCTTAGAGAATTAAAGGAGGAGGGTGAAATAGATTCGGAAAAACTGAACGCCTTCGACGAATGGGGCCATGAAAAAGGAAAGTCCAACCTAAAAAACAATATTTTACCTAAGCTCAGGCGACTAGGTGTGATCAAGTATGAATATCTTGAGTATCGAAGTCAGAGAGAGGGCTCTCAAGGAAGGCGAAAAGTAGTCAAACCAGCTAAATCTTTCACTTCGATACTGGATTCTATGGCTAACGGTTGGGCAGCCTTCGAATCAGCCGCTTTCCAGGACTGAACCCTTCTTAGAGAGCCGTGGCTGAGAAGACTTCGGTATCAGCTTGAACTCTTGGTGTATGTGTCAAGACTTCTTCTTCTTGCAGTGCTTCAAGCTCGGCTTCAAAGTCGCGTGTGTTCGCATCCATTGTGTTTTTCACCTGTTAAATCTTTGAACTGATTTATGTCAGCGGTAAGTCGTAAGAATGCCGTGGAACATGTTTCACCTCTTCAAGCAAAACCTGCTCCCGGAAGCCATTCAGAACCTCTTTTCCAGAAGGAGTAACTCCTTCCTGTTGTCTTGCAGAGATAGAGGAACTGTGGCCTCGCTATGTAATTTTAGTTATTTCGCGGTCGGTCGTTGGCTTGGTATTCAAGCCAAGACTTCATCCCACTTTACTCTGCCTGATAATTAATAATGGAGAATTTAGCCTTGGCCCTGTGGTTATAGGTGCATCTCACCGGAGCCATCCACATGTTTCCAGTGTAGTTTGTATTTTGTACCAAGGCCATTATCTTTCAATATTGGTTTGCCAGGCTACACTTAAAAACTTTTCTTTACTCAATATGAGGCTCGAAAATCTGGCCTCTCAACCTTTTATGAGCAATTTCAAGAAGTTCCTGAAGATTTTCCGTGTCGTATCTATTATACTTCAGAAGTTTGTCTAGATGTTCTCTGTCGCCCGTCTCTTCATATTTTTTCCAGAGTTTTACTGCTTCTCTTCCGTCTATGTCTTCCAGTTCTCTCTCTACTCCGAGGTCTTTTTCAACCTGCTTCAGTCCTCCCGAGTATCCCAGCCTCTTAAAGAGGTGCATCAGATCAATGTGAGGGTTCTCAATATTCAAGTTGAAGCTGTGCTCAAGAAAAGGCTGATCAAAGCGTTTTCCGTTAAATGAAACAAGCAGAGAAGATTCAAAGAACTCTTTCTGAAGGTTTTTCTTCGTCAAGTTTTCACCCCTGACGAATGTCTTGGTCTCACCACCTCTATACATTGCTATGGTTGTGACCTTGTTTCTCTCCTTGTCAAGACCTGTAGTTTCAATATCGAAGAAGCAGACAGAATCCTTGAAATTCTTGTAGCTCCGCCATAGACTTTTATTAGGCATTTTTGTGCCAAAAAACTTCTCATTCCCTACTTCCAGATTCTTCCTTGCTTTCTCGATGAACTGCTGGACGTTCTCCTCGTTTCTTACACCGGGATTTCCGTCCTCTAGGTCCTCCCAGTGAGTGTATCCCTGCTTCCAGAGTTTTTGTTCGGTCTTTTCCCCTATTCCGGGCGCTGGTATAAAACTGTTTTCGATCCTCAAGAGTTGTTCACTTTGTAAGAAAATAAGGTAAAGAAGGAGTTAAAAATTGAGTTCCCGATCAAGTTATCGGGATGCTCTGACGTCGTCTGCCTGTACTGTCTTCCTGTCAGCGTGCTCAGCGAGCTGTTTGGATTCTCTTGCTCTTTCCTTTGCATGTCTCTCCAGCTCATCTCTGAGTTCTCTGACTGCATCTTCAGAAACTCTTGAAGCTCCTGACTGTTTGATGATGCGCTTTACAGGTGCTAGTGGTAGTTCTGCCATTGTAATTGTCACCTCCGTGGTTGAAGCATTACGCTTTCTATAACAAATTTATGTCTTGGACTCCTATAAAAACGTTTTGACGTTTACGCAACTCAATCCAAATAAGAAACCGGTAAAAATACTCGAATAAAGTTTTGATGGATTAGAAAGAAAACCTGAACATATTACCCCTGAGATCTTCACCCGAACTCAAAAACTTTCACCCATAACTCTTCCCTGTGAAAAGAAAGGTAAAGGTGATCGACGCTGACTACAGCATAGAACGGGAGCAGCCAGAGGTGAGACTATACTGCAAAACCTCCAAGGGAGAGAACTTACTGGCCGTAGACAGAGATTTCAGCCCCTACTTCTACGCAATTCCAGTGACCGGTCTAGATGATTTAGAGGAGAAGCTTAAGTCTGAACAATTCACTGATAAAAACGGGGAAGATCTGCCGATAACGAAGATTGAAAAAGTAGAGAAAAAGGATGAGAACGAGACAGTTGAAGCGCTCAAAGTTTACACCACGATCCCGCCTAACGTTCCAAAGATAGAGAAGCAAGTCTACGAAATGCCTGAAGTCTCTGAATGTCGGGAATATGATATACCATTCTACAAGCGATACCTGATAGATAAAGGATTCCGGCCGATGGAAACTATAGAAATAAAGGGGGAGGAAGAGGTAAACGATGACTTCGACCTTCAGATTGAGTTAGGATCGGTAGAGAAAAGTGAGGGAAATATAGAGTTGAATGAACTTGCTTTTGATCTAGAGGTTTACGAAGGGGAAGTTATAATGGCCTCAATCGCCTCTGAAAACTACGGAAAACTCCTGACAACCAAAAAAATTGGAAAGGATTTTGCTGAATACGTAGAATCAGAGAAAAAATTGCTTGAAAGATTTATCCAGATAATACAGCAAAAAGACGCAGACATAGTTTCAGGATACAATACTGATGAATACGACTTTCAGAAGTTGAGAGAAAGATGTGAAGAACACAATATTGAACTTTCTCTGGGCAGGGATGGCGAGAGAATGAAGTTCAGGAGAAGAGGAAGGTTCTCCGGAGCCAGGCTCAAAGGAAGAATGCATCTAGATCTATACCCATTCATTGAACATATACTAGCACCTGGAATCGACTCTGAAACCTTAGACCTTGATTCTGTTGCCCAGGAAATGCTAGGCAGAGAGAAAGACGAAATGAACTGGGAAGAGATGAAGAAAGCCTGGGAAGAAAAGAAAAACTTGGAAGAATTCGCCGACTACGCACTCAAAGACGCCAAACTCGCATATCAACTAGCACAAGAAATAGTACCTCAGATGTTGGAGCTCTCCAGAATAACAGGACTGACTCCATTTGACACCTGCCGCTTGACTTATGGGCAGTTGACTGAAAACTACCTTCTCAGGGAAGCACACGAGAGAAACATGATCTCACCTAATAGGCCTACCAGAAGCGACAGAAGAAAGAGACAAAACCAAGGGGATTACTCAGGCGGTTTCGTGTACACTCCTGAGGCAGGACTTTACAAGGGTCTGGGTCTCTTTGACTTCAAGTCTCTACCCCCACACGAACCCGTCTATCTCAAGAATCCAGATGAAGACTTTGTAAGGAAGGATATTGGAAACTTGGAAAATGAGATTGAAGATGCTTCAGACTGGCAGACTCTGAGCTTTAATACCGATACTATGCAGGTAGAGTGGAGGTATCTGAAAAAGGTAGTTTCTCATGAGAACAACTTTGATCGACTTCACAAGTTTAAGACTGAGACAGGAAAAACTATCACTCTTACACCTAATCACAGTGTTTATATATTGAATGATGAGGGCGTGCCGTGTGTCAGAGATGCAGAAGACATAAAAGAGGATGACTACCTGATTTCTCCCAAAAAACTAGATTTAAAGCCAGAGAAACAGGATTTGAATCTGCTGGAGTTGTTAAAATCTACAGAAATTCCTACTAAGAATCTTAGAATATTTATCCCTAGAGAAGTTTTCCCTCAGAATGAAAGCAAAGAAACCTGGCACCAAATCCTCAAAAAGATTAGTGAAGAGCAGGAGTTGGCAGAAATAAAGAAAGAGGTTGATAGGCATCCAGAGACAGTTATGAGAAACATAAGAGATATGGATAAAGAATCGCTGCTGAATTATACTATAAGTAATGTAGAGCTAACAGAAAAGGGCGAAAAATATCTCAAACTCTTGAATAATCTTACTCAATCTTACTTCAAGGAAGGATGCTATCTATATTCGTCTATCGATCAAATAGAGCCAGAGTGGCTTACAGAGAAGATGTGGCACAAAGGTTTCCTCAAGATAGATAATGCTTATTGGAACAGAAAAATGCCGCTCAAGTGGAAGCCGAGCGAAGAGGTTTGTTGGGGTATGGGAATGTTCATAGCAGAAGGCTGGACAGATAAAACCTTTTCGAGGGCTCACTTCTCAAACACAAACCAGAAATTAATAGAAGGGCTTAAATCGGGCTTTGAAGCCATTAATCCCGAATTCGTAGATGAAGAGGGAGACCAAGAAGTCAGAATCGCGGGAGGAATACTGCCCAAATTATTTTCCACACTTTTCGGTAGAACTTCTGAAAATAAGAAAATCTCTGATGAAATATTCCAACTTTCTGAGAATCAAAAAAAGTCTCTAATAGAAGGTATGGTAGCGGGAGATGGCTCTGAAAGCGAAAAAAGCTTCAAATATACTACTTCATCAAAAAATCTGGCGACAGATTTACAAAACCTCCTTTTAACTATAGGTATACACCAAACAGCACTCAGAGTAAGTAGAGAAGGACTATATGATTTAAGAGTCTTGAGTAAGGCTGAAAGCTGGGAGGAGTATTCTGGTGATAGAGAAAGACACCCCTTAGACCTAATTCCAAGAGAATACGCAGAAGAATCAATAAATCAAAAACTCAAAAGATCACATAGAGGCCCGAGAATTTCAAAATCTAAAGTATTTTCGAACATAGAAAAAGAAAGCCCAAAACTAGCATTCTTTGATGGTGAACAAGGCCTAGAAAGAATAAAAAAGAAGGAAAAAATAGATTCTAATCAGACGCTCTATGATTTATCTGTAGAAGGAAACCAAAACTTTTTCGCGGGTGAAATGCCTATACTTGTACATAATAGTCTTTATCCTACAGTAATGGTTGCACACAACATCTCTCCAGACAGTTTAAACGTAGAAGAGTGTGTTGACAAGTTCGAATTAGAAGAATTCAACTATAGCTTCTGTCAAGACTTCCAGGGATTCTTCCCTGAACTGGTTGAAAGCTTGATTAGAAACCGCTCTCAAATAAAAGAAGAAATGCAAAAAGTTGAAAAAGAATCTATAGAATACAAATCTCTTGATAACAGCCAAAAAGCTAGAAAAACATTAGCTAACTCCTTCTATGGCTATTTAGGCTATAATGGGGCGCGTTGGTACTCAAGAGAATGTGCTGAGGCCACAACATATCTTGGAAGAGAATATATACAAGAAACAATAAAGAAAGCTGAGGAGAAAGGCTATGAAGTTGTCTATGGAGATACTGATAGTTTATTCATCCAGAAAGAAAACCTGCAAGAAGAAATGGATGAATTCCTAGCCGAGGTCAATGAAAAATTACCAAAATTTATGGAGCTGGAGTTCGAAGGCTTCTTCAAAAGAGGCTTCTTTACTTCCACTGATTCTGGAGAAGGAGCAAAGAAGAAGTATGCGCTGCTTTCTCCTGATGGTTCAATGAAGATAACTGGTTTTGAACAGGTAAGGAGAGACTGGAGTCCTATCGCCAAAGAGACTCAGAAGAAGGTTTTAGAGAAAGTTTTGAATGAGGAGGTTGAGGAAGCGGCTGAGCTTGTCAAGGATGTTATTGAGCGCCTTAAGAACGGTGAGGTTCCTCCAGAGGAGCTTCGTATATATACTACTTTAACCAAGCCGCCAGAGGAGTACGATTCTACTGCGCCACATGTTGAAGCGGTAAAGAAGGCGAAGGAGAGAGGCGACGATATTGAGGCAGAAACAACCATCAGCTATGTTATTACAAGAGGTTCTGGCAATATCTCCTCCCGAGCTGAGTTAACTAAGTATGCTGAGGACTATGATGCTGAATACTATATTGAGAACCAGATTATACCGGTTTCTCTGAGGGTTTTGAAAGTCTTTGGTTATACTGATGGCCAGTTGCAGGGCAAGGGAAGGCAGAGCGGTTTAGGAAGGTTCAACTAGTGCTTTTTATTCGACTATTTGAAAAGACTTTCCTGTATAAGCGTGATTGTTCAGGCTTTCTTGGCTCTAGTATCTGTAGCTATGATTATACTGGATGCAGAAAAAGGTCGTTGACAAAGCAAGTGGCCTGGCTCATTACTATGGTGTTTCCGAGGTTGTGATTGCTATGACTGTTATATCTTTAGGTACTTCTCTTCCTGAGATATCCCTTCGTGTCGTAGGTTCGCTGAATATACTTGCGGATGTTTCTGTAGTTGAAGAGGTCTCGGGAACTGTTCTAGGAATGAATATTGGTTCTGATGTGGTACAGTAGACCTTGGTTATGGGCAGTGTCGTATTCCTGTCTTCTTTTTTGGCCGGTAAGAAGGAGATGGAGTTTACTCACTACTTTATCGAGAGAGATTACCTGCCGATGATTGGAGCTCACGTATTACTTCTCTTACTGGCATGGAATAGAGGCCTTTCAAGATTGAACGGTTTTATCCTGATATCGGCCTCCATTTTCTACATGTACTACCTCTATCGAAACAGAAAAGATTCTCTAAAGGAAGATGTAGGCAAATCCTCAGAAAATCCTAGGAAGGACATCCTAGTCGGATTCTTAGCTATGATATTGCTTGTATACTTTTCTGATGTTTTTCTTGGAATAGTGGAAAAAATTATAGTCTCAACAGGTTTCTCTGGTTCAATGATTGGTGTTGCAATGGTTGGATTGGTCTCAGCAATGCCTGAACTTACAACTGCATTAACTGGGATGAGAAAGGAAGCCGAAGGAATATCTCTTGGCACTCTTATAGGCAGTAACATAACAAATCCTCTACTAGGTGTTGGAATAGGAGCTTTAATCTCAACGTATCGCGTGCCGGAACCCTTGGTCCTCTGGGATCTTCCGTTCCAGATAGTAACTGCGGCAGTACTGGTAGTGTATCTCTGGAATAAAAAGAGAATAGGATTTTCTATTGGCTTAGTCCTTGATAAGATAGGATTTACAGGCATTTCAGAAAGAACAAATAAAATGGAGAATGGGGTGCTGACAGCCAAAGGAGGATTAACTCTGGTGGCGCTCTTTGCGCTCTATATAGCAGTCAGGTCTGCCTACTTTGCCGTTGACTTCATTTAGTTAAGCTCTTCCTCGATTGCCTGGCTTACTGTTGCGTAGTCGAAGCTGTCAAGTTTCTCTCCGTTCACGAAGATTGTTGGTGTTCCGGTTACGCTGTTGGCTCTTCCCTCGTTGATATCCTGTGTAACTTCGTCTCCCGGATTTTCATTTTCTATACAGCTTCTCAATTCTTCCTCGTTTACTCCTGCTTCTGTTGCGTAGCCGATTATCGTTTCTTCGGTGTTTCCTACATCTATTGCACCTTGATTGTTGAATATCTGATTGTTGACTTCCCAGAACGCTGACTCATTCTGTCTGTAGGTACATTCTGCTGTATCTGCAGCCGTTCTGGCCCATGGATGAATCTGTTCTAGAGGATAGTCTTTCCAGACAAATTTGACCTGTCCTGTGTCGATGTATTCGGACTTCATCTGTTCATATGTTGACTGTTTGAACTGTCTGCAAGCAGGACACTCAAAGTCTCCATATTCTACCACAGTCACGGAGGCGTTTTCATCTCCTATAACGGGTTCTCCTTCCAATTTAATGTCAGAAGTTCCTCCTCCGCTTGGAATTAGCTGAGGTATCATCAATGCTGCTGTAGCTAGTAAAACTGCTGCGCCTACTCCTTGGAAAAGATATTTTTTCCTCTGTTCTTTTTTGATCTGTTTTCTCTCCTCTCTTTCTCTTTTGGCCTTCTTAGCCTTTTCTTTCTGGTGAGAGTTAAGTTCTTCTTCGTGTTCTTCCATCCAGTGGATGTGAAGGTCTTGACCTCCTTCGAACTCTTCACCACAAAAATCACATTCTTCCATGCTCATAACTATTAAAGAGAGTGCTACAGTTTAAAACTCTCACCTTAATTTACGGCTTGCTATCGGTGTACGCACTCATCCATGGCGTCCTCACATGCCTCGGATAAAACCTCTGGGAAGGTAGGGTGAGCGTGTATAGTACCGGCTATATCCTCTAGATAGGCCTGCATCTCTAGAGCCAGGGTTGCTTCAGCGATTGTGTCGGAGGCTCTCGGCCCTACTATCTGAACTCCTAGAATCTTGTTTTCAGGGGATGCAAAGACCTTGACAAAACCTTTTTCGTGGTTTGTGGTTAGTGCTCTGCCAGAAGCTGATAAATCAAACTGGCCTACCTTGATATTCTCATACTTTTCTCTGGCCTCTTCTTCGTCCATGCCTACAACGGCAACCTCGGGATCTGTGTAGATGACCTTTGGGATGTACTGATTGTCGAATGCTGCTGGTTCTCCTGCTGCGACCTCTCCAGCTACTTTACCTTCTCTGTAGCCTTTATGGGCGAGCATAGGTTGTCCTGCAGCGTCACCAACTACCAAGATATTATCGTCTTCACTCTTCATTCGGTTGTCGTGCTTCACGAAACCTTCTTCAACTTCTACATCTGTGTTCTCTAGTCCCAGGTTTTCCAAGTTGTCTTCTGCTGTTCTTCCAGCCGCAACAAGTATAATATCTCCTTCGATTTCAACTTCTTTGTCTTCATGTTCGGCCAATAGCACAGCTTTATCATCTCTATACTCTACATCCTTTGCCATGTGGCTCTCGTATATTTCGTCATTGTAACAGGCTGAAGTTTCCTGTATCTCATCTACTATGTCTTCATCGAAGTTCTGAAGTACTCTGTCTCTTGCCTCCACCACCTTTACGTTTGCACCGAACTTGCAGAACTTAGTAACGGCCTCCATACCGATGTAGCCACCTCCCACAACTACTATCTCTTCAGGTACTTCTTCTAGCTCTAAAAGTTCTTTTGATGATATTACTTTGTCTTTTTCGAACTCTAGTCCAGGTATCTCTAAGGGTGTGCTTCCTGTTGCAATTATAGCGTTTTCAAACTCTACCTTCTCCGCGTTGTGCTCCTCCTCCACTCTAACAGTGTTAGATGATTCAAAGGTGGCCTGGCCTTCTATGACGTTTACTCCGTTCTTGTCCAGCATCGCTTCTACTCCTGTAGTAAGCCTGTCCACGATACCGCTCTTCCACTCCTGCACTTCTGAAAACTCTACATCCAGATTCTCGGTATGTATGCCGATTTCCTCCCAGTGTTGCAAATCGTTCTGGTACTTTGCGGCATGTATCAAGGCTTTTGCAGGAATACAACCTCTGTTTAAACATGTGCCTCCTATCTCGTTCTTCTCAACTAGTGTAACATCTAATCCTTTCTGAGCACCTCTTATAGCTGCTGAATATCCGGCAGGTCCTCCGCCAATAACCAGTAGATCGGTGCCTGTTGCTATGTCGCCTACAACCATCAAATCTCCACCATCATCTCTTCAGGCTTCTCAAGATTTTCTACAACCTCATTTACAAATCTTGCAGCAGTCGCGCCATCCAAGACACGATGATCATAACTAAATGAAAGCTTCACAGTCGTCCTTGGTTTTACCTCACTATTTACAATTTCTGCAGTCTCCTGTATTTTACCTATTCCTAGTATACATGTTTGAGGAGGATTTATTATTGGTGTGAAGGCTTCTCCGCCGATTACTCCAATATTTGTTATTGAGAAGCTTCCGGGCTGCATCTCTTCGGTGGAGACTGTTCCATTCTGTGCTCTCTCAACTGTATCGCCTAAATCCTTTGCGATTTCCAGAAGGTTCTTTTCGTCTACGTTATCTATCCTCGGGACAAGCAATCCTTTTTCAGTATCAACTGCAATGTTGAAATTATAGGTTTCTTTGACATCTATTTCCATGTTTTCTCCATCAAAGTGGGCATTGGCTCTCGGATGCTCCTTTGCAGCCAGTACACAGGCTTTCATGATGAAAGGCAGGTAAGTGAGATGTGCATCAACGTCGCCGGCAGCTTTCTCACGAATCTCGACTAGCTCAGTAATATCGGCCTTCTCAATATGTGTAACATGTGGAGCAGAAAACTTAGACTCTTCCATCTTTCTAGCAACATTTTCTTCAAGCCTGGAAAGCTTTTTTTCTTCGACTGAACTCTGTGATTTCTCTTTTGTAGATTTCTTCTCTACATTTTCCTCTCTTCCTCCCTCTTCAAAGTTTAGTACGTCTTCTCGCGTAATTTTGCCGCCTCTACCTGAGCCTTCAAACCCTCCAATGTCTATCCCCTTTTCTCTAGCAAGTTTTCTAACAGCAGGAGTGGCTTCAATATCTTTGTTCGCGTTAATGGAGCTTTTCGTCTCTTCTTGTTCCCTCTGTTTCTTATCTTCGGTCTTTGCAGTCTTGCTTTCCTCTACTGTTTTTGTATTCTTTGCTTCTCCGGCCGCCTCCAGCACTTCTTCCTTTGTAATTCTCTTTCCTGTCTTGATAGAGGCCAGATTTACCTCCTTCTCCTCAGCCAGCTTTCTGACTTTAGGAAGGGCTAAAACTTCTCCTTCTGATTCAGTAATATCCTCTTCGACTTGATTTTCTGTACCTTTCTTATCCTTCTCTGTTTCTTCGTTTACTGATTCAGTTTCAGAGTCTTTTCCGATCGCAGAACTCTCTTCAACTTCTTTTGAAGTGTTTTCGGGTTCTAGATTCATAATCGCTTCGCCTACCTCTACTGTATCACCTGGAGAAACCATCAGACTTTCTACAGTGCCATCTGCCGGCGCAGGAATCTCAACCACCGCCTTATCTGTTTCAGCCTCCCCAACGACCTGGTCTTCTTCTATTTTTTCTCCTTCTTTTATCTTCCATTCGAGGAACTTTCCTTCTGTTACTCCTTCACCGGTGTCAGGGAATTCAAATTTCAACTTCTCCACCTCTTGTAAGCTCTATATAAAATCCCATTGACCAGATACCAAATTACTATATTTGCTGCGAGATTGGCCTCTAATAATTGGGCTGGTTGTGCTTCAGGACAAAAAGTTGCCATACAAGATATTCCCAATGTATAGATTTTGAATGGTATCCCGATGACGCCAAATACTAACCCTAAAATTGTGGAAGTCAAGAACTGTAAAAAAATTCTTTTCGAATTTGAGAACAAAATTTCTTTCAAAGTTTTCTTTATGTTCATAAAAACCACTTAGAACTGCAGAGCTCTTTTAAGTCCATTGACAGCCTTCTCTTTGTTAGGCATGTAAAAATCTTCTAGTGTGTAGAGCGGGTAAGGTATGTCGGGTGCTGTAACTCTTTCTACAGGTGCTTTCATGTTGAGAATTGCGTTTTCCTGTATTCTCGTGGCAATCTCAGCTCCGAAACCGGCTGATTTAGGTGCTTCATGCAAAACCATGGCTCTACCAGTTTTCTCAACTGACTCTATCATGGTGTCGAAGTCGGTTGGATAGATTGTTCTTGGATCTATTATCTCTACTGATGCATTGATTTCGTCTGCTGCGTCCTCAGCAACCGGGATCATCGCACCCCATGCTATCAGCGTTACGTCGTTCCCTTCCTGCACAATACGTGACGCTTCCAGCTCTACTTCTTTTTCTCTATCTACTTCCTGCTTAAAGGCTCTATAAGTCTTTTTAGGCTCTAGGAATACTACAGGATCGTCTAGCTGTATTGATTTTCTTAAAAGAGAGTATGTATCTTGAGGAGTACTTGGCATCACGACGTGAAGGCCTTCAGCATGAGAATAATAAGCTTCTGGGCTTTCCTGATGATGTTCCAGTGCGCTGATGCCTCCGCCATAAGGCATCCTGATTGTCATAGGTACTGTGTAGTCTCCACGACTCCTGATTCTGAACCGTGCTGCATGCTCTTTTATTTGGTGGAATGCAAGATAGCCAAAGCCTGAGAACTGCATTTCAACTACTGGCCTGAAACCATACAGGCTCATACCTATACCGGTCCCGACGATACCGGACTCCGCCAATGGACTTGAGAAACACCTGTCCTCGCTGAACTCCTCCTGTAATCCTTTTGTAGCACGGAAGACTCCGCCATCCTCGCCGACATCCTCGCCGTAAGCTACAACATCTTCATCTTCTTCCATCTCATCGTGTATAGCTGCATTGACTGCCTCAACGATGTTCATCTTCTCTCCCATTAGAAAACCACGCCCTTGTTTTTGGCTGATTCAGAAAATCTACGATTTTCGTACATTTTACTGTGTCACCTCTTTTCTGAGTTCTTCTTTTTCCTTTTGTAATATTTTGGGCATTTCCTCGTAGACATAATCAAATAACTCGTCAAAGCCTGGATCTTCTGCATTCATGGCTTTCTCTGCCGCCTTATCTACCTTTTCCTCGGCTTCTTCCTCAAAGTTACCGAGCTCATCAGTCCAGATGCCGTTTTCCTTGAGGTAATCTCTGAAACGCTTCAATGGATCCTTTTCCTTCCATTCCTCGACCTCTTCCTCATCTCTGTAACGTGTAGAGTCGTCTGAAGTAGTGTGGTCCTCGAGGCGATAGGTTTCGGCCTCGATAAGTACTGGCTTGCCATTCCGCGCTTTTTCAAGTGCTTCCTCTACTGCTTTAATGACTGCTAGTATATCGTTTCCGTCGACTTGTATTCCATCTATTCCATGTGCAAAGGCTTTCTGGGCAATTGTCTCGGACTTTGTCTGTTTCTCTATAGGCATTGAAATCGCATACTGGTTGTTCTGCACAAAGAAGATAGAATGCGCATCGAAAACCCCTGCAAAGTTCATTGCCTCGTGGAAATCTCCTTGCGAAGTGCTTCCGTCGCCAGTGAATCCCAGCACAGCGTTTTCATCACCTTTTTTCTCCATTGCCATGCCTATACCCGCTAGATGCTGGTTTTGTGTGCCTACGGGTATTGCGACTGGCAGAGTATTTAGTTCGTTAAGTCCTTTCTGCCCGTTTGCATCTCCCATCCATCTCTGAAATATCTTGTCAAGAGGAGCACCTCTCGCTATGAAAGCGGCGGTTTCACGGAAAGAAGGCACCATCCAATCCTCTTCTTCCAGTGCAAACATCGCACCGATCTGAGCTGCCTCTTGGCCTTTATGAGGTGCATAAGTTGAAATATCTCCTCTTCTTTGCAGAGAGAAGGCTTTCTCGTCAAATTTTCGAGCTATCATCATCTGCTTGTATAGTTCTCTGTATTCGTCTTCTTCTACCCAAGGAAAGTCTTCGTCATCGTCAGTACCCATTACTTCGATCCGCTGGATAGAACTGTTGTATACTTCCTTGCGCATTGTGTTTGAGAAAGCACAAAGCTTGCATATAAAGAATTGTTTGCAACTATAGAGTGAAATATAAGTTCGAATATGGTGAAGGGTTGTTTATGGGAAGAAAACTTACTGAAGAGCAATTCTGGTTGGTATCTAAGGATGTCTTATTCTCTGATGAAAAAATTGGGGATGCCGAGGAGGAAGTTGAGAAGATAATACAGCTGGGAGATTTAGAGCCTGGTTCCAAAGTGCTTGATATGCCGTGTGGCATAGGCAGACACACATCTGTGTTTGAAAAGAAAGGTTTCAAAGTTGTCGGAGTGGAGAAAACTCAAAACTATGCTGAAGATGCTAAAGAGAGGGTAGAAGATGCGGAAATTGTTAATCAAGATATGAAAGACTTCAAGCGAGAAAATAAATTTAATGTAGTAGTTAATTGGTGGAACTCCTTTGGTTACTTTGAAGATCAGGAGGAAGACTTCCTGATGTTAGAAAATATTTACGCTTCGCTTAAACAAGGAGGAGTGCTTCTAATGGATATTTTTGGAAAAGAAAAATCTGCAATGAATGACTTCGACACTCATTGGAGCAGAGAAGAAGGGTCTCTTCTGCTTCAAGATCATGAAATAAAAGGAAACTGGAGTAAAATTGAAAATACCTGGGTAAAAGTTGAAGAAGGAGAAGTCGTGGAGTTTACGTGGCAACAAACCCTCTACTCAGCTCAAGAGCTTCGGAAACTCCTTGAAAAAACAGGATTTTCAGAAATAGAATTCCACGGTAACCTAGAACAAGATCCGTATGATCACGACGCTGACAGAATGATAGTAAAGGCAATCAGATCATAGATTGTGACTTTACGGTGAACTCAACAACCTAAATAACTAGCTTTAGCCAAACTTAAATGTGACTCTAGAAAAACTGTTCAAACCGGAGAAAGTAGTGGTGGTCGGAGCGTCGAGAGAAGAAGGAAAAACTGGTCATGAAATATTTGAGAATCTTTTACATGGGTTTGAAGGCGAAGTCTACCCGGTAAATCCTCACGCTGACAAGATAGATGGTAAAGAGGCCAATAACCACATCCCTGATGGCACTGAACTAATCGTAGTTGCGGTACCGGCCAAAATAGTTCCAGATGTGTTGAATGAAGCCGGAGAGAAGGAAGTCGATGCCGCAATCATTGTATCGGCAGGTTTCTCAGAGACAGGAAACAGCAAACTTGAGGAAGAAGTACTCGATATAGCAGAAGGCTACGAGATCGATCTTCTAGGCCCTAACGTTCTCGGTCTAATCAATACTGAAAACTCCATGAACGCGAGCTTTGCCTCAAAAATGCCGGAGCAAGGAGAGATTTCATTTATGAGTCAGAGTGGAGCCTTCTGCACGGCGATACTTGACTATGCTAAGGCAGAGCATATTGGCTTCAGACATTTTGTTTCTCTAGGCAACAAATCGATGTTAAATGAAGTTGACTTCCTGCAGAAGTGGAGAAAAGATAATACAGAAGCCATAATATCCTACACTGAGGGAATAGAGAACGGCAGAGAGTTTATGTGGGAAGCGGAAAAGAGTTCTCGGGAGAAGCCGATTGTAATGGTTAAATCCGGAAGGACTAGTGAAGGAGGTGATGCAGCATCATCACATACAGGAAGCATCGCCGGAAGCTACCAAGCCTATCAGGCAGCTTTCAGGAAAGCAGGTATAATTGAAGCAGAGTCCAATAGAGAGTTACTGGATTATGGGAGAGCTTTTTCATACCAGCCTCTGCCTGAAGGAGAGAGAATCGCTATAGTTACAAACGCTGGAGGCCCTGGAGTAATTACTGCCGATGAAATATCTCAGAAAGGCCTAGATTTAGCAGAGTTTTCTTCCGAAACCAAGAGTCGGCTGGAGGATGAGATGCCGGATGAATCGACTCCACAAAATCCGCTGGATGTAATAGGTGATGCGGGACACGAGAGGTACAGGAAAGCTCTGAATACGATACTTGAAGACGATAATGTAGATGCTGTACTCGTTCTACTGACACCTCAAGCAAATACTGAGATAGAGAAGACGGCTAGGACTATTGCGAGAGCCGAGAAAGGAACTGACGAACCAGTCTTTGCTTCTTTCATGGGGGAGAAAGACGTTCAGAAAGGAATAGAGATACTTGAAGAGGAAAATATTCCGGAGTTCGAGGATCCAGTAGACGCTGTCAAGACGCTGAAGGCTATGGAGAAGTACAGAGAGTTTCTTGAAACGGACAGACAATATGTTGATGTCAAAATCGATGAAGAGAAGGCGCAGGAAGCGCTGAATGACTACTCGGGTTACATGGATGGCCATAAGTTGCTGGATGCCCACGGATTTGAGATGCCTTTAACCAAGGAGGCGAAAGCAGTCAAAGAGGCACAGAAAGCAGCTGTAAACGTCGGAATGCCGGCCGTAATGAAGGTAGACTCGCCCGGAATTTCTCATAAAACAGAGTTAAACGCAGTCAAGACAGGTCTGCAAAATAGGGAAGAAGTCAAGAGAGAATTCAACGACATAATAGACAATGTTTATAGGGAAAGACCGGACGCAGAGATCAATGGAGTAGTAGTACAGGAACAAATCGAGGGCCTGGAAGTAGCACTCGGAATGAAACGCGATCCACAGTTCGGCCCAGTGATACTCGTCGGACTAGGAGGAATTTACATAGAAGCACTCCATGATATCACTTTTGGTATTGCTCCTGTCTCCGAAGAAGAAGCAGAACAGATGATAGAAGAACTGCAGAGCTCCGACCTGTTTGAAGGAGTGCGTGGCGAAGAAAACCATATGGAGGCTGTGGAGCAGGCTATAATTCAACTTGGAGAACTGGCAATGAGTCACAATGAGATAGAAGAGATAGATATTAATCCTCTAATCGTGAAAGGAGAGACAGCTTACGTGGCGGATATTGAGATAGACTTTGAAGGAAATTAAGTACATTATAGCAAAAGGTAAGGATTCTCACTTTACTCTTTGATTAACAAACTAGTTCAGGAAATGTTTATTATAGCTGATATAGAATCAGTTTTTATGAACAAACTGATAATTGTATTGATGTTCTTTACAATGGCGGCTTCTGGTTGTGTATCGCAGCTGGATTCTGATCAAAATGAGACTAAGGGGGTTAATGTTCCTGAGGCAAATGAAAATGAAGACAATACTATCTATCTGACAGATTCCGGGTTCGAACCTGAGAATATTATCGTGGAGCAAGGAGAAACTGTTAAATGGGTCAATAATGCTTCTGGTTCTATGTGGATTGCCTCTGATCAACATCCCACCCACACAGAATATTCGGGCACCTCTCTCAATGAACACTGCAGCAGCGGTGAAAGATCTTTTGATCAGTGCCAGACCGGTGATGAGTACAGCTTCACATTCGATCAGCAGGGAACATGGGGATACCACAATCATGAGCCTTTAATCTCTGGAGGCCAAGTGGTAGTTGAATGAAGATAGAAGAATCCAAGCTACTGTTGATCTGGGGATTGACCACATTTCTAGGCTGGATTTTCACATGGACAGGTTATATGCTGCCTCTGACACCTTTCACCGTTCTTTCAGGTTGGACGGCTCTGATGGTAATTCCTGTAACGATAACCTTGAAGAAATTTTATTCCGGCTTATCGAATAAAGTATTCAATTTCTGGGCCTTGGCAGTCGCAGCAATAATGCTCCAGAATGTTCTGAACAATCTTCTGATTAACCGGTTTTTGATTTTCAGCTACTTCACTTTGTGGTTGATTGCTGGAGCCGCAGTCTACTATTATACTGCGTCTAAACTGCCTCCGCCTTCCGAAAAGACGTATCTGTACGCTGCAGCAGTGAACATGGCCGTTATTCCATTAATCTATTTTGTTCCACTGAAGTATTTCACATTTCTCGCGGCCGTGGTTCAGTCAGTGCCGATCTTCTATGATTACTGGAAGGTTCACTTGTAACCATTTGATTTTTCAGTATCTGCCTTCCGTTTAATCTTCATGTCCAAAAATAGAGATGCCCTAGAGCTTCACGGCAGAAACCCGGGAAAAATCTCAGTAGAACCAAGCGTCGAAATAGACGATAGAAAAGATCTTGAACTTGTATATACGCCGGGAGTGGCCGAACCATGCAGAAAAATATCTGAAGATAAAGAGAACGCCTACAAGTATACATCAAAGGGTAACCTGGTGGCAGTAGTCTCGGATGGATCAGCAGTCCTCGGACTGGGCGATAATGGGCCGGAGGCCGCTATGCCGGTAATGGAGGGCAAGGCCAACCTGATGAAGAAGTTTGGCGGTGTAGACGGTTTTCCAATATGTATAGATGCTGACTCGGCTGAAGAAATAATTGAACACGTTGAAAGAGAGGCTCCAACATTCGGCGCAATTAATTTAGAGGATATTAAAGCGCCGAGATGCTTCAAAGTAGAAGAAAAACTGAAAGAAAAACTAGATATTCCTGTTTTCCACGATGATCAACATGGAACTGCTATTGTAGTAGGTGCGGCACTGAGGAATGGGCTTGAGCTGGCAGGTAAAGAACTTAGCGAGGCAAGGATAACGATCAGTGGAGCAGGTGCAGCTGGAATATCGGTAGCAAACTTCCTGATAAACGCTGGCGCAGAAAAAATTGTGCCTATAGACTCTTCAGGCATACTAAGTGAAGATGATGAAAAACCTTACAAAGCAGATCTAGCAAAGCGGACTAACGCCGCTGAAGAACAAGGAGGTCTATCAGACGCAATCAGAGGTTCAGATGTTTTTATAGGGCTTTCAGCTCCGGGAATAGTCTCGAAGGATATGGTCGAGAGCATGGCAGATAAACCGATAGTCTTTGCTTTGGCCAATCCTGAACCTGAGATAATGCCGGATGAAGCCAAGGAAGCAGGAGCTTTCATCACTGCGACAGGAAGAAGTGACTTTGACAACCAAGTTAATAATTCTCTAGCTTTTCCAGGAATCTTCAGAGCGCTACTTGACACTAGAGCCTCTAATGTAACCGAGGACATGAAGATTGCTGCCTCGAATGCAATAAGCAGGTTCATTGAACCTTCTAGAGATAAGATAGTTCCGGAGACGCTGGACAAGGAACTTGCGAAAGAGATTGCAAAGGCGGTTAGAAAGGAAGCAGAATAATCTTCCCTGCCCTATTCCTTTTTTGAGTTTTCTCTGATAATATATTTTCATGGATCAGCAAATAAAAGAAAAATATATTGAAGCAGGAAGAGTTCTCAAAAAGGCGAGAAATAAGGCAAGAGAAGTATCTGAACCGGGAACTCCTCTCCTCGAGATAGCTGAGGAAATTGAGAGCCTGGTTAGAAATGAAGGTTTACAGCCTGCTTTTCCCGTTAATCTATCAGTAAATGAGGAGGCAGCTCATTATTCTCCAGGCCTCAAAAAAGATAGGAAGTTGGCCGAAAACGATGTGATGAAAGTTGATATAGGAGTTCACTGTGACGGCTACATAGCTGATTCAGCTATTACGATTAACCCTTCAGGAAAGTATACTGAACTAATAGAGGAAAACGAGAGGGTTTTGAAGCAGGCATTGGATTACTTGGAGCCGGGAGTAACTGTAGGCGAGTTAGGAACACATATTCAGAACCAGATTCCAGATAAATACTCTGTAGTCAGAAACTTGACAGGTCACGCTCTAGGGCAATATGAGCAACATGCAGGCCTATCAATACCTAACATCTCGAATTCAAACAATACTGTCTTTGAGAAGGGCGATGCTGTAGCTATAGAGCCTTTCCTAAGCACAGGTTCAGGTAAAATAAAGGAAGGTAAAAAAGGAAACATCTACCTGTATCAGGGAGGAAATGTTCGTGGTAGAGAAGCTAGAAAACTTTTGAAACAGATAAAAGAATTTCACGGCCTTCCGTTCAGTTCTCGCTGGCTGAATATGAACGCAAGGCAGAAGATGTCGCTGAAGAAATTAGTAAAGAACAACGTAATCAAGCATTATCCAATACTTAGAGATTCAGAAGCTGCTGTAGTTTCGCAGGCTGAACACACAGTTCTAGTTGGAGTGGATCACGGGGAGAATATTGTAACTACGATGGAATAGAGCAGGTTCTGGGATTGCCCGTTTTAGCTATGAAATAGACAAGTAAGGCCATCCCACCTATTCTTATAAACTGACCATTGAAAGGAAGCAAGGCTAGAGCTCCTGTCAATCCAACTAAACTGAGCAATCCTACTCCGCAACCGGCGCATCCAGCAGCTATAAAGCTGGGGCCGATACCGGAAAGGTTTCTTAGATTCAGGCCGGAGTTTTTAAGCTGTATTCCAAAGTTAACAACTGTTATTCCTATCAGTAGAGAGTAAATGATGGATGTAGATAGGCTGAAGATGCCTCCTTGTATATATAGTCCAACTAGCCTTGTCTGAATTGCTGGAAGCCAGTAGTTGATACCGTATGAAAACATTTGGTAAGTGTAAATAATAGAACTTGAAAAAGCCATCAGAATCAAAGAAATAAAGGAAATAAATAAGGTGGTTGAACCCAGTTTCAAGCTTTCGAAAGGAGTTAGAACTCCTTCCTTGAGGTTTTCAGCTATTCTTTGGTTCATATCTAGTTGTTCAGCTCCTCCTCGATAACGCTTTCAAACTGGCTATAAGGTTGAGCTCCCACCAGTTTTTGTCCGTTTACGAAGCTTGTTGGTGTTCCGGAAGCACCTAGTTCCTGTCCTTCCGTACTGTCTGCCTCAACTTCACTCATTGCGTCGCCGCTGTCAATACAGTTCTGGATTGCTGACTCTGAAACTCCTTCCTCTGCAGCCCAAGACTTGATCTGTGACTGAGCGTTGCTTGTTGAAAGCTGGTTCTGGTTACTGAAGACCTCATCCTTCAGGTTCCAGAATACGTTGTTTCCGCCTTCTCTATAGACGCATTCCATTGCTACTGCTCCTGGCTTAGCCCAAGGGTGGAGCTGAGTTAGAGGCCTATCTTTCCAGACAATCTTGACTTGGCCGCTGTCAACATAGTTACTGACAATCTGAGAAACTGCACCTTCCTCAAATCTCTTACAGAAAGGACACTCAAAGTCTTCATAGACTACCATGGTAACAGGAGCATCTTCCTCTCCCAGAACTGGTTCTCCTCCCATCTCTATCTGACTCATATCAATTGTCTCGGTGCTCCCTCCTGGACTTCCTGTGTCGCCATTATCTCCGGTGTCTCCAGTGTTTCCTGAGGGACTGGGTGCGGGTGCAGACTCCGTGGTCTCTTGTATCATTCCTGTGGCAGTCGCTCCGCCAAGACCTCCTAGAGCTAATCCGAGCAGTACTCCGAATGCGAATGTCGCTACTCCGAACTGCTTCGTAGTAAACGTTATTCCGGGTTGTCCGGACTGCTGTTGAGTATTGTCTTGATTTTGATGTTCAGATCTTCCTTCGTGTTTCTGGCCTTGATGGACGTGAAGTCCTCTTTCTGAATCGAACTCCTCGCCACAAATATCGCATTTATGAGTCATACATTATACCGGTGATAGTTAGTGAATAAAAGAAGCGGGGTAACTGCGGGGTTAGGCGTAGTAGTCAGGTTGATCTTCTTCCGTGTCTATATCGTTCATCTTCTGCGCCATTCTCCTGTACATCTCTCTGTTTTCATCGGTCGCAGTCGCATTTACTTCCTTGATGGCCTGTTCAAAGTCCTTCATAGTTGCTTCTTTCGAATCAGGATCTCCTCTCAACGCATTTATCCCAGCTTCTCTACACACTGACTCTATGTCTGATCCTACATAGTTTTCTGTATCTGCTGCCAGTTCACTGAGACCGACGTCATCGGCTAGAGGCATTTCCTCAGTGTGCACTTCAAAGATTTTCTTGCGCGCCTTCTCATCCGGTATCTCCACTTCGACGTTTCTGTCTACTCTTCCAGGCCTCATGATTGCCGGATCTATCATGTCCGGCCTGTTAGTGGCTGCTATTACTGTTACGCCTTTCAGAGATTCGATGCCGTCCAGTTCTGTCAGTAGCTGGTTTACTACTCTGTCGCCGACTCCTGAGTCGCTGCTTCTGCCTCCTCTACGTGGTGCAATGGCGTCTATCTCGTCGATGAATAGGACGCATGGTGCTACCTGTCTTGCTTTCTTGAAAACTTCTCTGACTGCTTCCTCGGATTCTCCAACATACTTGGAGAATATCTCTGGCCCTTTGATGGATATGAAGTTGGCGTTGGCCTCGTTGGCGACGGCTTTTGCGAGTAGAGTCTTTCCTGTTCCTGGCATGCCGTACATCAGGATTCCTTTTGGAACCTCTATACCCATGTTTTCGAATCTTTCAGGGTATTTCTGAGGCCATTCGACCATTTCCTGTAATCTATCTTTGGTGTCGTCCAAGCCCCCGATGTCGTCCCATGAAACTTTTGGCACTTCAACCATAACCTCTCTCATCTGGCTTGGCTCAACATTTCTCAAGCCGTCAAGCATTGCATCTTCGTCCACTTGGAGCTTTTCCAGTACTTCACTAGGAATCTCCTCATCCATGTCAATCTCAGGTAATACTTCTCTCAGTACTGACATGGCGGCTTCCTTGCAAAGCGATTCTAGGTCTGCCCCGACGTATCCATGTGTTAGATCTGCTATCTCATCTAAATCTACGTTGTCCGTTAGAGGCATGTTTCTGGTGTGAATCTGTAGAATCTCTTTTCTTCCTTCCTGATTAGGTACGCCAATCTCAATCTCTCTGTCGAATCGTCCTCCTCTACGTAGTGCTGGGTCAATTGCCTCTGCACGGTTAGTGGCTGCAATGACTATCACATTTTCTCTTGATTCGAGGCCGTCCATCTCTGAAAGCAAAGTTGCGACAACTCTTCTTTCAACTTCACCGCCTGCTTCACCTCTCTTAGGTGCAATGGCGTCGATCTCGTCGATGAAGATGATGGCGGGTTCTCCTTCGCGGGCTTCCTCAAACTTCTCACGCAACTGTTTCTCAGATTCGCCATAGTATTTGGACATTATCTCCGGTCCATCTATCGATAAGAATTGTGCATCCGCTTCGTTAGCCACTGCCTTTGCTAGAAGGGTCTTTCCTGTTCCTGGTGGTCCTTGAAGCAGTACTCCGCTTGGCGCGTCGATTCCGAGCTGTTGGAATACTTCTGGGTGTTTCAGAGGTAGTTCGATCATTTCTCTGACTTTCTGTACTTCTTCATCTAGTCCTCCGATGTCTTCGTAAGTTACTTCTGGTACTCTGACTTGTTTTTCTGGCTCTGAAACTGCTTTCTCCTTCATTTCGATTTCAGTATTCTGCGTTATTTTTACAGGACTGTTTGGTTTGGTGTTGACTACTGTCAGTTTGAGTTCGCTCCAGTTGAATCGCATATTGTCAGCCATTCCTTCAAATAGGCTGTCGTCGAATAATCCTCTTGCTCGGTCTTTTGATGAGTCAGGAACCACTATATCACCTTTCACTATTGGGCGTCCTGCTAGACCTCTCTTGAACATGTTAGGGTTGCCTACCTGCATTACGATTCCTTCTTCTGCAGGAGCCAGCGTAATTTTCTCTGCATCTTTCAGCTCAACTTTGGAGACCTGAACGTGTTCTCCAAGTGAAGTCCCTGCATTCTTCCTCATGTAGCCATCCATTCTTGCTATTCCCAGGCCTTTGTCGGCAGGGTAGCTTCTGGCTACTCTTCCAACTGTTTCCCTGTTTCCTGAGATTTCTACGGCGTCTCCTTCTCTAATCCCTAGTTCTTCCATGATTTTGCTGTCTATTCTGACAATGCCTTTTCCAACGTCCTGTTGTGCGTTTGGAGGTACTTCTCCTACACGCAGTTTCACATTTTCTTCACTCATTTTTTGTTTTCACCTTTAATATTATCTTCTAGCTGTTCTTCATTTCCTTTAATCCTTTCGATTAAATCTTTCTGTTTAAGAATAACTGTAAAGATGTGATAAGATACCTTTGGCTTCCATTCAACAAAGTATTCCTCCACTTCTGGAGTTCTCTTCTTCGATACTATGAATACTGAGTCGTCGATACGAAGGTTTGGAATCTTATCCATCAAACCGTCTTTATCGTACTCATACTTTTTGCCGTTCTTCTTGACGGTTTGCTTGTATCCGAAAAGCCCTCTGTAAAACTTGTTCCGCTCGTAGACGGAGTCAAAGTTCTGTTTTTCTGTTGAATAAGTTAGCAGAGAGGCTTCAGTCATAACTACTTGAGGAACGTGAATATTTAAATAATTTTTACTGACGTCAACAAAAAACTCCATTTGTATTTTGTTCAGTGATAAAAGATTTCCATTCAAAGACTTAGTGTGGAAGTTGAAAGGGTTTCAACGGGGAGTGAACACTTGGACAGGTTCCTGAACGGCGGCCTGGAAAAAGGCATAATCAACAATGTATACGGCGAATCTGGATCAGGAAAAACCAATCTATGTGTCCAGGTGGCAGCTCACGTATCAGAAAACGGAGGAAAAGTCGCATACATCGACACAGAAGCAGGGTTTTCTCCGGAGAGGTTCTTACAGATGTCAGATGAAGAGGCGCTAGATAACATTTTGATCCGTTCTCCGACAACATTTGAAGAACAGGAAGAAGCAGTGGAATCTCTTGAAGAAACAGTGGATGGTGAAGATGTAAAACTAGTTGTAGTCGACTCGGCAGTATCGCTCTATAGATTGAAGGTTAATGGAGATAATGCATCGGCTATAAACAATCAGCTATCTGGACAACTCTCAGAACTGACCAAGATTGCTAGAGAGAACAATATACCTGTTTTGATAACTAATCAGGTCTACACTTCCTTTGAAGAGGGCAACATGGAGATAGTAGGGAAAGATGTACCAAAATACTGGAGCAAATGTTTACTAAAACTTTCCGAGAAAGGCAAGAACAAGCGGCAGATGGAAATTGCCAAGCACCGTTCTCTGCCTGAGGGAAAGAAGATACAGTTCACCATAACTGATAATGGATTAGAAGAAACAGATAAGAAAGGACTCTTCTGAATTTTCTTCTTTTATAATAATTGACCTAATCTACATGCTATGGAAGCCGATCCTCTGAAAGAGGCAAGACACAATATTGATGAGATAAACGAAGAAATTGTCCATAAAGTGGACAAACGAATGAGCGAAGTAATGCGTATAATTGAATACAAGGAAGAGCACGGCCTAGATGTCAGGGATGAAGAAAGAGAAGACAAAGTGATGAAACAGTTCGCAGATCACTTTGAGGAACTAGGATACCCGCGCACGAGAGGCCGGCAGCTCGGTAGAGTTCTAATAGATCTCGCGATTGACAAGGAAAGAGAAGAGTTAGACAAAAGAAGAGGAGAAACCTAAATAATTACCAGTCATCTTTTGTAGGGCAGTCTGGATCTATACACATTGAGTAATTGTTTCCACTCTTCCTAGAGACATGAATTTTTGGTGTACCGCATTCATCACATATCTCGTTCTGTGAAGTAACTTCGCCGTTGTTTGGAAGAGGATAAGTGTTTTCACAGTCGTCGTATTCTGTACAGCCTACAAAGCGCCCATTGTCTGTTCTGATTATTTGCAGCGTTCCTTCACATTCTTCTCTATCACATGGCCCAAGCTTTCTCTTCTGGTCTCTGTACTTGTCTATAGCTCTGACTAGTTCTGCTCCTATTTCCTTTTCTTTATCCTTGAATTCCCGTAAAGTTTCTCCCAACTCGTCTCTAGCCTTTTCAAGCACTTCTTCCCTGCTCTCAGATTCCTGCTTAATCTTCTCCATCTTCTCCTCAAACTCTCTTGTAAGCTCCTCTGAGACAATCTCTGAACTGTATTCTTCTAGAGTCTCTGCAATAGTTAATCCAAGATCAGTTACTTCGATTGGGTCGTCTTTGATGAATTCTCTGTCGTACAGGCGGTCTACTACCTGTGCCCTTGTTGCCTTGGTTCCAAGATTCCTTTTCTCTAACTCTGATACTATTGATGTCTGTGAGAACCTTCTAGGAGGCTTTGTCTCTTTCTCCGCTAGTTCAAACTCATCTACTGGAAGCTTCTCTCCCTCATCTAGATCGGGTAGTTCGGCTTCCTCAACTTTGACGTATGGATCATAGAGGTCAAACCAGTTTCTTTCCTTCGTAACCTTTGATTTAGCATCAAATGTGTAACCGTTTACTTCCAGAGTCATTGTCAGTGTCTGTCTCTTAGCTGGCTTTCCGAACACTGCGAAGAAACGCTTTACGATCAAGTCGTAGATCTTTCTCTCCTGTTTGGAAAGATTCCCGGGGTTTTGGCCGGTTGGGTAGATAGCAGGGTGTGCGTCATCCTCCTTGCTTCCCTGTTTAGTATATAAATTATCATTTTTCTCCTTCTTTAAGACCTTCTTCGCCTTGTCTGTATAGTTTTCCTGATTCTTCAACTTGTTTAATATGTTCTTGTAGCCTATCTTCGGCGGCAGTTTCTGAGACTCTGTTCTCGGATACGAAATCAGTGAATCTTCGTAAAGGTCCTGAGCAATACTCTGGGTTGTCTTTGGATTGATGTTGAACTGG
Organism: uncultured archaeon; assembly: GCA_964604885.1. Taxonomy (GTDB): domain Archaea; phylum Nanohalarchaeota; class Nanosalinia; order Nanosalinales; family Nanosalinaceae; genus Nanohalobium. The sequence continues at coordinate 101,713 of CAZSAB010000001.1, forward strand.
CTTGAAGCCTCTTTCTGTAGTCCTGTGAGGTTAAACGGTACAGGAGGTTTGTGTGTATAGTTGTTGATGTCTATGTTCGAAACTACTGTCTCCTCCTCTCCTTCAACTTCCCCGAAGATGCCTGTAGCTACATCTTCTTCCCATATCCTCTCATCGCCATCATCATGAAATTTTGCACGGAACTCCGGGTTGTGAAGGAATATCTCCCAGTAAGGGTCTGGCTCAAACTCCTGAATTTCTCGCTCTCGCCCAGCTAGAAAGTTCAAAGCAGGCCCTTGAACACGGCCTGTGGATAATGTCTTGTAGCGGTCGTTCTCTCTTACCGCCTGCATTAAAGCTCTGGAGACGTTGACACCGTAGTAGAAATCAAGAATATGCCTTGTTAACCCTGCCTCTGTCATGCCGTGGTCAAAGTCCTCAAGATCATCGAATGCTTTCTCCAAGTCGCTTGGAGTCAGAGTAGAGAACTTCATTCTTTTGATGCGATCCTCGTCTCTGGTTCCAAGTTCTTTGATAACTCTGTCACCTATGACTGAGTTGTGTGATATTATTCCGTTTCCGTGTTGATAGTTCCTTTCTGATGTCTGCAAGTCGTAGAAGTATTTGGCCTCTGTTTGTTTTTTCTCTATGTTCTTTACTTCTAGAAAGGTTGTGTCACCGTTCTTGTATCCTCTCATTGCCTCTTCCCAATCATCTATATCTTTATCGGGGACAGTGTCTCTTTCTTGTAGTCTCCAAGAGGGCATTTTGATTGATCCTTGTCTCTTAGCTATACACGTTGGTGTCATCTGCATTGGGGGAGTTTCAGTGGTGCTGAGAGTTGAGCTCAATTCTTCTGTAAATTCTTTTTCTGTTTTTACTATTCTTGATAGTTTTTCTATGCCTTTTTTTCTTCCTATAGTTAGATTGGTCATGTCGCTTTCTTTCCTTCTCTGAAATGATGCGTTTATTCCTTCAGCTTGTAGTGTGTAGAACATTTGGTTTAGTAATTCCCTGCTTTTGCTTCCAGCAGATGCTATGGCTCTGTTATCTTTTTTATCTATGAAGAGTGAGCCATCTCCATCCCAGTAACCTGAGATAACTCCTTCCCTGAATTCCTCTGGAGTTGAGAGAATCCAGGCAGGAACCTCTTTGCTCCCAGACCTATCGCCTAATTTGAAATATTCGAGAAGTCTTCTGAGGATTTTGGATTTTGTGCCTACCTCGAAGCACTTGGAATCTCCATATGATCCTTCAACTTCCCTCTTTCTGGTTTTTCCCTCCGTCTTTATTTTTTCTTTGAGGAACTCCCGAACCTCTTCTACTAGTTCATCTTCTTCAGGCCCGAAGTAAAGCCCGATAAATCCGCTTGTGTCGATACAGCCTTCGGCTAAGTATAATCCTATAAATCTGCCAAGCTGGTTATCTAGTTCAAGTTTTGCTGGAAGTCTCGTAGAACCTTTGTAGCTTGAAATAGTCAAATCATCTCGTTCCACTCCTAAGTGTTCTTCAAGTTCGATGAAGATATTTTTAGGCATTCTGTCGTGATATCGGTAGTTTAGGCATTGTTTCCTTGTTTTCTCTATATGATCCTTCATTTCAGCAGGCATAATTGTCATGTCTTCTTTGAAATCATGGATGTAGATGTCTTCGAAGTTTTTAATTAAATCCAGAGACTTCTTTTTTTGGTTAGAGGGAATTCCTTTTGTTGCTAGAACATAGTCTCCTTCCTCGACTTGATCAGCTCTCTTGTCCTCTAATCCATTCTCAGTGGCTACCAGCATAGGATGGTTCTTACTGACTTTAACTTCTCTACCGTTGAAAGATGTAATTCTGAGATAATTTTCATCGGCTGGACGCCGCATGACTTTCTCCACGTCAACAAAATCAGTATTCCAAGAATCCATGCCTAAAACTTCCAAATCTGACTTAGTAAACTCGAATTCATTTTTTTCAGAAACTTTGCCTTCCTCAATAAGCTCGTCTATTAACTTGCCAACCTGTTCAAATCTAATCTCGTCTTCTTTTTTGATTAAAATATCTTCATCTGGGTGAAGACAGCCTTCTAAATCAAAGTCGCAGGCGTTGATGTATTCATCTGCCTTCTCCAGCTGATCTCTCAAGTTGTTATAATATTTTTTTACATAGTCCGCATTGTCTTCAGTCTGGAAGATAGGCTGCCACTCGACATCAAAAGTAGGGTAATCCCAGCCCTCGCTCTGATCCTCTAAATTGAATATATGCCCGACAGCAGGTGCGATAATTATTCTCTCATTATCTCGCTCAATAATGTAGTTCTTCACTCCACGATTCTCTTCAACAGAATAATTTCCCAAGGCCTGAGCCAGCTTAGAAGCAACATTCGGCTTCTCACCCACCATTACTGTCGTCTGCATATTGACAAATGATGTTCGCTAATAACTTAAATAACAGTTTGTTCTATGAAGTAAATTATGTATAGGGTAAGGCAGAAGTGATTTAAGATAATGTCACTAAATGATGACTACATGACTCCTAGTATTTCAGAAGTAGAAGATATAGATTATACGGGTAAGATACCGCAGATAGACGTAGGTAAATTGCCTGTATCCTGCCAGGATTATAAATTTCCATATTCTAAGGAAGGTCCTGGCCTACACTCCTCTGATCTATTCGACCCCTATCATGTTTTCGATCCGTCGGTGCAAAACAGAAGAGAGCAAGATTTAGTACTGAATGGAATGAATGGCGTCACGAAAGAGAAACCAAAAGAAATCTCACAGGAGAACACTAATCTGATAAATGAAGTTAGGGAAGAGTATGAAAGGCTGAAGGAAGAAATAGATGCGGAGGCTGAAGTACATTGGGAAGATGGTAGGTCCGAGACTTTTGATATAAACTTAAGGCCCAGCGCCGACCCTGCTGAAATAATGACAAAACCAAGCATCGTAATTCTGGATTCTCAAGATTCAAGAAAGCAGATGGCACTGCGTGAATGGCGGCCTATATCAGACCAGCTCCTATCAGATGTTAATAGGATGGTTAGCAAGTTTAAACGAACTCAGCACGATGGGGCTGCCCACGAGTCTTTAGGTACACCAGAATTCGATCCTGAAGAGTTCACAGAATCAACATTAGCGATGGATGAAAGAGAGTTACAAGTAGCTTTGAATGGGCAAGAGGGAATATACAATCGATATTTAGATAAAGAAGGAGTGGCGCCTGTAACTCCTGTGGAGATAGCTTTAACTGATGTAAAAGATGATAGCGCCTATGCTCTAAGGCCATTTCTTCCGAATATATACGACGGCTCAATCCACGCTGAAAGATACGGTAGGAAGTTTGGTGAGTGGTATGCCAATATGGCTAACCTAGGACTCCTAAGCTATGTTGATAGAGGACATGAATTCTATAAGGATTCATTTCCTAACAAGGACGGTTCTCACCTCGCTTTTGTGGACAATGAAATGATATTCTACACAGAAGATGAAATGCACTTCATCGGGGGAGATGACTACAAGCAAATGGAAGAGACCCTGTATAAGATTTGCCTTGACCCTGATATGGATCACGAAGAGCTTGGATTCTCTAGCGAAGATGTTTTCAATGAGGGGCCGGCCTGGTCGGCCTCTGAAGCACAAAAACTAGTTAATCAATGGAAAGATACTTACGGAGAAGTATATGAAAAACTGCCAGAAATAGATTTGTTGGAACATCTTCATGGTTTTGATCCAGAAGTATTTGGTCCAGACAAAAGAATTGTGACTAGGGTTGGATGACGCCTATCCAATCCTTAATTTCTCTTTTCCCCCCATGTAGTTTCTCAACACTTCTGGGACTTTGATTCCTTTTTCTGTCTGGTTGTTTTCGAGTATTGCTGTCATGATTCTCTGTGGTACTAGGCCTGTGGCGTATACGGTGTATGGTACTTGTCTTTCTCCGTCTTTCCAGTACTGTGTGTTGAATTCACGGGCCTGATAGTCTGTACAGCTTCCATACGAACCTACTTCCCCGTATTCCCCGAGTGGCGGCCTCCAGACTTCTATGTCGTACTGTTTGAATGTTTTGTTGGAGATGTCTCCGTCGCAGATATCGACTACTCTGTAAGGAAGGTTTAGTTCTTGCATAATGTCTTCCGCATTCTTTAATGTCTCTTCTAAAATTTCTAGGTGGTTTTCTGGTTTGCAGAAGACGAACTGTTCTACTTTTTCGAACTGATGTACTCTCCAGAGTCCTCTGGTCTGTTTTCCGTGTTTCCCTGCTTCCCTTCTAAAGTTAGTGGAGTAACCTCCTAGTTTGAGCGGCAGGTCTTCTTCTATTACTTCTCCTTGGTATTTTGCGGCTAATGCGTGTTCTGCTGTTCCGATGAGGTAGCGGCCGTTTTCATTGACTTGGTAGAGCTGGTCTTCGAATGTTTCCATGTCTACGGCCGCTGCGATCGATTTCTCTTCCAGCATGTATGGAACCTGGTAAACTCCGAATTCTCTTTCCTTTAGGAAGTCTACTGTGAAGTTGATTAATGCCTGGCTTAACTGGAATAGTTCTGGTGATAGGTAGTATGCTCTTTCTCCACCGACTTCCGTCGCTTTTTCAGCTGAAAGTAGATTATTTTCTTCCAGTATATCTGCTGCTAGTTCAGAGTCTTCCGGTTTACCGCTGTCTGGATTCCAGGTCCTGATTTCCGGATTGTCTTCTTCTCCTTCGCCTTCAGGGACATCTTCGTGCAAGAGGTTTCCGATCTTGTATCTTTCTTCATCTCTTTCTTCTTTTAGTTTGTCTACTTTGTCTTCTAGTTCGCTTATCTTCTGTTTGACTTCCTGCATTCTCTCTATTTTCTCTTTGGCATCTTCACCGCTTTGTTTGGCTTCAGCTATTTCGTCTCCGACAGTGTTTCTTTCCTGTTGCAGTGATTCGAGTTCCTGAAGTTTTTCACGCCATTTATCGTCCAGTTCAATTACATCTTCTACTTTTTCCGGGTCTTCGCCCCTTCGCCTCTGAGAATCCTTAATTTTCTCAGTTTCTTCACGGAATACCTCAATGTCTAACATAAGAAACCACTTGGGAAGAAAAACTTATCTTTAACAGGTTTTACTACAGTGCTGCAAAAAAGTGTTCTGTAGACGCGCGTCCGCCTTTCATTGGTAACTTAGTTTTGCTTTTTCAGTATGAAGGATTCTTTCTTCCCTCCAGCGATATCATAAAGACGCATCCCTAATAAATTAATATGAAAGAAGTCGCCGGCTACGAATTTGACGAAAAACACCCAACCGAACTAAAAGAAAAAGTAGTAACAAACGAAGAATTCGAAAAAATAAAAGAAGCAATGGAACCCGGAGAAAACATCAGATTCGGAAAAAGACCATTCGACGCACCAATCGGCAAAGTAAGAATCTGGGTAGAAGAAGACGAACCAGAAGAAGAGGAATAACGGAAGAAAAAATTTAATCCATTTAGTCTACATATTCTGGCTTCTCATGCCCTATTTCTTCCAGAGGATCAAGCAGTTCCGGGTTCTCCTTGAAGTGCTTTCTTACTGGTTCGAATCTTTCCACTACCTGATCAGCTACCGCTTCTTTGAGATCTAGTGGGTGGAGTTCTCCTGATTCGAAGTCCTCCGCCATTTCTCCAAATTCTTCATAGTGCAGGTCTCCGCCGTATTCATCTTTTCTCTCGACCGTAAGTTCTCTGTCTGCGCCGAAGATGAAGATCTCAGCTATCTCGATGACTGGGTTGTCCTCTACCTCGCCCTGTGGGCAGTAAGCATCCTCTAGTGTCTCTCTGATCCTTTCGGGATCGGCATGAAGCGGGAACATTGTGTTTTTCTTGCTTGAGGACATCTTGTCTCCCTCACCTGACAGTGAGGATAGTAGCGGCCAATGTAGGCAGGTAGGCTTCTCATATCCCAGTTTCGGCAGTTTTTCTCTGGCGAGCATGTGGATTTTTCTCTGATCTATTCCTGCGACTGCTAGGTCCAGATCGAGGTGAACTATGTCCAGTGCCTGCATAAGCGGGTAGACAACCTGTGAGGTGTAGATGCTTTCCTGATCGGATGCTACTTCTCCCATTGCTCTTTCTCCACGGGTAACTGTTGTGTTCTGTGTCATTCGGAGGACGTCGTGGAAGTACTCTGTGTTTTCCTGAAATTCTCGGCCTTTTACGTACTCTGCATCAAGTCCACATGCTTCAAACGTTGCCTGCCAGTAGTTGACCATGTCCTGAATCCATTCCTCGGAACCTTTTTTGTTCAGGTATGTATGAAGGTCCGCGAACAGTACTACTGGCTGGAAGCCTGCTTTCTGCAGGTCTTTCATCTTTCTGATCTGAATCCAGTGGCCGAGGTGTACGGGGCCGGAAGTTTCGTTCCCTATGTAGGCTCTTGGTTCGTCTTTTTCTCTCAGTGTTTCTTCAAGCTCTTCCCCCTTTATGATTTCCTCGGTGTTCCGTAAAACTAGTTCTTTTCGTTCTTCTATATCCATTGGTTTGAATTCACCTGTGCAGAAATTCGGAGAGAACGCTTAAAGATTTAGAGCTGTTATTAGAAGGTTTTAAATTAGTTGCAAACTTGCCGGAGGTAAAAAAATCCACCTTTCATTGGTGCTCTTTGTTTTTTTTAGGGCAGATTTAAATCAGTGTCATCTTAACACTTCTGCGTCCTCTCCTTCTACGACTTGCTCTCCACCAAATTCTTTATCCAGAAGCCTTTCATCAATAGGCTCAAAAGCGTAAACATTTTGGTATCTCGCTTTTTCCCTCAACTCTTCGTACATTTCCAGCCATCTCCTTAACTCGGCGCCAGATGGCATTCCTTCATAAGACATTTCTGACCTATGAATATTCTGGAAGTGTTCCTCAACTACATCGCTTTCCGCTCCTGCATCACCTATTTTTATCCACTCTCCATTTCCTTCATCAATTATTACTTTTTCGGGCTTTTCTAAATCGGCTCTTTCAGGTTCCAGCTCTGCATAAACATCGTTTTCTTCCATCTCATCGAGCAGATTTCTTCCATCCTGATAAACGGCCTCGCAAATGCTGTCAAGTGTTTCTACCGCCAAACTGTAATCTTTAGGTAGTTCTTGTTCGTAAATTAGAGTTACTTGCATCTCTGAAAGAACATGAGAAATTATCTCTGTAAGTTCTTTTTCCCTTCTAACTAAGTAGTCTGGATCCACAGCTTAAACTGTTAAAACCAACTTTTAAACAGTCAAGTTCAACGCTTTGCTATCCGATGCTTCCTTCAGGTCTTGAGGACTGATCTCAACTCCGACCACTCTGGAACCTGCAGCAGGCCTAACTTTTTCCTGATCAAGCAATTCTTCCTCCATGTAGATATTCAAATCAAGGTCAAAAGGAGAGACTCCACCGACCAAGTAACCTGTGTGTCTTTCCACTTCAACCTGATTCGCCATCCGAATATTTTCTTCGCCACTGACCCGTTTCAGTTTATCCGTATCTACTCTCTTGTCTCCCGGAGCCATAACAGCTACGAAGTCATCACCTGTCTTGAATATCAGAGTCTTCACTATCTGTTTTTTCTCGACAGGAGAATGCTGGACAGATTCATCAACAGTTTCAGCTTTTGGATGAATCTCAAAGCTAACATCCAAATCATTTTTCTGGCAAAACTGCTTTACTCTTCTGATGTTTTCAAGGTCTTCTTCAATGAAATCAAGGAAATCTTCTATCTCATTTGTAGTTTGTTTGAATGAGTTCATAGAAATTACTTCTCGGAAGGATTTTCATATGTTTTGAATCAGCGCAGATCCCAGGGATCAGGCTGACTTTCGGTTGGCTCGTGTGCCTCACTATCTATTTGAGTATCTAAGAATCTCAATTGGAGAGGGAGATAAGTGGACTGATTGGTTTCAGTGTCAGGCGTTGGAATGTAGTACATTTCGAGTTCATCTTCAAAGTCGAATATTTCATGCTCGAAAACTTCATCTTTGTCTGAGTCAAAGTGTAAGGCGTGTATCATGTCATCTTCGAATGAAGTAACATGGAAGCTTCTCTGAGGCATTGAATCAGCTGCAATCTGATAATTATGACTTCTTCCGCCTAAACCAATTACTGCTTTATCGTATAGTTTCCTAGCGTACGGCATATGGACATGGTCATATATACAGATATCAGCTGGGGTGCGAAGTGGTGAAGACTCTTTATTTTCATTTGAGTCTCTGTCTACAGAGAATAAGCTGTCCAAAAATCCTTCATCTCTCCTTATTTCAAATAGTTCCTCTGGAGAGGCAGTTTCAGTATCTCTTTCTGGTGTTTGTTGTTCTGCTCTTGGATCGGGACTGCCCAGAGAATCTTCGCGTTTAGAGTCTTTTGGATGGTGGGCTGCTTGCACTGTGTGGCCACGTATCTCTGTTTCGTAGCCTTCGTCGAATATTCGATAATCATTTCCTACATCGAAAGGTTCTGTATTGCTTGCTGCCTCGAACCATCCCATCCATCCTTCATCAACTAGATTATTCTTTTTGTCTTCATCGCCGGCAACTATCCATACGTCTATTTCATCATCCACGTAACTGAAAATTTCTTCAAAATCCTCTTCACTTCCTGTGTCACCAAGAACTGAAACCCTTTCAATATGGTAGAAATCTGAATATTCATCTATCTGTCTGCCAATTCTTTCTAGATACTTTTCTTTATTGTATTCTGGCTCAAAGGCATGTATTTCTGAGATATGAAGCACATTGAAATTTTCTTCGAGATCGAACTCGTCAGGAGAATAACCTGGATCTGGCTCAGGAAAATTGAGCGGGAAGCTCAATTCAAGTCACTTGAATAACTATCAGAGTTTTGAGAAATCAACTTTAGGTCTTCAAGGTCCTCGAGCAACCCTATCATTTATGTTGTGATAAAGTGAATAAGAAATAAGTAAGTGTCGAATTTACTCTACTTCTACGCTCATTCCGGAGTCTTCCTCAATGTCGGCAGATACTTCTAGGACGCCGTCTTCGTATTCTGCACTTACTGTTTCTGGATCTACGTTTTTTGGCCATGGTACCGTTCTTCTGAATTTTCTGCTTCTTCTTTCTCTTCTCAGGTATTTCTCGTTTTCTTCTTTGACTTCTGCATTGCTCTCTGCTGAGATCTCCACTGAGCTTTCGTCTGCCTTGACGTTGATTTCTTCTTTTTCTACTCCTGGTATATCCGCGGAGATGATTAACTGACCTTCTTCTTCTCTGATGTCGATGGGTGTGCTCTGTGTCAGATCGCTTGCGAAGCCCATTCCTTTGTTCTGGATTTCTTCCATCATTTTTTGCATTTGGTCGAATACGTCTCCGTCTTTTCGGTCCAGTCGTCTCATAACATCAAACTTTTTTGTGTACATCAATAAAAATCTTACTCTTCTTCCATCTGCGTTTCCAGAAATTCGATCTGGCCTTTGATGTCTTCGATGAGTTCTTCCGCCTTCTGCCTTTTCTCTTCCGAAGTCTCTTCTCTTACTTCCTCAAACTCTTTTTCAGTTTTTTCGACCTGCTGCTCCAGGTCATCGAGTATCTCCGCGTATTCCTCCATGACTAATTTTTATTCTGACAAAACTAAAAACTTCGGAGAGAAACAAAAAGTAAAGAGAACCTTTTGAATTGAATTACTGGTTCTGAACTTTTGGAGTAGGGATTGGTGGCAGAAGGTTTAATGTTTCGGCTACGCCTACTGATTCGGAAAGCAGCTTCTTGTACATCTCGTTCATGAGAGGAACGTTTACTTCTTCAGGCATCGATTCGTCTTCTTCCCAGCTCTCAACTATTTCCTCGGTGTCTCCTTTCCAGAGAACGTTTCCGCTCATTGTGATATGTGCTGCCTGTTCATTTCCTGCCATGTACTTGACTGCGAACTCGAAGTCAATCTTTGCGACAGGTTCTTCGAGTGCGTTAACACTTTCCTCAGATACTTCTTGAATTTTTGGCTGGTAGTTCACCTGAATGTCTCCGTTCGCTCCCTGGCCTTTATCGGCCTCTATAGAGTCTATATTAAATCCTACTATCATAATCACGGTATAAACTGTAACCTTCTTTAACCTTCTCCCTCCATAACATTTTAGAGATAGGCCAATGGCAAAGAAAAAATTCGAGCAATACATGCTGATAGGGGTAGGGGTGATGGTGGCAATAGGATTCTCAGGAGTATTTACCTATGGAAGCCTAGTTAACACTTCAGACCGTCCAAACCAGCAGGAACAGGAAATAGACGCAGAAATACCTAACCAGACACATCAAGAAGGAAGCTTTGGCCTCTCAATAAGGGAACAGACCTATCTATCTGTGACAGAGGAAGTAGTGTTTGTAAACGGATTTTATGAAAACGATAGCACAATTTATTCGGATCTAGAAGATCTTCCATCACAGTTCAATGACAGAGTATACATCAATACACTGAACAGGTCAGAGACAACTATTGGATCCAATCTTCAGCTGGAAATGCCTTTAGCACTAATAATAGGAGATCAGCGCTCCCAGAGAGCACCTTATACGATGCAAAGAGCAGAACCTGGCAGAGAATCAATTCAGCAAGGAATCTGCACAGCAATGAGAGATGTTACAGAGTTCGGAGCAACCTGCTTCAGCTAGATGTCAAAAGCCTTCGCAAACTCCTCATCGCCTTGAACGCTCTCAGAACCAAGCTCTTCCAATTTCTCCCTTGCACTTTCATCAGTCTGACAAGCAGATACAGCTCCTTTCTCACCAATTAAAGTAATACATGTCCGATTCTTATTGGAAAGCTTCTGTGATATCTGTATAAGAAGGCCGACGTTCTCAGTTGGAACTTCGACCTTCAATTCTTCTTTGTTCTTCTGTTTAATTTCCTCCTCCAGGAAATCTTCTATACTTGATTCAAGACCTTCAATCTTTTTCTCAAGTTCTTTACGCTTCTCAAATAGATTCCTGGATTTCTCTACTACTTTTTTCCCGTTGACTTCCTCTTGTTCCATTTCTTTTCCGAGGAAGTCTGAAAGTTTTTCGATACTCTCTCTGTTATCCTCTATCTCCTCCTGAAATCTGCTTACAGTTTCAACCAGTTGCTCTGGCTCGACCGACAAAATTTCGCACAGTTCGCGCTGAACAAGCCTTGAATCAGCTTCTATAGGAACTTCCAGCATCTCTGAGACATTTTTCATCCTTTCATCAATTTCTTCCTTGAAGTTCCTAGCGGCTTCACCTGCCTTGTACTCCAGTCTGATAACTCCGTCCTGAATCCTTTTGCATCCTGTCAAAACGAACTCCTGCGCATGACTGGATTTTGTCAGGTGTGTTCCTCCACAGGCCTCTATATCGACATCTTCGATATCGATTAACCGGATTGTGTTCCCAGGTGGTGCGCCTCCCTGGTAGATTCTGAAGCCGTACTCTTGTTCGGCGTCAGACTTCTCCATCTCCAGAACATTAATCTCGTGGTCTTCATTGATTATTTTCTGGACTCTGGCTTCGATTTCATCCAGAGTCTCTCGGTTTGGTTTCTCGTAGTGTGTTATATCGAGTCTGGCTTTCTCCAGTTTCTTGTTTGCTCCGGCCTGGTAGATATGTTCGCCGAGTTCTTCACGCGCGGCAGCGTTCACCATGTGGGTCGTGGAGTGGTGTTGGGCCAACTGCTTTCGTTTCTCACCGTTGACAACGCCCTTCACACACTTCCCTTCTTCAAGATCATGCTCTGGTGCTCGATGGAGTACGACTCCTGACTGTTTCTGTACTTCCTCCACCTGGAAACCGTTAATTTTTCCGACATCGTGCCGCTGACCTCCGCCCTGAGGGTAGAACATAGTCCGGTCAAGAACAACCCATTCCTCATCGACAATCTTCAGTACTTCTGCTTTGAAGCTGAAGTGGTCTGTTGAGCCATCCTTCTGACGGTACGGCTCTCTTTTCTGGTAATAAAGTTTCTCTGTCTCTGGCACATCTTTCAGGTCAAAGTCTTCCTCTGCTGCTTGAACGGTTTCATCTTCCTGGCCTAGATGCGTGTAGAAATCTTCCGGCACTTTGAAACCATGCTCTTCCATCATCTCCGGTGAGACGCCGTGGCTCTCGTAGAGCTCAACCATCTTCTCTAGGGAAGGCTGTTCATCGAACTCCTCAAGCTTTTCACGAGCCTTCTCTCGTGCTTTCTCGTGCTTCTCTGCCTCGACCTCTAGGATTTCCTCAACTTCGTCCATGGAAGCCAGGAGCTCTGGGAACATCGGTTCAAGTTCTTCAGCGTTCCAGCGTGTTACTTCCTTCATATCCAGTTCCCAGTCGTACTTCTCGATGAAGTCTTTTGCACGCCTGTAGATCATTCGGAGGTTGTATCCGCCGCCCGTGTTGGAAGGTATTTTTCCGTCCGCTAATGCGAATAGTAGTGCGCGGCTATGTTCTGCGATGCTGTATAGTGCTGCAGCTGGTTTGATGGCGTCCTTTAGTTCTTCTACATCTTCATCGATCTTCTCAGCTACCTCCTTCCATTTTTCGTCGATATCATCTACTTCGTCGATGTTGAGTTCGCTGCTGTGTGGCAGGAACTTCTCCCAGATTTGCTGGTCGATCTCGAGTCCGGTTCTTTCCTTCATCTTGGTGAGGGTTTCCGGCATGACTGATTCGTAACTGGTCTCGGTACCTCTGCTGATCCATGTGATTCTTTCGTGTCCCATCCCCATGTCGAGTATTTTGAGGTCGAGCTCTTCGTAGCTGTCTGTTGACTGGTCGTAGAACATGTAGACTTGGTTGAACAGTTCGAGGCCGTCGACGAAGAACTCCATGCATGCGCCTAGGTTTCCGCCGCCTCCCCAGCTGTCTTCGTGTAGTAATAGTTTTTCTTTAGGTATTCCTAGTCCTTCAACTGCGAATTCGAACATGTCTCGGAAGTAACGGTTCTGATCGTATTCTTCGCCTTCCTTGAAGCATGTCTGACCTATCATCGTGAAATTAGTGTAGTGTCTTCCGGTTATTCCGACGTTGTCGACGTCGTTGAATCTCAGGCTTGGCTGAGGGAAGACTAGTTCTTCTGCCGGCGGCTCTGCTTCTCCTGAGACGACGTATGGCTGGAAGCAGTAAATTGAAGCCCCTGTGAACTCTACATCGTCCCTCCAGCGTGCGACTACAGGATATCTGTCGATTGATTCGTATCCTCTGTCGACCATGAAATCCTCGAAGAGCTCCCAGCTTTCAGTATGTGTTAGCTCTACTTCGGTCGGTGAGTCGTTGATGAATGTGTATCCGTTGCCGCATTCCGGTTCGCCGCAGATCTCTCGATTTTCGTTTTTAGCCCAGAAGTATAGTCCGCAGCTGCTGCACTGGCCTCTGTGAAACCCTTTTTCCTTGAGTACGTCTGTGGCGAAGAATTTCTCGGGGTTGTCGCTGGCTTCTTCTTTGATCTCTTCTTTGAGTTGGTCGAGGCCTTTCATGCTGCAGAAGTTTTGAACCTATTTTTTTATCTGCTGTGAGTTAGTGTGTAAAAAAAGGGAAGGTGTATGTGAAGAAAAGGTTTTGAGAGCGTGTTGCTCTCCTGCTTTAGAACATGTTTCCTAGTCCTTCAGCTGCTTCTTCTTCGTCAGCTTCTTCGTCAGCTTCTTCTTCAGCTTCTTCGTCAGCTTCTTCCTCTTCTGCTTCGTCTTCAGAGTCGTCTCCTGAAGGTGCTGGTGCTGCGCCGCCAGCGACTGCTGTTTCCATTGCTTCTTGGATGTCTACATCTTCGAGTGCTGCGACTAGTGCTGCGATTTCTGAATCTTCGACATCTAGACCTGCTGCGTCTACGATGTCCTGCAGGTTCTCTTCGTTGATTTCTTTGTCTGCTTCGGAAAGTGTTAGTGCTGCGTAGATTAGTTCCATTATTGTTTCACCAATAATCCAGTGATCCTTCGGCAACCCTTAAAAATCTCTTCTGCATAATTGATTATAAATGGAGTTGAAGTTTGAGGACTTGCCTGATGATACTAGGGTCAGGTTAACGGAGAAGGGCCGTGAAGACCTCTGGCACAGAGTAAATGAGTTTGGTGGGGTAAAACAGCTATCAGAGGCGTTCGACTTCTCTAGTTCTAAGATGTACAACTGGAAATCCAAAAACTCTTTCATGCCTATCAGATTTGTCAGAAGGTTAATGGGACAGAACCCGCCAGAGATAGAAGCTATCAAGGGGAAAAGCCGAGGAAGTCCTTGGTTAATTAGCTTCCCTGTAGAGGTCAACGAAGAAATTCTTACGCGAATTGAATCTTCTGTAACTGTGAATAAGAAAGGTACGCCGGTATACATTACAGATGAGAAATCGCTGGCGTCCCGATTTACCTCCTTACTTGATGAGATAGGCGTAGAATCTAGCTTCTACAACCGTGAAAGCCGCTATGAGGTAAGATACTCTAAATACTCGCATAAAGTTCTCTCAAGTCTTGATTTTGACGAAGACTTTGCTACCTTGGTAGAGGAAGAAGGTGAGATAACTGATGGAAAAGTCATGGCTTCAGATAGGGAAGTTTCGGCGGAAGAATTTGATGCTGAACTCCATTTACGTAGCAAAGCCTTTGATCTGGCTCTGGCCTGTGAAGACAAAGAAAAAATACAGGAATTGATAGCAGAGGAATCAAATAAAGTAAGGAACTTGGTAAGTTAGGAGAAAAATTATATGATAAGAAGAGAGAAGAGGTTGTTACTCCTCTTCCTCGCTGTCTTCTGAATCCTCTTCGGATTCTTCCTCAGTTTCCTCATCTTCTTCTGACTCTTCTGTTTCTTCATCTGAGTCTTCTTCGAGGTCTACTGAGTCAAGGTCTACTTGACTGTCCAGTCCGTCTGCGTTGGACTTGGCGTAGGCCAGTGCTTCTTCGATTGTTTCTTCTACTGGTAGGCCTTCGCTGATCGCCAGGTTCTTGGCTTTCTGGACTGCTTCGCTGATGATTGCACTTGCGGTCTGCTCGTTGATGATTCCTGCGTTGACAGCCAGGTTGAATGCCTGTCCAGCGGCTGCTTCGACGTCTGTTCTGTACTGTTCTGTGTCGATGTCTAGTTCTTCAGCGCTGAATAGTTCTCCTTCGCTGTATGCTACGTCGAGGGTTAGTCCAATTTCCAGTGGTTCGATTCCCATCTGGTTGAGGATTTCTGCGTCATCCGCTGTAATCTCATCTCCTTTCTCGACGATTACTCCTGCCTCCTGTACGTGGATTGAGCCGTCGTCTACCTGGACGTTGAGTCCTGATTGCTGTAGTTTTCCAAGCATTGGTCCTGGACCGATCCCTGTATCTCCTTCAGGGATTTCGATATCGTTTGGAGCTGTTTCTCCTCCCTCTGCTGCAGCAGAAGTCTTGTTATCCTGGATCAGCTGGTAGAGCTGGAAAGGATCCTTGTTGGAGAAGATGAATGCAGGTTGTGTTGCATCGTTGTCTTCAAGCTGTTCGATGTCGTCTTTCTCAGCTTGATCAATCGCGATCTGCATCAAGGTCTTCTTGCTCATCTTGATATTGGCAAACTCCTTCATCTCTTTCTTCATCTGCTGTAGCTGCCGGGAAGGAAGGTTATGCATGTCAAGAAGTCCAACTACAGGATAGTCCTCAATCTTCGTCTTGAATTCATCGACTTTCTCTTCCTTCTGTTCTCTCGTCATCTGTTTAGGAATTGGCTGGACCATCTCAGTTCACCTCCACTGTCGGGCCCATTGTGGTCTTGACGAGCACAGACTTCAGGTTGTTTTCGCCCTTAGGCATCTGGCCTGAAACGAATTCGTAGATTGTGTCTGCGTTCATCGCAACGTTTTCAAGGTGCTGTTCTTCGTTCCCGATTTTAACCTGCATCAGAGGATCCTGCTTCAGTCTAAGAGTTACTGTATTCCTCAGGTCTTCAATATCTTCTGAAGGATCTTCTCCAGGCTGAACAGGATCCGGCATCATGTTTCTAGGTCCAAAAACCTGTCCTAACTGAGAACCAATCTTAGGCATCAGAGGTGCCTCTGCCAAGAGAAATGTGTGTCTTTCGGCCAGATCTTTCGCGTTTGATGGTTCGTCGAAGTACTCGTCTTCGAGCTCTTGTTCACTGATTTTTTCGTCGGCGTTGTCTGCTTCGTTTGTGATAGAGTCTCCGATCACTGCCACCGTAATTTCTTCGTCTGCTCTGTAAGGAAGCTTGATATCCTCATTGAAACGATTGTTAGGATCGGATAGATCGACGTCTCTGAAGTTGAAGATCAGATCGACTGATTCTGTGAATCCTCTTTCTTCAGCTTCTTCGACTGCTTTTTCTACTGCTTGTTCAAAGTTCATGAATTATATCTCCCCTTCGTTTTCGATCTGGTCGTCGTATTTTCCGTCGTCGATTTCTTTTCCGACTTGGTATGCGTCTTTGCCGTCGACCGTGATTCCGGCTGAGTTGGCGGAACCGATTACTTCCTTGACTGCGCCTCTGAGGTCCATGGCTAGCAGGTCTGTTGACTTCATTCTCGCGATCTTGCATGCTGTGGCGAATTCCATGTCTGCTACCTTATCCCTGTTCGGCTCTCCGGAACCTCCGTCGATTCCTAGTTCGTCAAAGATCAGCTGGGCTACTGGAGGTGTCCCGATCTCTATCTCGAAGTCTCCGGTTTCCTCGTCGACTTCTACGTCGACAGGTACTTCCATGCCTTCAAAGTCCTTGGTTTTGTCGTTGATTGCTGACACAACTTCCCCTACGTCCGCGGGCAAAGGCCCAAGCTCTGGTCCTAGGGGGGGTCCTGCGGAGGCTGACCCTCCTTCCACAAGTGTTGATATAGTGGTCTTATCTCCCATGATTAGTCACGTTTTGTAATATTGATTTGTTTTAGTCTATCCTTGATTTGCTTTTCTCCTTACAGTGTCGATATCGACTGTTGTCGGAATTGGAACGGCTGCGTCGATCAGTTCGATTGTTACTTCTCTGTTGGTGTCGTCTACTCTCTCAATCTTTGCTTCCTCACCCTTGAAAGGTCCTGAGATTACCTCGACGACGTCTCCTTCCTCAATCTTGATTTCTTCCTGTTCTTCGCTGAGGTATTTCTCGATCTCATCGACAGGTACTTCCTCATCCAGGACTCCTCTCGCGTTTCTGGAGTCGTTGACAAGGTCTCTGATGTCCTGTTCCTTTCCTTCGATGAAGATGTAACCTTTGAGGTCGTCCGGGTGGAAAACCGCCTTGATATCAAGGTTCTGGCTTTTGATCTGACTTCTCATCGCATTGATAGCGGTCTTCTCACGTCCTCTTGTCGTTCTTGCTGTAAGTATTGTCATTTCGTATTCACCCGATCAGATTTGGCAACTGGTTTGAAGCCATGTAGAAGATGAAGCCTATGAATCCAATGATAATTATTCCTGCGCCTGTTACCTTGGCACTCATCTCGAACTCCTCTCTATCCGGTTTCTCAGAAATTTTCAGGACTCTTCTGTACTCCCTTAGTTTTTCCAGTGCTTCGTTCTTCCACTTACGCGGCTCGAATTCCATTCCAATTTTTCACCTAATAAACCCGTAAAGAGAACTAGACCTATCTAAAACTTGTGCTAGTTCCCTCCCACCAAAAAGTGGTTCAAACGGGCTATATGTAAAGAAGTAGAGAGAAATTTTATAAATCCGTTTTACATGTACGAAAGAGAAAGGTGAGAATATGTAGGATGTTGGAGGTTTTTCTAGATAAATTCAACGCCTAGCTCCTGCTCAATTTCTTCCTCGTATTCATCGCTTCTTGTATCTTCAGGTCCGTAGATCTGAGGGCTGTCGACTCCTGTCACAATGATCATGGACTGAAGTGAATTATCCATGTCTTCTCTGACCTGTGCTCCCCAGATGATCTTGGCTGAGTCGTCTAGCTTACCTGAAACGGTATTGACAACTTCTTGTGCCTCGTTGAGTGACAGTGAGGTGCCTCCTGTTACGTTTACGAGTGCTCCTTTCCCTCCTTCTATATCTACGTCGAGCAATGGGTTGGAGAGTGCTTTTTGAACTGCTTCTTTTGCTCTGTCGTCTGTATCTGACTGCCCCATTCCTATCATGGCGATTCCTCCTTCTCCCATGACTGCGCGGATGTCTGCGAAGTCGAGGTTGACTAGTCCTGGTTTTGTGACTAGCTCTGTTACTCCTTTGACTGCGTTTACGAGGATCTCGTCTGCAATCTTGAATGCTGTGTTGAGTGATACGTCTGGTACGATTTCCAGCAGTTTGTCATTTGGTATTACGATTAGTGTGTCTACCGTTGCTTCTAGTCTTTCTAGGCCGTATTCTGCGTTTTCCTGTCGGGCCTGTCCTTCCATTTCGAATGGGAGGGTAACGATTCCGACTGTGAGTGCTCCTTCTTTCTTGGCCTGTTCTGCGATGACTGGTGCGCTTCCGGTTCCTGTTCCTCCTCCGAGTCCGCAGGTGATGAATACCATGTCGGCGCCTTCAACTTGTTGCTTAATTTTTTGCTGACTTTCTTTTGCGGATTCCTCTCCAACTTTTGGATCGGCTCCAGCTCCAAGTCCTCCTGTCAATTCTTTTCCAATCAATACTTTTTCGTCTGCGTTTGCGTATAGAAGGTCCTGTGCATCGGTGTTCATAGCAACTGTTTTACAGCCTTCAATTCCGACTTCTACAAGCCTAGAAATAGTATTGTTTCCTGCTCCACCTGAACCGATAACCTTGATTTCAGCCTTTCTCTGCTCTATCAGGTCTTCAAGTTCATCGTCAATATCATGGGTTTTCTGGTTTGACTGAGGTACCGAATCAGAACCTTCTCGCCTTGCTTCATTTATAGAATCTTCCATCAGAGGACCACTCTCTTATGTGAAACAAGTAGTGACTAAACTATATAAAAATGCCTCAGCCCTCTGGCATCGTCAAATAGTAAAGAAGAGAAAAAATTTTACTCCTCAAATTCAACTTCTTCGATGCCTGTGTACTCTGTCATCTCGTTCCTGATTCCTTCCTTGGCTTCTTCAGGCAGTTCGTGAGTGTGGTCGTCGTCTTCGTGGGTGTGAACGATCGTTGCCGTGTATCCGTCGAATTCGATGTCACCATGACCTAGGCGATAGTTAAAGATGTATTCTGCTTTCTCTTCATCATCTTCCACTTTCTCTTGAACTTTTACCCAGTAGTCTAGATCTTTTCCTGCTAGAGGATGGTTGAAGTCGATCCTAACTCTGCCGGAGCCTTTGGATACAACTCTTCCCTGTTTTCTTCCAACCATGATCCTCTCGCCGATGTTCACGTTGACGTCCTGCTTCGTAAACTCTTTCTCCGGGAAGGTCTCCATCTGGTCTGCTTCTCTTTGCCCATAGGCCTTCTCTGCAGGTACTTCCACTTCCTGTTCTTCGCCAACTTCCATCTCCTTAACGGAGTCCTCTAATCCTTCGATAATGTATTCTTCTCCGATCAGTACCGGAATCGGGTTGTAATCTCTTTTTTCATCATGTACGCTGTTTTCCTTTGCTTTTTTCTCGCTGCTGAGGTCAAAGATTTCGCCGTCTGCCCTTCCCACATAGTCGATGAGGACAAGGTCTCCTTTTTCGAATGCCATATTTGAATCTTCTTTTGAAAAGTTATAAACCGGTTTTCTCTGTCATAGTATCAATCAAGAAGTCCTGTAACGAGATCACGTCGTCAGTCAGATTTAAGGGCCGATCAAGGAAAACCACAGATGCGCCCAGCAGGTTCATCAGCACATCTTTCAAGCCGAAAAACCTGTAGGAGAGAGTTGACTGGATTAACTCAATGCCGAAACCGAACAGGAAGGCCGCGGCAAAAGCCCCCAAGTACATCCATTCTCTGTCATGAAAATTAACTAGAAAAGCTCCCGCCAGAATCGCGTAGGCAATAAAGTGCAGCGATAGGAATCCAGCTGCAGAACTTCCTTTCTGTACAGGGCTAAAGCTCTTGTAAGCTATGAACACTGATACAGCGACGAGGCCCAAGAGGTTAAGCTTTCTTCTCAAAGATAACAAGGTTCAGTTACTGGTAAATTTTAAGCTTTCAGGCGAAAATCACATATATGACCTGGATGGAGAGCCTACCGGATAAAGTACAGGAAAGCCTGGACAATCTATTACTCGAAACAGAGCAGCACGAAGAAGTCTACATGGAGGCTGAAAACGCGCCTATAGGCCAGATCTGGGTTGCCATGGCGCAGATGAACAAAAGGATGGAAAAACTAGAGGAACTTGCTCATGCGCAGAGAAGAGCTCTCCAAGAAATGGACGTAGAAGTCGAAGTCGATAAACACCTAGACAAAGACCTAGAAGAAAGCCTGAAGCGTTACTGAGCGTATTTCACGTTTTGTTTGCTAAGCATATCTTGGGCTTCGTCAAAGTTTAAACTCATTTTCATCAAATCTCCGTCGAATTCATCTCGTAAAACTTTCCAAGTCATGAACGCCTCTGCTTTGGCTTCTTCATCTGAAAACCTATAAATGCTTTCTTCCAACCTTTTTTTGTCCTTCTTCTCAATTATATCTTCCTCGGCCAGCCTATCTAGAGTGTGGCTGACATCGTAGCCCAGGAAATTTTCCAGATCCTCAGATACATAGTTAGGAGAACTATCGAATCCATTTGCAAAAGCCCTGCCATAAAAAGCGTAGACTCCGGCTATTTCTTCTTTAAGTTCTTCTTTCAACTCCTCTTCAATCACTTAATCACTATCGCAGGCTTGCCGGGCTCCGCTCTACTTGCCTTATCTTCAGAAGAATCCTCTTCAGACTCAACTGTTATCTCTACATCGAACTCATCTTTCCATCTTCCTTTGTTGGCTTCGAGAGCTTCTACTTCCACGCCTTTTGCTATTAACTGGCTTCTGAACTTGCCAGGGTTTTCGTAAGCCTCCTGAACTTTTTGGTTGACTGTTTCAGCATGGTCTTTGAATCCTGAGCTGATAACTTTTCCAGTTATGGCGCCGATATCGTCAAGACTTAGATTCTCCTCTATTTCCTGGAATGCTTCGTATTTCCAGTCTGAGCAATGGATTATCTTGATTTCTTCCGGTTCTGTGTCGACCATGTGCTGAATCTCCCTTATATCTGAAGACACTGTGTCGAAGTACTCGTCTATCTTTTCTGCCTCTTCATCTAGTAGCTCTTCTTCTACTTCTGGCCAATCTGAATTGTAGAGGAATCCTTCTTCCACTTCACTCCATAACTCGTCCCCGAGATGTGGAGCAAATGGTGCTATCAGTTTGATCAAAGTCTTTACTCCTTCCGTAAATACTGCTGGATCAGCATCTCTTTGCTTGTACCAGTAAAGCTTGGTCAATAACTTGTCAACTTCTCCAGCGGCCAAATTGAATTCATAGCTGTCGTTATATTCAGTGACCTTTTCCTTAGCTCTCTGAACCCTGCTTGATACGATTCTGTCATCAAGCTTTGCATCTCTCAACTCGGGTTCTTCATCAGTTAAAAATTCCTTGTTCTGAGTGACAAGCCTTTCAATTCTCTCCAAAGTATCGTGTGATGCCCGGACGCCGTCCTTCGACCAGTCTAGCTCCTTTGAAGGATGGGAGGCACTCAGAATGAACAGTCTGGCTGTATCTGCGCCGTACTCTTCCACAAGCTCTGAAGGCCGGACGACATTGTTCTTTGACTTGGACATCTTGATGGTATCTACTTCTACCTCTTGGCCACACTTACTGCATATGTTCTCGCCCTCTATCTCCTCTGGGTATATCCAGTCGTGTTCAGGACATTTATACGCAGGGTGGTTGACCATTCCCTGTGTCAGCAGTTTCTCGAAAGGTTCGTCCTGTTCTACCATGCCCTGATCTCTAAGGAATTTCTGGAAGAATCTTGCGTACAGTAGATGCATAACCGCGTGCTCTATACCTCCCACGTACTGGTCAACGTTCATCCAGTAGTTTGCTTCATCTGAGTAAAATGGAGCTTCTTTGAGGTCCGGTGAACAGTATCTCAGGAAGTACCAGGACGAGTTGATGAATGTGTCCATGGTATCTGTCTCTCTTTCCGCTTCCCTCCCACATTCTGGGCATTCTGTCTCGGTGAAGTGATCTGAGGTTTCGATTGGATTTCCTCTACCGGTGAACTCGACGTCTTCAGGTAGCTCAACCGGTAAATCTTCTTCAGGCACTGGAACTACTCCACACTCGTCGCAGTACACTACAGGAATTGGTGTCCCCCAGTAACGCTGTCTGGAGATCAGCCAGTCACGCAGCTTGTAGTTAACATCCTCTTCCCCAAGTCCGCTTTCTTCGAGTTCTTCGATTACCTTTTCTATGGCATCTTCCTTGTCCAGCCCGTTCAGGAACTCTGAGTTTACGTGATCTCCATCTCCTTCCCACGCGCCATCTTCTTCAAAGCTGTGATTCTCTTCCGGATTAACGACAGCTCGGACTTCAATATCGTGTTCCTGTGCAAACTCGAAGTCCCTTTGATCGTGTGCAGGAACAGCCATGATAGCTCCTGTTCCAGCACCTTCAAGTACGAACTCTGCTACATAAATAGGGATTTCCTCGCCGCTGAATGGGTTTTCAGCGCACTTTCCTGTGAATACGCCGGCTTTAGACTTCTCTTTTCTTTCCTCGTCATCCTTCTGCTTGGCATCTTCAATATAATTTGCGAGTTCGCCGTTTTCCTCTGCTATTTCTTCTGCCAGCTCATGTTCTGGTGCTAAAGCCATGAATGTGGCTCCGAAGATAGTGTCTGGCCTTGTGGTAAATACTTCAAGCTCGCCACCCTGTTTCAATGGAAACTGAATCTTTGCTCCTGTACTTTTCCCTATCCAGTTTTCCTGCATCTCCTGAACCTTGTCAGGCCATCCATCCATCTGCTTAATATCTTCAAGAAGCTCATCTGCGTAGTCTGTTATCGCGAGTTTCCACTGCTTCATCTCCTTATTCTGGTTTACTTCACTGTCACATCTCCAGCAAAGCCCACATTCAACTTGCTCATCTGCCAGAACTGTCTCGCAGCTTGGACACCAGTTGACTTCTGCCTCGTCTCGGTAGGCAATATCTTCTTCTAGCATTTTTTGAAAGGTCCATTGATCCCATTTGTAGTATTCTGGTTCGCAGGTCGTGACTTCTCTGTCCCAGTCAAGGGAGAATCCTAATCTCTTGAATTCTTCTTTCATGTCGCTGATGCAGTCAAAAGTCCACTCGCCCGGGTCGACATCTCTGTCGATCGCTGCGTTTTCAGCAGGCATTCCAAAGGCGTCCCACCCCATTGGGTGCATAACGTTGTAGCCTTGCATCGACTTGAATCGGGCGTAGACGTCTCCCAGTGAGAAAGCTCGTCCATGGCCCATATGCATTCTTCCGGAGGGGTATGGGAACATGTCCAGTACGTACTTCTTTTCTTGTTTCTCGTCTTTCTTCGCTTTATGGACTTCGTTTTCTTCCCATTTTCTCTGCCATTTCTGTTCTATCTGTTTGAGTCTTTCCGCGAATTCTTGGGCCATATTTCAGGTTTTGTCTGCAACTTATTTGAATTTGAAATCTTTCTTTTAGCATCCTCACTAGTATTTTAAAGGCTGGATTGCAACCATTCACATACAATGACCCGTTTAGTATGCGTGAGCAGTGGCAAGGGAGGGGTCGGCAAAACCACGGCAACAGCAAATATAGGAGCTGCATTAAGCCAGTTCGGAGCTGATACTGTCGTTCTAGACGCAAATCTTACTAACCCGAACCTAGGTTTCCACATAGGAATACCACTTTACCCTAAGACGTTGCACGACGTCTTAAAAGGCGACGCGCATATAACAGAAGCCATGTATATACATGACTCCGGCCTCAGGGTTGTACCGGCAGGACTATCTGTTGAAGATCTCAGGGATACTTCTCCGGAAAACCTTTCCGATGTACTTCTCGATACTGTCGGCGAACCGGACTTCGTACTTGTTGACTCGGCAGCAGGCCTAGGAAACGAATCGATAAACGCTATCGAGGCTTCTGACGAGGTTCTTGTTGTTACTAATCCAAACCTTCCTGCAGTGACTGATGCACTGAAGACAGTGAATGTTGCGGAGGAGGCAGGGACAGATATCACTGGAGTAGTTCTCAACATGGTCAAGAACCATGATTCGGAGCTTGATAAGGAAGAGATAGAATCAATGATTGGATACGAAGTTCTAATGGAAGTTCCCCATCATGAAAAAGTTGAGGAGGCGTTATCGGCGAAGAAACCTGTAGTGCATCACGCACCAGACCACCACGTTTCTGAACGTTTCAAATCGGTGGCTGCTGACCTTGCGGAGCTTGAGTACGAGCCTGACTTGGAGGAAGAGGGATTTATTCAGGGTCTACTGAATAGAATCCGGTAAATTGTTTCAAAGGGTTTTTATTGAGAGGTTGAGAAAACATGATTGATGACTCGTATCATTTCTGTAGTATCCGGGAAAGGAGGAGTCGGTAAAACAACTGTTACAGCAAATCTCGGAACCTCTCTGGCCCAGCAGGGCGAAGATGTCCTTATCATCGACGGAAACTTCTCCGGAGCCAACATCTCACAGCACTTCGGCCTCGGATTTCAAGACGTATCACTCAACGACGTACTACAGGGAGACGCATACATAACACAGGCAGTTACAAAACACTCTGAAGGTGTATCAGTACTTCCAGCAAGCATACTAGACTTCAACGCCGATGCAGAAAAACTTAGACACGCTATCGTCGACTTCCTCGGAGACAAAGACTACGTACTTATCGACACCGCAGCTGGAATCGGAGAAGAAGTAGAAGCAGGAATAGAAGCCTCAGATGAAGTTCTTCTTGTCGCAGAGCCTGAGCTGCCGGCATTGACAAACTGTCTTGGAGCCAAGAAGCTGGCCGAACAGATGGATAGAGAAGTGTTAGGCCTCGTTCTCAACAGTGTTAGAGGAGAACAGGCAGAAGTCTCACGTGAGGACGTCAAAGAAGTAATTGATGCAGATATCATTGGTGAGATCCCAGACCACAAACACGTTAGAGAGGGAATTGCTCTAAGAGAGCCTGTAGTTTCATATAAACCCAATTCCAGAGCTTCAAACAGGGTAGAAGATGTTGCATACAGAATAAAAGGCGAGGAACCGCCTCAAAGAGGTTTCCAGGAAAAGCTGGCCGAGAAAGTCAACGATCTAGGTCTTTTCTAATTCCCAAATAGTTAAATCTTGAACTTCCGCATTTGTTCTACATGACAGACTTGAAGCCGTACGAGCAGTATCTGTGGAGCCCTAAAAGATCGGAGTATGAGGCGAAGGAGATTCCTGATGATATCGACTGTATCTTCTGCGCACAAAGAGACGGAGACGACAGGGTTTCCTATCTCCCTGTTTATGAGGACGACTTTCTCATGGTTGAGCTCAATATCTTCCCATACAACACTGGCCACCTCATGGTTGTGCCTAAAAGACATGTCAATTCTATGACAGATCTCAGCGATGAGGAAAGAAATAGGTTGTTCTCCATGGTTCAAAGAGTTGAAGAATTACAAAGAGAAGTTGTTGATCCGGCTGGAATCGATGTAGGAATGAATATCGGAAAGGCAGCTGGAGAATCGATCCCGCATCTTCACGTCCAGTTAGTCCCGATTTTTGAGAAGGATAGAGGGTTCATGGAGACGACACTGGATACTAAGGTAATGAAGAAGTCTCTGCCGGATGTTCAGGAAGAGTATCAGGAGAGAACAGACATACTAGAAAACTACTGGAGCTAGAAGAACAGGTAAGCTTTATGAGAGGTTTCAAATTTTCAAATTTGATTTTTGCGGCTTCTGCACTTATATCCAATTTCTTTCTAATATTTCTTGCTTCTCTGGCAGTAATGGGCGCGGGAGACAATCTCCCGGTACTTTTCTATGCTATATGTATGATTCCTATAGCCTATGGCTACTTCGATGTTTTCAGAGGATTTGAGCAGAGGAAGTATGTGGCCGGAGCAGTCTCTGCTTCCTTAGGAATGGTTTTATCTAATAACGCGGTTATCTTTCTTAAAAACTCTATTTCGGGCTTTAGGGAGCTTCTATCTTCTTTTCTTCCTTTTCCTTCCTTAGGGTTCATTGATGGAAATCTCTATTTTGTTTCAATGATTTTAGTATTTAATTCGACTGCTCTGTTGCTTTATGCCTGGAAAGAAGAATTTTCAGAGTACAGATATCTACTGATTTACGTGGTGCCTATCCTACTTTATCTGGGCTTGAGGATGATTTAAGCAAATCCATATTAAATCCCGGAACCTGACTAAATATATGACATCATTCTTCCATGCATACGACTTGAGAGGAATATATCCTGATGAAATCGATGAAGAGACGGCGGAAAAAGTAGGAAAAGCCTACGGCACCTTTATTGATGCAGATGAAGTCTTGGTTGGCCGTGACGGCAGGACGCATGGAAAAGAGATAACTGACGCATTTATAAGAGGAATATTGTCTACTGGGACCGATGTAGCATATTCAGGAATGGTTCCGTCGCCTCTTGTCTACTTTGGACAGGTAAAAAATAGTTTTGAATCTGCTGCAGTTGTTACAGCCTCACACAACCCTGCTGAATATACAGGTTTCAAGTTTAATCTGGAGGGTGCTCTTGCGATGTCTCGCGACGGCGGTATGAGGCATATTGAGGAGTTATACGAGTCAGGGAGCTTTGATGAGGCTAAAGGTGATAGAACGGAAATTGAACTGAAAAAGGATTACATTGAAGCGGTAAGAAATGAAGTAGGGGAGATCAATTTGGAAGTAGTTATCAATTGTGGGAACGGTGTTACGGGTGTTCTAGCCCGTGGACTGTTTGAGGAGCTGGGCTGCAGCGTCAAAATGATAAATGAAGAGGTTGACGGGGACTTCCCGAACCATCTGGCTGACCCAGGAAGTGAGGAGGCCCGGAAAGTTACTGAGGATGTCTTGTCAAGCGAAGATCTTGGCATAATCTTTGACGGGGATGGTGACCGCGCTGGTTTCATCCTGCCAGACTATGGATTCATCGATGAGGATGAGGTAATAGCATTGCTTGCTGAGGAATCGCTTGGCAGAGAGAAGGGCAAGGTTGTCCATGATCTCCGTGTCTCGAAACTGGTGCCTGAAAAGATTGAGGAGTTCGGTGGAGAACCTGTGGAGTCCCAGGTCGGCCATACTTTCATTTCAGAGATGATTCGTGCCGATGAAGATATAGTGTTTGCAGGGGAGCTATCCGGCCATTTCTACTTCCCAGCATTCGGTTTTCCATGGGATGATGGTCTGTTTGCCGCAGCCTTGATGTCAAAAATAGCTTCTGAGGAAAACCTGGTTGAAAAACTTGAAGAGTTCCCTGATTATCCTGTCTCGCCTGAAATTAACATTGACTGTCCGAATGATGTAAAGGATGATGTGATGGAGGAGGTTGCAGAGGAGTATTCTGATTATGAAACTTCTACAATGGATGGTGTCAAGGTCTACTTTGATTCGGGCTGGGGTTTGGTGAGGCCTTCGAGTACGGAGCCAAAAGTGAGGGTCAGGTGTGAAGCTGATTCGGAGGAAAATCTAGATGAAATAGTAAAAGGAGTTGACAGCAAAGTCAAGAAGATAGTTTCAAGATATTCCTAGCTCATTAATTAGTCTCTGATGCAAATGCTCCTGATGAGATAACGTCTCCCATTCCAACAAGTCTCTCCGGCTTTTCGTGGATAATGGTCGGGATAGCTACTACCTTGTATCCTTCTAGTCTTGCAGTACCGGTTTCCACGAAATTCTTGAGGTCAAAGAAATCTTGGAAGTGCTCTAGATCATCAAGTCTGGTTACATGCATGTCATCTGTAATTTCCAAGTCTCCTGACTCGGGAATTTCGCCTGAATCGGCCATTGATACTGCAGCCAGCTCAGAGTAAAGCAGGCCATCTCTCATCTGTTTGTCTCGAACTGGATACTTTCTGTCGGCCACAATCGACTGGAAATGCTTGGTGTGTACATGTACCCGGGACACTCCGTATTCTTCGATTATTTTCTTTGAGATGGTGTAAACTTCTCCAAGGCTTGGCTCTTGACTGATAGAATGCTCCATTATCTCTCCTGTGTTCCTTAGCTCGGACTCATCCATTCCAACACTTGTAAAGTAAGGAAGGACGTGTTCCAGTATTTTCCTGCGCTTTCTTTCGGTTGTTGATACAAATTCTAGGTGCATAGGGATGTGAAGTTTTCTCAGCTGTTTCTCCGCTTTCCTAATTTTGCTTTCAAAGTTCCCTTTGATATCATGGAATCCTGAAAATATCGCCCTATCCATTTCCTCCTGTAAGACCGGGAACTTCTCCTCCATGCCCTTCCTGAAGTAAGGACCGAAACCTCTCAGGTTATCGGAGAGTATCAAACGACATGACTCTTCCTCAAACTCTATAATATAGTTTTCCTTTGTTCTGTCGGAATTTACGGCTTCAGATACAGACTTCAGAACCATTCCGTCATCCAAGGTTGGATACAGAACCTCGTCATCTATCTTATCGGCAAGCTTTTCAGAGAGGAAAGGGGTATATATAACTGCTCTATGACCTATTCCTGAGAGAAAGTTTGACATAATCCCGGCCTGACCTCCAATCTGCTCCTTGCCGTCTACATCTAGATCTAGACCTGATCCTTGAACTTCAAGATTAGTTTTGTTCTCGCAGCAGTACTTGAGAACTTTCTTGAGATCCTCTTTCGAATTTATCTTTCTTAACTCATGCCCTTCAATTTCTCCCAGATCAAAATCTATATCCGAGAAGCTCTGTGAGACATCAATGTTTGCATTGAACCCTAGGAGGATTTTTGCGTTGAAATCGGTTTTTTCAGATGCTTTCCGGTATCTTTCAAGCCATTCAGTTTTCATAGTCCTTTACAGAGCTTTTCGACAGTTTTCTCTATGTTTTCAGATTTTACAACTCCTGAAGCTATCAAGACTCCTTCGCAGCCATGTTCGATACTTTTCTCTACATCTTCCCTTGATTTAATACCTGCGCCTGTCAGAGTAGAAACATCTCCAGCCTTTTCTACTGCTTCTTCTATAACCTCGGGTTCAGCCTTTGAAACGGCTTTATCTCCTCCAATAAGTTCTGGCGGCTCGAAAGCAATATAGTCTGGATCGAATTTTGAGTATCTCTCACATTCTTCTGTAGTCTGGGCGCAGACGACACTACTTAAACCTTCATCTTTACATACTTCCACAGATTTCTTGATCTCCTCGTCTTCCAGTCTTCTCTCTGAATGATTGATGAGGGCTCCTGATGCACCTGAGTCTTTCACCGCCCTGACCTGGTTTGAACCTGTATGGCTGCCTGTCTCCACACCATCAACATGTTGAGCAAACATTTCCAGATCAGTATCAAGACGATTCAGGTCTGCGGCCTGAGGACATATAACTACTTCTTTTCCATCGGCACCTTTCTCTACTTCCTCCGTTAATTTCTCTGATTCCTCTCCAATTGCCTTCCTATACGCCTTATAATTTACTATCAGCATATCTACTTCACCTCTATCTCCAGATCTTGATTATTCAATATTTCAACCTCTCCGCCTTCGAATCTGAGATCCAGTTTTTCTCCTCTGATTTTCTTGTTTTTCCTTTCAGCAGTCACGTCTCCAGAAGGATTAATTACTACTTTGTCATCTCCAACCTGAATGCCAAGCAGATAGTAATCTAAAACAAATACAAACAGGCCTGCACTCCAAGCTTGCTCATCACATCCTAGAGATTCTCCAGTCTCGGAATTTACGACTTCAGGAAGAGCTCCAAGCTGGTTCCTGTCTATAAACTTTATCATTTTCTCCAAAAAATTCTTTCCGTGATCGTAGTTACCGTATTTCAAGTTTGCAGCCGCTGCCCACGCAGTTGTCAAACCCCAGACGCTTCCTGTATGATATCCGGAGGGATCGTATCCATGGTCTGTAACAGAACGTGTCCTTGCGCCGTAACGCGATGAAAATTCGCCGTTTATCTTTTCAAGATATTCTTCTGCTTTCTCTTCCTCGAAAGGATAGAGCATCATGGCTAAGGCAGGATTGATTGACTCAAAATCGTCTCCAAGATTGTCTCTGAGATAATCCTCTTTCTCAAATCTCTCCATTCCCTGAGTCAGTTTTTCAGTTTCCTTGTCAAATTTATTAAGTGCTGCAATCCACTCGGCCTGTATTTCGATTGAATTTTCTCTTTCCAGAGTGTCCATCCATGTTCCAGCAGTATCATGCTCTACTACCTCTCCCTGCGGTCTATTTTCCTCAAGTAGCTCCTTTGCTCTCTTCAAAAGTTCTTCGCTGACATCCGAGTGTCTATCAAGTTTTTCCACAGCTAAGGCGAAAAGCGGAACAGTATCGCACCTTGGATAGGTTGTTACCGTCCCGCCATTAGTCTGTATCTTGGACGGGAAATCGTCTCTTTGGGCGAAATTTTTCAGTATTTCTCTACTTTCCTCAAACATTCCTGCCTCTATCATGCCCATCAGTGTTGTGAAAGTATCTCTGCTCCAGTAGTTCTGGAACCATGGATGTCCTGCTATTACTCCTAGTCCATTTTTATCGTAGATCAGGTTTTCCATGCTTTCAACGCTGTAATCGAAGGTTCTGCCTAACTCTTCGTGACGAAGCGAGCTCTCCGAACCTTTAATTTCTCTGCCAGGCTCTCCTTCCGTCCTGAAGACTAGTTCCGCCTCTTTCTTCTCGCCTGGTTCAAGCTCGCAGCGACAGAAGATATCTCCGGGAATTATGCATATCTGCTGTTCTCCGGGATAATGCTCCTTGGTGTAACTTGCTTCCTCAAACTCGAATTTTTCCCCTGTAACTGTCAAGTATCGGTCTCTATCGTCTTTTATTATCTTCATGCCAGCGTTGCTGTCTTCTACAGTATAGTTTTTACCGCCTATATCTTTGGTTCTCGGCCTTATATCTACTCCTGTCTCAATTGAGGCCTTGACAGCTTTCTCGCTGTCTGAAACATTTTCTACCTCCCATTTCACTTTGAAACCTGGTATTTCATCCGGACAGCTTACCTCCTGTCTTATCTTGAGACTAGAGGCTCTGTGGTAAAAGACTGTTTTCTCTCCATAGCTTGCTTCCAGAAGAGTTTCCTCGTTTAGCCAGATCCCGTTGACCTTGACTGCGAAATAGTCCAGATACTTGTATGAAGGACTCCAGTAGCCATTCCACTTTTCCTTGAAGCCTCCGTCCAGGTACATCGATACGAATCCATGAGTATTGGAGATTACTCCTTTCTTCTCCCCGAAGTCTTCCCTGAGTCTGTACTCCATGAGATTGAGTTGATTTTGTCTGGGTATAAAACCCGTTCTTTCAACCCTTCAGTGGCAACTTCTCGCATTCAAGGTTACCTTTTATACCTAGTCTCCGAGAATATTCAAGTAATGACGTCGGATGCTGACAACTTCATAGAGGTATCTTTCGAAGCCGCAAACAAGGTAGGAGGCATTTACCAGGTGCTTAAATCCAAGTCAGCAAAGATGCAAGATTTTTACGGTGAAAACTATACTACAATCGGATTCTACGATGAGGAATCGGCTCGAAGCGACTTTGCCAAGCGTGAGAACCCTCACAAGGAGATATTTGAAGATCTGGAACAGGAAGGAATAAAATGCCGGTACGGAGTCTGGAACATCCAGTCCAGTCCCACATGTATACTTGTAGACGCATCCGAAATGGACAAGTCAGCCGACGAAATAAAACAGGAGATGTGGGAAGAACATGGTATCGACTCAATGAGCGCAGGAAACGACTTCAACGAACCTATAAAATGGAGTTACGCCGTCGGCAAACTTATTAAAAAACTGGAGGCCAAACAGGAAGGAGAAACCGTTGTACATCTACACGAATGGCTTTCAAGCCCGGCAATGTTCAACTTCGACGCACCAACAGTATTTACAACGCACGCAACCGTGCTTGGCCGCGCACTATCCAACTCGGACTTTGACCTGCTTGGAGCAGTAGAAGAAGGACATATAGATGATTCACTGGCTGAAGAATACGGAGTAAAAGCCAAACACCAACTTGAGAAAGCCGCAGCTGAAAACTCGGACGCATTCACTACAGTCAGCAAGACAACAGGCAGAGAAGCGACAGCAGTACTGGATACGGAGCCTGACAAGATACTGCCAAACGGTTTCAATGTCGAAGCATATCCAAGCCTAGAAGAACTATCCTATAACCATACTAAAAAGAAGAAAAAGATGAAAGAGTTCCTCTCAGCATATTTTGAACCTTACTACGACATCAACCTTGAAGATGATCCCCGGACAATGTTTATATCCGGTAGATACGAGTATCACAACAAAGGAGTGGATGTACTGATTGATGCACTCTCAAAACTCAATGACCAGGAAGGACACGACTTCTTCGTATTCATATTTGTACCAAGCGACACTATGGGCCCGAAATCAGAGGTACTCGACAACATGTCCCTCTACGATGAATTAGAAGATCATGTGGATGACATACTTCCAGATATCAGAAACAGGATTCTATCATCGGTTGCGGGCGATAAAAATCCTTCAAAGGAAATACAGCCACTCTTGGAATCAAATACACTTGAATCTCTGCGGCGTAGCTTCCATGAAAAACAAGGAAGCCCGCCGGTGTGCGCCTTTGACCTAAACTATCCTGACGATGAAATAATGAATGGTCTCTGGGAGGCAGGATTAACAAATGATGAGGACGACAGGGTCAAAGTCATTTTTTACCCTACTTACCTGTCAGTAGGAGACAAACTTCTTTCAATGAGCTACAATGATGCAATTGTGGCTTCCTCAGCAGGAATATTCCCTTCATACTATGAACCATGGGGATATACGCCAGTTGAGACAGCAGCAAACGGTGCACTAAGTATAACCACTGACCTAGCTGGTTTCGGCCAGTTCCTGGAACAAAACACCGATAAAGAGGAAAGGAAAGGAATTCGGGTTCTTTCTCGTAGAAACAGGGATGATGGAGAAACTGCTGACGAACTAGCCGATATGATCGATGACATTATTGGTTACAGCAAGACTGAAATCACTGAGAGGAAGCATAATGCTCGTAAACTGGCGCAGATGACTTCTTGGGAGAAACTTGGAGAAAACTATCGAGAAGCACACAGTAAAGCAGTGAAAAACCACAAATGAGTATCAAAGTAAACTTTCACGGCCTTGAACCTTCAGGAGAATTTGAGGCCGAGCTTCCGGAGTTTACGGATATCGAACCGGACTACGATTTAGGTAAAATTGATGAAGACTTTGATCACTTGGTTGTTATAGGCAACGGCGGTTCAATTACCAGTTTAAGGTCTCTTTACTACACTTTCCTTGAAGAGGCAGATAAACATCTGGATATTGTTTCTACAATGGATCCTGACCGGTTGAATCAGGTTGTATCAAATAAAAGTCCCGAAAATACTCTTATCATGCCAATAAGTAAGTCAGGGTCAACTGTCGGAGTTATAGAATCATTGATGTTTTTCATCAACAGAGGTTATGACTTTAATCCTTTAACAACTCTTGGATCTCCGCTTCATGAGATTGCGGAGGAGTATGACCGAAGTATAATTGAACATCAGGATGTTGGAGGAAGATTCTCCGGTTTGACCAATACTGCTTTGGCTCCGGCCGAGTTGATAGGCCTTGACTCAGATGTCATAAGGTCAGGAGGTAAGGAAGGATATCTTTTGGACGAGGAAGCTGTTGAACTGGCACAGGCGCTTAAAGACGCGGAAGAGGAAGGCTTTGATCAGGTGCTGACGCCTTTCTACTCTTCCCGAATGTTCGGTTTCTACCCGCTTCTGGTCCAGTTAATGCATGAAACAGTGTGCAAAGAATATGAAGGCCAGACATTTTTCGGCGATCATGCACCAGAGTACCAGCACCACACCAATCAACGCCTGTTTGGAGGAAAGAAAGATATACTGCCGTTCTTCTTCAGAACAAACCATATACAGGAAAAAATAATAGTTCCAGACGAAATATCAGATATAGGGATCAAAGGCAGAAAGCTGGAGAACTTCAATGGCGAAAACCTGTCTGACGCATTGAATGCAGAATACAAGGGAGTAAGAAAAGTTTTGGAGGGCGAAAATTATCCATATATTGATCTCAAGCTGGAAAGTTCAAGTTTCAAAGGTTTCGGAAAGTTGATGGCATTTCTACAACTGGTTGCATTTTATTCGGCTGAGATTAGAGGTGTTGATCCGTTGACTCAGCCTGATGTCGAGAAAAGCAAGAAAATGGGCTTGGAGGCGAGGTTTGAATGAGAATAGCGTATCTACTTAAGAACTTTGCTGATGGAGACGATCTCTCCGAGTATGTGAAGTCTCTGGCTGAGTATGCTGCATCTCAGGGACATGATCCGTGTGTTGTTTCCTTTGATGATGGTTCTCATTACACTGTTTCTGATGATGTTGAAGTTGAGCGTTTTGAACTTCATTTCGATGGTGATTCGCTTTATACTTGGGCTATGATGATGAACAACGAGATGAAGGCCACGGTCGTAGAAAAGATGGAAGATGAAGAAATCGATATTATACACGCCAATGACTGGACGACAGCACCAGGAGGAGTAAACCTCTCCAAGCACCTGGAAAAGCCTCTCTTCCTGACTATACACTCCACTGAGAATCAGAGAGGTTTTCAGGAAGAAAACTCAGATCTTATATCTGACTTGGAGTGGGAAGGAACCTTTGAAGCTGACTCAGTTTTCGCCAACAACGAGGATGTGAAAAATTCTCTTCTATTCGACCTTGATTTGAGCGATGAGAAGGTTTGTGTGGCGGATCCGCTTCACGAGGGTTGGCAGGAAAAAATTTTAAACCGTTACCGTGAAATCCTCGATAAAGAGGAAGAAGTAGAGGTGGAAATCTAGCTTGAGGCCGTTGTTTGTAACGTGGGAATACCCGCCATACAAGGCAGGAGGCATAGCAGCACACTGCGAAGACCTAGCCACTACACTCGCAGATCAAGGACATGAACCTGTAGTGGTGACATATGGTGATGAGGAGGAAAGCGAGTACGGAGACGGCGTTGAGATACATAGAGTGCCTTCAACGGATTCAGCAAGTAATACACTTTCCTGGGCGATGCACCTCGGCCATCAGATGGAGAAGAAGGCTGTAAACCTGGCGAAAAATAATGATTTCGACTTGGTCCATGCACATGACTGGATGGCAGTACCCGGAGCCACAGGAATCAAAAAGACTCTTGGACTGCCGATGGTTTTCACAGTACACAGCACTCAGAAAGGAAGAGACGGAATAGAAGGCCGATACCAAGAAACAATACATAATCTGGAGTGGTACGGCACTTATGAGGCAGATGAAGTTATCACGGTCGGCCGAGAGTTCTCAGAAGAAGTTAAACACAACTACAATGTCCCAGAAGAAAAAGTAAACTACATTCCGAACGGCGTCGATCTGGAAAAATTCGATAGCCATACTAATCAATTAAATTATAATGACTATGCGCTGGACTGGGAGCAAATTGTGCTTTTTGTAGGAAGAATGTACCCGCAGAAGGGTCCAGGTCATCTCATCGAAGCAATGCCGGAAATACTGGAGCAGAAGCCGGAAGCCAAGTTTGTCATGTGCGGATCAGGAGCAACAGAACACTATAAGAGAATAGCCAAGGAAGTAGCAGGTGAAAAAGTACATTTCCCGGGATATGTCTCGGATCAGGAGTTACTTTCTCTGATGAAGTCTGCTGAGATGACAGTAGCTCCATCAATATATGAACCTTTTGGAATAGTTCCTCTGGAGGCAGCAGCATGTCAGACAGCGACAGTCGGTAGCTACACAGGAGGAATGAAGGACACAATCATCCACGAATATACAGGACTCCACACCTACCCAGGAGACCCGAACAGCATTTCGAACCAGGTAACGAGAGCACTAGAAGATCCGGGATGGACCGACTGGATGGGCGACAAAGCCCGAGAAAGAGTAGAAGACAACTTCCGCTGGGAACAAATCTCAGCTTGGACAACAGGAATATACTCGAATGCTTCAGAATAAACGCTTCAAACTTTGAAACATTTTATCTCTCATTTGAGTTTCTGCTCTTTCAGAGAATGAATGGTTTTCTCCTTGGA
Source organism: uncultured archaeon (assembly GCA_964604885.1). Classification (GTDB taxonomy): domain Archaea; phylum Nanohalarchaeota; class Nanosalinia; order Nanosalinales; family Nanosalinaceae; genus Nanohalobium. Next base: position 137,569 of record CAZSAB010000001.1, read on the forward strand.
ACTTTGTAACTTCTAGATGTGAATTTATCTTCTTTGATGCGTCCGCTGTCTTCCTAAAGTGAACTGTGGTATCTTCTTCGCCGTGAAATATGAATACAGGGCAGTTGATCCTGTCTGACAGTTTTTCGAAACTGTAGTTCTCAAAGTCTTTCACGAAGTCCATGTCGATAGTTTTGTCTCCGTGATGTGTGAAGCTGCCGGTCTTTCTCACGACGTTCTCATATTTTTCCATTGTGTCGTTAAACAGCACTGGTGCTCTCAGCACAACTGCTTCGGCTTGGAGTTTATCTAGAGAATGAACTGCCGTTTTGCCTCCAAAACTTGAGCCGAAAAGCACGAACTGTTCTGGTTCCAAGTAGTCTACTACTTTCTCTAAGTCTTCAATTCTTGAACTCAGAGTCTGATCTATAAAATCTCCGTCAGACTCTCCATTACCTCGGAAGTCAAATCTTACTGCGTTAAAACCTTCTTTGACAGCTCTCTTACATCTTCCCTCATAACTGCCCTCTTTATTGCTCCCGAAGCTGTGGCAAAAAAATATCCATTTATCCGAATCTGCTTCGTGGTGTACAGCTGCTACTTCTTCGTCATTTTCTATAGGGATAAAGTGTTTTTTAGTCACTTCTACCACATTTCTCCGACCTGTTCCAGTCGTTCTTCAAAAATTTTATTGTATTTTGGATTGTCTCTTTGTTCTTTCTTCTTTGCAGCCCATATCATAGAGTTGAAGCCGTGGAACTTCTCTATAAGTTCGGCACTTTCTCTCCAGTCTTCCGGAAGTTTATATTTTTTCTCGTACTCCTCTATGATGGCTTCTTGTTTTTCATCTGAAACTCTACCCGATGTGAAGAACTCTATAAGCTCAATATAGGGAACACCTACCCCTGCCAGTTCCCAATCCACTATATAGATTTCATCATCTTCCTGTCTAAGATTGTTCGGAATATCGCCATGTACAAACGTCCACGGAACCTCTAAATCCAGCTCAGAGGCTTCTTCAATCAACTCCTTTTGCCTATTATAAAGCTGTTCAACTTTCTGGTTTACCTCTTCCGCCATACTCCGGTAGTCTTCATAAGGTGCCTTAGAATATCTCTCAAAATCATTTACCAGCTCTTCCTCCAGGGTTACTGTGGAGGAGTGATTTGTGCCGAAGAAATCGTTATAATCCTCTACATTGATAGAATGAATCTCAGCCATGAGCTCTGCCAGTTTATCTGTTTGATTTGTTGTTGCGTCTTCTACATTTAGTTTTTCTCTTCCCACGCTACTCTCTATAAGTATAGGCCTATCTAGAAGAGAATCTTCTTCGTAGTAGATAACTTTAGGCACGTTCTCTATATTATGCTGCTCAAGAAACTGCAGTACGTCCCTTTCATGAGAAATTCTATCTTCAGAATCTTCCTTAGAGGTCTTAACTATTAGGTTTCTATTTTCATCTTTCACCTGAAAAGTCTCGTTGGATTCGCCAGTATCTAGATGCTCGATCTGAAAATGACTTCCTGCAAACTCCTGATTCTGAATCCAGTTTTCGAGCCTAGATTTCATCTATGTAACTTATTAATCCTTGATCTTTTTGACTTACCGGTTAAAAAGGTATGTCTCTGTTGAATTATATTTTGTCTATGCTCTCAACCTTTTTTCTACCTGTTGCTGGAAGTCCATTAAGTGTTCTGTGATCACGGCGAATCCTTGGTTTGGGTGGTCGAAGTATGAGAAGTAGTTGTGTACGTTGCCGTCTTCATAGCTTTTGGTGCAAATGTGGTGTAGGTGGTCTGAGGTTATGAATTTTCTCCAGACTTCTTTGACTTCTGGGTCATCTATCTCTTTAACTTTGGATTCTAACTCCTGAATTTTATCGAAGAGCATTTTCTGCATAGGGTTTCCGAGCCACGCAGAGGCGTCCATCTCTTGGTCAGCCCAAGAAGCTGTGTTGTATTCGAATGCGTCGAACTCTCCGACCGGATCATTTTTCTCCGCGACTTCTCGGACCTTGGCGAACTTCATGTCGTCGTATTTCAGTACTTCTTCCGGGAGTGATTCCAGGAACCAAAGTATTCCTGTGCCTTTCCAGTGGTGTTCTCCAAAGGTTTCATAGTCCATGAAAAGGTTGAGCATATCTCCCTGTGTTGCGGATAGCCATGCAGCATATTTTTCAGCTGTTAATGGGTATTCGCTCCACCATTCTGCTGAGAATCTATATCCTACGTCGTCTGTCAGTTTTCTGTTTCTCAGCATTATGTTGTTGCCGTTTTCTGTCACGAAGTCGGGCTGTGTGTAGGCATAGTTTTCGTCTCGCCAGCCTAGGATTCTCGGTACTCCTTCCGTGAAGATTCCTTTGTATCCTTCTTCGGCAGAGATTTTCCCAATTTCATTATGGTAGATTAACTCGGTGTTTGTCATTACCTGCGGCCTGTGTCCAAAGGTGTCCTCTATGATATCTCTCTGTTTGTTTAACTGCCATCGGAACTCCTCCTTATCATTGAATAATCCTGCTAGAGAATGGTGGTAGGCTTGGCCTATGAAGTCGATGGAGTTTTCTGGAAATCGGTTCAGCATGTCTACAAGCTCGGGATGATATTTTCTTGCCTGTTCAATCCAGGAAGTAGAAATCGAGAAATTCACTTTGAATGGCCTGTCTTCTCCTTCCCTCCTTCTTGCTTCTCTTAGCAGTCTCTCAGTTGCAGGGAAATAGCAGTTCTCAGCCACGTCTCTAAAGAAGTGTTCGTTCATTTCGTCGTCGAAGTATCTTCCGTATAGATTCGATGCGTCTTCGTTCACTCCATCGATCCTGAGACGGTGTGGTTGATGGACTTCTAAGGAGAGGGTTATCGGTAACATGAGGTAGACTTCTCGGTGCTGGTTTAAATCCAGTGTGGTTTAAAGTACAGGTTTCATCAAATATCATTTAAAGTGGAATACAATATAGTCGGTCAGGAAGGAGGAACCCGAATTGAAGTTTTTACGGAGAAGAAGGCTGCTGTAGCTGTCAGAGCAGATGGAGAGGAAAGAATATATCTGCCGGTAGATCAGGCCGAAAATTCTTCTTACTATGTAGATGAACCCTCTAGATTAGTTCCAACTGAGAAGGGATATACCGTAGTTCATCCGGGAGAAGTTTCTGAAGTAAAGGTATTCTCAAAGTAAGTCCGAAAGTTAAGTTTGGCTCTCCTAATTTCGGGGTGGAAACTATCTCTGTGGACCAAGTTGAAGATCTAGACTTATCTGATGAGAACACTCATCTCGTAGATGTTTTATCAGAAGACTACTTTGAAGAGAAGCATATTCCGCGAGCGATTAATATCCCGTTAGATCAGAAAGCCAGTAGAGCTCTTGAAGAATTTGACAAAGACGGAGAAATAGTCTTATACTGCAAAGACGAAGAATGCAGCGCAAGTCCGCAAACTGCTAAGAAATTGGAGAAACTGGGCTTCGAAAACGTTAAGGATTTTGAAGGCGGTTTAGCCGAATGGGAAAGCACAGGGCATGAAATAGAATCATAAATCCCTGTAAACTCCCAATAATTCTTCAGTCATCTCACTCCAACTTCTAGCATCTGTACTCACTTCTGAATCAAATTCCAATCCTTCTGTTATCCCTTCTGATATTTTTTCTGAATCAGGTTCCGTTTCGATAATGTGTTCTGATGATATTTCTGAAACACCGTTTTCCGTAGCTAGTACAGGTGTACCTGATTCCAAGGCCTCTGTTATGGTCAATCCGAACGGCTCGTTGATAGAAGGCGATACAAACAAGTCTGCGGCGAAGTAGTAGTCGCCTAGCTCCTCTGAAGGTATGTAGTCGACGAAGTAAACTTTTTCCCTTACTCCAAGCATCTCTGCAAACTCTTCCAGGCTTTCACGCATGTATCCATCGCCGCCGACTACCAGCTCTGCCTTTCCATATTCCAGAAACTTCTTGAAGCCATACAGCAAGTGTTCGATACCTTTCTGCTCTGCGTGCCTGCCAACGAAGAATATCATTTTGTCTTCAATTCCTATTTCTTCCTTGACATCTTTGCCGGTTTTCTCCGGCGTTGAGAATCCGTTGTGGATAACTTCCGGCTTTTTTCCGTACTCTTCTTCCACCTCTAGTGCCAGTTTCTGACTGACCGCTACCGTCTTATCTGGTTCCTCCACGGCCAACTCCTCCAGCTTCTCCAGTTCGCCTACTGAACCATTTCTAGTCCTACCGGAGCTCAGAGAGTGTATGGTAGAAATCCATTTCACGTCCCCGTATTTCTTTGCTTTGAAGCCAGCCTCCGCTCCAAACCAGTCATGTGTATGAACGAAGTCGTAGTTTTCGGCGATCCCTGCGACTTTTGCGCTCAGATCTCTGGCTCTTCGGATCATATCGCCGGAGGTCTCAACAGGGATTACATTCTTCCTATCTGGTGCATATTCCCCAGGGAGAACCAGTGACACATCCACATCTTTCTTCTGGAGTTCCTCAAAGAGATGCTTGACATGGATATCCAGGCCGCCGTCAATATTTGGAGGAAAACCCCAGCCTACCAGAAGTATTTTCTTGTTCATATTTCTTGGATTTGCTATCATTGTTTATGTTTCTGAAAATGGCATCTCCTCTCTGAAGAATTCAACAGCAAGTTTGACAACTCCGTCTTCCATAGGTTTTTCGAACTCGACTTTTTGTTTCATGTCTTGGATCGTATTATACAGGTTTTTGGATTTGTGTATTAAACTCTTCAATGATTAATTGTTTGTAGAGATGACTGAGATTGGAGTGGGCACAGGTTGTTTTTATCGTTTGGATATGAGTCAGGCTGAGAGGATAATGTTTATTCAGGGTTTAGATGTTGATGGGGTTGAGGTTACTCTTTCTGAGTCTGATGAGCTTGAGGACTTGGACTGGAATAGGATTTCAGAACTGGTTGAATCATTTTCGTTCGTGACTGTGCATTCTCCTATAAAAGTAGATTTTGATTCTAACAACGAGGATCTTATCCGGAGGATTGAAGAGTTTAGAGAAGAGATCGGAGCGGAAACAGCGGTTTTTCATCCGGATAGAGTTGAAAATATTGAACTATTGGATAATATAGAGGCCTCTATAGAGAACATGCAGAGCAGAAAAGGTTTTGATAGACAAGACTTGGAAAAATTTCTTCAAGACGGTTTTCCTGTAGTGGTTGATACTGTTCATGCTGATACATGGGAAAATAATGGTTTTCCGGATGAGAAACAGCATCTCCTTGAAAAGTACGATGAGAGAATAAGCCATGTACATACGAGCGTAAACGGTTTGGAGGAAGAACATGAGCCGTTCTGTGAGAATCCTGAAAGAATTAAAAGCTTGAAAAACCTTATTAATGGAAGAAGAATTGTTTTGGAATCTAAATTTTCTTCTAAGTCCCAGGCCAAGAAAGAAGTAAAGATTTTGAGAGATAATCTGGATTAAACAGGTGATAGATCGTGCTCTATTTTGTTAAGTACTGCTTTCTCTGATTCTTCGAACAGTTCTGCCTCTATCCTAACTCTATCTCCTTCCTGGTAAGAGCCTGCGTAAATCCATCGAGTGGTCAAAACATCGATATTCCCTATCTCTGTATCGACAGAGAATATTCTTGGACTAGCGAACGAAAGTTCATCTTCTGTCACTACCCCTTCCGTTTCCAATAATCTGGAACTTTCAGACTTTTCAGGCATTGGATAGTCTGAGTTCTCTCCCGGTTCGTGGACAGGAATAAAACTGATTTTTGAGTCGATCTTTGAGTGGTTATAACGCCTCTCAGGATTTGTAATATGATGGAGAGCTTCGTCCTCCGTGATTTCGAATCTGTCTGCGTATTTCTCTGACTTGGACTCAAGTACATCTTCTCCTAAAGGCTCAAGTTCCGGATGAGTTGAAATATTGTCAAAAGCGGTTCTCAAGTATTCAGGATCCTCTCCCTGTACAATTATATCAACATCTGACTCTTCAGTATTTAGGCCATAAATATGAGATCCTATAACGCCTATTGAACCATCCACAAGGTCATCAACCTCTCTGTAAAGATTCTCTACCTCATCGTCTACTTCTTCCAGCATCTGCTCTGTTCTTCTAGATGGCTTTCTCACTTCCACTACATTTTTCTCAGGCACATTCACAGCAATATCTGACAAATGTGAGGAATATAACCCATTTGAACTACTTTCCCCATTTCTACTTGTTTTAGAATAATTTAATCCGTTTAAGCTTCTCTCACCATTCTGATTCGGAGTGTAGACAGGTAAACCTAGGAAGTAGTCGTCCGGATGAGAGTCGCTCCTCCCAATAAATATAATGCCATCGTCGGCTCGGAAGTAATCAAATGTATCGACTCCGGACATATACAAAATAATAAATCAAAAAGGTTAAAATTATTATTGGCAGGTTACAAAGATTTCAAACTTAAAATGTCTCAATTATTCAATGTTCATTGCCTCGTTGGTCTTTCTAATTGATTCTTCTTTGTTTTCCATGTTGAGCATTGCGCGGATTGCGTCTACATTGTCTGGTACTACTATGCTTTCTTGGTGTACCATGTGTAGCCATCTTAGTTTTCCACCTTCTGCCATGATTGTTTCTTTCCAGACTCCTGCTTCTGGCATGTCGCTTCTTGGTCTTTTTAGGTCTCTCATTTGTTCGTGTACTTTGCCTGTGGAGTCGTAGCCTTCTCCCCCGTTCAGTATTCTGACTCTTTCTTGGTCTTTGAATGCTTCGAGTGCTTCTTCCTTGGTTGTGTCTTCTTCTATGTTGGCTGTGACCATGTGGACATGTCCGAATGTTACAGGGACTTTTACTGCCAGTGTTGTAATGTCTAGTTTTGGCATAACTGCTTGAACATCTGCTGCGTGATGGCTGGGGACATCGGTTACTGGAATAGTTGAGTTAATCGGCCCTCTTCCATCCTGAGGAATGTCCCCTCCTCTTCTGACCAGGTTTGCTGTTACATCTTTGATTCCGAACTCTTCATCAACCTTACTGAGTGTTCTTGATAGAGAAGTGGTATTGCAGGAAACTACTTTCACAAAGTCCTCTCCTTCAGCTTCTTCGTAGTTTGCACTGGCGTTGAACTTGACTTCTGCTATCTCGTCCGGTGCACCGCCCTGGAAAATCGCCTTAACATCGTGAGGCTCGTACATATTCTCCTTGTTAGCCTTGTCAACTCCTGGAGGAGTACAGTCGACTACAACATCAATTTCGTCCAGCTGTTCTTCTAGAAGTCCTTCAACGTAGAAGCCTGCGTCCTCTAGGTTTTCTTTTCCTTCTTCGTTGGATGCGTAAAGGTGTGTCCCATGGAGAGGCCCTTCCTCACTGAGGACTGTTCTCAGTCCTCCTGTCTGGCTGACATCTGCCAGGCCGTAAAGTTTCATGTCTTCCTGTTTTCTAACGGCTTCCGCAACTCTTTTTCCTATCGTGCCAACACCGGCCACAACAACTCTTACCATAATATCACGTTATACGGCTTCGTAAACTTGAATAAAAAGACTTGGCAAATCTATCCATGATCTCCAGAGAAAAAGATTCGTACAAGGGAGAAAATGGCAAAGTAGCGGTAATAGGAGGTAGTCTAGATTATTCTGGTGCTCCGGCTCTATCGGCTCAGGCTGCTCTCAGAACCGGGGCAGACCTCGTCAACATCCTGACCTCGGATTCTGTTAGAGATGTCGTTTCTGGCTATTCGGAGAACCTGATAGTGGAAGGTTATGAAGACAAATACTTTGATGAGTCTGCTGTGGAGCCAGCGGAAAGGCTGGCCGGACGGGCTGATGCAGTAGTTGTCGGTCCTGGAATGAGCTGTGCAAGACAGGATTCGGTTGAAGAATTTTTGGAAAAGTTGGAAACTCCTGTTGTGATCGACGCTGACGCTATCCAGTCAGGAATTAATGCAGAAGTTTCCGATGCCATTTTTACGCCTCACAGCGGCGAAGTAGAACTTATCAGGAAAAAGTACGGAACTATAGAAGAATTCATAGAAATGAGGCAAGATACAGCTGTACTAGAGAAAGGTTCTACAGACAAAATTTATTTCGAGGACGGGTTTGAAAAGGTCTCTGCAGGCCATCCAGGTATGACTGTAGGAGGGACAGGTGATGTACTCACCGGCATAGTAGCAGGAATGATGGCACAGGGCCTTGATAAAAAAGAGGCTGCAGTCAAGGCAGCAAAGGTAAATGGCAAGGCTGGAGAGAAAGCGGCAGAAAAATACGGTAATGGATTATTGGCAACAGACTTGATTGAAAATATCCCTGGTCTCCTCTAATTTACTCTGATGTTCCGTGATAAGCGTTTTCTTTCTTCCAGCCTGGCTTAAACTCATACTGTGTTCCTGATTCTTTGATTTTTTCTTCTAACTCTCTCAGCTTTTCTCTGGCACATTCTGGTACTAGATAGCTCCACTCTCCGCCTGAATTAATTCTCCTGCGAACCTCAGTCCCAGAATAGATCTCCGGTCGGTGCATTTCAGGTTCCTTCACTTCCAGATCGGACATTTCGGTAAAAATGTCTCTGACTCTCTTATTTCCGGAAATGATTTCTCCTGCACCTGTTTTCCCTATAACATCTTCCATCCATTCTTTATCGCTTTCTTGGTCCTCTACTTTGTATATCTGGATTTCTGGATGGCATTCGTGTATTAATTCTGTTCTCTCTTTAGCTTTCAATGGATTTTCATCCGTCCGGCTTTTTCCAGCACTTCCAATAACTAAGACTAGTTCTTCGCCGTTAAACTGTTCTACGACATGTTTGTGGCCGAGATGGAATGGTTGGAAGCGCCCTAAAAATGCGCATTTTTTGCTCATTATTGACCACTATTTAAGTTCTGTATTTCTTCATGGATTGATAATTCTTTTTCTGTGTATTTCCTGTTTTGGTTTTCCCGTTCGATCCGAGATTCGCACCACTGTATAAGTTTCTTACACTGATCTTTTTTCGCTGTTAAGTGATCTTCTATTTCTCTAGCTAGAGGCAGGCAACCCTTTCCTTCGATGCTGAGGTAGTTGCAGCCACTCCTGTTATCTTCCTTTATCTGTGTAGAGGGCGTTTTATCAGCAACTCTGTCGATTAATTCTTTGGAGTTATTTGAAACTTTAATCTCGGGCTTCAGCTGGAAGCTGTCGCCATGAGGATGATTTGCTTTGTAAATATTGATGCTTCCGTCGCAATCTACAACGCCAGCTATGTAGGCAGCATCTTTCTCTTTTAAATTCAATTTTTTGTTTGCCACTCTGCTTTCTGCAGCTGTTCTCGATAAGCCTAAGCCTCTAGCTTTGCATTTTATAGCTTTCCAACTCCTCTTTGGTAATTTTTTCAATAATTTCTGTTTTTCTTCCAATCTGTATCCTTCTTTAAGTTTCTTTATTTCTTCTTCACTCTAATAAGATGGCTTTTTTCCTGTGAAACCGAGTTCTGATGCTCTATTTCTAATTGAAACTATGTTCCGTTTAGGCAATAGCTTGGATAACTCTTCATTATCTATTTCTCCGTATTTATCTCTGAGAATAGAGATTACTTCCTCGCTCCATTCATCCTTCACCATTCCATCTCCCTAATAAATCTTCTAATAGCCTCTCTAGTTGCTTCAGCCCTAGAATAACCTTCTTTATCACATATCTCGTCCAATCTCTCAATCAGAGAGTCGTCTGCCCGAAAAGAAATAGGCGTAGTCTTAATGTATTATATTGTATTGATTATTTATAAAGACACTCTCTCTTCCTTCTGCATCTCAATGTACCTAACTCTACCATGCTCTGATAAATTTCCATTCTTCCACTTCTTCAAAATTTGTTCCTCTCCTTCTTTAATCGGGCCAATAATAACTCCGTCGTCTTTTATAAACTTCCAAGCTTCTTCGAAACTGTCTGTAGCACAAGAAAAAATAATTCTATCAAACTTTCCAGAAACCTCTTCAAATCCGTTTCCAAACCTGATCTCAACATTTTTCGGCACCTTTTCCCTTGACTCCTTGGCCAGATTTTCTTCTATCTCCACACCTACGACCTTTTTCGCTGATTCGCCGAGTATCGCTGCCTGATAACCTGAACCTGATCCAATCTCCAAGACAGTCTCATCTCCCGATAGTTCCAGTAGCTCAGTCGCCTCAGCCACTATATGAGGCGCAGACACAGTCACGTCGTTGATACGTATAGGTCGATCAGTGTAAGCTTCTTTCTGAAAGTTCTCCGGTATGAACTTTCTTCTATCGACTTTCCGAAATGCATGCTCAACTCTGCCCGACCTGATTCTTTCCTGGTCTACAAGGTAGTCAACTAGCTGATCGTTGGAGGAAAAGCTTGGCCTCATCACTCAAACAATGAGTCTCCAGTCTCTAAAACATCACTCCTATTCAAGTCAGGAAGATCCTCGAGATCGTGATTTTCAGTTAGTTCTCTTCCAATTGCTAATTTCAGCTGCCAAGAAAGATTTTCTGTTTCCTCAGCAAAAATTTTATCTGAGATGCTAGTTTTTCTCTCAGCCCATTCTTCTTGAAGTTCTTCTACATCTATCTCTCTAGGCTCTGAAATCTCTTCTATCAGCATCAAACCTGTAATTGAAGCCAGTGTCTGCTGCCAGTTGAAATTTACCTCAGAATTTTCATAGAACCATGTTTGGCCGTAGACATCAGCAGCCATATCCTCAAGATTCTCTCTCCAATTATCTACATCGGTGTTGAAGAAGATCTGGGCGCTCTCCGAAGTCCTGGCTGTGCCGAAGACGCCGAACTCTCCTGTCTCTTCTCTATCGGCGTATCCAAGATTGATTGAAAGATCTTCCTTTTTCTCCAGTATGTACTTGCAGGAATTAATTATTTTCTCCACTGTTTCTCTTACTTCCCTAAGTTCGTGTTCATCTGGCTTGATTGAGTACGTCATTTTTTCCACTTTATGCTACATCCCTGACTCGGCTTTTGTTCTTTTGGAGGCTCACGTCTTTTCAGCATGTCCTCGATAATTTCTTTCATCTCTCGCCCCTTAACTTTCTGGTCCGGACTCATCTTGTCGTTTAGACGTCCATGGTAATATAGCCGGTGTCTCCAGTCTAGAAGGAATGGATCAGGAGTACATTTGGCGGCATATTCTTCCGCAACTTCTTGATTTGGATCCGCAAGGTAGTAGAAGTGTCTTGAGTCAAGTTTATTTTCTTTAACAAAATATCTCATTTTTTCCATTGAATCGTCCGGATGTGTCTCAGCATTGGGATTTATACCGACTATCGCGATTGAGGAAAACTCATCGTTCAGTTTTCTGAGCTCTTCTGTCTGTGTTTTTACACACGGGCAGTGGTTGCACATGAAGACTACTAGAACTCCGTCGTAGTTGTCCAGGTTCTTTAAAGCTACTTTTTGTCCTTTAAAATTTTCGAGCTCGAATTCTGGAGCTTGGTCACCTTGAGATAGTTTTGAATTGGATTCCTTGAGAGCCATGTTAAATTTCTTAACTTGACACTCTTTTGTCGGTTTCCCGTTCTCTGGATAAACTGTTTAAACCTGACCGGTAATACAACGTAATATGAAACAACATCTTGATTCTCCGATCTACCGGAATGGAAACTCCCTAATCCTCGCCTATGACCATGAAACAGAGCATGGACCTGTGGACTTTGAACCTATGCCGAAATCTGCAGACCCGAAACATGTTTTCAGAGTCTCAAACCACGAAGCTGTAACAGCTGTCGCATTGCAAAAAGGGAATGCTGAATACTACAGAAACTGGCAGGAAGACACAGGAAACGAAGGAGCACCACTTCTAGTAAAACTGAACGGAAACTCTGCGCTACCTAAAAGAGATGACTACTATAGTCCAAAACAGTGCAGTGTACAGTATGCAGTAGAAGATTTAGATGCTGATGCTGTAGGATACACCATGTACGCTGGGAGTATCCACGAAGATCAGATGTGGAAGGAATTTCGCCAGATACAGGAAGAAGCACGCAAATACGGGGTTCCTGTAGTTATGTGGAGCTATCCAAGAGGAAAAGGTATAGAGGAAAATCCGGATTACTCAGGCCAGAAAGATCCGGATGTCGTGGCTTATGGGGCAAGACTTGGGCTTGAATTAGGGGCCGACATGGTGAAATGTAAATATCCTGGAAGCCAAGAAGACTGGAAACATTTGGAGAGCCAGGTAGCAGAACTGAAAACAGTTATGAGTGGAGGCTCGAAGAGAAGCGACAAAGAATTCCTGCAAGATGTTCATGATACAATTGAAGTCGGTGGAAACGGTTTGGCAGTTGGCAGGAATATTTTCCAGAGAGAAGATCCGGAAGAACTGCTTGACAAACTTGAAAAGGTGATATTCGAGGATGAATCGGTAGAAGACGTGAAGTGATTCAGAGTGGATAAGGAAAAAGTAGTTGATGAAGTCTTTCACTCTGTGGCTGAGGTAGCACCACATATCCGTTCAGGAATGCTTCACAGAAGAGAGTACTTAGGGGAAGAAAATCCCAGTAATGAAAAACAGATGGAAGCTGATATCTGGGCCAGCGAATTCCTTAAAGAAGAATTAACTTCTATCGAAGGTGTAGGGGAGTTTGCATCAGAGGAAGAAGAAGAGATAATTAAGTGCGGAGAGGGCCTATCTGTTGCAGTTGATCCGCTCGATGGATCTTCAAACATTCCAACAAACAACTTGGTTGGAACAATAGTCGGTATCTACGACAAAGAACTTCCCTGCAAAGGTAAAAACCTTGTATCGGCTTTTTACGTTATCTTTGGACCTTTAATAACTGTTATGAGGGCTGAGGGCGACCAGGTAAATGAGTATATTGTTGAGGAAACTGCAGGTGATTCTGTCGAGGTCCACTTGGCATCTGAAGATTTAGAGCTTTCTGAAGCTCAGGTTTATGGTTTTGGAGGAAATAAAAAATGGACTGAAGAATTCAAAGAGTTTGAGAATGAAATATCTGAGGACCTCAAGTTGAGATATGGAGGTGCTTTCGTCGGAGACATTAACCAGACAATTCACTATGGAGGAATATTTGGGTATCCTCACAGAACTGACGCCCCCGAAGGAAAGTATCGTCTAATTTTCGAATGCAACCCGATAGCATACATAGTAGAGAAGGCGGGCGGCGCTTCGACAAATTTAAAAAAATCTGTTCTGGAGGTTGAAGCAGAAACTCTTCATCAAAGAGAGCCCTTCTTCGCCGGGAACAATAAATTGGTTAAAAACGCGATAAATTTCCTTGATTGAACATCTGACAGAGCACAATAATTAATAAATCTCAACCATGAGAACTCAAAACCATTATAAACATCTAATGCAATTATAGCCTATATGTTTAAGAAATTAGTATTAATTTTTCTGTTGACTGCATGTTTGACTGGAGCAGCAATAGCAGATGCTGGTCATGGAAATGAAACAGAGAGACAAAGTCCTTTGCAGCCAATCCAAGAAGCAATAACCGGAATGGCTATAAACTTTAATATTTTTGAAAGCCTAGGGAGACAAGCTCAAACCGAAGAGAAGGATACTCAAACCGAAGCACCAACAGTTACGGTAGAAGGCGGTGAGAAAAATGTTGAGATCAACACTTCGATGTGGGTCCCTCAAGGAGGATATACTACGACAATCAGTTCAGATGTAAATCCTGAGGAAAAAACAATTGAAGCTGAAATAAATCCTGTGCCTCCTTCAGGATATTCAACAGATGTAGTGAAAGAAATAGATGTCCTGGAGACGATTGAAGTAGAGACGCCTGGAGAATACGAAGTATCCGTAAACATTGCGGATGGAGGTGTCTCCGGAAGAGGCAGAAGCAGCCCAGTCACCGTAATCAGAAATGTGGAAGTAAATGATAGCAGTGATGAGCCTCCTGAAGAAGCAGGCCCTGATTTTGGTTTTGTGAGTGTTCATTCTGAAGACGAAGTCGCCGTTGGTGATACACTTGAAGTGAATGTCACTATTTTGAACAGTGGTGATGGTGAAGGCTCTGATTCCTTAAACATGAATGTTTTTGACCAATCGACCAGTTCAGAAGTTTCTCTGGATTCAGGAGAATCTACAACGGAAACATTTGAGGTTGATGTTCCAAATGACTATAAACTTAACGAATACAGTGGCACGGTTGGCATTGGTGATGCCTCAGAAGAATTCAACGGTTTCGTAACCCAGAGCACCAATGGACCTGATGCTTTGCCCGGTGAAAGTAATTCTCCTCGGGATCCTGATGGGGATGGATTATATGAAGATATTAATGGCAATGATGAGTTAGAACCTGGAGAAGACGCAGAAGCCCTTCTGCAGAATCTAGAAAGTGACGTTGTACAAGATAATATCGAAGCCTTTGATTTTGATCAGGATGGTGAAGTAAATAGTATGGATACCGCGCTACTGATTAGAGAAAACGATGAAGTAGAAAACGGTGAAAATCCTTCCACCGAGGAAGATTCTGAGCAGGGTGCAACAACACAGCTCGGCACTGAAGATCAACAAGGATTTGAGAAAGGCGACGTAAACATGGACGGAATAGTAAATGTCGTAGATGTGTTCCGGGTTCAACAAAACATCGCCGGAATAAATAACTTCAACAGCACTCAGAAGGATTTAGCTGACTACAACGAAGATGAAAATGTGAGCATAGTTGATGCAGTAATGATTCAAAGATCATTTTTATATCCCGATCCAAACTTCCGAATTCGCAATGTAGATTCTGATGGAGTGGTAAATCCAGGAGACACCCTATTGGTAAATGTCACTGTTGAAAATAATGGGCTTCCAGGGGTTGACACATTAAAAATGAATGTCTTCGGCGAAACAACTAGTTCTGAAATAAACCTCGGATTAACAAGTACTGTGACCGAAACGCTGACAACAAGAGTTCCAGAAGACTATGAATCCACTGAATTCAAAGGCAGTGTTGAAATAAATGGTTCGTCCTCAGAGTTCAGTGGTTCTGTATACCAAAGAAATTGGGACAAGGGAGACGTAAACATGGATGGAGAATTAACAGTTGCTGATGCTGAATTGATACAGCGGTATATTGCTGAAACAGTCGGCCTAAACAGCACTCAACGGAATCTAGCTGACTTCAATGAAGATGGTGAAATCAGTATTGCTGATGCCGTGAGAATACGGCAGGAGATTGACGGAGAAAACACGGCTGACCTAAGATCTGGTTCAGAAGAATCGCCTAAAGAAGAGGATGATGAAGGCCAGGTTTCCGAAGATGAAGATCGTTACGAGAATCAAAATTCTGAAAACACAGGGACTGGCCTACTTGATGGATTAGAAAACACTCTAAATTTTTTCCAGTGATTTGAAATATTATTAGTCATACCAATCAGTAATATTCTCTCTGTCGAAGATGTTCTCCTGTCCAACCTGTTTCTTCAACTTCTTGGCAGTTTTCTTACCTATCAACTTCTTCAGCTTCTCGAACTTAACCCCCCGGATCTGACTCTGGGTCTCGATGCCGTGATCGGCTAGTTTTCTTGCTCTTACTCGCCCGATC
Organism: uncultured archaeon; assembly: GCA_964604885.1. GTDB lineage: Archaea > Nanohalarchaeota > Nanosalinia > Nanosalinales > Nanosalinaceae > Nanohalobium. The sequence continues at coordinate 152,998 of CAZSAB010000001.1, forward strand.
TGATCGTACTGAACTAGGTTTAGTAGTTCTTCTTTGATGCCGTGTTTCATTCTTACACGTAGTTTTTCAATGTCTTTCTCAACTTGAGAGCTATCTAAATCTTGCATTCGGACTAGTTCTTTGGCTCCGTAGAGAAGCCAGTCTGCGTTCTTCATCTTGGCTCGGATTCCTCCAGGCGCTGTTCCAAACTCGTTCATTATTCTTTCTTCGTCCATTTCCTGTATCCAGCTCTGCATCATCATTCCGGTTTTCATCGACTCCAAGTAGGTCTCGTAGCCTGCTTCCCACTCATTCGGAACAGAGTCTAACAGGTAGATTTCAGCGTCCTGTAAAGCGTTTTGATAGTCACTCCACTCTTTGTCTTTAACTCGAAGTCTCGGCGCCAACTCAGACGTCTGCGACAACATGAAAAGATAGGAAATTGGTCTTGTCTCAGTTCCCTCAGCCCTTTCAAGCGATTCAAGCATGTGATGGGCAGAATCAGGGTCAATATACAGATCCGAAACCTTTTTACCTATCTTAGTCGCCCTCAACTCATCCTCCTTTATGAATTCGTACTCTCTCAGTGATTCCACTACATCCCGAATGTTCTCAGCAACCTTCTGCATGTCACCGAACTGATAAGCATAGAAAGTCTTCTGATAGAACTCCAAAAGTCCATCCATAGACGTACAGAAGTTGGACGCGACTAATGCCAGTGTATGCATCCTCAGCACTGGTTCAACATTCAACTTGGATTGAATCCTTTCTGGTTCTCCGAGAACATATCGGTCACGGATTTCATCAACGCTCCCTGGATTTTTAGCGATTGAAATTGCTTCTCCTCTATCGTCATACTTTGGTCTTCCTGCTCTTCCGCAGTTGTGTAGTATTTCTCTTGAGCTTGTGAGGTAGTTGTGGTTGTTTTCTACCTCTATGTTGTAGACTTTTTTGCTTCCTATCTTTTCTATTTCTAGTATTTCTGTGTATTTTGCGCTCTTTTTTCTGTGCTGGTTTGCGTTGTGGTATTCGCTGTATTTTTCAGGTTGCATCTGGTCTTTTGTTGGATTGAGCTTTTCTGCGAGCCTGTTTACGCTGTTTTTGTCTCTTATCCTGATTGAATAGCTTGTTTGGTTTACTTCGTATTTCTTGCCGTTCATCTCCATTTCTTCGATATATTTAGAGGTTTTCCTTGATTTTACTCCGAAACCTGCTAGAAGGTCTCTTAGATCGTCCGCGAATTCTTCACTGGAAGTGCTAAACTGTATTCTTCTTTTGTATTGTTCTTCCATTTCGAGGAACGATCCGTCTCCATCGTATACTCCTTCGATGAAACTGGCTTGAAGGTTTTCAGGCATCTTGAAAATTATTTCTGGTATCCTAGTCTTTCTTGATTTATTCCCGTATGGTATCTCAAATTTCTGGTTAATTACTTGCGCTAGTAGAGTATTTCCTACTTCAAGTCTAAATTTTCCTTCTTCTCGCTCTTCCTCATAACAGTCCAAGCCAAGGGAATTGAAAACTTTCTTCGCCCTGTTTATAATCTCCTTATTTGTATTGAAGACTCTGATACAAGTATATGAGCTTCCATGACGATTGTCTTCTGTTTTATTCAGGTTTCCGTCTGTAACTATCATCCCAGTAAGCCACATGAACTCTTCTGTAACTTCTCTCGGAAGTTCTATCGTTTTACCGTAGGCGCTCTTAACTTTATCCAGTTTTTCGGCTATTTCATCGTCGCTGTAATCTAATTTGTTCATTGCCTCTAGAACTCCGTGCAGCGGCATTGCTTTCCTGTTGGACTTGTAATGATAGATGGTCGATGAGCTTATTTCTAGGTTCTCAGCTACTTCATCATCTTTCAAATCAAACTCTCTTTTGTACTTTTTCAAGGAATCTCCGTTTCCTACCGCGTAACAATCTTCAGGCAAAAGTCGGAAGAAATAAGGCTTTGAACTTTCCTGTTTACCTATATCCAGCCTAATCTTATCTCCGGTATCTAAGTCTGATACTACCGTCCATTTGTCGCTTTCACCGCTCTTAACTAATACAGGGTGATCTGCAGTGGCTTCAAAACTTCCAGTCTCGGTTTCAATTTCAAAAACTTGTTCTTCACCATTGGAAAAAGCCTTAAGCACTTTATTGCCTTCAACCTCTCTCTTATTTTCATTATAAGAAAGAACATTGAATTCTTCACTGCTTTCAACTATCTCTCCAATTTTCTTTCTGCTGCCGTCACTCAAAACAAGTTCTTCGTCGTACGGAAGACACATCTGCTCATACTCCAATACAGGAATCCAGTCCATTCCATCTCCCGTATAACGCTTCAAATCTCGCATAATAACTCGGTAAGCCGGCATATTAAGTCCAGCAGCAAGAGTAGGAGTAGCTGAAACGCTTTTAATTAATCCTTTGCGAAATGCTTGTTCAACTAAAGATCTCTGTTGGTTTAAAAGCCCAGCATGGTGATAAGCAGCTCCTTTCCGTACATTTTCGGCTAAACGCTTGCATTGAGAAGTTGGACTGCCTAGTGCGTTTAGTATTCTGTCTGCGTACTCCTCTAACTTATTTTTCTCTTCTCTGCCGATTTTTTCCTCTGTAATCTTGGCGGCCCGGTCTGAGCTTTTTTCTGCGCCTTTTCTTGAGCTGCAGAAGACTATGGCTTGTTTGTCCATTTCGAAGGTGTCTTCTAGGAGGTTTGGTGCTGGGTGGCCGTGTTTGTCGTCGACGTAGTATTTTTCGCCTTCTTGGCTTCCTTTTTCTTTGACTTCGTTGCCGGTCTGCCACCCACTCAATTCATCTTCTTCCTCTTCTTTTTTGGGTTCTTCGTTGCCTGAGAAGTATTCTACTTTGTTGCCTTGGTAGATTCCGTGTCTGAGTTCTACTGGGCGGTAGTTTGATTCTACTAGTTCTGCGTTGAGCCATTCTGCTAGTTCGTTTGAGTTGGATATGGTGGCGGATAAGCCTAGAAGTTGGAATTCTAGTAGGTCTCTGAGTCTTGTTAGTGTTACTTCGAGTGTTGGTCCGCGAGTTTTGGATGTTAGGAGGTGTATTTCGTCGATTATGACTAGTCCGATGTTATGTATCCAGCTGGGATTGTGTCGCAGCATTGAGTCCAGTTTTTCCGAGGTCACGATTACTATGTCGGCGTTTTCCAGGTATTCTCCTGCATCATCGAGGTCGCCGACTGAAATCTTTACATTCAGGTTTTCGTATCTCTCTGAGAAGTCTTCGTACTTTTCACTGGCTAATGCTTTCAACGGTACGACATAGACAGCGGTTTTGTTTTCTTTAACTGCTTTTTCGACCATTGCTAGCTCAGCGATAAAAGTCTTTCCTGAAGCGGTCGGTGAGGCGACTATCATGTCTTCGCCGTCCAGTAGTCCTGCGTCGACGGCTTTTCTCTGTGGAGGGTTGAGTTCTGTTATGCCGGTGTCTATGTAGTCTTGTTTAATTCTTTCCGGCAGGTCCAGGTTTTCTGTTTTCACGTTTTTAATTTTCTAGAGGAATTCTTTTGATCATTACTTCTCCTGCCATGTTGAGTCCTTCTGGTTTATGTGAACTTCTGGGTGGTCTCCGCACTGGTACCATGTTTCTATAACCTTTTTCTCGAATCCGGGCCGGTAGCTTTCCGATGTGTATTCGATGTGCTGAGGCTCTATTTCCGGATCAATTTCTTCTTCAATGGGTGAAGAAGTTGCCTCTTCCACGCATTTGTGGCAATAAGGATTCTGCATGAAGCCTTCCTCGAGCTGTTCTTTAAAATCTTCAACAGTGTAGAAAAAACTATTCTTATTCTCATACTGGCCTTCGCCGAAAATGAATTCTCTGACTTCTTCCGGGTTCTGAAATTCGGGATAATAGTCAGGGTCAGATTTGAAACCGTCATTCAAAAATCTTTTAACCTGAAACCGGTTTCTAACAGTCCAGCCTTCAACACCGTAGAACCCTCCCTTGCCAGAGTAAGAAGACTGATGACTGAGTTTAATCCTGTCACTATCCACCATAGATATCAGAACTAAAATCAAATTTTAAAATTGCCACTGAAACTAAACAAAACTTTCCATAAGTGTTTTGTGGTCGGAGATTTGCAGATTTTTTTGGTGCGCATAGAAATCTATTAAAGTTGAAAAAGTGTCTACGAAGTTAACAGCATCAGAAAACTTAAGCCTCATCAGGAACGATACTTGTTCTTGGATAGTTTTCAGGCCGATTCAGATCTACTTCATCAAACCTTTCAATAACGTATGTTTCTGTCTCAGCTATCAAATTTTTATGGTAGGGAAGAGCCATTCTAATTATTGCAGGATTAGAAGACCTGTCAATCTTGGATAGATCTAAACTGTAATCCGTTTCCAAGAAAGCTGATTCCCTTACACTATAATTTTTGAAGTTGGTGCAGACCAAAGTATCAGAAATGTCTTCAGTCCTGTTGAGTCTTCAATTGATGTTTTCCAGAGGCCAGTTTACAATGACGAGAAGACCTCTGATTGAACTACAGATGTAGTTACAGGTAACATCCATTCCACGTCGAACTGGGGTTCAAATTCAGTGTTCGGGAAGGAAGCTTCAGTCTTCGACGGTTACTGGTTGAAGGCTTCTGAGAACGTAACGCTTTCAACTACGCCAGACCCAAGGGGGGAAGGGTAGATCCCCGACCTATTTAACTTTTTACTTACTATCAGGTAACAAAGATGAATTATTTGTGGTTTTGGCAATTACAGTATTAGCAGGTACGGTAGCGGCACAGCCGTCTTTCCCTCACATATTAAATGGAGAGGATATACAGGTTTCTGACGGTCCTTTCTCCAGTAGTGGGGAGGACTATGATGGTAGTGCCTATGCTGTAGCTGTTGACAGCGGTGAGGAATTAGGAAGAACTGAAGTTGATGATGGAAGTTATGAGGATCTATTGGTTTCTGCACCTGAAGAAGGAAGCAACTTCACTTTGGGTCTTGGAAGTGTTGAACTATCATCGAGTGATTATGATTCTCTGCCAGTGGAATGGGAGTCTGGTGAGGTAGAAAATATTTCAGGTATTAGTGCAGAGGTTGATTCACTTGATGCTGATATTGATGTCAGTGACACAGAAGTTAATCCCGGTGATTCTGTTGATTTTGATGCCTCCTGTTCTTCAGGTAGTACCGGTGTTGTAAGTTATGAATGGGATTTTGACAACGGTGAATCCGGTTCCAATGTAGAGCAAGAGGTAGAGTTTGATGACACTGGTAACTAAGAGGTTGAGTTGACTGTAGAGGATGAAGTCGGAAATTCAGATACTAGTGAAGTTACAGTAAATGTCGAAGAGCCTCCTTCAACCACGAGTATAGACTCGGATACCAGTGTTGATACAGATTTAGATAATGAGACAGTTAATCAAACCGAAAACCAAGCTCAAGAAACTGATGGTTCAAGCGATGACGATCAAACAGATGAGACCGAAGAAGATAGTAATGTAGATCAAGAGAGTGATGATTCTACTACTGGTGAAGAGTCAGGAACTGGAGCTGAACAAGAGTCTGATGAGGCTCAGAATCAGCAACAGGGTATTACAGGACAGTTCACTGAGTCTCCAGCACCGATTGCTGCTGTAGTGGGTCTGCTTATTCTGGTTGCTCTAGCACCTTTAGAGTACTCAGGCAAGATCAATGTCAGGAGCTACGTTAGAAGTTTGACTGGATATGTAGAAAGCTTTATGACTAATGAAGAATCTGGTCAGTCAACTGATTACAGTTTCAAGTAGCTCTCTCGTACTCTACAAAGTCAAAGCCATCTTTTTCTTCCCTTTCTCTTTCAAACCAGTTTTCCTCACTAAAATTGGGAAAGTATGTGTCGCCAGCATATTCTTCATGAATTTCCGTTAGAATCATCTTGTCGGCTTCCTCTAGAGTTTGTTCGTATACTCCGGCTCCTCCGATCACGAAAACTTTCTTATTGCTGGCCTTATTCCATGCTCCATCCAGACTGTTTGCTACAGTTACACTCTCATTTTCTGGTGAGAACTCTGATCTTGTCAGGACTACGTTCTGCCGGTCCGGCAAGGGTTTGAAGCTGTCCGGAAGTGACTCGAAAGTCTTCCTGCCCATGACAACCGTGTGTCCTGTGGTCTTCCCCTTGAAATGCTGCAGATCCTCAGGAATATGCCATGGTATCTCTCCGTCTTTTCCGATTACTCCGTTTTCTGCTACTGCTGCTATAATTATTTTCTCCATGCTAGTCAACTCTGTAAAACTCCTGATTTTCTAAATTGTACTCTATGCCAGGATACTGCTCATCCAGGACATCCTTTAGCTCTCCAACAATTTTCATTTGTGTATTGAGCTCCTCTGATTCGGCATAGTGTTTCATTTGCTCTAACTCCTTTTTCGTCATCTCTCCATTCTCCCAAATTGTTTGTACTGATTTGTTCAGTAGATCTAATCCATGTTTTGCGAAACTGGTACTTAAATCTAGTTTATGCCTGCTGTAGCATGAAGGGCTGCGGCATATTCTGTATAAATCTGATTCTGCCTGAGCCGCGTACTGTGTTAGTCTTGAACGTAACCTCTCGCTGCTCACATCTGTCCTTTTAAAAGCTTGTGATGATTTGAAAGTCTCCGGAAGTTCCTCAAGTAATTCTTCAACATCTTCGAATCTGAAATTCGATTTTCCTTTTTTCATTATCTATCTCGTATTCTTGGAAGGATTTTTCTAACAGTAAACATGTATATCGATGCTAGGAACATTGCCGCTATCAATCCATAGAACAGAATCCCAACTAAAGGCGGAGAACAACCTTCTGGCAGGAAACATCTCGTCCCTGTAATCCATTCAAAGAGTATGTTCCAAGTTATCTGATCTATATTCATTCTGCCACCGCAAACTTAATTCCTGGATGAGGTTTGTAATCTTTCAACTTGAAGTCCTTATATTCAAGTTCATCTATCTCTCTGTCCTCAATTTCCATTTCTGGTCTGTCTCTCGGTTCTCTTGAAATCTGCTTTAGAAGTCCTGGAACATGGTCATAAGGTTTTTCCTGTTCAGGAGCTTCATCTTCAATCCACTCTTTTATTTCGAGATAGTCTTCGTTGCTATCAGCCTCTCTAACTTTCTCCCTTATCTGTTCAAGGTTTTCTCCATACCATTCGCCTCTCTCGCCTTTTCCACAGTAGATATGAGAGTCGACAATTGTGTGGGAAAAGCTGCCAACATCGAAATCGGTTAACTGTGCTATGAGCTTGGTGAGGATTGCGTAACAAGCAATGTTAAACGGTATTCCAAGAGCTGTATCTCCTGAACGCTGCGTAAGATGAGTATTCAATTTTCCATCCTGCACGTTCATAACCCATGTGAAGTGGCATGGTGGAAGCCCTGAGACATCTGCATTGGAAGGATGCCAAGCATTAATGACCAGTCTCCTTGAATTAGGGCTTCTTTCTGGATTATCTCCATTCAAAGTATCTATTAAATACTGAATCTGGTCAAAAACCAATCCGCCATTTGCCTCCCTGTTAACCCATTTACAATCTTCATCAGCCCAAACCTCGCCAGGCAACTGAGAATCTTCATCTGGAACCGGGTAACGTCTCCAAAAACGGCCATAAGCTGTATCTAATTTTCCATTTTCATCCGCCCAAGCATTCCAGATCTTTGTCTCCTTTCTCAAGTTCCTTATGTGTTCTTCGCCTGAAAAGTACCAGAGAATCTCGTGGATAAGTGAGTTCCAACGGTAGCCGGACAGATCTTTCGTAGTCAGCAGAGGGAATCCTTTCTGCAGATCAATTTGATAGGATTGTGAGAATGTTGATAACGTGTCTACACCGGTCCTGTTTCTCTTGTAGTTTGCGTTTGATAATATGTTTTCAACGAGCTTGTGGTACTGCTCCAAAAAACTGCTCCCCCCTGTTAACTAATGTACTCATGTTAAGATTTAATATACTCAACACACACTGACTTTTTACACATAAGTTACAAATATATAACTTATGTGCCAGTCAATACCATGTCCGCGGAGTTTAATTTAGAGTGGGAGTTGAAGCCCTATCATGAGCGAATATTATCAATGGGGTCCCCTGCCGATGCTCCAGACATTGATGAAACTGCTATACATGAAATAGGTAATTATATTCAACCTTTGATGTTTCAATACCCTAGAAGGTTTGGGGAAGAGATTAAACAGGAATTGGAACGATTCCACCAGAGCATTAAGGGTCAAGAAGAAAGTGACACAGAGAAGATTAAGGAAAAAATCTCTGATCTAGGTCAAGAATACATTGATAATGACTCAGTAGATGAGGTAAGGTTCAGGATGATTGAGGCGGCGTTAGAATCTGCAGAAGATTATCATAGGATGCTCCAAGGAAAGAAAACAGGGCCGGTGGAACTCGAAGAAGTTCTTTCACCATTTTCCAATTGGGAAACTATTGATGTCAAATACAATGATATTGACCCAGAGGCAAAGATTTCAGCAGGTATGGAGTACTGGGTGGCTTTTAACACTTTGATGAAGAACACCGAGGATCACTATGATAGGGACGGCCAGGTTGAAATTAACGTGAGAAAGGATCAAAATACTGCTATAATAGAGTATACAGACTCTGGACCAGGTATACCTGAATCCGAACGGCAAGACCTTTTTGAATTAGGTGCTGAGCAGACGGGGCTTAAAACCCTCTCAGAGATAGTTTCCTACAATTATGGACGGGTGAATTACAACGATATGGATGATGAATGGCGGATAGAGATGTATATACCTACTTCAAACTAGTAATCTACACTGCAGTCTCTGTACACCGGGTATTCCTCCAGCAGTTCTTCAACTCTTGACTTTATCTTAAGTCCTACAGTGCCTCTGTGAGGCTTCTTTATCCTCTTTCCAATCATACTGCCAACCTCTCGCAGTTCTTCCTCCTCCATACCTCTTGTAGTCAAAGCAGGAGTCCCAATTCTTACACCAGAAGTCACCATTGGTGGCTCGGGATCATAAGGAACAGCGTTCTTATTTACTACTATATTAGCCTTTTCCAAAATCTCCTCAGCCTTTTTACCTGTTATATCTTCATCCCTTAGATCTACCAAGACCAAGTGATTGTCTGTTCCACCGGAAACAAGTTTCAAATCGTATTCCTTAATTCCTTCGGCTAAAGCTTGCGTGTTCTTCTTGATTTGCTTCGAATATTCCTTGAACTCTGGTTTCATAGCCTCTTTGAAAGAGACAGCTTTTCCAGCAATCTGATGCATAAGTGGGCCGCCTTGACTGTATGGGAAGACTGCTGAGTCAATTTCATCGGCGTATTCTTCTTTGCAGAGGATCATGCCTCCTCTCGCCCCCCTGATTGACTTATGTGTAGTGGTTGTGACTATATCACAGTATGGGAAAGGCTGCATGTGTTCATCCGCTGCAACAAGGCCTGATATGTGAGCGATATCGGCCATTAGCATTGCGTCTACTTCGTCGGCTACTTCTCTGAACATTTCAAAGTCGACTTCACGAGGATAAGCTGAAAACCCGCATACAATCAGTTCTGGATCATGTTCCTTTGCTGCTTCTAGTACATCTTCTTTCTCAAACCTTTCAGTTTCTTCGTTAATAGGGTAGGTACCGAAGTCGAACATTTCACCAGACATGTTTACACCGTGGCCGTGTGACAAATGGCCGCCGTGTGAGAGCACCGGGCCAAGAATCTTCCCATCCTTTCCAACCAGTTTCCCGTAGACTGCCAGATTGGCTCCAGAACCTGAATGTGGCTGTACATTAGCGTGATCTGCATTGAATATTTCACATGCGCGTTCTCGAGCGAGATTTTCAACTTTGTCGTGGTATTCGCATCCTGCATAATAACGGTTTCCTGGATATCCTTCTGCATACTTATTGGTTAAAACACTTCCCTGTGCCTGTAGAATCTGTCTTGGTACAAAATTTTCCGAGGCAATCATCTCCAGGGATTCGGTTTCCTGCCTTTTTATCTCGTTTCTTAATGCTTTGTAGACTTCGGGATCTGCTTCAGATAGATCAAGGTGCTCCATAATCTATTTTTATCCACAAAGTTATATTGGGTTTACTCCTTCAGGTGTAATCCGCCCTTTCCGGAACTACATTTCTAACTCCTCCTTTAGGATCTTCAACATCGCCCTCATACCGTGGGATCACATGAATATGTAGGTGATCTATTGTTTGGCCAGCAGCCTCACCTTCATTAACTCCGATATTAAATCCTTCAGGTGCATCCTCATTTTCTATAACTGTTTTAATCATTTCCTCTGGTTTTTCAGATCCCTCTGTTTTCAGAATATCAAAGTATTGGTCTCTCAATGTTTCTCTGTTTTCTTGGACCAGTTTTTCAGCCTGTGAAACCCTATTTTTCAGGTTTTTAGACTCTTTATCATTCAATCCGCCAATCTTCTTTACATGCCTTTTAGGAATGATAAGATGTGGCCGAAGTTTACTGGGAAAGGATCCAATATAAATTTGAATTTTTCAGTTTCGACTATTTTAGCTGACTTGGTTAGTTTGTTTGGTTTACAAAATAGACAGTTTTCTTTCATTTAATTTCCACCAAGATAATGTTTTCTTGGAATCCTCCGCGTTCCTCAGATTTTCTCTCCTCTAGATCTTCAAGTTTCTCAAAGCCCGTATCTTCAATCTCCATGTATCTCTTGATTACTGCATAAAGATCTGCAAGTTCCTCCACCTCTCCTTCTTCGGAGAACTCCTTGGCCTCTTCTAGTATCTTCCTTCTTGCCCATTTCCCTATTTCTTCATCTGAAACCCTGTAGTACTCTGGTTTCTTACCATCTTCCTCTATAATTTCCGGAATTTTATCCCTTACAAGTTTCGGCAGATCGCTCATATCTAAAATACTCTATGTTTAAGCATTTGTTTCAGTGTTTCGGTCGTATCCTCACTCATTATTTCTTCCGGAGTCATCCATCTGTAGTCTTCAAGTTCATCTTCCTCAGCGTGTTCTGTATCCAAATCAACTTTTCCTTCAAAACTTTCTACATCAAAAACAGCGAGTGCTACCTGATCTCCATCGTCTTCAGAACCTGTGAAGAAATGGTACACTCCGACCGGTTCACCAGGTTCGATATCCAAAGATACTTCGCCCTCGACCTCTCTTTTCAATCCTTCCAGCGGAGCTTCACCATACTCTAATCTCCCGCCTGGAAGAATCCAAAGCATCTCTCCATCAAGTTTTGTACCTACAAAAAGGTATTTTCCACTTCTTTCTATCAATGCCTTGACGCCGGCATACATTTTATCAGGCATAAACCTTACTCGCCGCTTATTAACATCTCTACAACCATTTGCAGTATCTGTACGAAGACACCCATGTAGGCTGTGTATAGTCCAATGCCGTTGAGGAAGGGTGTACTTGGCCTTGTCTTCGTCACGTAGATTTGGTGGATTAGGTATACTATGAAACCGATCAGAGCTAGTGAAAATGTGATCAATGCGAATATCCCTGAGAAGCTGCCTACCAGGGATACACCTAATACTCCGAGGAAAATATAGTTAGCATACTTTCCCCAAGATGAGAAGTCGTGACCTGTTCCAAATACTATAAGCCCTGAAAACAATGCTATAACTGTTGTTAGAACTCCTGTTATTCCAAGTGCTGCTGCCTGAAGCCCCGGTGACATGAAACCTATTATCCCTGCTCCAAACATTCCATAGGCTAACTGGATTATACTGGTGCCGCCCAAGGCCTGAGTGTTATCCGCGTTTCTTACTCCTTTTCTGGCCAGCCACGTCCCAGCTGTCAGCATTGCTCCATAGACTATGACACCTAGAAAAAGGAACGAGCCGAAAAGCAAATTATTAAGTGCAGCTAGAGGTGTAAACGCTAATATCCACATTACAGCAATATTTAGTATGATTAAGCCTGTTGCGATTCCTAGACTCTTCAACTGACCTTGTTCAAACATATCCGTATTTTTGGGTTGAACGATTAAAAAGTTGGCCTCACATTAAAAACAGTTATAGGCTTTTTAGGGATTGTGGAAGATGAAGATTATCCAGGAACTTTCATAGTAATTGAGGGTCCTGATGGAGCCGGAACCACTACTCAGTCGAAGAAGTTGGCTGAGGAGTTGGATGCTTATTGGACTGCTGAGCCTACCGATGGTAAGACAGGGCAGAAAGTGGAGGAAATGATTCGTTCTGATGAATATTCTGCGGAGTCGATTGCTTTGGCTTTTGCTGCTGATAGAATGCTTCATTTGGAGGAAGATGTAAAGGGGAAGCTGAAGAATGGAGAAATTGTTGTCACAGATCGTTACTATCATTCTTCCCTTGTCTATCAGCCAGCTTTTGGAGCGAAATATGAATGGGTTGAGTTGCTTAATAAAAATGCACTGCGGCCCGATATAACGCTAGTTCTCGATGCTAGTTCAGAGGAGGTTTTCAGCAGATTGAGAGATCGTGAGAACGGCAAGATAAATCAGGAAAACTTTGATGATAAGAACCAAGCCAGTCTTGACATGTTTTCGCTTAATTCGGAAGTGGTTTTTGAGGAGATGGACTTTCAGAAAGAAGTTGCCAAGCGGTATAGGAAGCTTGACGACATACTTGAAGAAGAAATAATACTTGTCAACGCCTCAGGTTCTATAGACCAGGTTTTCAATCAAATACTTAAAAATATAAGTGAATTAGGTGTCCAGTAGTTTTTCCCATTTTTCTCTTGTCTCAAAACTGGCGTCCATTCTTTCTATTTCTCTGTCCTGGTTGTAGTCTATTTTTTCTTCTATATAAACCGATAAATCCCTCGGCAAACCCTCAGAAACACCGTTAAGATAAGAGGCAGTTTCCTCCAAAATCCATGATAACTTGTTTTCGCCCTCAAAGTTAAGAGGTGCTTTCTGCGCTAAACTGTCTTCCATTTCAGGATCAAACTCTCTTTGTAGATTTGAAAGAGCTTCTCTATAGCTGTATGCTCCGGTCTCTTTTTTACTTTCAAATAAACCAGAAAGTGTTTCAGCTGTCTTTTGTACGGAACTGTTATTATCCAGAACTGTGGCTGCCTTCAAGATAAATAAAGATACATCAGCCAGTTCATAACCAATTTCATCTTTTATTTGATGCTCCAAACTATCATATTCTCGATCAATCTCGTTTGTGTATTCCAGCTGTCTTTCGTCTATTTCATTTCTAGCTTGGAAGGCTTCAAATACTTCTGCTATCTCTGCAGCCTCCTCAAGTTCTTTTTCGAGCCGATCAAAGCTATAAATTAAATGGTCTTCTCTATCTTCGCCCTGTTCTACTCGATCGGGGGAGTGAATACCTTCTTCCGTTTCCCATTCGATCCAATCTTGAATCTTTCCGGTGCTTAGATCTTTCACAAACTAATTTCGTGACCTCAAAGTTAAAATTTCTGATATCAGTCGTAGCCATTAATAGTTTTTTCTCAAGATTTATCTGTATAGATTGGCTAAGTAATATTCTGTTGTAGATGTGGTAAGAGTTCTGCTGAGGACTCTTCTGTTTCTTTGGATACATATTTTTGGTCTATGGGAGGTCTATATTTGAGATCTTTCTTTAGGGAAAATTCGTGACTGGTGCGGTTGGCTGGTTTCTGAGACTGATGAAACAGCGAGGTTATCGGTATATCGATAAGGTAATTAAACTGTTATCGCTAAAAAATATAACGGACTTTGGATTTCGTGAATCGTCATGTTGCCAAGATGCAGTTGGCAGTGGAAGACGGTGATTCAATCGACAAATATCCTAGAAGACCGGTTCCTCGCACAGCTACACCTATGAGTGGATTGACCGGTTAGAAGAAATCGGTGTTTCAGAACGGGAAAATGGTGTTCGTGTCGGGGATGAAATGTCCATTGAGTCTTTCAAAAAGATGGTTAAAACCGTGTTGAGTGAGGATTTAGAGTTGGATGATGCTTATCTGCTGCCAAATTTCTCCGGAATGGAGTATCGGTTTTCGAAGACTGACGTTGTTTTCAGTTGGACGAAAGGCGGCTATCAGATCGGCCGTGACCAGAATGACCACCCTGTCTTCTTTGATGTATACCAGGCTGATGCGGAGAAGTGGCAGAGCTTCTTCGAGGATATTGGCATAGATACTACCATCGGGAGGAGAATGGAAGGCGAGGGAATACACTTCATCTTGTATGCTGTGAGGGGGATGAAGATCGATCGAGTGGAGACAACTTCCGTTACTCCGTTGGATCAGACTGTTGAGTGGGCCAAACAGTGTAAGGCAAATTTCCGACCGGCATTAGAAATGCTGGACGAAATGTACGACTTGGATATCGGTTTTGAGTACCGGTAGTGACGGGTGATGTAGCTGTGAACGGTTTCATCAATAGAGAGAATTAGATATTTGAAGTACTGCAGCGGTTCAATTCCGTAGAACCAGATTTTTTGGTTTTCGGAGGGTAGTGCTTTTCAGCATAAAAGCATAGATTTTCGGTCGATGCCGACCTCGTCATCCCATCTAGGGACCTGGAACAGTTTACAGAAGAACTGAGACAACAGGTCTTCGTGAAGGATATTGACAGAGATATCATTTACAGTGGCGGATACCTGGCTTACATTAAGTACAAGAGACTCCCGGTTACAATCGATTTACTGGCAGATGAACTGCAGTGTAGACAAACCAATGCCTCTCGGAGCTATCAGTACTTCCGAAACCATTCGGTTCAAAAAGAGATTGAAGGCTCGGAAAACCCGGTTGAAGTAATTGTTCCAGAACCAGAGCTTTTGATCGCTGTCAAACTCCACAGCAGCCGTATCACAGATACACGTGATGTAGTTGCACTGATTGATGACGCAGACCTGGAATAGGTCGAAGCCCATCTCGATAGAGGGAATGGAGACAAGCTCCATCAGATGCTGGAAAAGGTCAGTGAAACCGTCTCTGACAGTGACTTCGAATACTCATTCAAAGGGCGTGTTCCCACGAGGCAATCTGCCAGAAACCCAGATACGGAAGCTGAAAGAATTTATTCAGAATCGAAGCTAGATCACTTTCCTCGTTTGACCGTTCGATACTGCTTAATTTCTCTTTAAACCGCTAGTATCATGGCAGGGCCGGGATTTGAACCCGGGTCCAGCCACCCCCAGTGACTGATGATGGTCCACTACACCACCCCGCCAAACTTTCAAGCTAAGTTCATCAAGCTTAAGATGCTTAAAGCACCTTTCAGATTCAATCTTTGATATCGCTTTTTCCAGGAGGTAAAGATCTGACAATATAATCTAGGTCAAGTTCTTTATCCAATCTGCCTTGTATTTTTTTGGCGATTTCTGATTTTTTGGTGTGTCCGGGTTTCAAGTTTACATGTTCTCCGCAGTTTTTTTTGATGGCTGTTTCTGGTCCGCACATTGGTACTTTGACTCCGTCAATTTCTTGTGTTCCGATGCTTGCTTCGACTGACATGTTTCTCATGTAGTTTCTTTCTCCTCGGATGACGAATGCTCCTTTTGCCAGGTATTCTCCTGACTCCGGGTTTTGTGTGACTTGTTCGGGGTCGACATAGTATACATCGTCTGCGCCTATGCCGGCTTTCCAGGTCTTTGTGAATGTGACAGCAGCCTTCGCAGCTTCCTCACGAGTAGCCTCGCCACACTCTTGTCCTTCTTTGACTACGACACAGGGTGCGCCATCAAAGTCAGCATGAAAGTACAAATCATTATCCTCCATATGCTTCTTAACCAACATGTCGTTTGTATTGGAGTCTCTACCAGCCAAGACAAGATAACCTTCCGAGCTGTGGAACCATCGGTACTTCTCAAACCATTTTTTCTCCCTCTTCTCAGTCTTATCCTCCATCACTTCATCCAGTTCGATACTTTCTTCGTTAAGTTCTTCCAGCTGTTTCTCGGTTTCTTCTTTAGCTTTCTTGGCGTTTTCTATTTTGGATTCGGATTCTTTGGCTTTGTCGTAGTAGTTTGAGGCGATTGCTTCCAAGTCCTCGCCTAAAGTCAACTTGATGTTTTTCCCTTCGACTTCTGCTGTAACAAATCTCTCCTGCTCGTTAAACCCTTTGACTTTCTCAGTTAATTCGTCTTCCGATTCCCTAAACTTTTCTCGAACCTCACTCCATTCGTGTTCTTTGACTCCTTTTTCCACTGCTTTCTGGATTTCATGTAGCGTTCCATAGTTTTCGTATATTATCTCTGCTTTCTCTCGGTTTTCCTCTGCGCTCCTGTTCAGACCTTCAATTTTTCTTTCCTGTTGCTGGAGCTGTCTCTCGATCCCCTCTTTCTTCTCTTCAAAGGCTTCTCGCTTTTTTCTTTCTTCTTCCTTCTTTTCTCTGCGGTAATAGTATTCGTCTAGGCTTTCTGAGAAACTGTCGAACCATTCCTTTTCCATTTCTTCGTATGTTTCGAGTGGGAATGGTGCTGCTCGTTGAGGCATCTCGTCTTCACTGTACAGGATTGGGCTGCGTTCCTTTTCAATCAGGTTTTCTGCCTCTATCCTTATTCTTTTCTTTTCGTCTTCGCTTAGTTCTTCGACTTCTTTGGTTTTTTCTATATCTGTTCTTCTGCATATTTCTTCTGCGTATTTTCCGCCTAGGCTTAGGTCTGATGCTAGTCTTCTTACTATCTCGCCTTCTTGTAGTTCTTCGAATATGTCGTCTGTCTCTCTCGGGTCTGCTGTGGGTTTCGGGTAGACATATTTTTCACCGACTTCGATGCTTCTATCCGCCCAGTCTTCCTGTCTGAGTGCTCCAATTATCTTATCTTCTTTTACCAGTATGAAGTTTCCTTTTCCAAATATTTCACATATTAGTTTGACATCACCGCTCTTTATCTCCAGTAATCGGTCGAATCCCTGTTGTTCGATTTCGTCTATTTTCCCTAGGTGTTTTCTTAGTTCCATGCAAAATCCTGGCGGCTTCATTGGGTTGTCTCGCTTGTATTTGGATAGAAATGCGTGGCTAGTTCCGACGATTAGTCGTTCTTTGCCTTCTCCTGGTATGTACACTTCTAGGGTTAGTTCTTCGCCTCTCTGGTAGACTTTCTGTACGTGTCCATCCTCCAGTTCCTTGAAGTCTTCCATCAGGATTGAGAGGTCAAGACTGGTTAGCTCCATATCAACTTTGTAGAATGTGAATTACAAAAAGCATCTATTTCTCAATCTCAATTTCGTCCTCAAAGTTTTCTTTGAATTCTTCTACGTTTTCGATGTCGAAGTAGTCTAGGAAGAATTCTGTTACGTCTAGTATTGCTGTTCTTCCGTCTTTCTCTTTGTCGACGAATCCTCTGGAGACTAGTTCTTTGACATGTTGGTAGGCTCGGTTTCCCCGGATTTCAATTATGTTGGCCTGTTCTACCGGTGCATTGTATGCTATCAGTGAAAGTGTTCTCAGTTCGCCAGAGTTTAGGTCTTGATGCGGTGCCAGATGAGAGACTTCGTCGATGTGGTCTTTCTTGACTTTTAACTCGTATCCTTCATTGGTGTGGATGACTTCTAGGCCTCTGTGTTCTTCTTCAAGCATTTCTTCGAATTCTTGGATCAGCATGTCGACATATCCGATGCTACCCAGATTCATGATGTCGGCAATTTCCTTTCTTTCGATTGGTTCTTCTGCTAGGTATAGTGCTGCTTCGAGTTTGGCTTTTTTCTCTTCCATATTTTTCACTTAGTTTGCTGCTTCGTCTTCAATGTTTTCTGGTTTTACGTGGAGGTCGCCCAGGAATTCTTCCTGTATCAACTCTACTTTCTCATCGTTTTCTAGGTGTAGCATGTGTTTGAATTTTTCGATTCTCTCCTCTCTATCGTTTTGCTCCATTAATTCATCGAACTTAACCCTTTCTCTTGAATTTGTTGTGATTCTGTTTTTGATTGAGCCGAGAAGGTTGTTTAGTTTCTGAGTAATGTCTTGCTCATTCATTTCAAACTCATGATCCATTTCCTGACGTCGCTCCTGTCTCTCTTCTCTACGCTGCTTGACCTCTACTGCGTCCTCGAGCGCATCTTTCAATTCGTCGAGCTGCATCCTTCTACGTGGCTTCGGCTTCACAGGCACCTCCAGATCAGGCCCATCCTTGACATGGATACTCTCTCTTTCCTCCTCAATAAAGTCCTCTTCAACTAATTCCTCATCCTCAAAGTCCATAGGATTCTCCTCGTGCTGCTGATCCTCATCTTCTTCAATTTCTAGAGCTTGGGCCTTCATCTTAAGAAGAGCAGAACAGATACGGATAGCCTTCGCAGGAACTGATAGATCATAGTTTTGTAGCTCAGAAAGATATTCTCTATACCTGTCCGCCAAAACAGTAATATCTATTTCATGAGGTGGCATATCGGCTGTCAAAAAGTCTATAGTTTCTTCCCAGGGCCTTTCTGCTATCTCCTCAACACTGTACTCTTCCATTCAATCATCCTTCTATGACTCCCTTCAAAGTCCCCTTTACGTTAATTTAGACGTCACAGGGTTTAAAGAATACTGCATATTTCTACATCTCATCAAGTTCAATACTTCTTATTTTGGAGACTCCTTCTCTCATTGAGACACCGTAGGCTCTGTCGGCGTGCCTCACTGTAATGTCATTGTGAGAGATGACGATGAACTGATTCTGATCAGCGTAATCCTTCAGTATTTCTGAAAGCTTCTTCGAGTTAGTCTTGTCTAACGCCGCATCAATTTCGTCCATAAGGTAGAAAGGACTTTCCTCATACTCCAGGATCGCGAAGACAAATGCTATCGCTGTCATAGTTTTTTCTCCTCCTGAAAGTGCATGGATGATGTGAGGGTCTTTCTTTGGAGGTGCTGCCCGAATCTTCAATCCTTTCTCAATGTCATCGTCCTCTAATACGAGCTCTCCGTTTCCTCCTCCGAATAGTTCAGTGAATAGCTTTGAGAAATCCTCTTGAAGCTCCTCCAGTGTATCCATGAAGCGTTCTCTTTTCTCCTGCTCAATTTCTTCAATCATGTCCTCAATTTCTAACTTTTCTTGCCGGATTTCGGAAACCTTCTCCTTAAATTCGTCGAACTCCTCCTTCTTTTCCTTGTATTCTTCGATCGCCCGCATATTGACAGGCCCCATAGAGTTCTGCTTCTTCACAACTTTACGCTTCTTCGACTTCAACTCTTCCGGCGTTGAATCAAGTCCAATCATCTCATCCTCATCAACATCGTACTCGGACTGATCCTCCTTCACATTATCGAGCTCCGCCTTCAAGTTGGCTTTTTTACCGCCGACTTCGTCAATCTTGGTCTCAAGTTTCTGCTGCTCGCTGTAAAGTTCTTGTCTCTCGTCACGCAGTTGATCCAGATCGTCACGAAGCTGTTTCTTCTCATTTTGAAGCTCTTGATCTGTTTCTTCCTCCTCTTCCTTCCTTTTCTTCATTTCCTTCAGTTCGGCAATATCTTTCTGCAAGTCTTCAATCTCTTCCTCGACTTCTTCCTTCTCCTTCTTCTTTTCTTCCGGGTCAAGACTCTTGGAGAGCTTTTTAGATTTCTTTCCTTTCTTTTTCTTCTTTTTTCCTCCACTCATAGCTCCACCACGGGACATGACGTCACCATCAAGAGTAACGACGCGGACTCCATCGATATCCTTCACGGAATCTAAGTCCTCAGCAATCAACGTGTCGGAGAAAACATAGTTTATTGCAATCTCATAGTCCTGATTATAGTTTACAAGGTCGGCAGCGTATCCAATGACGCCCTTCTTTTTCTTCGCCATCTTTGACTTCGCCGAACGGTTCCTGTCCTTCAGCTTGTCCATGGGGAGCATCCTTGCCCGGCCAATATTTTCCCTTTTCAAGTAATTTATAGCATCAGTAGCAGTCTGAGCGTCCTCAACCACGACATCGTTCATGTGTCCTCCGGCTGCAGTATCAACTGCGACGGCGTATCTGTCATCTGCTGAAATTAAATCTTCAAAGGCGCCATGAATCTTGTCATTGTCAAGCTGGAGCACTGATTTCACTGCTCTCTTCCTGCTTCCGGTACCGCCACGATTCTTCATCTTCTCAAGTTCTTCTATAGTATCTTCAAGATCACTTATCTTCTCTCTCTTGTTCTCGATCTTCCCTTTCTTCTTCTCAATCCTGTTTTCAAGGTGCTGAATATCGGAGTCGCCACCCATCTGCTCGTCGATTTCATCAATCCTGTCCTGCTTCTCATCAATCTTTTCATCAATCTCGTCCAGTTGCTCTTCAAGCTCTTCTATACGTTCTTTCTGCTCGGAAACATCGGTGTTGATGTTCGCCAGTCTGTTGGATAGGGCGCGCTTCCTAACCTCCAAAATAGAGGCTTGAAGCTTCTCTTTACGCTCTTCCAATTCTCTGTACTTTATAGCAAGTTCCTTCTCCTCCTTCAGTTTCTCCAAGTGATCCTTCTTCTCGTTTAGTATCATTTCCTGCTGTTGAATCTTCTCCTCAACTTCATCTAACTCTTCCTCAGCTTCATCCTTTTTTTCATCGAATTCGGCAACTCCGGAAAGCTCATCAACAACCTTTCTCCGTTCTTTGTCACTCTGCTCAACTATCTCAGTAACCTTGCCCTGACGGACAAAGTGATAACCATCAGGATCAATATTAGCTTTCCTAGCCATCTCATCAATCTTAGAAGCCTTCACATTATGGCCTCGGAACTTATACATCGAAGAACCTGCCTGAGTGACCTTCCTGCCTACAGTAACTTCTTCCGCTTCTTCCTCGTCCTCCAAGAACTCATCAAAAACACCGGAAGAATTGTCTAGGGTAACTGTTACTTTGGCAAAATCTGCTTTACTGCGGTTCTCACCGCCGTTGAAAATTAACTGAGTAAGCTTCTCAGCTCTGAGGCTAGAAGAACGCTTGCCAAAGACAAAACTTAACGCATCAACGACATTCGACTTACCTGAACCATTCTCTCCGACTATAGCCGTCAATCCTTCATAGAAAGGAACTGAGGTGCTACGCTGGAAGCTCTTGAAGCCTTTACACTTCACTTCCTTTATCTTTGTGTCGCCGCCCGTTGACATTTCTTCCTGTTCCAACTTCTGATCACTCATCTCGATAATCAAAAATTGACCTATCTGAGATTAAAAAACACACGTCTTATACCAAACTGACAATTTTGATTATCATAAATGAATAATTGGAATATTTTAAGGCTCCAGTCGATCTGGAGTCCTTGGGAACAGGATTCCCTCTTTGACGTTTTCTAGTTCTGCGACCTTTTTCACCAGTCTGTCAAGGCCTAGGCCGTATCCACCGTGCGGCGGCATACCGAATTTGAAGCTTTCTAGGTAGAAGCTGATTTCTTCTGGGTCGATTCCTTCTTCTTCAACCTTTCTCATTAATCTGTCGAAGTCGTGTTCTCTCTGCCCTCCTGACACCAGTTCAAGGCCTTTGTACAGCATGTCGAATCTTCGGCTCTGATATTCTTCTCCCTCTCTTGCCTCTCCGTAGTAGAACTTCTCCTGTGGATATCCAATGATGAATACTGCTGGATGCCCTTTTTCCATGAAGTGTTCTCCGAGAATCTGTTCTCCTTCAGTATCTAGGTCGTCTTCGTCTTCAGGAACATGGTCATATTCTTCCTTCAAGATTCTACGTGCTTCTTCAAACTTTATGCGAGGGAAGTCGTCTTCAGGAACTTCTAGGTCAATGTCTAAAACTTCTAAGTCGTCTTCTGCACGCTCCTTGACTTCTCTCAACGTGTAACGTAGGCTTTCTTCAACTACATCCATAACATCATGCTGGTCTTCAATCCATGATAGCTCTACATCGAACATTGAGATCTCGGACACGTGTCGGCTTGTAGCGAACTCCTCTGCCCTGAAAGCTGTTCCAGTGGTGTATACTTTGTCGAATCCTGCTGCCATCAGCATCTGCTTATAAAGCTGCGGTGACTGTGAAAGAAACGCCTCTTCATCGTAGTAGATTACTGGGAAGAGTTCTGCTCCTCCTTCAGCACCCATCTTGGCGATGGTAGGAGCCTGAAAATTAATGTATCCATTCTCTTCAAACCACTCCTCCATTGAACTGATTAAATGGCTTCGCAGTGAGAAAATTGCGTGTACATCAGGTTTACGCAAGTCAATGAAACGATTGTCAAGCCGTGTAGAAAGATCTGAGTCAATGTCTTTAGATACTTCCATAGGCAGAGGGCTCTGTGCCTCTCCCAGTATCTCAATTGAAGTCGGCTGTAACTCCCTGTTCCCTGGTGCCTGGTCTGTTTCGTCTACAACACCTTTTATATGCACTAAATCTTCTTTTCCAACGTTTTGAGCCTTACTGAAGAGTTCCTCACCTGCATCTTCTTTGAATGTTGCCTGAATCTGTCCTTCACGGTCTCTGACTACTATGAAGGTAATTCCTCCCAGGTCCCTAATCTCATGCGCCCATCCGGCGACAGCAACTTCTTTGCCATCCATCTCCGGTGTAATCTCGTGAGTATAAGTTCTATCGATCATTGTAGTTTCACAGACATTTTGACGGACCGGAAACTTTTAATCTAAACCTCGAAATTCAAAAGACTCATTGCTCAAAAAACCAATATGACACTCAACAAAATACAACTACGGAAAAAAATTGAGGAAGAAAACCTGATTTCAGACTACACTCGTCTGGAGACACAGCTGCAGCCAGCAGGATTCGACCTAACAGCCAAAGAAATACACAGGTTCGAAGAAGCGGGAAAACTTGACTTCTCAAACAGTGAAAGAGAAATTCCGGAGACAGAAAAAGTACAGCCAGTCAAGAAGGATGAGGATGATGACTATGGCTGGTGGGAGCTGGAGCCTGGCTCATACAAGGTAGTGATGAACGAAAGAGTAGACATTCCAGAAAAAATGGTAGGTGTGGCACATCCAAGAAGTTCGCTGCTCAGAATGGGTTGCACTATCGGCAACGCACTCTGGGAGCCAGGATACACTGGACCTGGAGAGTTTGTCCTGATAGTCCAGAACCCTGAAGGAGTGGAAATCAAGGAGAACGCACGCCTCAACCAGCTGACCTTCGAAGAAATTGACGAGACAGAAAGTTACAATGGGGTTTACCACGAAGGCGAATAGTTTATTTTTTAGGTGATGATGAGAGAAGACATCGACTGATCCCGGAAACGGGAAGTGATGAAAAACGAACACCTCCTGAACCTACACTACTTTTCACATCATCTTCAATAATTTTCTTCCTTCAATTACTATTCAATGGTTGGTCTTGAGAGAGGAAAGGTGAAACTGGAGGAACATAAAGAAGAATGGAAGGAAGAATACCAGAAGGAAGTATCGAGGCTCAAATCTGCTTTAGGAAATCAATTCCTCGGCTTCGAGCACATAGGTAGCACAGCGATTCAAGGGATAAAGGCAAAGCCTATAATCGACATGATAGCGACAGTAGAAAACTTAGGTAATGCAGAACAAATTGTGTCAAAACTTGAAAAACAGGGTTATGAACATCGGCCTAACGGGGATATGGAAGACAGAAAATTCCTAGCTAAAGGTCCAGAAGAAAAAAGAACACATTACCTATCGCTTACAGAAAAACAAAGTAATTTTTACAGTAGGACTACAGCCTTCAGAGACTATCTCAACTCTCATCCAGAGGAAGCCAAAAAATATTCGAAAATCAAGCAGAAACTGGCAAACAAACACGCAAATCAACGCAGCAAATACACAGAGAAAAAATCAGAATTCATCGAAAACATACTCGAAAAAGCTAGGAACCAATAAGTTGGCGGAAAGCAGATCCTGCGAATTTTTAATAAGGAGGGTAACCCATTTCGAGATATGCCTGAAAAGGATCAGCTCTACGTGAAGATTGAAGGACATCAGGATCTTCTACAGGAACTGAAATCTGTTGACCGATTGGTTAGAAACATAGAAGAAGCGGATGAGGTACTGGATGACATAAGAGGATTGAAAAGGAAGGCAATAGAGAATATTCGACAGAACGTTATGGAGCTGAACGATAGGATAGAGAGCATCCATACAGAAATGCCACAGCTTGATGAACAGGAACTTGCAGCCGACATTTCTCCTGATCAAGACCAAGAACAGGAAACAGAGATAGACGAAAGCGTTAATGAGTTGCACGAACAACTGGAAACGCTTAAATCTGAATTGGAAGAACTAGAATAAACTGACATATCCCTTTTCTGATTCTAAGGAGTCTGTACACTTCTTCTGAAATTCAATCGATGAAATTAGTTGCCGGGGACAGGATTTGAACCTGCGAACCCCTGCGGGAACGGATAACTCGCTCGAAGATCGGAATCTTCTCTAACCGAAATCTCTCAGCTTACAGAAATGTTCGCTTCGAGGAATTCGGTTTCTTGAGTCCGTCGCCTTTGGCCACTTGGCTACCCCGGCTCCAAGTTAGAATTACATCCTGAGAGTTAAATTATGGAAACAATGCTATGAGAATCTGATTGTCTTTCTTTCACCGGTCTTACCAGGATCAGGATTGATCAATCTGTAGGCATTGTCCTGTACCTCGGCAAACTTTCCGCACCTTGGACACTTTGTATAACCATTGTGTTCGCCGTCGTGCTTGTTTTCATATCCGCAACTGCAGTTAACACGTGTTTCAAGCCTTTTTACATTAAGATCTACTCTTTCGAGAATAGTTCCACGGGCAAAATGCTGGAAAAGAGATTGAAACTGTTCAGGTTCACACAGTTGTTCATTAACCTCTATCTCGGCTTTCCCATTCGTTGATAACCGGGAAAGATCCTGCATCAAACCTATCAGAGCATTTCCAACTTTTTCCATGGTTTTAGTGAACCTCGAGTCTTACTCCCTTCCGCGTGAACAATCAGCGGTTCCCCCAAACCTATATTTACACTTTATAACAATGTTTTAAATTATGTAACCCTGACCCATGGCAACCTACTAAAATGAAAACAGACATCCAAAAATGGTTAAATAATCCTAAAAATGGCTTAAATACTTCCAAAAAAGCAATAAAACGTTTTTAGCGGGGCGTGGATTTGAACCACGGACCTCCGGGTTATGAGCCCGACGAGCATACAGTAAACCGACCTAGAGGGTCTAAGCTTCCTCCTGGCTGCTCTACCCCGCTATAATATCCCTGTAAATTAATTAATTATCTATCATTCTTTTAAACCAAATGTCGGATCAAAATTCTTTACTCGTAGACCCATTCTTTGGTCTGCTCGTAAGTTTCTTCAAATTCCTCTTTCTTGATTATTGGAGGGTGTTCCTTCAACATCTCGAACATCTTCATAACGTCCTCTCTGGATCGCATTTGCAATCTATAACAATTTTTCTTTCTATCTAGGTTGTCTCCAACTCTGGATACTTCCATTACTGGCGCTGTCAAAGATTTCTGGCTCTTAATCTCGTCAAGAACTTTCTTACAAGTACTGAAAATAAGAATTTATGGTCTTTCCCGGCCATCAGGATAACGAGTAATACTGATAGTTCCTTCACCATCAATAAGACCTACAATATATTCACCACTGATTTTTTCTCTGTGACTAATCTTGGAATCCTTCAATCTACTTTTCATGTAATTAAATTTGTCCTAAACACTTTTAAAGCTTACATATATCTTATAATGCAAATGGTAACAGTTCAGGTATCTGTAAAAATATTTTCAGCTAATTATACCCATGACCAAAATTCTAGGAATTGATGAGGCTGGTAGAGGGCCTGTTATAGGAAGTTTATTTGTTGGAGGGTTTCTTATTGATGAAAAGAAACTGGGAGAACTAGAGAAAATAGGTGTAAAGGATTCTAAGAAGCTTTCAAATGAAAAGAGAGAAAGCTTGAGGAAAAAATTGGATGAATTTGGAGAGACATTTCTCATTGAGTTTACTGCCTCAGATATAGATGATTTGCGTGAGGTGATGAGCCTCAATGAGATAGAGTTGAAGGGTTTTGCTCAGATTGTAGATGATGCGGAGCCTGACAGGGTTTTCATGGATCTGCCGGAGCCGGACGGCGACCGCTTTATCGGGAAGGTTCAGGATCTGATGAATACGGATATAGACCTGGATTTCACTGCTGAACACGGTGCGGACGACACTTTTCCAGTGGTTTCTGCGGCTTCCATAGTGGCAAAGTCGGCTCGAGAAAAACATGTTGAAGAACTTCAGAGAAAATATGGTTACGACTTCAAGTCAGGTTATCCACACGATGATCCTACGATTAAATTTCTCAAAGACTATTTGGAGGAAAAAGGCGATTTGCCGCCGGAGACGAGGGAAAGCTGGTCAACTGCAGAGAGAATCAGGAAGGAAGGAGATCAAGAGGATTTGACTGATTTCTGAACTGGTTCTTAGAAAAAACTTCGTACCAAGGAATATATTATGAAAGTTGAAGCAGAATTCACCGACAAAGGCCTGAGAGTTTTCGATGAGGAAAAGGCCAAAGAGATACACAGTGAGAAATACTATGGAAAAATTCTGGAAGATGGAACTCTGCAACTTTCTCCGTGTGAAGCACTTCACCTGATGGAAAGAGATGTTGAATTCGTTGTTGAAGGCGACACGCTTGAAAAAAAGGACACTTATGAAAGGTTCTGCGATATCGACGACGAGTTTTCCTATAAGTTCCCTGCATACTCCGATCTTCGGGAAAGAGGTTATATCGTGAAGTCTGGCTTCAAGTTTGGTGCGCATTTCAGAGTGTATCCAAGAGGAGTTAACCCATACAAAGACGGCGACAAGAGAGAAAGAGAGCACACAAAATACGTTGTCCACGCTGTTCCCGAAAACCATACACTCAGCTTTCAGGAAATGAGCCGGGCAGTCCGACTAGCTAACAACATCCGCGCCGATATGCTCTGGGCCGTCAATGATACAGAAGACCAGGTAACCTACTATGAAGTCGGTTTCAAAAAGCTTTAAAATTTTTAAAATAAAAAACAAAGGATATTAATTATGAATCTTAAGTATCCGACATTATCCAACAATCATAATAGGAAGCGTTCTGGTTTCTGGAATGCAATGGGTATGGATGTAGGAAGTCCTAAGGAAGTTGCAGCATTGTCTAATACTCTTTTTCAAGCTCCTATAGCGAGATATGAAGAAGATGGTTTTGTTGTAAATAAGTATGGTAAGGGAGATAAGGCGGAGGGAAAAATGAGCTTAAAGGCTGCACGTAAAATGGGGTTTGAAGCCTCTGATGGAGATGAGATGGTTTTAAGGCTGCTTGAGTCGGGTGGTTCTCCAGAACACTATGATACTCATGACGCAGCACTTGTTGTGGAAGAGTTAACAGAAGGTGAGAGGGAAGCTATTCCTCAATGGAGTGCTGATCCAATTATGCTGGAAGAAATACCTGATGATTTGGATTATGGGAAAAATTATGATTTTACTGTGATACATGCAAATACCAGGGATTATATATTATCTTCTTCAGAAATTGAATGGTCGGAAGTACCAGGAGATTTTCAGTAACCTACAGGATTGAATACTGAGCTTTTTCTTCCGTATCTGTCTTGGAGTTTTTTGCCGTAGTAGAGTCCGACTGCTAGTCCTGCTAGGTGTGCGGATGATGCGAATCCTCCGATTACAGGCAGATTTATGCCTCCAATCTTGAAAATCAAGTTGAAAAGTTCCAGGCCTCCAAATGCGTAGACTGCTGTTTTAATTTTCATTGGTATTACGAAGTATAGGAGTACTTCTGATTCGGGGTAGAGCATTGCGACAATGCCTAACATTGCAACTACTGCTCCTGAGGCACCAACTGCTGGAGAGAGTGATAGAATGCCATTTGCTGGACCGTATAACTGGTAGATAATATTTCTGAATGCTACGTATCCTAGGCTGGCTACTATACCTGATACCAGGTACATTTTCAGCATTTCTATTCCTCCGACTGTTTTCTCTACTGCCGTGCCGAAGAAGTAGAATGTCACCATGTTTGCTAGAAAGTGAAACAGGTTTGCGTGTACTAGCATTACTGTTATGATTGTCCAAGGTGTGCTGAGCAAATCTTTGGTAAGTACTGTTTGTCCTGCGGCATTATTGGTTGCTTCTAATGCGGCTTGATTTAATGCAGGTGACAGGGTTAAGAAGTCTTTCAATACGGGTAAGGCCTCATGCATCATGAAGCTGAACGCTGTAACTACTATTATCAATAAAGCTATGTTATTTCTGAGAATCCTTTTTGTCTCGTTGATGAATCCAGGTTTCTGGAACTCTTTCTCGGGTTTCCTATTAGCATTTGGCTTTTTGTTCGAGAACTTGTCATTAAACCATTTCTGATCTTCTGAATTGCTGGAATCTGAGTACTCCTCCTTCTTCCCTGATTCCAAGCCGTCGCAGTCGTGGTTCTCTGGCAGCCGATGCTGCGAACAGTATTTCTCCCCGCAGTACCTGCAAGTGAAACTCATTGAACTTTTGCCGCATTCAGAACATTCGGCCATGTATAACCATCAACACGCACACTTTTTATCATCCTGCATAATATTTCTGGATGTTCCTAAAAAGGAAGAAACAGCCGAAATTAGCTAAGATGCTCAGAAAGCTTGGATATCCTAACCCTTTCCTGCTCCGTCGAATCACGATCCCTAACTGTCACAGTTTCAGGATTTTCCTCTAATGTCTCATAGTCGACTGTCACACAAATTGGTGTACCGACTTCGTCCTGACGTCTATAGCGACGGCCGATGTTTCCTGTGTCGTCATACTTTACTGAGAATCCTTCGTTTCGCAACTTGTCGGCTATTACTTCAGCTTTTTCTCCAAGTCCTTCTTTGTCCATTAATGGAAATACTGCGACTTCTGTCGGAGCTACTTCTTCGCTGAACTGCATGACGGTTCTTTCTTCGCCTTCGACTTCGTCCTCTGTGTATCCGTGGACTAGAAGGGTGTAAAGTATTCTATCAACACCGAACGAAGGCTCTGCAACATGAGGGATAATGTGCTCGCCATTCTTTTTCATTTCTTCTACACTAAAGTTGCATTTTTCCGAAGGAATACTATATTTCTCCCCTTCAACTTCTACTGTTACTTCTTCTTGTTCGAATTCTTCAGGGTTTTCTTCTGCTTTTTCCTGTAGTTTTTCGGCTATTTTTCCGGCTTTGTTGCCGTATTCTGGTCCGAGGTAGCCCATGTCTGGATCTACTTTGGCTTCTTCCACGATTTCTGGTTCATCATATTCTTTGAAGATTTTGTAGTCGCCTTTGCTGTATTTGTCGTGTTTGGAGAGGTCGTAGTCGCCTCTGTAGCTGTATCCTGAGATTTCCAGCCATTCTTCTTCGTTAGTGTCTCCTATGTCGCTTTCTGCGTCCCAGCAGTCTGTTGAGTAGTGTGATAGTTCGTCCGGAAGGTGTTGTCTGAATCTGAATCTTTCCATGTCGATTCCGATACTTTCATACCATTGTTTGGCGTATCCCAGGTAGTATGCGATCCATTCCGACTCTATCACATCCTGATTGATCGCTTCTTCTACCGTAGGGTATAAGTATTCTCCGTCTTCTTTTTGCTGTTTGCTGACGGGGTAGAGCTTTAGTTCGACATCTTTGACTTTTTCGATGTCCGGGCTGTCTTCTTCAGGGTCGATGAAATGTTCTAGTTCGGCTTGTGTAAGTTCTCTGACTCTTACTAGTCCTTGGCGCGGACTTATCTCGTTTCTGTACGCCTTACCTATCTGTGTGATTCCGAACGGCAACTGGTTCCGCATGTACTCTTTGAACCTTGGAAACTCTGTGAAGATTCCTTGTGCTGTCTCTGGTCTAAGGAAACCTTTCTGTGAGTCTCCTGGTCCGATGTTGGTTTCGAACATAAGATTGAAGTCATTTACTTCCTCTCCTACCAGGCTTTCACCACATACAGGGCACTCCAAATCGTGTTCCTGGAAAAGCGTCTCTATCTTTTCCTTGGATAAGCTTTCAGCCTCTTCTATCTCCGTGTTGTCTTCTACTATGTGGTCTGCTCGTGAGGATTTGCCGCATTTAGGGCACTTCACTATCATGTCATCAAATGTCTCCAAGTGTCCTGACGCCTCGAACACTGCCTCAGGCATTATTGTTGGTGCTTCAATTTCTCTGTGCCCTAGTTCTCTAGTGAATTTTTTTCTCCAACTGTTTTCGATGTTTCTTTTGAGTTCTGCGCCCTCAGGCCCGAAAGTTTGGAATCCTGCGACGCCTCCGTATGCCTCAGCTGTCTGGGAGAAAAATCCTCTTCTTTTCGACAGCTCGGCCACTTTCTCACTTAGATTATCCATGAGAAAACACCCGGCTCGGAAATTTTTATAGCAGAAGCTCTATAAGGTTTTGAACAATTATTCGAAATTTGCCGTGACTGCCTTTTCCAGCAGTCCAAAACGTCCACCTTTCATTGATGAGTAATGATGAGAGGCCAAATGTTAAATTGGTGCTGGTAAGCTGGAAAACTTAAATACCAGCGAAGTATTACGATGTAATACCGATGGCCATGGTGACGTTGGAAGAAACCGATGTTGATGGAAAAAGGGCTTTACTCAGGACGGATCTCAACCTGCCTGTAGAGGACGGAGAACCCCGGAAAACAGTAAGATTCGAGAGATACCTTGAAACTATTGAAGAATTAAGCAGAGAAGGTGCGAAAGTTGTGGTCATGGCGCATCAGGGAAGGCCGGCGAGAAAGGACTTCCTCAGCCTAGAGAAACACTCAGAGATACTATCGGATTCCATGGAGCAGCATGTTGAGTTCGTTCCTAGCTTCTTCGGACCGGAGTTAGGTGAAAAGGTCGCAAGGATGCAGGAGGGTGACGTCGCGATGCTGGAAAACGTGCGTTTTCTTTCGGAAGAGCTCCAGAACGCCTCTCCGCAGCATCACGGCCAAGACTTCTTCATCAACAAGATCTCACGGTACTTTGACATCTACGTTGATGATGCTTTCTCGGCAGCTCACAGAAGCCACGGTTCGATGGTGGGTTTCACTGAAACTCTTGACTCCTACGCCGGGCCTATAATGCAGAAAGAACTGGAAAGCTGCTCTGAAGTACGAGAAAATTTCGAAAACGGCATACTTGTACTCGGCGGCGAGAAACCTTCCGATCTGATCGGTATAATGGATGAGATGATCGAAGAAGTCGACAAAGTTCTGATGGGAGGAGTTCCTGGAGAACTGGCCTTGATAATCGAAGGCCACGACTTGGGGGAAAAACAGGACTGGATTGAGAAGAAAGGTCTTGACTCCAAGAGAGCAGAGCTGGAAAGGTTGCTGGAAAACTATGGAGATAAGATAATCCTTCCAGAGGATCTGGTTACAGATTCAGGAACTCATGAAGTGGAAGAGCTTGATGGAGGGATGACATGGGACATTGGCGAGGAAACTGTAGAAAAGTTCTCAGAGGAGATTAAAGACGCTAGGGCAGTAGTTATGAAAGGGCCGATGGGGGCTTTCGAAGACTATCCGGACGGAACTGAAAAAGTCGTAGAAGCAATCGCGGAATCCGACGCTTACACGGTTCTAGGAGGAGGGCATACATCCTCACTTGTCCACAGGTTCGGCCATGATATCGAAGACTTCTCACATGTCTCGATCGCTGGTGGAGCCTTCGTCCGGTTCATGAGCGGTGAGGAGCTCCCTGCTGTAGAGGCACTGAAAAACTAATTTAAGATTTCTTCTCTCTACATTGTATATGCCTCAGAAGGGTGGACGTTTTTGGACATTTATATTTCATTGATTCTCTGAGCCGCAGCTATCTTTCGATTTCTTCAATTCTTAACTCGGCATGGCTTTGAAAAAGCCTTTTCTGGTCTAACATTGATTTTTCTGCGCCTGTATTCTTTTTTCTAGCCTCAGCTCTATTTTTGTCTGGTTTCATGTCTAAAGAAGTTTTTTAAGGTTTCTGTAGTAATTTTTGGCTGCGTGATTAGAATGATTGATCATTTACCTGACGAAAATGTTTATGCGGAAGCCCAGCAGGGTGGATGCGTTTGGAAACAGCCTTGAGATAGAGGTTTATCAAAATCCTGAAAGTTTTCTAGATGAGAATCCTGAGTCTGAGAGCCAACTTGTCGAAGTAGCTCAGGACGCTTTCTCGAAGGAAGGTGTTCCGACTGAGCAGGATGCTAAGGCTCATCTTCGTGTGCCTCTCTTAGTTACTGCCAGAGATGAAGGCGGTGAGTATATTGCCTTTTCAGCTGTCTCACGGAAGGGAGGCGTAGTCTATGAGGAAGGCCTTGCTGTGAAAGATGGTGGTGAAAATGATTTCCAGGGTAGCTGTGTTGGAAGCACTCTTCTAAGTAGAGGAGTTATGGAGATGGCAGACGGCGACGAAATCCTAGGTTACAGAACCCAGAACCCAGACATGTATGCCTGTGCCGATAACTGCTTTGATCTGGAACCAAGTCCTGAAGACGAGGAAATTGAAATGCTTGAAGAGATACAGGAACTTGGAAACGAAATCGACCCTGAAAAAGAGATGGGTGGAGCCGTTATGAGAGAAGCCTACGCAGACATCTACGATGGAGGAATGTACTCCGAGATACCTGAAAACAAAGAATTTCAAGACTTCATGTATGGAGAAGACGGATTAAACATGAAATTCGACGATGGAGATGCACTAGTCACTGCAGGAGAGGTTTCAGAAACTGAAGCAGCTCACAGCCTAGCCAAAGCAGCAAGAGCCTCAGACTACGAATTCCACGAAAATGGTGAAAAAGTAGCATGAAACAACTAGATGAACACACAAAGGACTTAATCCAGTTTCAGACAGTAGAAGGAAACACTGAACAGTTCGAAAAATGCCTGGACTACATAGAAAACCAGTTAAGTCCAGAATTCGAATTTGAAAGATTTGAGAAAGAAGGAGAAAAGTCACTTCTCATTTCAAGGGCTGAAAATCCCCGGATTCTCCTTCATGGCCATATAGATGTAGTTGAAGCAGACGAAGATTTGTTCCAACCTAGAACTGTTGACGGCAAAATTTACGGTAGAGGAACTGCCGACATGAAATCCGGTGTAGCTTGTCTGATGAAAGTACTGGAAGAGACTGAAACAGAAGGAGTGGCTCTTTTACTTACTTCTGATGAGGAAAGAGGAGGTTTCAATGGAACTGGCTGTGTGATCGAGGAGAAAAATTTGAATCCAGAGTTTGTGATTTCTGCAGAGCCTGATGACTCTGGCAACTTTCCATCGATTGTTACTACTCAGAAAGGGGTCTTACAGCTCAAAATTACTGCTGAAGGGAAATCGGCTCATTCCTCAAAACCTGAGAAGGGTGAAAACGCTGCTGAAACACTCATTAACAAATACGACGAGATAAGAAGCCTGTTTGATCACAAAAAAGACTTTGGAACGACGGTAAATCTAGGAAAGATGTCCTCGGAAGGGCCTGTAAACAAAATACCGGATTCAGCCAGTCTTCAGCTAGATATCAGATACTCTTCGGAATACCCGGCAGAAGAAGTCTTAAATGACCTAAGAGAAATCTATGGTATTGACATAGAAGTCACTGGCAGAGCACCTATGCTTTCAAACTCCGAAGACGAAGAAGTGATAAAATATTTGAGAAAGGCAGCTAAAGAAGTCACAGGCAATGAAATACGTTTCAGGAAGGAAAACTTTGCCAGCGACATGAGATTTTTCACCGACAAAGGTATTCCGGCCGTATGTTTTGGACCTGAAGGGTACAATCTTCATGGAGAAAATGAGTATATCGAAAAGGAAAGCATCAGTGAGTACTGTGAAATCTTGAAAAACTTTCTCAAGAGAGTTGAACTGTGAGGTTATCCAAAATGCCAGATATTGATCCTTGGGGCGATGTTGAGATAGGAGACTACAGTGAAAAAATGGAGAAGTTTGGAATCGAACCGATCAGCGAGATAGCTGAAAAGATGCCAGACCACAGATACATCCGCAGAGGAATAATATTCGGACACAGAGGCATGGAAGAGCTCCTTGAATCAAAGCAGGAGGGCGAAGACTTTGCGATGATGACAGGTATAATGCCATCAGGAGTCTTCCACTTCGGCCATAAATGTGTTGTCGATCAGATCAAACTGTATCAGGAGATGGGAGCTCAGATTACAATTGCTGCTGCCGACATCGAAGCTTACAATACTAGAGAGATGAGTCTGAAAGAATCCAAAAAACTGGTGGTAGAACAGTACCTGAAGAACTATGCTGCGCTGGGAATAGACCTAGAAAATGTTGATTTCTACTTCCAGAGTCAGGCAGGAAACAATCACCTGGCCAGAAGCAAGATGTTCGGCCGTTATCTCACACAGAACGAGGTAGAAGCCACATATGGAAACGCTGATCCAGGAAAGATTTCCTCGGCACTGACGCAGTACGCCGACATTCTCCGGCCACAATTCAAAGAGAACGGCGGGCCAAAACCTACAGTTGTCCCCGTTGGAGTCGACCAAGACCCGCATGTTCGATTAACTAGAGAAGTTGCTCGAAAGTATCGGGAGCAGGACTTTATCAAGCCAGCCTCAACCTACAACAAGTTCATGAGAGGCCTTCAAGGTGGAAAAATGAGCTCATCTGATCCAAAAAGCTATATTGCATTAACTGAGTCTGTTGAAGATGCCAAGAAGAAGATTGATCAAGCTAAGACTGGTGGCCAAGACAGTCTAGAGGAACACCGGGAGAAAGGAGCAGATGTACAGGAGGACATGGTTTTCGAGCTTCTGGCTTTCCATCTGATAAAGGATGATGGGGAGCTTCAAAGAATCCGAGAGGAATATGCTTCAGGCGAGATGATTTCCGGAGAACTTAAGCAGATAGCCAAGGATAAAATTGAGGATTTCCTTGTCCAGCATCAAGAGAAAAGAGAGGAAGTTGCTCCAAAGGTTGAACAGTACATTGAGGAGAACTCTGAGTTTGATATCTGAAAAACTGGTTTAAACC
>CAZSAB010000002.1:0-127276 GCA_964604885.1 uncultured archaeon
ATGAGGAACGGTTTCCTCCAAGCAGATCCTGAGGTAATCGAGCCAAAGCAGAAGCTGAGGATTGATACACCGACAGATACAATGGGAGATGCTATGAACGAAGTTTCAAACAGGCGTGGAGATGTGATGGATATGAGCGAGGAAGGAGATTCCTCGGTTATCAAGTGCAAGCTTCCTGTTGAGGAACTTTTCGGGTTTGAGGCTGCATTATAGTCGGCTACGAATGGACAGGGATTCTTCTCATTGATTGATATAATCTTTGAGCCACTGCCTATGAATCTTCAGGAACAGAGAATTATTGACATCAGAGAAAGAAAGGGTATGAAGCCATGGACAAAAGGGAGGCTGTGAAGGTGCTAGTTAAGCCACATAACTGATACTATTTCTAATTTCTATCATTTTGGCTCTAGAGGCGACCTACCAATCTGCAGCCGGTTGTGGCATTACATATGTTTTATTCAAATCCTTGAATTCATGACTGTCAGCTCCTTCAACCCTGTCTAAAACACCTTCTGCGTAGTTTCTGAGACCTTCAGGCATCCCAACCCTTACATCTTGAGAGAGTCCAATCTCCATCCCTTCGAGAATTCCAGCCCTTATAGCCTCAGCCACTCTAGGCTCCCCAGCCCTGGAACCTTCTAGAAACTCCTTAGTGCACATCATATCCTCAGCTTCATCTTTAAGCCATTCCTCGTATACATATACCTCATCTCCCGATGGCTTCACAACGGCTGGACGTATTTCATCTCCTAATATCCCGTACGCGATAAAGTTTCCTTCGTGATTATACTCCTTTTCAACTTCTTGCTGAAGCCTGTATAGTATTCTTTCAGTGGCAAACCAGGCATCATAGGCTCCAGACTTATCCCCCCTATCAAGTGCTTGTGGATCAATTGTTTCGGGCTCTATCTGTTTCCAACTAAAATAATTCGGATCATGTTTTAGAGGTTGGGACATAATTACCATAAGTTGCAAAGATAATATATTAATTGACAGTCGTTAACGACAGAACTCGACCTTTTCTGTAGAAATCTTTAAATTGGTAAACTACATATATTGAGGGGTAGATTTATTTTGGAAGAAAAGCTTAGCTATGATGATGCCATTGAAGCCTCAGAAAACCGATGTAACGTCTCTTTCAAATGTTGAAACGTCTGTTTCTCTATGTGGGATCGATCTTAGTGTGCCTATTTTATCCGCGCCCATGGATACTGTTACTGAGAGGGCTATGGTGGAAGCACTTGCGGATGAAGGGGGAATGGGTGTTGTTCACAGATTTCTTGATGCCGACGAGCAGCCGAGCATGGTAGAGGGAGTTTCTCCGGTGGCTGGCGCTGTTGGTTTGGATGAGTTTGATAGATGCAGGAAGCTTGTTGATACAGGTGCTAATATTCTGATTGCTGATATTGCGCATGGACACCATCAATCATTTCTAGAATTCATACGAAAAGTATCCCAGAGATTTGATGTTCCGATTGCAGCAGGTAATGTAGCTACTAAACAAGGCGCTTCTGATCTGGCCGATGCCGGAGCAGACGCAGTAAAGGGTGGTGTAGGCCCAGGAGCAGCATGTACGACCAGAGAGATGACTGGTGCCGGAGGGCCACAGTTTCCAGCGGTGAAGGATTTAAGCGCTATTGATGTGGAGATTATAGCCGATGGCGGAGTTAGAAAGCCTGGCGATACGGTGAAAGCTTTGATGGCTGGAGCTGACTGTGTGATGGTTGGCAGTATACTCGGTGATACTGTTGAGTCTCCGCGCCAAGGAGAGTTTCGTGGAATGTCCACTAAGGCTGCTGCTGAGGATAGGACTGACAGAGAACTCAAGGAAAGTGATCGGTACGAAGAGGTTAAGGAGATGAACTACGGGGAAAACTCCACAGTGAAAGATGTTGTTGAGGAATATCTGGGTGGTCTAAAGAGCGGTTTGAGTTACTGTGGCTCGAGCAATGTTTCAGCTGCAAGAGATAATGCCTAGTTCATTAAGGTTTCAGAGTCTACTCAATACAGAAACGGGGCTCACGGTAGAAGCTCTTAGGGCTTTTTTGTGCTTAGCACCGTCGCTGCCGGAGCTGTATGTAGGTGATCCCTCTTGCCCACGTTGGCCATGCTTTTCTTCCATTGCTATTATATATGCGGCCTGACTCCATCCTAGAGGATACGCCATGTTATCTTCTCCATCCTCTTGGATTCGCTCTGGTAGGCCGCCCGCAGGGTATCTCTCTCCAAGCACCTCTTCAACCAGTTCGTCAGCTTCCTCATCCATTCCTTGATTGTACATCATACCAGCATAGTTCATCTGTCCTGGAACAAACCCGGGTGGGAAGGTTACCTCGTCATCCAGAATATCTATTAGATCATCCTCAATGCCATAGTCCTCCGCAAAGGTACCTGGCCAAGCCATGAATGATTCTAATGCACCGAAGTTTCTTCTTTTTTCTCTCGGGTAAAGACCCCTGATTTCTGTAAAGGCTTCTTCTGGGTCCTCAAAGAATGTCTGATAAGTATTATCTCCGATTTTTTTAGCCTCTTTCTTATATATCTTAGAAGGTTCACCTAGTTGATCCGCCAGCTCTGCTGTTCTACTCAGAGACTCATAAGCAAGCATCTGTGTCCAGAGGCTTTGTCTGGTGAAATCCCACGCATCTTCGGAATAATCTGGAGCGGCCTTGAGAAGGCCGTTACTTGCCCTATTTTCAGCATCCATAAGGTATTCTTGGGATTTCTTCACTTTTTCCCAAACGTCGTCCAGGAATTCTTCATCCTCTGTTTCATCGTATACTTCTGATACAGCCCAAGTAAACAGGGAGGGCTGATCATTTTGTCTTTCCCAAACTCCGGCCTGTTCTCCTTCAGGATTGAAGCATTGCTGGAAACCTCCGTCCTCAGACTGTACGTCTGCCATAAAGCCTGCTAGCTCACGTTTCGCCTGATCGTACTGCCCTGATTTGGCCAGTGCAACAGCATGGAATGCACCATCTCTTATCCACATAGGGTGGTATAAGGGTTGTACACTAGGCGCTGCTGGTGAAAAATCTTTCTCAGGATTATGTAGGCCTGCCAGTATTCTAGCACAGTCTCTATAAGTACTCTCTTCCGTATCTGACATACCTGATGGAGTATCTAGTTCTGAGAAGAAGTCCTGCCAGTATTCTTCAGCCTGCTGCTGAGCATCTTCTGCAAATTCGTGATCGCCATCCGTATTGATCGAGATTGATACCTCCTCTTCTTCCCTTGGCCCGAGGCTGAACTCTTTTTTGATGTCTGTATCCAGAAAATTGCCGGTCTCATCTTCTTCCTCAGCGTCAGAATCCTGTAATATATTCTGATACAGTGCTTGTTGTAAAGTGTCTACTGTGGCTTCAATCACGCCTTCATCAAACAGAGAGTCTACCTTTACTCCATCGGCCCCCTCCATACTTACAGATAGTTGATTTCCGGATTGCGTATCCTCAACAAGGACACCATTCCCTGATTTGAAGGCTTTATTCTCGTTGGAATCAGGAAGTATGGGGTTCTGCTCATTGGGATTGACACTTAGCCTAGAGCTGTAGATAGCTTCTACCTGAACCTCTTCGTCTACTGAGTTGTTTTTAATCGAATAATCTCTCCGAATCTCTCCTTCACCAGGCAGCATATAGGTCTCTTCCTCTACACTAACTCCCTCTGCTTGGTACTCTGTTTCAAATATACCTGAATTATTTTTGGCAGAAATCTCTGCGTCCCCAGCATTCCAAGGCTGTACAGTGTTGCCGTTTACTTCAAGCTCTAGATAGCTCCCTTCCTCTGGAACCGAGCCCATGAGCTGGCCCTCTTCATCGTTAGTATAGTAAGGAGTGAAGTTGTTATCATCGTGGAAAATGTGGTTCATCCGTCCATTCTCTGTAATCGTTGCCGTGATACGTCCCTCAGGTGTTCCCAAAAAGGCCTCTGTGGGGTTGTGGCCTTGAAAATCATTATTCTGCTCTGTTCCCTGCAACACACCCTTCACAAACTTATCCAAGGAGAACCAGGGCCGATATCTCACATCTCTTATGCCAGGGCCTGAAAGCCTATCAGCTAAGTTAAAGGGGGCCTTCAGGTTTCTTAGTTCTATATCCCATATAAGTGGAAGATTTGGTTTCCAGTTCGGGAAATCCCTATCTTGTACAGTCCTGGCCGCTCCGAATGCAGCTGCACCCAATGCGGCGCGCTTGATCACACTTCTTCTGGTTATAGCTTCTTCATCTTGTGACTCATCATCGTCAATCATTGTTAATTATCAGTAAGCTAAACATAAAAATAATATTGTATGTTTTGAGTATCGAACAGAGAAGATGATGTATGTCAGAGTAAATTTTTTATGATTAATATTTAATTGTTAAAAATCCCTCAAGGCATTATTCTATAGTCGAATCATACGTCTAAAGAAGATGCTGGGCAGTTTGCCGATAAGAGTCTTGGAGATGGGATTCACGGGTATCCTATCGATCACTGAAATATATTCTCCAACCAACTGGATGAATCACCAGGAATTAAACGTAGGGGATGTGAAAAATTGTTATGACTCCAGAACTCAACTACAAGGAAGTCCAGGAAAAGATTGTTGACTCAAAGAACCACGGAAGGAGAAAGTACCAGCACTTCACAAACAACTTTTACATGCTCAAATCCGCTCTAAGATACTATACCGTGAAGAAAAATATGTCTTTCACATCCTCCAAGCTATCGGAAGACTTTCCCCTGCCGGTCAGTGTCGCAGGTTCCGGCCTGTCAGTCCTGGAGGAGATAGGCGTAGTTGAGAGGAGAACTGATTCATCCAAGAAAAGATACATGCCAGAAAACGTGGACTGGAAGCTAATGGATGAAATCGAACATGTTCTGAAAGAAAACAGAGAAATAAAGGAACACCATTAGGTTTCTATATCAAGCTCTTTATGTGGCTGAACACTCTTTCACTTGATCTGTACTTCTAAATTCGTGTGAAACCTTTTCTGATTCCTTGAAACTACTGAAATAACTCTTTAAATTATCCTCACTGCCTTTATTGAGAAGTTCTGTTAGAAGCGCAAGTTGACAGGTTTCTTCTTCAGATAAATTACATCTTTCAAGAAAAAAACATTTATGCTCTGGTTTCTCTCTTCTGCAGCCCTTAAAAGCGAGTTATATGTGCTTCCAATACACTCTGAGAGGTATCCGCCTGCAAAAAAAATTTTGTTATTTTCTTCAACTATATCTCCGGCATCTCAATCCCTCAGTGATGCTCGACCATACTTCCCCAGCTTGTTGCTAGCCTCTGATTCGCCATTATACAAGGCTTCTCCATAAGCATCTTTCTTTCCATCACGGATAAAGTAGATCGGCATCTTAGATGTCTTCAGGAACCTGATCAAATCTTTCCTCGTGATGTCTTTGTCAAAGCTGTGAGGATGAGTTACTATTGCGATTGCCATACTGCCAGTAAAAATATTCTAGATTATAACACTTTGTAAGTTCCCCAATCTGCCTATGGGTTTTACAATAATAATTGACGAAAACAACGTATGAACATTTCATACGAGAAACTAAATGAGAATCCTGTCAGGGGGAGGAAAACCGAACTTGTTGAGAGGAAAGGTGTCGGTCATCCCGACTCTATCTGTGACGGTATTGCAGACGCAGTTTCCAGAAAGCTTTCTAGAGAATACATGGAAAGGTTCGATCATATTCTCCACCATAATACTGATGAGGTTCAGCTGGTTGCAGGACAGTCAAAACCAGAGTTTGGAGGAGGCGAGATAGTTACTCCAATCAAAGCGATACTTACAGGCAGAGCAACACAAGAATTTCAGGGCGAGGAAATCCCTGTTGAGAGGTTGGCACTTGAGGCCTCAAGAGACTACATTGATGAAAACTTCAAGGTTCTGTGTTCGGATGATTTCGAGTTCAAGCCAATGATTGGTGAGACCTCAACGGATCTGAAAGCAGTTTTCTCGGATGAGAAGCCACTGTCCAATGACACCAGTTTTGGAGTAGGACACGCTCCGCTTTCACCGGTTGAGAAGTCTGTAGGTAAGATAGAAGAAGAGGCGAGGAAAATCAACGAGGTCGGAGAGGACGTGAAGGTAATGGCCCTGAGAGAAGATGGCAGGGTGAAGGCGACTGTAGCATGTGCAGTCATCTCCTCAAGAGTGGGCGATAGGAAGGAGTACGAAAAGGTTCTAGAGGAAGTCAAAGAAAAGACTCGAGAAGTACTTGAAGAAAATGGCCTTGAGTCTGAGGTTTTTGTCAACACTGCAGATACTGAGGAAAATTCATACATAACTGAGACAGGTACCTCTGCAGAGATGGGAGACGATGGTTCAGTTGGGAGAGGAAACAGGATTAACGGTTTAATCACCCCACACCGCTCCATGAGTCTGGAGGCAGCATCCGGCAAGAACCCTGTTACTCACGTTGGAAAGATCTACAACGTCCTGGCACAGGAAATCGCCCAAGATATATATGAAGAGACGGGAGAGTTCGCAGAGGTCAAGATCCTCTCTCAGATAGGTGCTCCACTCGACAAGCCGCAGAACGTGGAGGTTCAGACAGGAGCAGATAAGGAAGTCTCTGAAAGAATTGTGGAGAACAAGTTGGAGAATGTGGAGAGTGTCACCAAGAAAATATTATTTGATGAAATAGATACATTTTAGAACAATCGCCCAGTTATCTCCCTGCTTATATTCCTTCTCTCTTATTTCTAGACTCCAGTGAACCAAATGAAATTAATTGAGAGCAGAGACGACCAGGTGGAGATGATGGGAGTAAAAATCTCGAACGAGGTCAGGGATGGAATAGGTTCTATAGAGGAAGGCGAATCCTATCCGGTAGGAGAAATCAGGATGGGAAAATACATTAAAGGCGACATCCGTGAGTCCATGGGATCTATTGATCCGTAAGATTACTCGATAGATGAGGAGGCTAAATCTGAGGCCTACGGGGGAAACCAAGGCTAGAAAACCTCTACACTTCTCTCTTAATATTCCAGAAAACTTGTCAGAAACTTTTATAAAAGCCAATGAACAAAGTAAAAATATGACTCACATAGGCATGCACGTGTCTACCATTCACAGCATCTCCAAATCAGCCTGTGTGAGAACCTTCTATACAAAGTTTTCCAATCCGAATATCCTGTATTTCTGATACAGGATTAGTAGGTTGGGGAAACCTGGCCTGGCTCTCAACTCAGTGAGTCTCGGGCAAAAGGACTCAACCGAAACCAGAACGACTAAACCCCCAGAAGAGCCAATTGACTTCCACAAAAACTCGGATCAAACATAAAAACAGATAGCTCCAGCTATACCAAATAAGAACACTTCAAAACGGATTGGATAACACAAAAACCTTCAAGGATTCAAAACGAGGCCTGATAACCACGACCCATTCAAAAAACACTGAAAACCCGGACATATTCTTCCTATCTAGTTTTCTTCTGAAAATTAGTTCAGCTCAACAGGCCTGTTGAATTCATCCTCCAGAATCTCGCCGATATCTTTCCTCAAATCATCTATTTTGCATCTATTTGACTCAATCTCTTCCCTTGTTTTCTCTCTTTCCTGCTTTTTATCCTCTAGTTTCTCCCTCAATCTATCTATCTGGCGCTTTACTTCCTCCTTCTTTCTCTTTGCTTTATGTGAGTCAATTTTCTTTTCCAGCTGCTCAATCCGATTATCAAGCTCCTTAATCTCTTCTCTAGTTTCAGAAAAGTTTTCCAGTTCATCAATTCCGTTGAGCAATTTTTCTTCTGTTTTTTCCTCAAGCTCGTCGCCAAGGGAATCTCTTACTGCCTTTACTGCCTCCTCAACTATCTCAGCATCTTCTTTCATCAGACCCTCCTCATCCTGGTCTCTTATCTCTCTCAGGACTTCTGAACCCCTGCGGGAGACTTTTCCTATCTCTCCCTCATACAGTAACTTCTTCAGGCCGCGCTGCATCCGGCTCGTTGATTTTGAAATCTTTCTCTCCAGTTCATTTTTCTCAGACTTAGCTTCTTCGAGTTCCTCCCTTAGATCTTCGAGTTTTTCCATTGCCTCGCTGTCGTTTATCTTTTCCAGCATTTCCTCTTTTTCTTCTATTTTCTTCTCTATTTTCTCAGGATCGGTTTCCTCGAGTCTTTCCTCCAGTTTTACCAATTTCTGCTCATTTTTCTCGATCTTCCTCAGCTTATTTCTTATTTCTTCCAGATTCTTCCTGGTCTGATACTCTTCTTCGACAAATTTGTTCATTTCTTCATGCAGTTCCTTTACCTCTTTCAGTGATTCGCCGAACTTCTTTTCAAGTCCAGCCTCCTCTATAA
This sequence comes from uncultured archaeon, assembly GCA_964604885.1. Classification (GTDB taxonomy): domain Archaea; phylum Nanohalarchaeota; class Nanosalinia; order Nanosalinales; family Nanosalinaceae; genus Nanohalobium. The sequence goes on from CAZSAB010000002.1 coordinate 8,297, forward strand.
CGGCCCCCTCCTTCTGTGTAATCTCCTGGTAGTCCTCCAGAAACTTCCTTAATCTTTTTTCCAGACTCTCAATATTTGCCGGTGTTTCAAAGTCTGCTACCAGTTTTTTCCTCTCCTCAACAACGTTAGACACAACATCATCTATAACGGATCTACCCTTCTCATCTTCGAAACCTTCAACTTCCTCAAGAACCTTTTCGAGGTCATCCATGACTCTCTGCGTTCGCTCCCTGAGAGACTCGCTCTCCCTGTCAATCCTCTGAAGCTTCTCCCCTCTCTTATCTTCGAAGAAATCCTCAAAAGAGCCTAACTCGAGATTCACCTTTTCCTTCTCTCCTTTCAGTTTCTCCAGAATCTTGGCTATCATAAACAGGTTATTGTAGATCGACGATTAAAATGTTGGAAAAATAGAGGGCGGGACGAATCGCAAGAGATTCCAGTCCCTACCCGCCCCGAATCAACGGGACTACTAGAAACGACTCCGATTTACGGAGCCACCTATTAAATGTAAGGAAAATATTAAACATATAACTACTAAAGATTAGGGATGAAATGGTAGAAAACTCGCTTGAAGCAATCTGCAGCGACTGCGGTGAAGACATCTGGTACTCCGGAGAAAAAGAATATCCTTCAACTATCGAATGTCCCGAATGCAGAAACAACGTGCAAATACCTGAAGAAGCCTAAAAAATCTCTCACGGACCCAACTTAGTCCTCCGTAGTTTTCCAAATATGGTTTTTTCAAGTTAAACTGCTGGTTAAGTTACTGAAAGAATCTTATCGAAGTCATATAGCTCTCTATCGTGGACGAACTCGTCGATATTCTCTTTATTCACTTTACCGGAGTGTCTCTCAACAACTTACTCCTTAATCTCCATGTCCATGAAGGTGTAGTCCAGGTTCAGCACTGTTCCCTTCTTTTTGGATCCTACAAAAGTCCTAGCCTCAGGAACCCATTTATGGCCTAAAGCCTTCAATACAGGATCGATGAACTCGCTTTGTGTCTGATCCTCATCCAGTTTCTCGGAAAGAAAATCACTTTTAGACTCGTAAAGTTCTTTCAGTTCATCAAACCTTTCCTCAACACTTACTTCCTGCCATTTGTCATTGTCTTGAATTCTCTCTTTGAGGAAATGGTTTGAGAACAAGTTGTTTTCGTAGTTGCTCACTGTTTTTTGAGCCACTGAGACACCTAGACGATTTTTTTGATAGAATCTGTTAGTAACTTCTTCATACTATGGTTATTCATCGAGTAAGAATGCTCCGAAGTCTGTCATTGGTTCGCCAGTGTATTTTTCTGCTTCTACGTGTTTGGACTATTGGTCTATGTATCTTTCTATTTCCTCCGGGTTTGTTTCTTGAAAGGCCTCCCCTAGTTCCCTTGCGAATAGGTCGTATGACATTGCGGCCGCGTATTTGATATCCATGTTTTCGAGTGGTTCTGTTGCTTCTTGATCAAGGTAATCTATCGCTACTGCTTCTTTGTTTGAGTTAAATCTTATATTTTCTGGCGCGATGTCGCAATATGCGTATCCGTGTCCGGCGATCTCCTCGAACACCTTAACCGATTCCTCTACTGCGTATTTGATTCCTTCTTCTTTTACTATCTCTGTGAAGCTGTGGGGAACTTCTTCTTTTTTGACGAGGTCTTCTCCGTCTTCAGTATATATCCATGTATTAACTACTCTTTAGGCATCTCTCAGATTCCAGAATATTTCTCTTAATTCGGGATCTTCTTCAGTCTAGAAAATGAAATCGCTTCTTAACCTTTGTAAACCTCCTTTTTGCCGCCATTTTCAACAGGTTCCACACTTTCAATTGCATCGAGATCCCCTTCCCTCTCTAGAGAATGAGAACGTTCAATAAAACCATTTAGACTGGAGGAATTTCTGCTCATTCCATATCCTCGCCTTTCCCTGTCTTGACTGATGGCATTTCTTTGACTATATCATCAAAAAATAAGTATCAAACCATATTTCATTCTGTGAAGTCTCTTTGTCTGGGTGGTGGTACTTTTCTTCCGCTGGTTTGTTTCTTTTGGTCTTTTTGGCTGCTTTGTGTGTAGTTCTGGGCTTTCTGGTAGATTTCCGGTGTCAGTAGGGCGGCGTCTCTTACTCCGGGGTTGTAGATTTCCTCCCATCTGTTTCCGTTGTAGAGGAGTGTGTCATCATCTTTTATGAGGTAGTATGCTATGGATAGGCCAAATCCGTTTTCTGTTCTTATTTCTGCTTGGCTTTCGACCAGTGCGGCATCCTTGCCGTAATCACTGCCGTGTATCCTTCTGTTTCGCTCTGCAGGTTGGTCTTGAGTTCGACGTTGTGGTTTCCGAGGTCTACGGTTGCCTGTCTGAAAGAAGGATGTTCAGGGTATAGTTCTACAAGGTCTTTCTCTCTGCCTCTAAAGTTCATTGATAATGGGTCTTCCAGAGTCGTTTCCAGTTCCGGAGAAACATCATCGAGTATTTGAAACGGATCAACTGTGTCGGTCATCGAATATTAATTTACATCAATTCTTATACAGTTTGAAGCTTAGATTAAATATTCGGTTTATTTTATCAACTGCTTGATTTTTTCATAGATTTAACTTTTTAGTAGCCTAATTATACTGTGCTAGAATTAAACTATAATCCAGATTATGAACATGTAGAGGATTTTCTCTAAGATGAGGAAGATTCTTTCCGGACTTCTGAATTGAGAGCTTATCTTTCAAAGAAAGGAGACAGTGCTCACCCTACTGCACCTTTAAACAGGTTGCTGCTCGAATTAAAAGAGGAAGGCTATCTAGCTCCCGACGAATATGGTCTCAATGGTAATCATCAGTGGAAAATTGTCGAAACTCCTGAAATTGAACAATAGGTTAGGAGAAAAGTTACAAACATTCACAGGTCTCTGCCTAAATTTTTTGGGATTGATCACAAAACAGTGTTGTCTGTTTCTTTATTTTCAAGATACTTTGAGGCTCCTCTTAACGTGCTTTCGTTCACTTCTATTTCATCTTTTCCTACGAATATGGTTCTGCCTTTTGGTCTCATGTTTCCTCCCCTTATGCCCATATCGCAGCTTACAACTGTGGCCTCAGCAATTGTTCTTGTGGATTCGCCCCAAGATATTGTATATAGTATGGCTCTATTTTCCTCTTCATTGAAGAAAACTTTATAATCCTCTTCATCAGGATTATAGCTGATTCCAAGATCATTTGCCAATTCCTTTGTTCCTTCAATAAGTTTTTCTTCTACATTATCTAATTTAGAGCCTCTTCCAGAAGTATCATATTCCTCAAGTATCCTCCATCCATCATTTTCTGGTCTCTAAATACTCACAAATCCAATGAGAAAAATTCTATTATAGATGTGTTCATTGTGTCGTGAACTTTCTGCTATTATCGAACACAACAGTTTCTGGATTAAGGGAGAGGAAGTTGAAGAAAAATATCTGCACGCATCTAAGCATTTTAAATAATTAAATCGGTTGTTGAAGTATGATATCGGAACTGGACAGGGAGAGAGGTTTCCTGCTTGTGTCATCGATTTTTGTGTCTGTACTGGTTTTCAAAATGCTTTCTCCCTATCTAAGCTACCTCTTAATGGGTTTGCTACTCGCTTTCGTTACTTTTCCTCTACATCAAAGGTTAAGCAGTTATCTAGGTGATAGTATATCTGCCGGATTGGTAGTTTTAATTACTGTTTTTGCATTTGTTCTCCCTTTTGCCATAATTTTAGGTGCTGTCGGTGGTGATGCGGCTCAAATTGTCTCTGACCTCAACAATAATAGTTCTCAAATTATACAGGAAGCGGAAATAATACTAACAGAGTTGACGGGAAGAACTGTCGATATCCAGACACAGGTCAGAGAAGCAGCAAGTAAAGCAGCATCCCTGCTTCCTTCCGGACTATCCTCCGCTATAGGATTACTTAGTGATCTATCTATTGGTATCTCAGTAATGCTTTTCCTGCATTTCTACGCCGTGAGGGACGGAAAAAGCTTTGTAGAATGGACAAAAGGCTTCGACTTCCTCAGCGATGATAAACGTGACAGGATTTATAGCTCTGCCTCGAACTCTATCTGGGCTGTAATCAAGGGACACGTGCTAATGGCTTTCGCTCAGGGAATACTGGCTGGAATAGCGCTTTTCATAGCTGGTGTACCGAACGTGTTCTTCTGGACATTCTTAATGATAATTTTAGGGTTCATTCCGTTGATTGGTTCGGCCCTGGTCTGGGTTCCAGCCGCGATCTACCTGGCAATCCAGGGACAGATAATAATGGCGGTATTCATCTTGCTCTACGGCTTGATAGTAATTGGAGGATCGGATAACATTCTGAGGCCTCTGGTAGTAGATGAAAGCGCCGGAATACATCCCTTCTTCATACTGATCGGGTTGATAGGAGGTGTCGGCCTTTTCGGAATAGCAGGAATCTTCCTAGGACCTGTAACTTTCGGAGTATTCGGAAACCTTCTTGAGATGGTGCAAGAGACACAGTAAAATAGATAGGAAATGAGTGGAGCAGGAATTTACTCCTCCTTCAATCCTTCTTTTATCTCGTCGATACCTTTCTCAATATCTTCGCCGCTCATGTCCTCCAGATTTCCGATATTGAAGTTTGATAGATCAATGTCGCTGACGTTATCCAGGATTTCCTGAAGCGGTGCATCATTTTCCCCTGAAGCCATTCCCCCCACAAGCTCGGTTGGGAACGTAACAATTGTAGAGTTTTCCGCTGCGACAGAATCCAGTGTCTGCAGTGTTCTCATCTTGTAGCCTTTGTTACCTATAATCTCAGAGGCCTGTCTAAGCTTCACAGCAGCCTCCAGCTCTCCCTGAGCGTTAGTTCTTCTGGCTCTCCTGTCTCTCTCGGCTTCTGCCTGCGCAGCCATCGCCCTCTCCATCTTCTCTGGCAGATTAATGTTCTGAATCTCAACATCAAGAACATTCACACCGAAGGAATCAGTTTTATCGTCCAGTTGCTGCTGAATTTCATCTCCAATCTCATCCCTTCTCTGAAGAAGATCATCTAGCTCCTTCTTACCGACCTGATCCCTCAGGATCGAGGTGGCGTAGTTCAGTGTCTGCCGCCTATAGTCTCCTACATTGACGATCGCGTCCTTCACGTCCTCTGTAGTATCTTTCACCTCGAAGAATACTACTCCGTCTACCTCGACAGGTACGTTATCCCGAGTAATTGCTTCCTGCTTCATTACGTCCACTGAATCCTCATATACCGGTACGGTTACTGGCTTCTCGATGAACGGTATTTTGAAGTGTAGTCCTGATTTTCGACTTCTTGTATAACTTCCGAATCTGAGTAAGATACTCCTCTCCCATTCATCGTTCATGAAGAACGGGAAAGGCCCTGAAAGAGAAAATCCCATTTTGAGTCACCTAACTACAATTTATTTTACTTAGTTATAATTTCAGGCCAGACTCAAAAATCTTGAGTCTCGATGTTTTCTATGTCCATAGTTTCTCTGCAGCAGGACTCCAGAAAACAGGAGATGGAGGAGAGGGTCTTCGATGTTGCGGAGGACTACGGGCTTGATGTAGAGGAGGAATTGGATGAAGTAGGTGTGAAGTATCTTGATACCTATGTGAACGCTCGGACCAGCAAAGAAGGCCCAAACCTTAGGATAGACTTCGATTCCCACAACTTCTTCAAAAAATCTGAGGAAGAGCAGAGAAGAACTATTCTCCATGAGTTGATTCACATCAAACAGTTCAACAACTCTTTAGACGATTGGGCCCTAGACGAGTTTGATGTGTCTGAAGAGTTTGCTGAAAAATTGGATGGTACAATCTGGGAAGGGGTTAAGTCTGTTGAAGGTGAGACCGAACTTATTCTTTCGAGTTTCTTTCCAGAGGATAATTCAAGCTATCCATATGCACAGAGTTCGAAAGAACGCGAATTAGAGTCACGTGGATTAGATATAGACTCGGAGATAACTGACGAAATAGAGGAGGAAGCCGAAGAAATACTGGGAGAATACCGTGAAATTGACAGTGTAGAGATTGAGGAAAATTCTTACCTAGAAGAAGGATCAATAGGAGACCTTGAATATGAAGTTGCTGTAATGGGTGAAGATGCAGCAGAGCAAGGACCTGAAATAGTTGAAGACTACCTTACACAGGAAGTTGAAGAAGCCATTGAATACGATGTCTCGCAGGATACTTCTTACACTGAACCTTTGGAAACCTCGGGATATAAATCGGCGACGATATAACTTGAAACATGTCAAACAATCTTTCTCAACAAGTCTGCACTGCATGCAGCGGCGATTCTGAAAAATTGAAGGCAACTAATGCACTCCAGAAAATGGATGAAATTAATGAAGACTGGGAAATGGAAGACAACCATCATATTGAACGCCAGTTCGAATTCGATGACTTTCAAGAAGCACTGGACTTCGTCAACAAAGTAGGGGAGATAGCCGAAGAAGAAGGCCACCACCCGGTAATCAACAACTTCACATGGGGCAGAGCCACTATCAAGCTTTACACTCACAAGATCGACGGCCTACATGAGAACGACTTCATAATGGCAGCCAAGATAGATGAAGCATTCGATACTAAGTAGAAGGATTCGGGCAGTCGGCGTTCCTTTGTTTATTATTTGAGGGTAGCAGTGATTAAATCAAGTGAGCGACCCCCAGTAGTTCGGAATTTAAAACAATAAGCTGATATGATGGAGCAGGGAATTTTTCTGTTTATTATTTTAGAGTAGCACTGTTTAACAATCAAAAGAAATAAGCAGTAGTTCAGAATTTAAAAGAAGGCGAGGTCAGGGAGCCGCAACTTCGTCTTTATTATTTTAAAGTAGCAGTAATTAAACGTGTAAGAGGGGAAGAATACTTAAATTTTTACCTCATAGTCACAAATGTGTTAGAATTTAACCAAGAATTTAGTCCTGGTTGCGGTAGCTTAGATAATAAAGTCGCCGTAGATGGCTTTGAGGAAGAATTAAGAAGTATAGATGACGAAGGCGAGTATGCTAATACTAATACAGTTTATTTAGAATTTGAAGGCGGTAGAACTGGACCTTATCAGTCTGTCGGCGATTTAATGGGAACGCCTGTCGCTGTAAGAAATGAGGATGAAGGATACTCTTTCTACATTTTAGATGAACTAGGCGAACCAGTTAACGATCAAGGTTTCGGGGATATCCGTTTCAGAGAAGATGGTCTGGGATATACTCGGTCAAAGAGTTCGGGTTCTGAGTTCCTTATTGGAGGGAGAGATGTTGAAGGACCACTTAACAGAGTTGTAGAGGCTAAATTTGTTGAGGATGGCTTCGTAGTAGAATCAGAAGACTCTGATCTTGATACCGATCTTGCATATCTTGTAATGCCTGAAAAGGAAGAAGATGTAATTAAACAGTTGGCTGCTTGGGAGGATAGTCCATACGATTACAGAGAATCAGATATAGACACTAAGCGAGTAACGGGACTTGATAGAACTACCTTACCTCTCTCTGAACACGCATATCAGATATTCTTTGGAAATGACGGTTTTGATACACTCTAACCGTAGTCTATGAATGCGTGGAATACTGCTGCGATGAACTGTCCTGTCGTTATCTCTTTTTCTGGCTTTATCTCTCCATATCTCTGGAGTCTGATGCGGACATTCGCCAGCATCCAGCAATTATACAACAGTTCCGAGAATAGAAACAGGAATAGTCGAATATTGTAATTTTTTGAGGTTGTTTTCGGCAGGAACTTGTTTTTCTGGACTCTGTAGCCTGTTTCTATGTCCCATCTCCGTCCGTAGAGGTCGAATAAGTTGTAGTGCAATATTTCGAGTTTTCCACAGTTGATTGCGAACTCATAACCTTATAGGATGTTGAATGCTCTGGCCAATACCTCGTTTAGGGCTGGGTGGATGTGGATGGTGTTTTGGATGTCTTCTACGTTTGAGTTTCCGGATCTCATTGCGACAAGTACTTCGTGGATTAGGGTTGATGCTTCTGGTCCGATTATGTGGCAGCCGAGTATTTCTCCTTCGGCATCGGCCAAGACTTTGACAAACCCGTTTTCGTCTTTCATGGCCATCCCCATTCCGGTATCTGAGTAATCGTACGTCGCAGATACGTACTGTGTGTCTTCCTCTTCCAGTTCTTGTTCTGTCTTCCCGACTCCTGCAATCTGTGGATGCGTGAATACTGCGTGCGGCATCGCATAATCTTCCCGAGGGTGCTGATTTCCGGCGAAAGAGTTCTTGAAAGCTGCTTCGGCTTCCAGGTTTGCTGAGTGTTTGAACATCCAGTTGTCGGCGATATCTCCCAGTGCATAGATACCGTCTATATTTGTCTCCATGTATTCGTCTGTCTGAATAAATCCTCTTTCGGTAGTTTCAATGCCGGCTTTCTCAACTCCTAGTTTATCTGTGTTTGGTCTTCTTCCTGCTGCTAACAGAAGTTCGTCTGCTTCAAAGGTCCGCTTGTCTCCTTTTTTGTTTTCAGCTCTCACTTTAATTCTGCCTTTATTCTCCTCTACTTCTGAAGCAGAAAAGCTTAGGTTTACATCGTATTCTTCTTTTGCTATCTCCGTGATTTTCTCAGAAATTTCTTTATCTTCTCTCGCTAGTAGTTTGTCCTGCATCTCAAGTACTGTGATCTCGGTTCCCATCCTGCTGTAGAAGTAGGCTAGTTCCATTGAGATGTAGCCCCCTCCGATCATAATCATTTCTTCAGGAAGCTGATCAAGCTCCAGTGCGTCCTTGGATGTCAGATAATCAACGTTTTCCATTCCGTCGACAGGCGGAACCATAGGACGTGAGCCAGCCGCCACGACAATCGTATCGGCTGTGATCTCCTCCTCGCCTACTTCTAATACCTTTTCGTCGACGAATCTTGCTTCCTCCCTGAACAGTGTGTGGTTGTCGGATGCCTCGACTCCTTTCCGTATATTTTCTGCGTCTCCTGCAACTTCTTCGTTGACTTCTTCTATTATCTCCTCGAATTCGATGTTTTCTACCTCGGCATCTATATGGAATTTTTCGGAATTCTCTACGTCTTCGACGATATCTGCATGATGTATCAGCATCTTGCTTGGGATACAGCCTCTGTTAAGACATGTGCCTCCCAGAGGGCCGGGCTCAACTACCGCTACATTTTTTCCCTGATTTGCGTATCCTGAAGCCACATCCAGGCCAGAACCTGCTCCAATTACAATTACGTCAAACTCTTGCATAATTGGTTCTACCTTCTAAGAGTGAATTCTCCTTGGATTGATCTAAAAACTTTGCTTTCGCTAGGGTTAGTATGGCAGATATCAAAGGGATGATAAAAAATCCCAGTCAGGTGGTCAGTGATTCTGAAGAAGGTTTTTCAGAGGCTTTGAAAACCTCACTGATTTCAGGCACGGTTCTTGGCTTTATCGTAGGCATCCAACTCATGGCTCTGGGCCTGATAAGTCCGCTGCAGATAATAACTGCTACCTTGCTTGGAACAGTTATAGGGGCTATTGGTCCAGCAATGTCTGCTGTGTCAGTACATCCATTGATCTACTACTTCGGAAGCAGAAAACTTAACTTTATCGGTTTGCCGGCAAGCTTCTTCCTTCAGTTAAAGGCGTTAAAACAGGTGCATAAACTTTCGTGGTCGAAGACATTGCTTTCTATGGCGGCAACAGGCATAGGATTAACATTGATAGGTGTAGCGGTATTTTTCGGTGTTAGAATGTTCACTCCGTTCCTCTAGATTCCTCTGGTACTGACTTTCTTCGTATATCCTTCCGGCAACTGCTTATTCATATAGTCCTCGGATTTCTCTGAAGAGTTTAACAGTATTGCAAAGTTGTCTCCCTGCTGTATCTCAGAGTTGATACCGCCTTCATCTCCATTAAGAATTACCGAGAGGTTCCCGCATTCGGATCTATCCTTGAAGTTTACGCAGCTGGTGTTGAAGCTGATGTCTATGGTCGAGAGGAACATTCCCCATGTAACGTTTTCAGAATGCTTGTGGACAATATGAGGCTTGAAGTTCTCAAGGTGAACGTAATCAGATTGGAGCTGATACTCTCTCTGGGTAAAATTAATTTCCTCGCCGTCGACATTCAGGTAAAATGATGCATGCTCGTGGCTTGAACCAAGCTCCAGCTGAGATCCAGAATTTTCCGAGTGATCATGGCTGTGACTGCCGCCTGTAAAATCATCTATTGGTGCGCCCAAGAATCCAGCTGTGGCCGTCAGCAGAGACATTAATCCGGCAATAATTTCTGACTCCATAAACTATCATTAATGGCCAGATCTAAAAACAGTATGCAATAAAAAAAGAAACATGGATTTAAAGACGAAGTACTCAAATTTCTTCGAAACAGTTCATCCCGACTACATGAATGAGGATCGCTTTGTTCCCGCTGTTGGCCCTGAAGACGCAGATGTGATGCTTGTAGGCGAGGCTCCCGGTGCCAACGAAGTAGAACAGGGAGAACCATTCGTCGGTAGGGCAGGCGAGAAGATGAACAAGATATTAAACGAGATCGGAGTCAGTAGAGACCTGTTGTATATAACAAATCTCGTAAAAATCAGGCCTCCTGACAACAGAGACCCGAAAAAGGACGAAATTGAGACTTGGGCGCCGCTTCTGGACAAGGAGATTGAGGAAGTTGACCCAGATATTATTCTGACGTTAGGAAACTTTGCCTCAAAGGAAATGCTGGAAACAGACAAAGGAATCAGTCAGATGCATGGGCGAATCTTCACAAGAGAAGGAAGAAAGATAATGCCGATATACCATCCAGCAGCCACGTTGTACGATAGAAGCAAAACACCGGAACTTGAGAAAGACCTGAGGCATGCATTCGGAAAAGAAGAAACAGGTCAACAAAAACTTGATGAAATTTAGGTGAGTGTTATTCCTTCATGGTAATTTTCGCCAACCAAGGTAGAGACAGCATCGAGGAGATTGTCTGTGAGGAAGAAATCTCGTCTTTAGAAAGATATGAATCAGTTGAAATAGATGGTGAAACTGTTATCTACGAGAGCAATGGTTCTGTGGAATCTTGGATATCTTCCGAAAAGTATGTTCAAGCTACAGAAGTGAGGTAATTACAGTTTCAATGAAAAATAATTAGGGTAAAGTCCCTTTCTATGGAAAAATACAAACCTCTTATACAAGACTGGGAATCATTTAGGAATCAATCCGACAGACATCCTCTTCAATGCTTAAGGAGGAACCCTTTCAAAGCTCAGGAGGATTTCGAGGAACAACTTGGAGAGGAATTTAATTTCGAAAAAGCTTCATGGAACAAAAATATCTACAGAGTAGATGATGAGACGCCGGGCAAGACCCTTGTTCACTGGAGAGGAGAATACTATGTGCAAGAGGAGAGTGCAGCTCTTCCAGTAAATATTCTTAATCCTCAGCCTGAAGAGAAAATTCTGGACATGTGTGCAGCTCCCGGAGGCAAGACAACTCAGATAGCCGCAAAAATGGAAAATAAAGGCCTCATAGTAGCTAATGATTCATCATCTCAGAGATTAAAAAGCCTTCATGCCAACATCTACAGAACCGGATCAAAGGTGGTTGAAGTCACAAACTACGACGGCAGAAATATTCCTGAAGAAGAAAAATTTGATAGAATTCTCGTCGACGCTCCCTGCAGCGGCGAAGGTGACTGTTACTACAGAAACTTTGAGGCGGCCAATGAGCAAGAGAGCAGAGACCTAGCTGAACTGCAGAAGAATCTATTGAGGAAGGCAGAGAAGCTTGTTAAAGACGGTGGAACAGTTGTCTATTCCACCTGTACCATTACTCCTTTTGAGAATGAAGCAGTTGTCTCTGAAATTTTAGAACAAACTGATCTGAAATTAGATACTATTTCAACTGATGCAGAACATGTAGAAGGAGTAAAATCTTTCGAAGACGAGGAGTATAGAGATGAGGTAGATAAAACCGTCAGGGTCTACCCAAATCACTTGAACTCAGGGGTGATCTACGTTGCTAGACTCACCAAATAAAGCCGAGAAGTACCTGAGGGATAGATTCGAAGTAGACACTGGAGAAATTAATCTGGAGAAAATAAATGGCGATTACTGGCTTTGCTCTGAAGAAAAGTCCGGACTTGAAACAGAGACACGAGGCGTAAGAGCTGTCAGAGATATGGATATAGGGTTTAAACCAACTACGTATCTTCTACAATTAATACAAGATCAGATCAATGAAAATGTAGCAGAAGTTTCGGAAGAAGATTTAAAGGCGTTGCAAAGAGACGAGATGATTCAAAGAGAAATGAATGGGAAAGGCTATGTAGCCCTCAAGTTCAATGATAGAGTAATAGGTTGTGGATTCTATATGGATGACTTAATTTCCAACAGAATTCCTGAAGGAAGACTGAAGGAGCTAGTTGAAACTCTCTAGCGATGGTGTCTGTCGCTGTTTCCTGAGATTCTGTCGTGTAACATGAAAAGAATGTTGACCAATATAAGCACTGCAGCCAGCTGTACTGCAATAACCGTTGGATTGGTCGAAATACCTAAAATATCTCCTTGACTGTAGCCTAGATTGTTGTATGCAACGAAGCCAAAGTATCCGTATACACCGATCTGGAGAACATCAATAATAGTAGAGTGCTCAAGTTTTTCAGTTAAACTTTTTCCACTAGACATAAGTTGACTTTTTTAGCTTCGAATAAAAAAGTCTCGTCTAGTTCTCTTTATAGTTTATAAGAGTAGGGTCTGTAATAAAACTTACTGGCGGCCAGAGCGAGGGGGCAACACCCGTACCCATTCCGAACACGGAAGTAAAGTCCCTCAGCGATCTGACCGGTACTGCCTTTCGGCGGAAGCGTCAGGACGCTGCCAGACTATTTATACCTTTACTACTCCACTCCTACTTTCTCCAAGTCTTGCTTCAGTTTGGGAACTGTATCTAGGACATTGAGCTCAGATTTATCGACCCATCTGTAATCGGTGTGTTCTCTGGATAGCTTGATTTCATCTTCATCTACTTTGACAAGTATTGGATGAATTTCTACTTTTGGAATCTGGATTGGAAAACTTTCTCCGATTCTGACTACTTCTCCAGTCAGAGTTGTTTCCTCTTTGAGCTCTCTCAGTGCTGCATCTTCAGGAATTTCGCCTTCTTTGATGAATCCTGATGGAAACTCCCATCTCTGTGGATATCTTTCCCGATCTTCAGATCTCTTGAGAAGCAGAAATTTTTTCTTCTCCGGATTGTAAACAACTGCTGCTGCTACTTCTTCAGGATTTTCTTCTGTCATTGTCTCAATTCTAGTTTTTCAAATCCTTTAAGCCTTCCTAAAGTATCGAATCTGTTTGGTTCATCGGTTTCTACCCATTCATAGTCTGAGAGCTCCCAGTTGAGATCAATCTTTCCTGAAACGTATTATAGAAGAACGGGTTCCAGTCTCCACCATCCATGTTCTCCTTTACCGATGTAGAAATCTCCCTTTTCCACGGTTTCAGCTTCCAGGCCTGTCTCCTCATTTAATTCCCTGACAGCTGCTTCCTCCGGGGGTTCTCCTGATTCAATGCCTCCTGAGACAGTGCTCCATTTCCCGGGAGTGGAGTTTTGCTCACTTCTCTTCACCAGAAGATACTTTCCTTCTTTCCTGACAACTGCTAGAGCCACTCGACCTTTAACAATTTCAAGATGTTCAAGGACTTTGTACTGCCCGAGTGTCTCATACTCATCGGATTCAGTTAATTCAATCCAGTCGAAATCTGTATGCTCTCCGGATAATTCTTTCTCACTCATTCCACGCTTCATTTCTTCATCTACTTCGAAGAATACCGGGTTAAGCCTGAATCTGTCTTCATCTTCTGAAAGATAGGAATCGCCTTTCCTGAAGTTTTGCATGTCCTCATCTGAAAGGTTAAGACCAGTTTCTTCCCATAGTTGTCTTATTGCCGCCTTTTTCAGCGATTCTACTTTCTCTACTTTTCCGCCTATGAATTCCCAGTAACTGTCTCTGGAGCTTTTTGCTATCAGGTAGACTCCCTCCTACCTGACCACGGTTTGGACAACATCTCTTTTTCATTCCTTCATAATTCTCCATTATCTACCGATTATTTTATCGGTTTATCACAGTATGAACTTACTCTTTTCTTTAAGTTAGAAAGTCGGAGCAGGTATTTGCATCCTGCTAGTCCCGCTTTATGCCTGAAGAATAATTCTAGAAATTCCCTATACCATTCTGTAGGATTTCTCCAATTAGGAATTTAACATCAAAAAACTTCACTGTCCAATAAAATTTAATATAGGATGAAGGATTTGAGGTCTTGAGTTATATCGACTTGAAAGAGGACGAATATGTATTGAATGGAACGAGTGAAACCTATATTGAGCTACGCATTCCAGAAGAAGAAATGTCTGTATGGCTTTTAACTAACGAGGAAAGAATACAGGAAGAACCTGTGAATCCAGAATTTCCTAATGGATTTGATGAATACCTTGAGTATTTGAGCTGAAGAGATAGTAGCTGATAAAGAAAAACAATCACTCAGTCCTAAGCAAGAAGTTATTGAGTGACTTGCTATCTTTCAAGAATAAGCGGTAGCCGGAGCAGGGATTTGCACCCTGGTCGTCCGCTCTGCAGGCGGATGCATAACTACTCTGCCACTCCGGCAACATACACAAAAACAAGTTCCAAAGACTTTATGTTTTAAACCCCGAGAACCTTCGAGAAGTTCACGTTTAAAATATTTTATTGATGTAGAGGGATTACGGGGAGGAGGAAAAATTGAAAGTAGAAGTACTGGGCAATGTTCAGGATGGAGGAGTACCTCATCTGGGTTGCAGTTGCGATGTATGTGAAAGAGCACGGAGCAATTGCTCTGAGAGGCGCTATGTAGGAGCTCTAATGGTCAAAGAGAACAACAAAAAAGGTGCAGGGCACTATCTTATTGATGCAACTCCTGATATAAAGTATCAGATTGATGGAAAGTTCCTTGATGGCGTATTCATTAGCCATGGTCATTTGGGACATATTAATGGCTTGCCATTCTTTGGAACTGAGTGCTTAGACACAGACCATCTCCCAGTCTACTGCACAGCCGAAATGCGTCAATTCATAATGAATAATGATCCTTTCCGTTTGATGGTTGACAGAAATCAGATACAGCTAGAAGAAGTAGGGAACAGGAATTCTGTAAAAGTAAGAGGAGGAGAAATAGAGTTCAGAAACGTGTTGCACAGATATGTGAATACAGACACAACTTCTTTTATGATCAAAGGCAAAGAAAAGAAGTTATATTACCTTAGTGACATAGATGAATGGACTGAAGAGGCAGAAGAATCGGTGAGGGAGGCAGATATTGCCATTGTGGACGGTACATTCTGGAGCAAAGACGAAATCGACAGATTCGAAGAAGTTCCACACCCACCGATAAAAGAAACCATGGACAGGATGGAAGACTACGACACCAAAATTCTATTCTCACATCTCAACCACACCAACCCTGTACTGAGACAAGACACAGAAGAAAGAAATGAATTAGAAAAAAGAGGATTCAAAGTGGCCGAAAAAGGAATGGAAATAGAACTTTAGATTCTCTTGGTATACTCTCTCAAATTAAAATAAGTATCATCGTTTCTCTCGCTCACACCAACCAGAACCACTTCTCGTCCTGAAATTTGAAAGAAAACACGATAGTCTACATTGGCTTCTTCAACCTTGAAATAATGAATTGGCTCTCCATGATTATCGTAAGAAATGCCGACGTCCCTCTGATCAAGAATTGGATTATCTCTGTCCTTCCTAGCATCAATTCTTTCTTCAACAACCTTTCGATCTCCATCAGGAAGATCTACGAACTCTTCAACCGCATCAGAATGAGTTCTCCAATCCATAAAAGTTACATCTCTTCCTTAACTTTCTCCCACTTTACAGTTTCAGCATCACCACTCCTAACCTGCTCAGCTCGTTCAGCAACATCTTCAGGAGCCAATAAAATCTTATCCAAATGAGTCCTCACAGCTTCCTTGATAAAATCCGACTTACTGGTATACTCGCCCTTACTCACTTTCTCAGCAATAGCTTCTTCAATTTTATCTGGAAGATCAACAGTAGTAGTCATCGATTGATAACAATATATTATTGCCGAAGACTTAATTTGCTGTTGAATCTCAACAATTAAGTCATTAATCTGGTAAATTAGTATTATGGGATGTTTTATGATAACTCAAATACGGCCTTTCTGGAGATAGTGCTGGTTTTCACGGCTCTACTGATTCCTATAGCTCCTAAAAAGGAGATAGTTGGTTTCGGAATAACAACTCTGACGCTCGTTTCCCTGGTTTATCTGTCGATCCTTTCGACAGATTTTGTAATCCCTCCTCATTTTTAACCTTTCCAACTTCAAGTTCCTGTATGGGTAGGTTGGGCGGCTTGGGGTCGCCTCTTTCCGGAAATCCTCGTTATGCCGTGAGCCGTCAACCTGGGGGCGGCGGCCTTGTAGGGTCGCTGGTCTCTGGTGTTTGGTTGTTTGACGATCCGTCCTCTGGGATGCAGCGGGTTGTGAATCAGGTCAGGCCTTGACGGGAGCAGCCTTAAGCAGTCAGTTGCATGTTCGGAGGGTGGCGGATCCGAAACCACACCGAGACACAGTCCTACAAAGCCGTCCATCCCAGCGGAACCCACTGGTTTTAATCTGTTTCTCTGAAATACGCTGGTCTATGTAATAAAATCGGGTAAAATTGTGCAGGACAAGCCTGAAGTTTTTAACTTAGAAGAGACTTCAGTAGGATTTACAACTTTTGCTGTGTATTTTCTTGTTGTGATGCTGTTTTGATCTATGTCTATGGGACTTCTCATGTCTCAGAGGAAAGCTTCGATATTATAGATGAGGCTGTGGAGAAGCATGATCCGGAGGTTGTGGCTCTTGAACTGGATTATCTTCGTTTGAATTCTCTGATGAATGACGAGGAAGCTTCTGGTGGAGGCATGTTTCCGCTTTTGATAAGAAATTTCCAGAAAAGCATCGGTTCGAAGACTGGTGTGATGCCAGGGGATGAGATGAAGTATGCTTTTGAGAAGGCTATGAATGAAGGGAGAGAAGTGGCGCTAGTTGATCAAGATATCAGAATTACTTTGCAGCGTTTGAAGCAAGTTAGAAGAAAGGAGAAGGTGAAGGCAGTTTTATCCATTTTGGCTGGTTTTGTAACTAGGAAAAAAATTGATATTTCCAAAATCCCTGATGAGGAAGTTATACAGGAACTGATTGAGGAGTTGAGAGAAGAGTTTCCGGAGATTTACCAGGTTTTAATGGAGGAGCGGAATCAGTATATCGTTGAGGCGTTGAGGAAAGTTGATGAGGAAAATGAAGGCGATGTAGTTGCTATTCTTGGTGCTGCTCACGTCGAGCCTGTGAGGAGGATGCTTGATGAAGTCGATAGTAAAGGTACAGTGGCGGCAGAAATCTGAAGGAGAGTGGAGGGCCAATCTCTTTCTAGCCAGTACTGAAGGATTTGAAAAAAGGGGCCTAGAGCCGGATAGAAAGATTTCTTTGGAGGTAAGTGATGAAAGGAGATGTACAGGCTATGCTCCGGCCAAAGGCGAGAGAGCTTCATGCCCAGAGTTCAGAAAAATAGAGAAAGGATCTCAGTGTCCGGAATGCCGTGGAAAAGACATTTACTCAAGATACGTTAGAGGAGAAGAAAATGATTTAGAAGGGGAGTTCTCTGTATATCTCGTTCAGATAGGAAAAAGAGTTAAAGTCGGTGTCACCAGAAAAGAGAAGATTCCAAAGCGCTGGATTGAACAGGGAGCAGACTACGGAGCCGAAATCCTATCTGGAGTGGATTCCAATGAAGCTCTGGAAAAGGAGGATGACTTAACAGATGGAAAAATAACTCAGCGAATTAGGAAGGAGTACAAGACTACTCCGCAGAGAGATCCGAGCAAATTAATGAATATTCTTGAACAGAAAGGAATCAACAAAGAAATAACTGATGTCCAGTCACTGACAGTCTACCCGGATATGGAAGGAGAATTCAGCAGGAAAGGATTGCTGGAAGGGGAGATTCAATCGGTAAAAGGCCAGATAGTATCGAACGACAGGGTAGCAATGGCGATGACTTCAGGAAAGATTTTAAAACGGCCAGATCAAAAGGGTTTGAATCAATTCTGAAAAATTAAATCCTTCATTAATACATTATTTATTATGACAGATTTTGAACGCGCATTAGTGAATTCGTTTAATGATTTTTTCGAGGATGAAGAGATCGAGGGTATTGCGCATAGGAAGAAGCAGCATCGTTTTTCATCCCAGCTCTGTGATGTCTTGGTGGACTCTCCGCATGAGACTTTCTATCTGGCGATTGAGAATAAGTCTGTGAAGGTTGATTCCACAAATAAACTGTATTTTTCCCAGCATTTTTCGTCAAGTAATGGAGGCCATCAGGTTGAAAGGATATCTGATTTCATTGATAGATCTGGTAGAAGAGGTTTTCTGGCTGTTGAGTTTAAACGTGGAAGAGGTAAGGTTCGGAAGGCATACATGGTGCCTTGGGCTGAGCCTAGGAAGTGTTATGAGGATGGAGAGTCTGGTATGCATTTGGATGATATCAGAGGTTTTCCTGAGATATTCAGGGATTCGGAAGACTATGATCTTCAGGAAAATATGATTGAGATGTTCACCTAGTTTTTAATCACAGAGATTCAAAACCTCTGTATATGGTTAAACCTTTGCAGCCTTCCAGAATAGATATCCAGAACTTTCTGCTGGGGGGAACGGCTGTAGGTGCAGCATTTTCAGCCTTCAAAAATGTCACAGAACCCTCCACCATCATATTGTTCGTGTTTTTCGGCCTCCTCACGTTGTTTATGAGAGAATTAGGTCAGAGGATTGTAGGTCACTGGATGGAAGCAGAGGTTGAACTGGAACTGTCGAGAGGAGGAGCGGTAACCACTCTCTTTGTAGCTCTTTTCTCCTACATTTCAGTGTTCGCAATTATTTTCCTCACACCTGTATCTTCATCCTATTCAGCCAAGTCCTACGAGCACTGGGGTAAGAGCATCGATGCTATCTGGGCGAAGAGACAGTACTGGCTTGCCTCTTCAGGAATTACCATGCTGTTGATTAGCTGGTTTTTTGCCTATCTGATGGATTTTTCACATCTTGCTGAGATGATTTCTCTGTTCACCTTCTTCCAGCTGCTGCCTCTGGATGAGAACAAAAAGATCTGTGGAAAGCTTGACGGAGCCTACATTCTGCTCTGGACAGGGTTTATGTGGCTTGTCTTCATGGGGATAACTGTTATTGCAATGATTCTAAGTGTTCTCTGAAAACTTTAAACCGAGTCGAAGCCAATTCCCAAACAATGCCAAAGATATGTGTCGGAAGAGATGAGGAAGATCAGGAAGAACACGGACTGGAAGGAACAGGAATGATTGGAAAACACCTCGTGGGAGAAAATGAAGAAGCACACATGGCCAATCCGATCTACTTTGACCTTGCGCGGCCTCACGTTATGGGGGTCTTCGGGAAGAGAGGAACGGGTAAGAGCTACTCTCTTGGAACCATAGCTGAAGAAATACAGACCTCTGACGTCTCGGAAAACTGTTCTACAATCATTATAGATTCAATGGGAATCTACTGGTCGATGAAACATCCCAATGACCGCCAAGCAAGAGCTCTGGAACAGTGGGATGAAAAACCTGCGAACTACGACGCCGAAATCTATATTCCTGCAGGAAAAGTTCAGAGATTCGAAGAACAAGACATGCCTTACGATGATACGTTTACAATAAATCCTGCAGAATTAACTGCTTCTGAATGGGCTATGGCCCTAGATTTGGACCTCAGCTCGACTATGGGAATCCTACTGGACAAAATTATAACCGAGCTTTCCGACAGATCCGGAACAGACTACTCAGTCGACCATATAATCAAAGGAACCAGCAAGTTTGAGTTTGAAGATGAAGTTCAGAAAGGATTGGAGAACAGGCTTCAAAATGCAAAAGAATGGGGTATTTTTGGCGAAGAATCTTCTCTTGAAAAATTTACAAAGAGAGAAGAGCTTTCCGTAGTAGATGTTTCAGTCTTTGGAGAGATGAGCTCAGGTTGGTCTGTTAGATCTTTGATTGTTGGACTACTTGCAAAAAGAATACTCAGGGAAAGAATGCGGGCCAGAAGAGTAGAAGAACTAGATGAAATGGAAGGAATAGAGACAAATGAAATGCCTATCGTATGGATGCTGATTGACGAGGCCCACCAGTTCCTCCCGGCTGAGGGAGAGACTCCGGCGACTCATCCGCTGCTCCGCTGGGTGAAGATTGGAAGAGAACCAGGAGTTTCTCTCGTCTTAGCTACTCAGCAGCCGGCAAAGCTCAATCCCAATGCTCTTTCACAGTGCGATATAGTGCTATCTCACAGGTTAACTGCAAAGCAGGATATCAATGCTTTAGGTGAGATTATGCAGACCTATATGCGCCACGATATCAGCCATTACATCGATGCTTTACCTGATAGAACAGGAACAGGACTTATTCTAGATGACAACTCGGAGAGAATTTTCCCTGTACAGATGAGGCCAAGAAAATCTTGGCACGCAGGAGGAACACCGGACGCTTTCACGGACTAAGTGATGGAAATGGTAATATATCAAGGAACGACATTGTCTGCAGCTCTTGAGAATTTCGTAATCACTCCATTTCAAAGTTCAGAAATTTTGACGAGTGTACTACCCCTCGTTGTTGGCGCTATAGTGATTGAATTGTACTTCGGAAGATATAAGCAGGAGGAACTTGGGTGGAATACTTCGGTGGGAAATGCAGTGATATGGGGTACGACAGGATTGAATCTTCTATTAACGACAGAAATGAATCAAAATGAGACTCTTGCCGCTTTTTCTCTCCTAGGTCTATCTCTTCTCATCGGCTACATGGATTTTTTCCATAAGTGGCCTGACACAATAGCTTTTGTAGTATCCTCATCGGGAATAGTTTATACACTAGCCTACATCGTGGTAGTAATGGCAAAAACCTCCATGCCTGTCAGCACTACTAGTATGAAAGCAGCAGGGATACTTTTTGTAGCAGTAAACATTGGTTTCAAACTAATGCAGAGTATGGAGCCATCAAGATCAAATCCGGGTATAAGATAACTAACAATTCGACTCCTAATGGCAAATGAGTTATTAGAAAATCAAGAGACAATCAGAAGCATATTTGAGCAGTTTTTAGTTACGCCTATAACCCAACCGGAGATTCTCCCAACCGTTCTGCCTCTGATAGTAGGAGCAGTCATAATTGAACTTTACTTCGGTAAGTATACTAGGGAAGAACTTGGATGGAATACATCGGTGGGAAACGCTGTCATATGGGCCACGACAGGAATAACTCTTTTGATGACTACAGAGATGAATCAACAGGAGAAGTTCGCTGCTTACGCACTGATAGGAATCGGGGGACTGGTAGGTTATATGGACTTCTACCATAAATGGCCTGAAACTGTTGCTTTTATTATATCATCATCTGGAATAGTCTACACCTTAGCCTATATAGCTGTCATCATGATCAAAACATCAATGACATTTAATCCTGTAACTATGAAAGCTGCAGCAATATTCTTCGTAGCTGTAAACATTGGTTTCAAGATCATGCAGGGAATGGAATCCTCCAGATCTTCTGGACCATTTCAATAAATAAGAAAATTCCCCGGCAAAACATATTTATTGTGCTTAAAACGGAAAAAATTGAATCAAGAACATATCAGGAAGTTATTGCAGCATCCGCCAGAGATCAGAACACTCTGGTTGTGCTGCCAACAGGACTTGGAAAAACTGTAATCGCTGCAATGGTTGCATCACAGAAACTTCCAGAAGGGAAAACACTCTTTCTGGCGCCCACCAAACCCCTTGTACAACAGCACGAGAAAAGCTTCAAAGACTTCATAGAAATCTCGGAAGACCAGCTCCAGGTTATGACAGGTGAGACAAGACCGAATAAAAGGGAAAAACTATGGGAGGAAAAACAGGCATTTTTCGCCACACCTCAGATAGTAGAAAATGACCTGATATCAGGCAAAATTCCTACTGAAGAATTCTCTCTGATAATTTTTGATGAAGCCCACCGTGCAACAGGAGAATACGCCTACAACTTTATCTCGGAGAAGATGCACTGTCAAAGACTTGCTTTGACGGCCTCTCCAGGCGGTGAAAAAGAAAAAATAATGGAAGTAGCAGATAACCTTGAGATTACTAATTTTGAGATCAGGACTGAAGATGATCCTGACGTCGAGCCGTATATCGAGGATAAAGAGGTTGACTGGAAGCGCGTCTCGCTTGATAATCGTTTCCAGACTGCCAACAAGAAGATGGAGGACGCCAAGAGAACCCAATTGAAGAAACTGGAGAAGATGGATCAAATCTCTTCCGTCAACAATGTGCAGAAAACCGACCTATTGAATCTGAGGGGTAAAATATCATCTAAGCTGTCTTCCACCGATGATCCCAAACTTTATTCCGCAATCTCTCACGTTGCCACAGCGTTGAAAATTTCCCAGGCGATAGAGCTTCTTCAGACTCAAGGAGTCTCACAGGCCTACGACTACATTCAAGGATTGGAGAACGATGATTCAAAGGCTGCTGGGAGAGTACTTGACGATCAAGATTTTCAGAAAGCCAAAAGTCTGATCGAGTACCTGAGGAAGAAAGGTGAGGAACATCCTAAGATTGACAAGACTAGAGAACTTCTCTCAGATTTATCGGGAGAAGAAAA
This sequence comes from uncultured archaeon, assembly GCA_964604885.1. Classification (GTDB taxonomy): domain Archaea; phylum Nanohalarchaeota; class Nanosalinia; order Nanosalinales; family Nanosalinaceae; genus Nanohalobium. The sequence goes on from CAZSAB010000002.1 coordinate 30,973, forward strand.
AGCGATTGTATTTACTGAGTACAGGGCTACCGCTGATAAAATTGTAGAGGATCTTGAGACTGAAGGATTAAATCCTGTAAAGTTTATCGGCCAGCAGGGAGATGATGGGATGAGCCAGAAAGAGCAAATAGAGACGTTAGGAGAGTTTGACTCTGGAGAGCATAACGTTCTAGTCTCTACTTCGATAGGAGAGGAAGGACTGGATATTCCCGCGGTCGACAAAGTACTTTTCTACGAGCCTGTTCCATCTGCTGTTAGAGACATTCAGAGGTCTGGGAGGACCGGCAGGCAGGAAGAAGGAGAGGTTATAGTACTCATCGCCGAGGATACGCGCGATGAGGGATATTACTGGAGTGCTCACCATAAGAAGAAGAACATGAAGAAGACGTTGAAAGAACTGAAGAACTCGGATGAAATTCAGGAGAAGCAGCAGAAAAAACTGGAGAATTTCCAGAAAGTGGAAAAAGAAGATGAAGAAGATAAAATCGAAGTTGTGGCGGACGACAGGGAGAATTCAATTGCCAAGGAGCTTTCCAGAGATGAGATAGAGCTGGAGAAGAAGCGTCTTGATGTGGCTGACTTTATTGTGTCGGATAGGACAGCTGTGGAGAGGAAGCGAACCGATGACTTCGTGGATTCTATAATAGATAATCGATTGTTCGAACAGTTACAAGAGTTGCAGCAGTTTGATAACCCTATCCTTGTAATAGAAGGGGAGAACCTGTACACTCATAGAGACATTGACCCCAAGGCTATCAGAGGAGCCATTAGTTCACTGGCTATTGACTACCAGATGCCATTGATATGGACGGATGATAAGAAGGATACGGTTGAAACACTGAAAGCTTTGGCTCGCAGAGAGCAGGAAGAAAAGGACCGAGAAGTTCAGGTGAGAGGCAGCAAGAGCGGGATGACTCCAGATGAAATACTTGAGTTCATCGTATCCGGCATACCTGATGTCAACACCAAAATTGCGGAAAGAATGCTTAATGAGTTCAAAACTGTAGAAAACGTTTTCACTGCATCAGAAAAAGAATTACAGAATGTGGAAGGAGTAGGTGAGAAGACTGCCTCTAAAATCCGGAAGTATTCAACTCGAAAATACTTATGAAGCCATTAATTGTCGGAGTTGATCCGGGAAGCACTTCAGCAGTTGCTGGAGTTAATCTTCAGGGAGAGATTGAACTACTGGAGTCTGGGAAAAATTTTCCGCCACGAGACATAATTCAGAGAATTATCAAGGTAGGAAAGCCGGTTGTCGTAGCATCAGATAAATCCACTACACCAGCCAAGGTAGAGAAAATAGCTAATTCGGTAGGTGCAAAGATTTTTGAGCCTGAAGAAGATCTCTCTTCAGAGAAGAAGAAAAAACTGGGCAAAGGAACCAACAGTCATGAACTTGACGCAGTTGCCTCTGCTTTAAACGCTCGAAGACACCTGCAGAGGGATATAAAAAAGATAGAGAAATTTGATGAAGAGTATGATTTGGCTAAGAAGGAGATAGCTCTGAAAGTCTTCAAAGATGAACAAATTGAAGAATCTGATAAGACTGGAAGAGAAGATGATTCTGGTAAAAGCGAGAATCGAAGTTACCTAGATTCGAATGAGGACAGGGAAAAGAAAAGGATGGAGAACCAGATAGAGAATCTTGAAGACCAAGTTAATCAGCTAAAATCAGAGTTGGGAGAGAAAGAATATGAGATTCAAAGTTTAAGAAGCAGAATAGATGAGATGCGTGAAGAGGATAGAGAAGAGGTAATTGAGAGACGTGAAATAAAGAGGAGAGAAGCAGAAATCCGCGAAAAGAACAAAGAAATAAGGGATCTCAAAGAGGAACTCAAAGATTTTGCCATAAGGGAGAGGCAGTACAAGAAGGCTGTCAGAAGAATTTTTGAAGGTGATTCAAGGCCTGTGCCATTGATAGAGGGACAGATTGATTTTGTGCCTGAGGAGGCAGTTACTTCGGACGGAGAGATTCTTGATAAGCTTGAAAAGCGAGGATCTGACATTCACAGATTAGAAGAGGTTGAAGGCATAGAGCTCAGAGACTTTGTAGTGGTTGACGAGCTGCCGGATAAGAACAACTTTGAATCAATACTAAACCAGTACAGGGAGCAAACATGATCAACACTGAAGAATTTACCGAGACACAGAAGAAGCTATTCGAGACTTTGATGTTTCTAACTAAACTAGTTGCTGCTGGAGTAGTATTCAGAGGTATTCTATGGGTTTACCCGGATACACGCCTTCTTCAGAGTCTTCTAGCAGGCCTGATAAATGCTATGCTTAATTCCTCAGGTATTGAAGCAGTTAGAGAAGGAATCACAATTACAATTGGAGATACACCGTACATTATTACTCAGGACTGCCTTGGCTGGAAAAGTATGGCGGCATTCGCAGGACTTGTCTATGCCTCCAGCAAGAGAACTCTTGAACATCTCAACTTCATACTTCAGGGATTTGCAGTAATTATAGTAGCGAACATAATCAGAGTCTATTCTACAGTCCTACTTGCTGAAAAAGGAATTTTCTCTTTCCAGGTAGTCCATGACTTTCTCTGGAAATGGAGTTTAACACTGCTTGTTCTGATAATCTGGGCCTACTGGTTCAGAAAAATGAAGGAAAGAGAACCTGTTTTCCAGAGAAAGATTAAGGAAAGAGTAAAACATATTACAAGCCGATAAGAATACCTACTATCGAAAAACCTGTATTGGTCAAAATCAAGGCCGCAGGAAACACCGGCATAAATCGGATGCCATGCATAACTTCCACGCTATCTTCTATTTCCTCAATTTCTTCTTCAGTAACTCCCTTTATTTTATCGCTTTTATTTTCTCTCACTACCTCTCCTCCTTCCAGTTCCTCTGCTTCAACTTCCTCCGTCATTGCATAGTCTTCAACTACCCTCAAAAATCTAAGAAGCAGGACTGAAGCAGCTATGACTATGTAGAAGAGAGCAGCAAGGAAAGGTTTCAGAAAAGCAAAGACAACCGTTGCAAGCCCAAGCTCAAGCGCAATTCTCTTTCTTTCGCTCTGAAACTTATCTTTCAATTTTTCCCGAAAGTTTTCAGTTCTGTAAGCCCTCACCAGTGAGAATCCAAGTGTGTACAATGTAGCAATCAGAACTATGTTACCGAATAGACTGAAAGTCTGTGTAATCACTCCTTCCATAGAGAACGTGAGAAACGGTGCTCCAAACCCCAGAGCTGATAATCCGAGTGCATCTGCTCCTCCCCACATTCCCTTCCAATAAGCAAGCCAGCCGTATGCTGAGAAAACTGTTCCGACACCAATACAATATATCAAAGGAGTAAATGACTCTATTGAGTAACTATACACTGCGTGTAATATGATTCCTCCAACTATTGCGATTGCACCGAACTCGTCCGGTACATCTCCCATTTCGCTTCTCAGGTCGAATATTGCAGCAATGAAGAGCATTGAGAAGGTAAGTATGTGGGAGAATTCAATCAGTATCATTTGACAACTATTAAATCGGAGAAACCTAAAAAAGTAGCTGTAATGAAGCACTGGCAGAAACTAGTAATTGATCCGGGCCACTTCACAGTATTGAGGAACCTTGATGAAGAGAAAACCAAAGAAGAAGTTGCCGAACAAACTGGAATAAACAAAATTAGATGTGGGAAACTACTTGATAATCTTGTAGAAGAGGAACTTGCACTGGAGGAAGTGAATAAGGGGAGACGTGAACTCTGCTTGAACTCGCTCGAACAAAGGAAGGATAGCCTAAGGGACAATCTGGTCTCAAGTACCATTGGAGGAGTAACAGAATCTATTAAAGAGCAGAACTTCGGCGAAGCAAGAAAACATCTGTCTAGAGACCTGCCTACTGAGGGCGAAATGAGGGAAAAATTGGCTAAGCTAGAGGCTGCTGAGAAACTTTCCGAGCTGTGCTGACAGTTTTAAAAGAATTCACTTGACTAGATTGAATATGACAGATTACAAGTTCTCAGGTAAAATTGAAATGGGCAGAGAAGTCCAGCCATTCGATAAGGAAGTTGAGGCGGAAAGCGAAAAGCATGCCAGAGATAAATTATATGCAGAATTGGGCAGTAAACACTCAGTGCCAAGAAGCAGCATCAAAATAGTAGAATCAGGAGAGGTAAATTAAAATGGAACAACAACAGATGATGCAGCAGTACCAGCAAATCCAACAACAAATGGAGGAAATACAGGAGTATCTGGAACAGGTAGATCAAAGTAGGGAAAATGTAGAAGATGCTATAGAAGCGATTGACGGACTAGAAAACCTTGAAGAAGGAGACGAAATTCTGGCACCGATTGGTAGAGGAGCATTCGTGAATGCGGAAATCAAAGATACGGAAAAAGTTGTTACAAATATTGGCGGCGAAGCATACCAGAAGAGAGAAAACGATGAAGCTGCAGAAGCACTTGGAAAAGAAAAAGAAAAGCTAAACGAGACCAAAGACGAGCTTCAGCAGAATCTGGAAGAACTGCAGCAACAGATGCAGCAGATGCAAATGCAGATGCAACAGCAGCAAAATGAAGAATAAAAGACTATGCTGGACAAGTTCAAGGACTCGGTAAAAGAATTTTCTGACAATGTAAAGTCTGCCGTAGCCGAGAAAGAACTAGATGAAGATAGTTTAAACCCTCTGCTGGAGGAACTGAGGCTGAAGCTTCTTCAGAACAATGTTTCTTTCGAGGCAGCAGAGAAAATAGAGGACAATATAAGGCAAGAACTTTTAGGAGAGGAAGTAAGGAGAGGAAAAGCAGAGGAAAAAGTCAATGAAGCAGTCGAGGAAGTCTTACTCAACCTTCTAGATGATTCATATGACTTTCTGGAAAAACTGAATGAGGCAGAAAAACCTCCAGTAACCTTCTTGATGGGCTTCAACGGATCAGGTAAAACAACAACTGCTGCCAAACTAACCAAGATGCTGAAGGATGAAGATGAGCAAGTAGTGCTGGGTGCCGGAGATACTTTTAGAGCAGCCTCAATTGAGCAGCTTGATGAACATGGAGAGGAACTGGATACAAAGGTCATTTCGCATGAGTACGAGTCAGATCCAGCAGCTGTTGCCTATGATGCAGTTGAACATGCCGAAAAAAATGACAAAGTGGCCTTAATTGATACTGCAGGAAGAAGCCACTCAGACCAGAATCTTATGGATGAACTCCAGAAAATGGTTCGAGTAAACAATCCTGATATCTCTTTCCTAGTCATAGATGCATTAGCAGGAAACGACGTCCTAGAACAGGCAGAAGCATATGAAGGCATGTTTGACGCAGTAATCGTCACAAAAATGGATGTAGACGAGAACGGCGGCGCAATAATTTCCATCAGTCAGAAAAGTGGCAAGCCGATAGCATTTATCGGTAAGGGGCAAAACTACGATGACATCAAAGAGTTCGACAAAGAAAGTTTTGTGGAAAAAATTCTGAATTAACTGGTTTGGTTTTCAAATATATAATCTTCCCAGTTGTTCTCTTTCAGGTGTTGATAATCTAAAGCGGCCCATGTCTTCTCCTCGAAATTTTCTATCTGGTTGGATTCGCCTAGCTCTGCAATTTTACTATACATTTCAACTACTTCTTCTGGATTACAATCATACTCGATTGAACCTTTAAGCTCTTCAACATATACTGAAACTTCTAAATCTTTTCTTCCCATTTCTACCGTTTTTATGATGTTATGTGCTAATTCATCGGTCTTCTCATCAGGAATATCAGCATTTGATCCCGACAATATATCTGACAGCTCGACGATCTCACTGCTGTAAGTTTCAGCAATAAATTTATCTACATCTAAGTCAGACATAATTTAACTGAATGCTGTTCCTTCGTCTAGTCTTTTCTGCATGGATTTTTCCAGTTTTCTTAGTTTGGATTTAAGTGGCTGGAGGTCGTCTTCCATGTCGTCCATTTTGATTTCTTTTCCTTCGCTTCTCTTCTGGATTCTCTCTTTTCTCATGGTGGCGAGCAGATGGTTTACTTCGGCTACCAGTTGTTCGTATTCTTTCAGCTGTGCTTCTATATAGCTGATTTCTTCTCCTAGCTCGTTTCTTAGTTCTTCCGTTACTTCCTCTTTTACTTCCTGTTTCATCTGTTCCTTGTCAAGGCCGAACTGTTTCCTGATAGTTGAGTAAAATTTTTCCATTCCCATTTTAATTACCTGTATTTACGTATTGATCACAAAAAACTTTTAAATCTTGTCCAGGTTTTGGGGTACTACTACTCCATAATCCTCGAACTGGCCTTGACTGTAGAATCTTGACGTGACAGCGCCTAATACTGCATCGAATTCTCCCACACTGCCTATTTCCCCTTGAATGCCTAGAGATGCTAAATCCTCTTCGCTGTTGATATCCAGTTCTTCAGCAGTTATCTGTGGTTCGAAACGTATTATTTCTACTCTGCCTCCCATGGCATGTTTGATATGTCTTTCAAGACTCTGCATGCGCTCAACCTTTCTCTTCTGGTAAGAGTTAGGAGTGAACACGTACCCTTCCTCCTTCAGTTCTTTTTCCTCCTTGGTAAACTCCTTCTGATTCTGCTTAGTCCCCACATCAACTGCGATAATTTCAGGGTCTTTTTCCTCTATCGCTTCAACTATCTCTTCGTTTGTATTCACCTCTAAAGTTTCCATTTCTTCGTCCAGAAATGCCATGCTACATTCTTCTTCAAGATCTTCTGAAAGTATCAGTCCAGCTATCATCTTTTTCTCACCTTAGCAAACCTCTCCTCAAACTCCTCAAGCGTCCTGTTTCTGTCTTTAGTTTCCTCTATCTTTTCCTTCAAAGCTTTCCTCTCAATCTTCAACAGGAAGTCGATTAGAGTTTTGTTGAATTCTTGAGGCTTTTCAAAGAAGCTGAACATTCCGGCATCCATAACGGAAACAGAAGCACTTGACATCATATCCTTGACATACTCTTCATCCGAGAAATAATCCCTCTCACCATGTAAAACTAGAGATTCCTTCTCAGGCCTTCTAACGCCAAAGTTTTTCTGGAAAGAACTGAAATCATCGAAATCCACGAACTTGACATTTTGACAGAACTCCTTAACTTCTCTGTAATCCATTGAGGAGAAGAAAAGTTTCTTCGACAGTTTTGTAGGAAATTTTTCCGATGTAAGCATCTGATACATTTCTCTCGGAAGCCCTTTCTTCAGCTTTCTCTTCGCACCTACTAGAACAGTCGCTGATACATCCTCCCTGGCCTCAAAGTTCTGAACAATTGGATTGACAAAACTTGAACCAATCAGTACAGCATTCTCAACATCTTCCTGATCCAGAATCTGTTTAAGACATCTCCTGTTCCCATCCATATCTCTGTTGCTGAGTGTCGGCCAGAATGAGATGGTTCTGTAATCTTCAGAAAAATAGTTCATCTGGTACTTCCAAACCTTGGGAGAGAAAACACCTGAAACAAAGATCAGCGTCAGCCTAGAATCTTCTTCAGAATCACTGATATGCATGTTCTCACTTCCTATCCTGGTCACTGGATGCATAGCAAGAAAAAAACAGAGTGAAAACCTTTTATCCCTTAAACCCTTTCAACACCTCATGACCAACAAAACAGCAACAAAAACAGTTATCATATCACTGATCTCAGGGACAATAGGCTACACAATCCACCTCAGATCAGATCTATTAAATGGCGTTTTAACAACTTTAATGGTAGGATGGATAATCTTCCAATTCAGAAGCAAAGAAAAAACCTGGAAAAACCTTGGCAACTTCCAAAACCCAATACTCTTCGGAATAAACACAGCATTCGCATCCTACATATACACAGGATGGCATCAGATCCCCGCTCCAAAAAGTCTACGTATCTCAATTGGAGCATTCATGCTGGGAGCAGCTGCCTCGTTCATGATATCCAAATACTGGAACATTGGTCCATAGAGAAAAAGGACGGATAATACATAATCTATTTTAGAATCTCATCTGCCCGGTATACAAATTTTTCTGCTGTTTGCAAGACTTTTTCCGCTTCCTCCCCGTCCAAGCTCTCTATTTCTCCGTGGTCTGCTTTTTCACGTTTCTCCTGTATTCTTGAGTACTCCCAAGTCATTTCAATTCCTAAGTAATCTCTAAACAGTTTTCCAAGCTCTGAAGAAGTTCCTGAATGAGTCTTTGGATCCTAGTCTTTTTCTAGGAGAAGAGCTTTTACTGCGTGAAACCATTCCATAATACGACTGAGAGATAGAATCGCTGAACTTTTCGTTTTCAAGCAGTGGTTTTGCAGTAGAGATCTTTTCCTGAGAGAACTGCAGTTTCTTCTCCTGATCTTCATTCATATTTCAACACCTTCCTGAGCAACCTCGGAATAAAAGCTGTACCCTTTCTCAACTTTGTCCTCAAAATTAGACTTAGCATATATTTTTGGCGTAAAATGTAAATCTCTATTTCGGAAAAACTTGTCAGCTATCTTCCAGATATCTCTCTCAGCCTCTTCATCTATCTCTGATAAAAGAACCATTACATCAATATCGATACCAGGAGCATGCTCATCCCTTGCATAAGAACCAGAAAGGTAGACCTGCTCAACCCGGCCACCTACAGTCTCACGGACCTCCTTCGCGAAATCCTGGATATCATACTCAGAAGCCAAAGATTTAACAAAAAATTACTCCTTCAATAAATTAAAACTGTCGGTCCCACCTAACCATTTAATCCTTCGGAACATAGTCATTGACATGTTCGACAAAATCAAGGATTCTATTCAGAAGTTCTCATCCAACCGCAGTGTAGACGAAGAAGAAGTAGAAAAACTCGTAAAAGATATTCAGAGAGATCTAATCAAGGCTGACGTCGACGTCTCGCTAGTCTCAGATCTATCCAACGAAATAAGAGAAGACGCACTTGGAGAGAAAAAAGACGGCCTATCAAGGAAAGAACACGTACTTGAAGTAGTATACAACAAGCTCGAGGAAATGCTTGGTGAAGAAGCCGAGATAGAGGTCAAGCCTCAGACTATTCTTTTAGCAGGCCTCTACGGAGCAGGAAAGACAACCACAACAGGAAAAATCGCCGACTATTACCGTAAGAGGGAAATGAAGGTTGGAGTAATCGCAGCAGACACTGATCGACCTGCGGCGTACGACCAGTTGAAACAGATTGCTGAAGACGTTGAGGCAGATTTCTACGGAGAAAAAGACGCTGAAGATCCTGTAAGAGTAGTGGAGAAAGGAAAAGAGGAACTGGACGTAGACGTCTTGATCGTTGACTCAGCCGGTAGAAACTCCCTGAATGATGATTTAAAGAAGGAGCTTTCCGACATGGAGAAGGTTCTTCAACCTGATGAGAAGTATCTGGTTATCCCAGCCGATATCGGACAGTCTGCCAGGGGTCAGGCGGAAAACTTCGATGAAGCAGTCGGGTTGACCGGTGTTATAGTTACCAAGACGGATTCCTCTGCGAAAGGAGGTGGCGCACTTGTAGCCTGTAAACACGCTGATATCTCTGTCAAGTTTATCGGTACGGGAGAAGAGATGGGAGACCTTGAGATCTACGATCCTGTCGACTTTGTCTCCGATATGATCGGTCAGCCTGATCTTGAATCACTTCTGGAGAAGATTGAAGAGCTGGACACTGATCCCGAGGAAATACTGGAAGGAGAGTTTACACTGAAGGATTTCCAGGAGCAGATGTCGACCGTGACGGATTCGGGGATGATGGAGGAGATGATGAGTCAGCTTCCGTTCTCGAGTGACCAGATACCGGATAACGTTGCCAACCTGACTGAAGGGAAGATCGGTTCTTACAATGTGATAATTGACTCCATGAGTCCGGAAGAGGTGAACGATCCATCAATTCTCAACCGATCCAGAAAGGAGAGAATCTCAGAAGGATCGGGGCGAGACGTGGAAGAAGTGAATGAGTTGATCAAGCATTACCGGCAGACAAAGAACATGGTTGACAAGTTTGACAAAGGATCGATGAAACGGGGCAACATGCAGAATATGATGCAGAAGCTTGGGTTCTGATTTACCTATCTGAAATTCCCTCTGTATCTGCTTTCAAAATTGACGTTCTCTATCCTCTTCTGAGCATTGTAGAGATCTTTCTCGGTGTAGAGCTTACCCCTTCCTATTTTCCTGCTTATTCCCTGTTCAAGTTCCTGATATTCTTCAGTTACTTCCTCATCTAGTATAGAAAGCTGGGCATGAACTGCTAGACTGGAGACTTTGACAGAGTCAAACAGGTTATGCCACTTTCCTGGTATAGTTGTCTCTGTGGAAGAAACTATCTTGGTAATGCCAAGCAGTGCCAGTAGGGTTTTCCGGTATACTTTCCTGTAAATTCTCATTTAACCACATCGAAATCACTCCCCTTGGTTGCCCCTTTTAGCCGTATTGATAAATTCAACTGAACGGTATTTAAAGATATTTAAGTAGAATTAGATGTCTATGATTGCAGTAGTCTCCGACAGCCATGTTCCAACACGGGCCGAAGAAATACCTGGAGCCTTCAGACAGAAGATGAAGGAAGCGGACCTGATAGTACATGCAGGAGATTTTGCGGAAAGAGAGGTCTACAATCGAATCGACGGATACGGAGAACTAGTAGCGGTTAAAGGAAACTGTGACTTCTTCGACTTACCGAACTCTGAGACATTTGAGAGGAATGGTGTGAAGTTTGGAGTCTACCACGGAACAGGCATAACCCCCCGAGGAGACATAGAAACCCTAGAAAAGATAGCTTTGGAAGACCTGGAAGTCTATATATTGATTACCGGTCACACCCATCAGGAAACTATCGAGGAGTTGGAAAAATGCAAAATCTTGAATCCAGGAAGCTGTACAGGAGTTGGCGGCGGCTCAGCCAGAGCCTCTAACCCTACAATGATTCAGTTAGAAAAGAAAAGCGGCGTCATTGAATCAAAGATTCTGGAGATAGAAGAAGGTGAAGTAGTTGAAAAAGAGTCCAGAAAACTGATTATTTGACTTATCCTCAATTAAAGCTGGGTTTGAATGAAAGATATTTAGAGAAAAACTTGATTTGAAATATCATCAAGAATTTCATGTGGAGTAGAGGCTAAAGAAATTCGTAAAGAAGTGGATCATATAAAGAGGAGTAACTAGTTCTGATGCTGTATTAAAACTTTGATTCATGAAATGGTTAGACATGCTCAGTCTTAACGAAAAAGCCGACCAACTACTTGAAAACGAGAACTTATGTGATCATTGCTTAGGGAGACAGTTCGCTCAGCTTGGCCATGGACTGGAAAACTTTGAAAGAGCACAAATAATAATCAATACTGATAAACTGGAAGAAGACAACTTTGACCAAGAAAATGTACCGGATGATGCGGAAATCGGAGGAGAGTGTGAGATCTGTAGTGGAGTTTTCGATGAGCTGGATCGCTGGGCTGACTTGGTGGAAGATTCTTTTGAGAGATATGAGTTGGAGACCTTCCTTATTGGCATCAGGCCTCTTGAAGAGTCTGTCAGAGCCGAGGAAGAGCTATGGGAGGAGTACGGTATAGAGTGGACCGAACCATTGAAGACCGAGCTTTCCAGACTGCTTGGAAAGAAGATGGAGGACAGGATGGACATCCAAGTGGACTTTGAACGTGCCGACGTGATGGCTGTAATCGACATGCGTGAAGGACGTGAAAGAGTCGAGTTACAAGTTAACTCTCTACTTATATACGGCCAATACAATAAACACTCAAGAGAAATTCCGCAGACCGAATGGCACTGCAGGAAGTGTAGAGGCTCAGGGTGTGAAGAATGTGACTGGACCGGCCACCAGTACCCTACCAGTGTACAGCAAGAAATTGAGGCGCCTTTCCTCAGAGAGTCTAAGGCAGTTGAATCCAAGTTCCACGGAGGTGGGAGAGAGGATGTAGATGCAAAATGCCTAGGTAAAAGAGAGTTTGTTCTTGAACTTGTTGAACCTTTGAACCGTGATGTTAATTTGGAGGAGCTGAAGTATGAGGTCAACGAATCCACGGATAAGGTCGAGATATTCAACGTAAAATTCACTCACAAGGACAAGGCGGCGGAGATCAAGCAAAAGCACGCCGACAAAGAATACAGGGCGGTAATCGAGACAGAGGAAGAAATAACTGAAGAAGACCTTGAGAACATAAGTGAGGTAGTCGGCGGTATCGAGCAGGATACTCCGGAGAGAGTAGAACATAGGCGAGCTGAGAAAACTAGAAAAAGAGAAGTTTACGAGGTTTCCTGGGAGAAGACCGGTGAGAAGGAGTTCGAGCTGGAAGTCAAGGCCGAGGCCGGGACATACATCAAGGAACTTATTCATGGCGACGAGGGCCGGACGCAGCCCAATATTTCAGAGCTGATTGGTACTCAGGCGGAGTGCGTCCAGCTGGATGTAATCTGGATTGAAAAGTAGACTCTTCCATATTTTACTTAGCTATTCTATGACAACTTCTTCTGTGAAAGCTGCCGACATTCATATGCATACCAAGGCCAAAGATGGCACTGATTCTGTCGAAGAAAGGACAGAACAGGCTAAGGAAAATGATTTGGATGCCATCGCGTTGACGGATCATGATACCATCAATCCGGAACTTGATCAGAGGGTTTACGTCGATGATGAAACCGGAGTTGAGGTTATAAGAAGTGCTGAGATCAAGTGAGAGATCCAAGATACCGGAATCAAAATACTGGCATACTTTCTGGATCCAGACTCAGAGAGAGTTAATGGTCTTCTTGACCAAAATTCCCGACTTCGAGAACAGCGAATCAGGGAGATGATAGAGAACTTAAACCAGGTTCTGGACTAACAGCTTACGAAGCAGGGGGTATTTGTTGAAGTTGAAGGTAATCCCGGGGAGACCGCATATCGCTGATGCGCTCCATGAGGCAGGCGTGGTGGAAACTCCAGCCGAGGCATTTGAAGAGTACATAGGAGAGGACTGTGAAGCCTATATCCCAACACCGAAGCAAGATGCAGAGAAAGTTATAGAGACTGTTCTTGATGATGGTGCGGTGCCGGTTCTGGCTAATCCAGGAAGGGACTTGGAAGAGGATGAGGCAGAAGATGTAGTTGAGGAGCTAGTAAATTATGGGTTGAAGGGAATCGAGGTTGTGTACAGCCGGGAACACAAGATCGAGAACGGTTTTGACGTAAACTTTGCTGAAGACAAGTGCCGGGAACTGGCCGAAAATTATGGTCTGATCCAGACGGGTGGGAGTGACTGCCACGGGTCAGGAAGTTACAAGTACCTGATAGGTTCGGTTGAACTGCCTTATTCACAGGTAGAAAAGCTGAAGAAGAGGGTGCAAGCTAGTGTCTAGCCTTTCCGTTTTTAAAGTTTCCATGTAATTTTTAGTTATAAGAGGTAATCTAAAATGGCGCAGAAGAGTCAGGGTTCACAGCAGGGAGCACGTGACAAGCTTTCCTCAGGTCCACGAGATAAACCAACAGTAAATGAATACTTGAAAGAGTTTGAGGAAGGCGAAAAAGTACTGATCAAGATTGATTCTTCGGTTCAAGAAGGACGGCCTCACGTACGTTTCCACGGCAAGACTGCAGAAGTACAGGGTATGCAGGGAGATAGCTACGAGGTAAAGTTCGATGATGGAAATGTTGAGAAAACCCTTTTTATCCCGCCGATCCACCTGCAGTCCAACGAGTGATTCTCTATGGATGTAGTTGATGAAGAACTGGCTTACCCTGTCGAAGCACTCCAGCTTCTAGACGATAGGGAGGAAGAGAGTTTGACTCATGAGCAGAAGATTGCACTTGAGAACTTGACAAGACACTGCAAGGTCCGTGATCTGGATACTCTGGAAGAGCTTTACGATGAGCTTTCCGAGATCGATTCCCTGAAGGACAAGCATATCTACAAGCTTCTGGAAGTGGTTCCGGAGTTCGAGTCAACTGTCAGATCCGTCTTCGAGAAGGAAAGAATCAAGCTTGAGGATGAAGAGGTTGAGGAGATTCTGGAGATCTGCCAGAGCATTGAGACCGAGGATCAGTAAGGAAGGTTTTTAAGTTCTAGATTCCTTATATATTTCATCGAGAGGTATCTATCTCTGGTAAATTCGAGGTGAACAAATAAAATGGCTGACAAAGATGAATACGCAAAAGTGCTTGACTTCCTGGAACATGGGAAGAGCGACGACAGAGATGAGAGAGTTGCACAGGTAATCGGAACAGAAAACTATACACTTCTAGAGATCGTAATGCGTGAAGACGTCAGGCCGAAAGGAGGAGAGGAAGTATACATCGGAGACGGTGACAGGGAAAAGGTCGAGTTCATTAAACAGAGGATCAGCTATGACGATTTAACAGGAAGTGCTCAGTCAGAAATAAAATACGTCTTGGATGCACTGATCAAGGAAAATGAAGAATTTGTAGAGTTTTTCAACAATGCCGCTCCTGTTACACCGCGAAGACACGCCTTCGAGCTTCTACCCGGTATCGGAAGCAAACACATGCAGAAGCTGATTGATGAGAGGGAAACAGGTGATTTTGAATCTTTGAAAGATGTAGAGGAAAGAGTTCCCTCCGTTCCGGATCCTAAAAAGGCTATCAGGGAGAGAATTATGAATGAAATGAAGGGAGAAACCAAACATAAACTTTTCACCTCTTAGTATTCTATGGATGTAGAAAATAAACTGAGAGAGATAGGAGTCAATCCTGGCAAAGGCCAGAATTTTTTAAACTCAGAAACAGTTTCCGCGGCTCTGGTTGAAGCAGGAGAGATGGACGGTCAGAAAACTTTAGAGATAGGTCCTGGCCTAGGCATGATAACTGACAAGATCTCTGAAAAAACTGATGAACTTCTACTGGTTGAGAACAACGGTAATCTGGCAGAATACATTGAAAGGGAATTTCCCGAAGCTGAAGTATTGAATCAGGACTTTCTGGATCTTGAACTAGATGATCTTGAGATTGAGAGAGTTGTTTCAAACATTCCTTTCCAGATTTCCTCAGATATAATTGAGAAACTGGGGAAGGCACAGGTTCAATCCGCGTTAATTGTTCAAGAGAAACTTGCCGACAAAGTTGTGGCTGAACCCGGCGACAAGAATTTTGGAATCTCGACGATAAGGGCTCAGTACTACTTCGTCCCCGTAAAGTTGAGAAATATCTCCTCCGCCAGTTTTTACCCGGAACCGGAGGTAGATGCATCTATACTTAAACTCTTTCCTAATAAACAGAGACACGAAATTGAAGACGAGGAACAGTTCTTTGAAGTTGCCAAGGGATTATTTACACACAAGCGGAAGAAATTGAGAAATGCTTTCGTAGATGCAAGACACATTCTAGGGTTTGAGAAAGAAGTAGCTAAACAAATGAGGGATGATATTCCTTATAGCGAGGAAAGAGTGATTAACTTGGACGTAAAAAAACTGTCAGAGGTAGCAAAGCGGCTGGGTGAGATAGAATGATAAGTTTAAAAGATAAAATGATCGATAAAACTTTTGCTGTGTTTGGAGTTGTTTCAATAATTCTTTTCTGGATGATGACCCCGTTGATTGCCCAGAAATACTTTGATATTTCAGCAATTGCTGTTTCTTTTAGTATCACGGTTATCTACTTCATTTCTTGGAAGATCTACGAGAATCGGCAGAGGGGGCCTTAAAGCATGCAGCAGCCCAGGAAAGGGAGAAAGTAGAAATAGAATATATTGATACCGAGAACTTCAATCAAATGAATCTTAAGCCATTAAGACAGTGTAATAACCCTTGTAGGTTTCGGAGGAGGTATTGAGGGAAAAATTGATGTGTTAGAGTACAGTAGGAAAAATAATGTACCTGTTCTTGGCCTCTGTTATTGGCTCCAGTTGATGGTAGTAGAGTTTGCGCGAAATGAGCTGGGAATAAATGAGGCTTCAGAAGAGTTTGGTGAGGGAAATCAAGTGTTGTTGGTAAAGCAGATGCCGGATCAGGAAGGATTAGATCAGAAAGGAGGTACTATGAGGCTTGGGAGCTACTCTGCAAAAGTGCAAGGGAAAGTCAGTGAAAAATTATTATACACAAGAAATAACAGAGAGACATCGACACAGATATGAGGTCAACCCAGAATACAGTGATGAACTGATTAGCAATGGTCTGAAGATCTACGGCAAAACCCAGAACTGGCAACTAGCTGAATACATTGAACTGCCGGATCACCCGTTTTTTACAGGCGGTCAGGCACATCCCGAGTTCCACTCTACATTTGAAAGACCAAATCGTTTATATCATGCATTTCTGAATTTAATTCTCTCTTCATCTTCCTGAAGGATTTCATGCATATATATTCCAAAATTATCGGAAACTCTGCCTTCCTCAAAGTTGGTTTCTGAATCATCAACTCTGTATAGGAAGTAGCTGCTGATATCTTCAAGATCTGATTTGGCATTGGCCTCAATCTCTAGATCACTGGCCACTAAATGAAAATGATTTTCGACAGATGACATACTTCCATATAATACAACGTAGCCGTCCTCAACTTGTTCAGCGGTAATCTTTGTTAATATTTCAGGCAGGGTATAATCTCCAAAACTAGTTTTCATTTCTCGAGGAGGGGGTACAACACTTTTCTCATGGTAAACGCCTATATTTCTTACTTCATGTGCTTTTAATCCGTTATCCCATCCTCTATCTTCATTACCGGGACCTGGCTCAGCACTGCAGACAAAAAATTGCTTATCAAGATAGAAAATTTTCTCATCATAACCATCTTTCGACCTTGATAAATCATCATCAACGATTTCCAACGGGCTTTCCTCCTCTGAAGGAATACGGACCTCTTCCCAATTCTCAAGAGTTTCCTCAATATAGCTTTCTAACTCTTCATTTGTTTCTCCAGAACTGCGAAGAGCCTCAAGATCTCTCAACCTCTGCCCTCTAAGAAAAGAATCTAAGTCCATCTATACATACTGTAATATATGATATGATAATAAAGCCAAGTACTGCCTCCTTCACTTCTTAAGCTTCAGCCTAAAAATTTCAATTAAAGCGGCTGTAGTGTAGTCCGGCCAATCATCACGCCCTCTCGAGGCGTAGACCCGGGTTCAAATCCCGGCAGCCGCATCTTGATGTCAGTATATCCTGTAAGAGAAGACACACTTCTTGTTAAGAGGAATTTGGAAAAAAAGAATTTGGAGGGACTCAAGTTTTTAGAGATAGGAGTAGGTAACGCAGAAATCTCGATTAAAGCTGCTGAAAAAGGAGCTGAAGTTACTGCAGCAGATATAAATAAGGAGGCAGTTGATCACGCCAAAAAAAGGTTCTGTGAGTTAAACATTGAAGCTGAAATCTTTCAAAGTAATCTTTTTGAGAGAGTGTATGATAGCTACGACCTAATTGTGTTTAATCCTCCTTATCTGCCCGGTCCAAATAGTTTGGAAGACAAAGAAATGTGGAGAGGCGGAGAGAAAGGAATTGAAGTTTCCAAGAGATATCTTGACGGTATTGAAGAATATCTAAACAAAGAAGGAAGAGCCTTTCTTGTGCTCAGTTCTCATACAAAATCAAGGGGGTTTTTAGAAAGTTACTCACTTCGAGAACTGGATAGAAAGAAACTTTGGTTCGAAACTATATACTTATATGAATTCAAGAAGATTTTTTAACTATACTAAAAGAATATAAAATATGAATAACCCCATAAAAGCCTTTATTCTTGTTTCAATATTAAGCCTTTGCTTCATTTCATCAGCGTCTGCTGATCAGGAAATGGATATAACTGCAGTGGACAAACCTTTTTCTCTCAATCAGACAGGGGTAAACACTACAACTGTACAAGTAGTAAAACTGAATCACTCCATTCCTGGTGGAAGTGCATGGGGACCGATAACCGGAGGAATGTTTAAAGAAGGAAGCTATTATGATTTTTTCTACAATAAGAGCAGGGGTAACCCAAGAAAACTGAAGTTTTTACCGGGAAGCGATGGGTACTGGTATGCAGAGTTCAAACCTAACTTTACAAGCGGTGATATGATTGAATACGCGTTAAATGGTACTTTAGAGCATGAAGATGATGATGTAGTCGCTGAGAGCACACAGAAAATAACTGAAGAATTAAACATTGGGGACCTGCAGTTAAAGTTGCAGAACTCCGTAAAAGACAGCTATAAGGCAGGAGAGAAAATAAATGTCGAAGTATCTGTGGAAAACGCTTCAACGGACAACTATGTAACGGATTCAGATGGGTCAGTTGAGGTCTTCTTTGCGAATGAAAGCGGCAAAGCAAATTCTGGTACGGATCTAGGCAATTACGATGATCAAGGAGACTTCTTCCATAATAGTCAGGTTCCTATACCTGATAAAACCAATTCAACATACATAATGCATATAAACGCTTCAAAAAGTACTGGCCGAAACCCTCATGGTCAGCTTTCTAAAGTAGTCCAAACAAATCCGTCACTTCAAGGTGAAATAAGTCTAAGTTCAGAGGAGGGTTGTACAGATCAAGACACAGCGCAAGATGTCCAATTGAAATGTGAGCAAAGTGCAAACGTATCAATTTCATACGACATAACTTCCTCTTCAGCAAACTCAGTGGACTTAACCACGTACACGTTCAACAGCACCGGGAGGGAAAAAATCGATCAAATATCTTTAAACCAGGACAGCGACGACCAAGATCACTTCACAGGTAGTTACGAGATACCTGACCTAAACACTTCTGAATATGACCAAAACTCTGGCCATGCCAGGATAGAGTTTGAGTTCAACGCCTCGAACAACGATGTTTCAAACCTAGATAGCACAAACGTGTCGATAGTACACTTTAAGTTCGAAGATAGAAGCGATCCAAAGGCCTTCTTGGGAGAAGACTACCATTTGAAACTGTTCTTAAGCAAGCCATACTCAAACGAACCGTACAACCTTTCAAGATTCAAAAACTTGACTGTCAACGTAACTAACCCCTCTGGTACAACAGTAGAGAACTTTACAAAGTCGGAACTAAGTTACAAGGAGTCCACAGGTCTTACCAGAGGAACATTAGCACTTGAATCTGATATGGAAACGGGATCCTACGGTATAGAAGGAATAGCCTACAATAAATATTCTGAATCGAACAGTCTATCTTCAGGATTCAATGTGAAAGACATTGACAAAACATTCAACATCACAGAAGCAGAATTCAATGTCAGCACATTGTGGAGCCAAAACTTTACAACAAGTATAGAAAACGTGGTTAGTGAAAACAAAACCTTGACCATAGACAATGAACTGCCCGATGAGATAGAACTACAGAACAGTTCTATAGAGCTTGAGCCCGATGAAGAAGACGTAATACAGTTCCAGATAAATCTTACCGAAATGGAAGACGTCTCAGGAGACCTAGGACTAGAAGACAACGAAACAGGTTACAGCAAAACCGTTGAAATATCAACCGATACCGCAGCCTGTCCCGAAACATCAGGCAAAATCTGCAGCCAGTCTAGCAGCCCAATAGACGTAAAAATATCAAATAAATCAGAAACCAAAGATATAGAGGTTACACTTCTAAACGTAGGCCCGGCACAAGAGGAAATCGAGGTTGAATCCTCTATTTCAGGAAATATAAGCAGCTACCTAGAAATTGAGGGAGAAACAAATTTCAACATTTCGGATAATAAAACAGTTGAACTCAACTACTCCGCTAGTCAGAGAGGAAACTATTCCGGGTCAGTAATGTTCGAAGTAGATGGAAAAAACTTGGAAATAAACACAACTCTAGATGCCAACGTAACAGAAGAAGAAAACAATGGAGACGATGAGAGTGATGATACAGGACCTGTCCTAAGCGCCAATCCCTCTAACATAGATCTAGGATATCTTCCAGAAGGAGATGAGACAGATTCAGAGACAATCTCACTGACAAATAATGGAGATGAGGAACTCTCCGGAATTGATTCAAGCTCCAACATGTATACAGTTACAGCAACTGGAGCAGATAGTGTAGGAAGCAACGAAACAGTTGATCTTACCCTGGAATTTGAATCAGTGGATTTCGAAAGCGGAGATATCACAGTCACTGCAGGCGATGAAGACACAACAGTTTTTGTAACAGCAAATCCTGTACCTGACTACAGTGAGATGGCTGAGGAGGACTTAAGAACACGTCTCCAAGATCTACAGGAACAAGAAACGACCACTGCACAGGATGAAGATCTAACAGGCGTTTCCACAAATATAGCGGAGATAAAGTCAGCTTGGGACGCTGGGAACTACGAGGAAGCTCAAACACTTTACAATGACGCAGATACGACTCTTCAAACAGTAAGCAATGAACTTGAAAGCGATGAAGATGAAAGCGATAACACCAACGAAAGTGGAGGCATACCTATCATTCCTATAGCAGGTGGAATATTTGCTTTAATATTGATACTGTTCGTGATACTGACTAGTTACGTTCCAGAGGAAGGGGATCCACTGTACGGTTTAATGGGAGAATAACAAGATGATTCAACAACTACTTCAGTCAGGTTCGGAGATCAGTATACTTCTTTTTCTAGCCTTAGTGGTAGTGCTGGTAGCAGCATTTAAACTGATGGAGATGGTTTTTGAGACAATCCTAATAACGGTTATCTCAGGGGCATTTTACATCTCCCTAAGATATATCCAGGGAGGACCGATCTCACTGGACGACATGCTTCTATTCTCATTCCTAGGCGCATCACTCTATATGGTTTACAGTCTGCTGGAGACGTTATATAGTGTTGGGTCAACCGTACTTCCTATCCCATTCAAACTGCTGGGGCTTGTAATAAGTCCGTTCAAGAAAGCATGGAAAAAATACGAGAAACACCAGAAGAGAAAGTCTTACGTCGATAGAAGCCAGAATGAGGAAGATGAAGAAGATGATGGAACAAGCACTAAGGAAGTAGTCCTTGGAAACAAGGAAGATTAAAAACAACCCTACACCAATGCTACGTATGGATGTGAAAATTTTGGCGGCTGTACTTGCATCCCTGGCCGCTGTCTTCGCCGGCATGAACGGAGGAGTTTTCTCAGAATCAGATATCAGAAATGTCCAATCAAACGCCGGACTTGAAACACCCGAAATAAGCAGCCAAGGATCCAATATACCTTTCATAGGACAGTTTCTTGAAAGCCCTGAGCCTGAAAACGATTTAGAGGCACGGATAGAAGTGGAAAGCGGATCAGAGATGAAGCTACGTAAATCCAGCTTGGAGCCAAGAAACCTGAACGAAATAAGCTCACCTGGAATAGAGATAAACTCAGACGAGGACATAAAATTCAGGACATTCAGTGGAGCAGTAAAGTTCGGAAACACTACACAGATCAAAGGAGATACATCGGGTCTGGAGTCAAGCGGAGTAAATATTTCCACAAACCTAAAACTAGATACAGACTTTGCTACAGATCAAATAAAAGTTTCGAACACACAGAAGACAAATCTAGATTTTTCAGAAGCCGATATAAGCCCACTTGAGGGATCAGATTTTCCAATAAACACAGACAACACAAAAGTATCAGTCAAATCATTTACCGGAGATATAGACGTATACACACAGAACAGAACAATAAATCTGAGAGGCCAGGTTCACAGAGTTTCTGCCGGTAAAGCAAACTTTGGATCGGAGTGACATCCTCCCCGACCTGAAGGACGGGGCTTCCGCGCCGTTTGGTGGTTCTCCTCCACTCCGTGCTTCATAAACTTCACGCTTTGGAACTTTGGAGAGGCAGTTTCATCTTTAGGGAGTTCGTGGGCTATGTGACAGTAGCCCATGCGTCAGCCAGAGGGCTTGTTTCAGCCTTACCTAACGCCCGCTTGGAAATATTCCAAGCACCGTTGTAGTCTGCGTCCATTTCTGTCCCAGAGCACTTGAACCTTCCTCGATACCTGCTTCCTTTTTCTCCGCACTTGTGACAAGTCTGACTCGTGTATGCCTCATCTACTTCTACCATCGGCAATCCTCTTTCCTTCAGTTTGTATCGGAGCAGTTGCTTGAACTTGTAGTGCGGCAATCTGTGAATTTTTCTGTCCATCTCTTTTCCTCTGTCTTTGTTTTGGATTCCGTCAAGGTCGCCTACCGCCACAGCCAAGGTATTCTCTTGGCAGGAGTAGGCTATCTCCTTGGTTACTTTGTGGAGAATGTCTTCGACCTTGTTGTATTCACTTTGTTTCCATTTCTTTCCTGTCGAACTGTTTCTGCGTAGTCAGGCATACTGGCCCTGGATTTTCTGAATCTTGTCTGCGTGGAAGTCTACGGATTGAACCTTGTGGCAAGACTCTGCCACCGACAGAGCCACTCCAACTACTGGATTTCGGAGTCCGAGGTCGATTCCATAGATTCCGTTAATATCTTTTTCTTCCTGTACTTCATAGCTTACAGTAATATTGATATAGAAACTTCCGTCACGCTTGATTACCTCGCTTTCTCCTATCTCCCAGTCATCCTCTATCTCTGTATGTGTCTTGACTGGTAATTTGAGTCCTCCGTAGCGTTGTGCTGTCGGAACTCGGACAATGTAATCCGCTATATCGGATTCACACTTTTGAACTTCTATCAGGTCTTTACGGACGGAAATAGGATACTCGCTGTCTTCTTTGATTGTGTCGTAGAATCGTTCTGCCTGTTGCTTGTTCGCAGAATAGACTTCAACAACTTCTTCACATTGAAACTATTTCTGTAGGTTCTGTTCTCTGTTTCAAGCTCTTTCTTTTTCTGGTTAGTGAGTTCTACTACTCCTGCTTGAACTGTCTTCTCTACTTTCACTCGAACTCACCTTGGTTCTCTACATATTCTTTTAGGTGGTCGAGTGTGACTTCGCCTGTTGTGGCGAGGAAACATGAAGGCGACCAGAGTGCGGAGTTTTGTTGAAGATGATCGTATTTGTTCCGCAGTTTTCTGCTTGTAGCACCTTTCAGGCTGTTTATGAACTTGGATAGTTACGTTGTCGGTGTAGCACGGAACAGGATATGGATATGGTCTTCGTCCGTTTCCTTGTTCAGAACTTCTATATCCTTGTTTTCTGAGATACTATGACCTGTTGTTTCAGGTCTTTACCTACTTCGCCCTTCAGTAGGTTGTGTCGATATATGGTAGCCAGTATTAGGTGATACTGTAGCAAATACTTGATATGGCTGCCGCTTTGAGTATCGTATCGCATCAAGTTATACTTATGTCATAGAACTAAAATGTGTTTTGGCGGTGTATCTCCGAGCTAAAGTACGGAGTCTTACCGCACGAAGAAGATAAAAAAAGTTTCCAGACACTGTAAATTTATATGGATAAAGTCGTATTGGTTGAACCTGAAATACCTGAGAACACAGGTTTCATTGCTAGACTTGCCAGTAACTTTGAAGCAGACCTGAGAATAGTAAAACCAGATTTCAATCTTTCAAAAGCCAGGCAGACAGCTAACAAATCCCAGGAAAAGATCAGGGAAGCAAAGATATTTGAGGAATTTGAGGAATCAATAAAAGACCTTGAACATGTTGTAGGTACAAAACCGGCTAAAGGCTCTCCACTCGGTAACTTCCAGCCACGTCAAAACTCTTCGTTGGTTATAGGCCGTGAAAGTTCTGGGCTTAAAAACTCGGAACTGGAGTTATGTGACTCCGCCGTCTATATAGAGACGGGAGACTACAGTTCTATAAACCAAAGTCATGCAGCTGCAATTTTAATGCACAGATTTCATACCAAACAGAAAGGCAAAGCGGATGTGGAAAAGCTTGAGGCAATAAAACAGGATGTCGGAAATAAGACGATGGAATTGATCAGAAGAGGCTCACCGACAGTGAAAGAGGTGAAAGCGGTTGTAGCTGAAGTAAAAGAGAGAAATTGACCTCATAGTAATCATGAAAGGGGTTAATTTGCTGAAACAAAAAAAAGGGTTGAATCTTATTGGAAACCCAATGAATTACAACCTGCCTCAAAGCACTTGTAGAAGGTTTATATCATGTTTTAAAGCTTTACCAAGGAGCATGTCCTACCATTGAAAAAGGTACAGTTTCAAGGAGTATTCTATGGTATTACCATTTATTAATTCAGGCAACCAGATAATTCAAATTCTTCAAATCCTGTCGTTTCTACTTTTCCCAATACTCATAGTTTTTGGACCAAGATTAATGGTCTGGCAGGCAGACAGAAAACTCCGGAGCGTGCTCTCAGAAATAGAGGAATACCATAACACGTCACTGGACCTGTTCACAGGCAGCATGGAGTCATCTGAAGAGTTCAGCCAAAGACTCCGTTCAATGAAGAACTTCCAGTTCTCAGCACCCACAGCATTGGACCCTGCTGGCATGGTCAGCAGATTGGAAAACGTTCTGGATGCTTCAGAAAACAAGTTCCAGAGATTTGTTGGAAAGTATGCCGAAACAGAAAACGAGGAGGAGCTTGCAGACCTAAACATGGCTTTCAAAGGGGTAATGGGCACTCATCAGATTTACAAAGTGCTCAGACACTACAGAAAACTTGTTAACGAGACGAAGAACTTTCAGTTGGTTGGACTTATTAACATGATGCTTCCAATCTACGAAGAACTGGCAGAAGCACAGAAAGGAGCAACAAGGGCATTCGTAGATCAGGCACCTATTGGAGATGCAATTGGCCCGCTGGTAGCTGCAAAACTGATTACGGAGGAACCGGAAGAGGAAGTGGCTGAAAACATTGTCCACAGCGAAGAAGAGATTTCAGGACAGTCAATCCACGTACTTAAATCAAACGGCCCGGGCGCAAGACTTGGAAAGTACGGTAATGCGATCGACGACCTAGCGGAAGAAAATGATTTAGAAGCTATAATCACGGTCGACGCTGCCGGGAAGTTAGAAGGCGAGACAACGGGAGCAGTGAACGAAGGAGTAGGTGTTATGATGGGGGGACCCGGAGTAGAAAAGTCAAAGATAGAAGACGCCGCAACATCTAATGATCTGCCTTTAGAAGGAATAGTTATCAAACAATCAGCTCCAGAAGCCAGCAAACCAATGAAGAAAGGAATATATGAATCATGGCAGGAAGCAGTGAACAAGGTAAAGGAAGTAGCATCAGAATACGATGGAGACGTAGCAGTTGTAGGGGTTGGAAACACGTGTGGAGTACCAAACCAGAGATCCAAGACAACGGGCATCCACAACAAACTCCAGAAATACTGGGAAGAATACGAACAGCAAGAAGATGAAGATGTCTCCTACATGGGCCTAATGGCAATGTTCCCAGGAGGAAACTCCCAAGAACTAAAAGAAGTCTCAGACAAACTGCTATGGAAAATGCCCAGATAAAAGTTATTTCCTTTTATTGCTTAATAAGCTATATGACGGCTGAATAAATTGACTATTTTAGAGAAAAAGAAGAAATTCCGGATGACAGTGTAAACTAAGATCAAAGAAGAAAACTTGCATCCAAATTCATCATGAGTCTGAAACAATCTTTACTTAATTAACTTGGACGATTCTGCAAATAAAGTCGAATTTTAGTCTTTACGGCTTTAAAATCGAATATCTCGGAGGTGTTTTGGAATAGCCATCAAATTTCTGTAAAAGTGAGAATTCAGCACAGGATAATTTGCTTTTTGCCCCACAATTAAAACGGAGAATCTTCATGGATGGAATAAATAAAAGCTCTGACCAACAGGAACGATTAATTAGATTACTCGCAAGCAAAGAAAACTAAGAAACCACATCAAAATTTGTAAGAGAACCCTCATAAGAAACGAGATCCATGAAAGAATAGGCTTCAAACGGATGACGAAAGCCTAGAAAAGAAAAAAATAAATTGAGTACGAGGAAGTCGAACTCGCAGACCATGAAGAAGTCAAATAAAAAGCGAGGATGTGAAAAGGTCGAAACCAATTACATAAGGAAGCAATCCAAAAGTTCCTGCAACCATAAATCAAGCCAGAAGAATACTTGAAAAAGGCTCCGACGACCAAAGTAGTCAAATTAAAAGGGAGAAAATTGGAATAAATGCGGTCAAACTCGAATTAAATTCAGAAAACATTGATGAAGTAAACCACAAAATTGTGTCCGAGATAACTGAAGACATCAATTACAAAATACTAAATTGGGAACCGGGTCAAACTTCTGCAACCTAGAAATTATGATTACAGAGGAGCAATGCTCAATTACATAGCCACCTTCTTGCAAACTCTGAATCATCTTTATCCTCCTACATGACTAATATTTCTATGTCTTGTTTTTCATTCTCAGACAGCATGAAACTATCAACATCAGCTAGTCCAGCTTTTCACCCATAAAATCTTTTTCCATGGCTCATGCCGATTCGTTTAGATTCAACCAAACTTCCTTAACCCACTCAGCTTGGCCAATGTCCTCTCTACCTATCCTTCATTGACCTATCCACAAGTAAATTTCCATAATATAAGGCTTGAATGACTCGATAACCTTCCTAGATCGAGATTCTAGAAAACGAATTTCATTTCGCTAGTCAAATACGCAATTATATTCAACAATTATATATCACATGAAACCCAGAGACTAATTATGTTAAAAATATTCAAACTTACAACACAAGCTACACTAATCCTTGCTATAATTCAACTGTCGTCGGCTGGTCCAGTAATAGAACCATTCAAAGGCAGCCAACAACAATTTAATATTTCAAATTCAAATTATCAAGATCCCAAAGTGTTGAGAAAGCTAGAAGTAAAGGGTGAAGAGGTAAATCTCAAATTAAGGCTAAAAAATCTAGAAACAAATGGGTCGATCTACGATTATGTACTGGTCGATGAAAACGGATGGCCAATAAGGCCTCAAGCAGCTGAAAAACCCTACTTTGAAATAAAAATTGAAGGAGAATACCGTCTAGTTCCTGAAAAAGCATTAAACAAGGAATGCAATGCTGAAGGAGCGTGTTTAGAAAGATTCGACCAGGATATAAATTTTGGAGAGCAGAAATCCAGCAGGGACCAGGAAAATAATGGAAACGGTTCAAAAACCGTAGAACCAGATCAACCAGGCATCATACCCGCCTACTTCATGATCGGCATGCTGGCGATAGCATTTGGATGTCTCACACTTCTGAAGATTGCCCAAAAAGGCCTGAGGAAGAAAGAAGTGAATCTTACTGAAAGAGTCAAGGAGACCGATAACCCTTCTGAGGAAACACTGAAAAAACTGGAGAAACTGGACAAATTAATCAGAAACTTCCGGCTAGTAAATTCTTACCGGTTATACAGGGAAATTGAAAAGAATTTAAACTAACGTCTCACAAATATGGATGAAGTGCTGGAATAATGAAAAATTACAGAGTATTTCTCTTCTCTTGTATAACGATTTCTTTAGCTTTTACGGGTGCTGGCCAGTCTCTGCCGCCTGGTCACTCGACAGAATGCATGAGTAATTCTGGAAGCCCGGCCTGTCAAAACCCGGTTTACACAGACGACCTGAGCGAATATCTCTACGACCTTAGGACTTCCTGGACATTCAACAACGGAGCTCCCGACGACTCAGGGCCTACAATTTTCGAAGGCGGAAGCGCCGGCAACCTGAAAACACAGCAGAATGACTCAGTATCGGGCAGCGACAAAACAGAATACTTCATTCAAAACCCGGGAGAAGCAGATACATACAGCTTCGGAAGAGGAAGCCTCCAAAACAACAACATACAGATCACCGGTTCAAAGAAAGGTTCAAACCCGATTGGAGAATACCTGATCAACCCGCCATATAAAGCACAATGCGGAGACGGCAAAATCGACCCTGGAGAAACAACATCAAACTGCCCAGAAGACCTAGGTACACCAAAGCAGGTAGACATCACTTCCTTCACTCCTAGTAAAACAATTCAGTTCGATGAAACAGGAAGCTACAGCCACTCTATTGCAACGGGATCCCCCGCATTATCAGACATTGTTAAGGACACTGGAACAAGTTCAGGATCACCAGACTATCACGCAAATGGAAGCTACATAGTGAAAGACACTGTTCCGACACAGAACTTGAAAATAGGAAACGCGACTCACAAATACGTAGCAGACGGTTTAAGCAACGCCAAACACTATTCGGATACGACAGCACAAGGAGACTTCTTTGAACCCAAAGTAGGTAAATCGAACAGAACAGTATGTCGAGGACCGCCGAAAACCAACGATACTAGTTATGTCTCAAAACCATTGCCAATCAGGACAGATAAAACATTCAAGCACAGCGGCCCGGAGAAAAAATACACCGCGGTAGACAACTACCAATCAGGAACCACCGAAGTAGAGGTAACCTACACCAGCGGCATGGACACATCATTTGTAGAAAAATGGAGACGGTGCCCTAACACACAAAAAGTAGGAGACGGATGCGACTCAAGCAAAACTGGAACCCAAAATTGCGATTATTATGATATAGATAATACTTATTATCCGGTTCAAAATAATAACGAAAACCTATACTTCATAGGTAATTCATCTTTTGATGTCTTCGTAACTGATTTATACATCCAGAGGCAGAAGGCTTGGGGTCCTGTCAACCAGAAGCCTGGATTATTCAGCGGGTTAGATGTGGCGGATACACCTTACGGTTATCATACGGTTCCGGATAATGATGGAAGACAGGGTTCGAACGATGAATCAGTTTCCGCCAACAAATACACTATTGCAAGCAAGAACAACAAATTCATCGCCCAAAGAATAGCATCTCATGTAGCCGATGCGGATGGGCCTGATGGACAGGGAGACGGCCTGATAGCCTACAACGATAAGCAGGATAAAATAAAAGCTAGGACCGGGCCGGTGATGAAAACGGAACACTGGGATAACAACCAGATAGACTACATAAATAAATTCGATCTTCCGGACCTGAAATGTCCAGGGGATACAATCCGATGTCTAAAATCAGTAGACTTTTCGACAAAACCCAGTGGCTGGGGAACAAACCCAGGAAACTCATTCAAAACAGACTTAAAAGACTAATAAATCAGTAACTAAATTGGTACCCTCCCAGTCTCTCAGGTTCTAGATTGCGGTAATCATGTACGGGATCAGCCTCCCATACAATTTCATCTTCTCCGTTTTTCTGAGAGTTGAAGAATGTCTCCCTCAACTCTCCGGTCTCAGGATCCATCATGATCGTGTTAAAAGACCAGATAGGGAATTTTTCATATGATGTTGCCCCGGGTATCCCTAAATTATCCCCATAAAACAGCACTATGTTGTCTTCCCAGACATCTGTCTCATGGAAACCCCAGTCAGTGTACTCATCCCCCTCAGTCTCATCCGCTATCGAAGGCGCATCACCAGCCAAAAAATCCTCAAACGTATCTGGAAATTCCTCGCCTCCCGTGTATTGAATTATTTGACCATCCCCCATTCCTCTCCATATGAAGCCTTCACTTTCTGTGTTAAATGCGTCTATTCCAGTAGTGAAATTCCTACTTACCATTACTCCATCATCATAAGGTTCTGACGATGTATATATATTCGATAGATCTTGAGAGTCTAATCCTCGTGTAGAATCATCAAGGTCGTTGATAACTCCAAAAACCACAGGCCCGTTGACCACGTTCAAATCCAGTCCGTAGAAGTCGGCTATTTTTCTGAGGTTTTCGAGGTCTGTGAAACTATGCTTATAGTTGCCTTTGGATTTTTTTGTGTTTTGGATTGCTTCTTCTCTCTTTGCTAGGTTGTCTTCGTATATTTTTTGAAGGTTTAAGCTGTCTTCTTGGACGGTGATCGGTAATGATGCGTTTACTTGTCCTCCTTGGTTTTGCGCGGTGGCTTGGAGCTGTGTGTTTACTTGTTCTTCGTTGAGGTTTTGCCAGTTTAGTTCTGCGAGTTGGACCGGGTTCTCAGGTGTTACTGTTCCTTCTTGGTTTAAGGCTTTGGCAAGTTTTTCGAGGTCTGTATCTGTCTGTGATGTGTATTGTGCTTCTCCGTTGCCTTCTATGCCTAAATAGATTTCTGCGTTGGTGGTTGCGTCTTCTCCGTCTCCCAGTGTCAGTGACTCGAGTTTCTGTTCTTGTCCGTCGAGTATTTCTGCTGATTCTAAGAGTTCTTCCGGCTGGCCGTCCTGGCCTCCGTTCTCGGATCCGTTTTCGCCGCCGTTTTGTTGACCGTTGCCAGGATCTGTTTCATTCGATCCACCGTTTACAGGCGTCCCGTTTTCGCCTATGCCGGAACCATCTTCCTGACCGTTTCCTGATGGACCGTCTGAACCGTAACCGCTGCATCCTGCCAAGGCAGCCATTCCGGTTGCTCCAACTGTTTGTAGTAGTTCTCTCCGCCACATTTGGCCATCTTCATCAGCCATATCTAAAACATAGCTTTGAATTTTTATAAGATTGAAGCGATGAAGCATTCATTTCTGGTTATAAATTTAAGTAAGGGATATAAACTTGGTATTTGTGAGAAGACTGCTGTTTGCTGTATCTGTTACATTTTTATTGTCTGTTTCTGCGGGCGGAGTGCCTGTTACGGAGTCTGCTGGTGCTTGTGAGACGTATAAGCAGATGACAGGGGTTGGTGATGACGCTTTGGATTGCAGTCCAGGACCTAATTTTGATGTATGCGGTGCTTATCCGGATGATGAAAAGGTTTTGATGAAAGGCCCGGAAGTAAATGATGCAGTAATGGATGATAACTTGGCGCATCGGGAGTACTGCGTAAGGGACTCCTCTAAGTATGATCACTGTGTACTGGGGAATGGTACTTCAGGTACGGAACTGAAACCGCCGGGATACGTAGCTAATGTAGCCCCTTATTTTAACGACAAGGACTATCAAACCGGCGGAAATTCTCCAGATTGGAGTGTCTGCCTAGATAAAAACTCGGGTATAGGCGGTGAATGGTACAGTTTAGATGATCCAAGCATCAACAATTACCTTCGAAACAATGAAGCTTCTTTAGGTCTTTCCACCAGTCAGAGAAGCGGCGGAGTTCATGATATAGATTATTATTACACTGAGAATCCCAATCCCCCAGATCCCAAGTACAATCCTAGAGGCGGTGAAAAAGGTGTTTCGCTTTTGGCAGACTGCGGTCCATTGATGGACGGATGCGGGAACGACGGCATATCCGACCGTGGGGGTCTAAACAACAACGAAGGCACTTACTTTGCATTTTTTGAGGACAATGCTAGGATAGAAGATTACCATCCGCAGGGATTTAACACTCAAAGCTACATAAACCCATATTTCAACGGATACGTTAACAAGATAAAATCATTAGATGGGCCTTCAAGATATGATTCCCAGTTGGCCAGCAACCATCCAGATCATCAAAAATTAAATCCTTCAATGTTCAACGATACCGTAGCAGGTCCTAATAATGCAGTGCAGTATGCTTATACACGTTATATGAACTGGAGTGTCGATGTCACCGGAGTACCATACCCTCCGTTCAATGCCAGCTCAACAGGGCCATACGCCGGCAGCTCCGGCACTCATTTAGACAGGGAATATGAAGGCGATAAAAGAGTCTCTCAAGATAATGAATCAATTGATAAGACATCGAAAGCTTTCGGCAACAGTCTGGCCGTAGTCGCGGGAAAGGAAGTCCCAGGTACAGATATAGATAAGGGTGAGGGCTTTTGGACTGACCCTGATGATATTAGGCACCAATGGAAAAAAGAAAGGATAGAAGGTTCTCAAGCTTTTGACAAAAACGTTGAACTTCACCCTGTCCTAGACCCCATCGCAGTACAAGACGGCGGAAAAGTTTATTTGGACAGGTCCAGTAACGATTTCACCGTTACTGAATCTGGCAAAGAATACTATGCTGGAGATGTGAATATGGATGGAAACATAAGCGAAGAAGATGCCTCACTAATTCAAGATACCTTAGCTGGCATAGGCTCATTAAACTCTTCTCAAGAAGATTTAGCTGATGTTAATAAAGACGGATCAGTTGATAATGTAGATGTTAGTATAATAAGACAGATTTCCCAACACCTTAACGCAAAATTTGATGATATTTACGACGTAGAGATAAAAGATCAAGCTGTTGAGGTGAGCGGTAAAAAAATTTCAGAAGGTAACAGCAAAAAAATTTCAGGTAACCTGCTGTTCAACTGCGAAATAGGGGATGGACAGGCCGTAATTGTACAAGGTAAATCAGGTGATACATATTCTGATGCATGCTCTGAAGCTAATCTTTTAAATTGGAGGGATTACATTACTTTCGATCTCGATTTGACAGGTCCTGATAGAGGAATTGGATTTGATTTAGAAGGAGGTAAAGTAAGTTCAACAGATCCAGGATATGTTGATGAGGTCAGATCGACCACAACGACAAGCGGCAATGATACTGCTTTTGCAGACATTTATTGGCAGCAAAATAGTCCTATTATTGATGCTTTAGAGCCTCCTGTCTGCGGTGATGACCAGAATGAGTATTTATATGAGGAACAAGGCGAATCCAACAATCCCGGACAATACGAAGGTAGATATGCGTGTACGAACAAGAGTGAGGTGACATGTGTAAGTTTTGAAGGCGGTAAGCCCTATCTTTATGATGAAGGTCAGTACCTGAATGCCGGAGAGCCAGGTGAGGATGTAGGCAAGTTGAAGCAAGACAAAGAAGTATGTTTGAAGACTGAATGGAATGATGACATTCAGGGAAGCTGGTATGATCAAGACTTAAACAAGAGTATGTGCAGAGAGAACAACAGATGGGGTGAGTACGGTGCCCGTTGGATAAACAAATCATACATCAACGATCATCCATTAGCCATGACCGGGGGTATTGACGACGGATGGAATAAAAGAATGGAAGAGAAGTCGAATCATCACTTGGTTGCTGATCCTGAAGCTGAGCACTGGCAGGCATCTGATGATCCTATAGATGAAGGTTTTGTCCCTGTTTCAGCAGGAACGGCACAACTTCATAAAGGATACAATTCGAGTTATCCAGATAAATCTGTTGTACCAGATATTGAGCCTCAAACGGGTGATGCTTATGGATTCTGTGCTGGTGATGATGAAACAGAGTACCCTATCTTCCAGGACAGCAACTCTAAGTTGTTAGAATCAAGCACAAATATAGTAGGTGTAGCAAGCGATCCGGATCACTGTGTACTCGAACCTGCTACTCTAGAAACCGGTAATGTAGACCTAGATCACAGGAAAATCTATCAGGAAGGAGAGCTAATCGATGTAAACGATAATACAAAGATTGGGTGTTTCCAAGGAAAGTGGTGGGATGAATGGCCTATAATATTCATCGATGAAGAAACCTCCGTAACATGGGGTGGAAATGAGAGAGCATCATTCTACCTTGTCAACCCTACTGAGAACCCGATAACATATGATCTAACTCTTCAGGGATCGAGTGATCTTAAGGATATCACCTCCTTCAGGAAAACCGGTGAAAATCAGGCAAGCTTCACGCTCGAACCGTCCTCAATCCAGACACATCAGTTGGCTATAAATGCTGGAACTAAAGATATGCAAGAAACTGCAACAGTCAAGGTAACCAGCAGCTCTATAGAAGGTGAGGATTCGGCAGATATAACAGTTACAGATGAGGTACAAACAGGAAGTGGTGAAATTAACGAGGTATCCGGCATCACAATACTGCAGCTATCATTGTTGATACTTCTATCAAGTCTATTATTCTTCTACTTTTCTAGACCTGAGAAAGGCCAGTAACATTCTAAAAAATAACAGTAGATAAATTTTGCATGAGTCAGGAACTTGGAATAACAGTTGACAAACAACAGAATCCCTCCGAATGGTATACACAGGTAATCAAGAAAGCAGGATTGGCAAAATATGCTGATGTCAAAGGCTCTATGATAATTAAACCATACGGGATGAAGCTGTGGGAATCAATTAAGGAAAACTTCAATACTAAAATAGAGAGTACGGGTGTAGAAAACGCATACTTCCCCTTATTCATCAGAGAATCTCAATTGGAGAAAGAGGAGGATATTGTAGAAGGATTCGATCCAGAAGTCGCATGGGTCACACACGGAGGAGACAAAGAACTGGAAGAAAGAATAGCAGTAAGACCAACTTCAGAAAGCGTGATAGCTCCTTACATGGCGGACGAAATAAGAAGCCACAGAGATCTTCCTTTCAGAGTCAACCAGTGGGCGAATGTTGTGCGATGGGAGGCCACAGACACAAGGCCGTTTTTGAGGACTAGAGAGTTCCTTTGGCAGGAAGGACACACCGCCCATGAAACGGAAGAAGACGCAGACGAAGAAACAATGCTGCGATTGGAACAATACCAGGAAATTATTGAAGATCATTTAGCTATTCCGAGTATTCTGGGTTACAAACCTGAGCATGACAAGTTCCCGGGCGCAAAATATACTACGACAATCGAGACATTGATGCCGGATGGGAAGAGCATTCAGTCAGGTACCAGTCACCAGTTAGGTCAGTACTTTGGCGAGGCATTTGAGATAGAATTTGAGGATGAGGACTCTGAAACTCAGACCTGCTGGACCACTTCATGGGGCCTCTCCACGAGAACGATCGGTGCCTTGATCATGGCTCACGGTGACGATGACGGGCTTAGATTGCCGCCTTCGGTTGCACCGACACAAGTGGTTGTCGTACCTATCTATAAGGAGTACAATCACGAAGAAGTTATGGAGTACGCAGAAAATGTCAAACAGCAGATCGCTCATTCGGCGGGTTGCAGCTGTCAAGAAAATATTCGAGTTAAACTAGACGACCGAGATCACAGAACACCCGGATATAAGTTCAATGAATGGGAACTAAAAGGAGTACCTCTCAGAGTCGAAGTAGGACCCAACGAAATGGAAGACGACACAGTCACCACAGTCAGAAGAGATAAAGGAGAGGAAGAGATGGGAATTGACCGCAAAG
Organism: uncultured archaeon; assembly: GCA_964604885.1. GTDB lineage: Archaea > Nanohalarchaeota > Nanosalinia > Nanosalinales > Nanosalinaceae > Nanohalobium. The sequence continues at coordinate 65,619 of CAZSAB010000002.1, forward strand.
AGTTCCTCAGAAATATCAAAGACACTTTAGACGATATTCAGGAATCAATGTACCAAGAACTTGAAGAGTATCAAGAGGAAAACATCAGGGAAGCCGGATCCAAGAACGAGATCTTGGCTACAATCGGCAAAAACCATGGATACGTCAAGACACGGTGGTGTGGCGAAGAAAGTTGTGAAGAAGAAATCAAGGATGAGGTATCAGCTGAAATAGTCATTCTGCCATTCCAAGAAGACTCCAAGCCCGCTAAAATACAGTCGGAAGATGAAGAAATTGAAGGCGAATGTACAGTCTGTGGGGAAAATGCGGAGAGATGGGCTTACTTTGCCAAAAATTACTGAGAAATAATATTTCTAAGAAAATTGGTTGATTATACCGGTTTTCGCACAGAAATACTGATTTAAGTTTCCCTTCTAACTTTATTGGTATGTCTGATTTTGACCTGTGGCTTGAGAAAGCTGAGGACGACTTGGATGCAGCAAAGTATATGAAGGAAGGTAAGAGGTTTTCTCAAGCCGCTTTTCTGTATCAACAGGCAGCTGAGAAAGCTTTGAAGGCCATACTTGTTAAAGAAGGTGAAGGCCTGTTCCAGAGCCACGATTGCTTTGTTTTAGCCGAGAAAGCGGACGCTCCAGAGAATGTCAAGGATGCAGCAAATATTCTTTCACCTTACTATTTCAGAACTCGTTATCCAAACGCAGATCTAGTTGAACTGGAGAAAGAGGAAATTAAGGATATTGCAGATTCAGCTGAGGTGATTTTTGAATGGATAAGGAAGAATTACTAGAGAAGATAGCTGAAGCTGTATCCAAAGAAATAGAATTTGAAAAAGTGTATCTATTTGGCTCCCATGCTAGAGGCGACTATAGAGAAAACTCTGATCTTGATATAGCAGTTGTATCAAAGAATTTTGAAAATATGAAAAAGAAAGAAAGATACGAAAAAATTATAGAGTCTATAAGAGAAGTGACAGGCGAAACTCCAGTTGATTTAATATGTTACACTCCTGAAGAGTTTGATAGAGGGAAGAATTCGTTCCTGCCGTCAATCATAGCGGAGGAAGGAATATCAGTTTAGACCAATGAATAAGTGATCTAATTTCAGACACACAAATTAAATCCATGAGTTCGGCACACGCATTTTTAGATAGATACATACCTAGAGCCCTGATAATCCGATTCTCTCCCTGCTTCTCCGTATTCTAAACCAAGCTGTTCTATGAGTTCGAGCACCGGAGATATAAACTGTCTATCCTTCTTAGGTCCTGGCCTTTTCTGCAGTTCCAGCGTTTCCCGACCGTTAAAAGAGTCAAGGTTAAGCCCTGAGTAGTCGAAGCCGTAGTTTCTCAGCTCTTCTGCTGCTTCTGATGCCACTGGAGATTCTGCGTCTAGACTGGCTTTCATCCAGTAGTCGTCCCCATGCTCCTTTAACTCATTGTCTATATCTTCTATCTCCTCGACTACTGATTCTAGGCTCTGTCTGTTCTCTGAAGGCTGTATCTTGATATCGGCTATGTTGAAGGGTTCGGGAAGTATTTCATATCTAACCGAGTACTGGCCGTTGTAATCCTCGTTCATGATCTGTCTCTCGACCTCTTCTAGGTCGTCTGATCTCTCATCGTTGACCGAACCGATTATATGTTCTGCTGCCTCATGAAACTCCTCTGGAAGATGAAGTTCGCTAGATGTCTCGAAGTTGCTGTCGGCGTAAACCATGTTTAAGACGGTTACACGACCTCTGCCCGGGTAAACCTCGAAATACTTGTTGTCGTAGACACCGGTTGGTACAAATCCTTTCTTCGATGCCACGTGCTGCGTTCCGGCCGTTTTTGCAGATACTGGCTGTGTGTATGCTATATCAGGTCCCTCCTCGGAGCTGATTATTTCCTCTGCGTCTTCCAGTCGGACATCGAACAGTTTCTCGTATCCTGTGCTCCCATCAAATCGTTCCTGTCTTCTTTCTTCCCGTACCATAGTCGACTTGAGCTCAACTCTATCATCTTGGACCTCTAGACTCCCTGATCCTACAAAGTCGCCGTCTTCAAGCACAACCACAAGTTCTACCGGTTTTTCTCCCTTAGCCGCTTGGTCCACAAACTCTTCTTCATTGGGCATAGAGTCGATATGTCCTTTCAGTTCTTTCTCCTCCACAAACTTTCCGAAGTAAGTATCGTACTCCTGGTTAAACATCTCAATGACGTCTTCGACATCACTCTGTTCTGCTTCTCTGACCTGTACAGAATCTAGCTCTGCCACTGTTTCTCACCGGATTTTGAAGAATTTCTAAGGGTCCTGTGGTTTAAACTTGTTTGACTCATTGTAGAAACCTCGTGAAAGTACGGGAAGAACTAGATTATCTTCCCTGTTCTAGAAGCTAAAGAAAAAGCTATAGCTGTAGCTGAACGTAGATTCAGAAGAATATATCTTTGAGCATCCGGCCATATTTTGAATTTGTTCGGTAACTGTTTAATAACTTTCTTTTCCTCTAGCTGTTTTTGGCGCCGGTAAGAACACAGGGTGAAGCCTGTATACAGTAACTGATTAAGAATAATTTTCCTGAAGGATCTGTTCTAAACCTTCGCATCCTTCAGTTCAGGTTTTTCATCTATACTCGGAATATCAAGCTTCTTCTTTATCCTCCGGAACTTATTGTGATCCTTGTTCTCAAGAAGTGTTATGGCTTCTCCTTCACGTCCCTGACGTCCTGCTCTCCCGACTCTGTGGGTGTAGGTGTCGGCTGTGTCTGGGACATCATAATTGAATACGTGTGTTACGTTGTCGACGTCGATTCCACGTGCGGCGACGTCTGTCGCAACAATTACCTTGATGTTTCCGTTCTCGAATTTTTCCAGAGTTTTCTCCCTCTGGTTCTGACTCATGTCTCCATTCATCTCCTTTGCGTCGATCCCGTTCTTTATTAGCTTGTCGGCGAGCCATCTAGTCGTGTTCTTGGTCTTGCAGAATACAACAGATAGGTCTCTATCCCTCTTCTCCAGGAATGTGTAGAGGTAGGATAGCTTGTTATGGTTCTTGACGTTGACGTACTTCTCATCAAGGTTCCTTGTGTGGTGCTGTGCCTCGATACGGATGGTCTCCGGGTCGATATCATACCTATCGCACATCTTCTTCAGCGATCTAGGGATAGTCGCACCGAAAAGAAGGTTCTGTCTCTTTTCTGGCAAAAAGTCGATTATAGCTTCGAGCTCATCCTGGAATCCCATGTCCAGCATCCTGTCGGCCTCGTCTAGTACAAAGTACTCTACGTGGCTTACATCTATCTTGTTCTGCTTCAGAAGATCCAGTACTCTTCCCGGAGTTCCTACTATTATTTCAGCTGTCTTTGCTCCCTGGATCTGCGGTTCATAGCTGACTCCTCCGTAGATAGTCACTGCTTCTACATCGTCGGAAACCATCTCGATTTCCGCGGTAATCTGTTTAGCTAGCTCTCGTGTCGGGGAGAGGACAAGTGCTTCTGTTTCTTCTCCTGATACTTTTTCGATTATTGGCAGTGAGAAAGCAAGTGTTTTACCGGAGCCGGTCTCTGACTCCACCATAAGGTCTTTTCCTTCTTTTACTGCTGGGATTGATTTTTTCTGTACTTCTGTTGGGTCTGTAATACCGTTTTCCTCCAAGTTTTCCTTTACAGGTCTGGAGATTCCTAGTTCTTTGAAACTCATTTCAGAAATTCACTCTATAGGTTAATATGCGGCGGTAAGCTTTAACCTTCTAACTTTAATTTTTAGTTATGAAATCTCCTTTCGATACGGAATTCCGTGTTGGAACAGTTATGGAAGCTGAGAAGTTTGAGGAAGCACGTAAACCTGAAATAGTGAAACAATGGATAGACATAGGAGAGGAAGAAGTTCAGTCCGCTGCGCAGCTTGGTTACAATCATAACGTGGAAGAATTAGACGGTAAACAGGTTCTCTGCGCAACCAATTTTGGAGAGGTCAGGATAGCAGGATTCAAGTCGGAGGTTCTAACTGTCGGTGCCGGACGAGGAAGGAAACCCGGTACTTGTACAGCCGGATAGGGAAGTTCCTGAAGGCGGAAGCTTTACAGAAAATAATCTCAGTAGTTTTCCTGTATGAAATCCATAATTATCTGGTAATAGTCTCCAAGACTGTCTATTACTGCATATTCGTCTGGGGAATGAGCGTTGTATCCTTCAGGTCCGAAGACCACTGCAGGAACACCGTACTCCGTCAGGAACCTCATATCGCTGCCAGGCTCCTTCCTTGAGATCTGAAATTCTTCCTCAAACTTTTCAGCTGAAGACTTTAGAGCCTGAACCTGGCTTTCATCCTTATCTGTCGCAAGCATTGATTCATTTAACAGTTTATCTACGTTTAAACCTTCTATAGACTCAATATCGTTCAGAACCTCTCTATTTGGATACTCTCTAGTTGTCCTAATATCTAACCAAGCCTCTACTTTCTCTGGTACTTTGTTAGTTGATTCACCAGCTTTCACCTTTCCCAAGTTAACTGTGGTAACCCATTCTTCACCGTCTCTATGATCTGTGAATAGGTCTCTGATTTCCGGCCATTTTTCCATGAATTTTTCGGCCGCGTTCTCTCCTTTCCACGGTCGGGAGCCGTGTGCGGATAGACCTTCCATAGAGACTTTGACTTGTAGTATTCCCTTTTGATCAGTGATGATATCAGGGTAGCCGTCGATATTGTTAGGTTCAGCTGAGATTGCAAAATCAGGAGAGTAATGCTCATCGAAAAGATATCCCGCACCATTAAATCCACCTAACTCTTCATCAGAAACTACCATACACCCCATACTTGGTTTTTCATCTTTCAAATCATTCATTACCTGCATCAAGGCTGCTACACCAGCCTTCATATCTGCTGTTCCTCTTCCATACAGTTTACCGTCCTTTCTCTCAGGTTCAAACATCTCTTCCTCTGCTTCTATGACGTCGATGTGGCCATGCAGCATAAGATCAGGATTTTCTTCTCCAAAAGTAACTACGAGCGACGGAACTCCTTCACTCTCGTGTCTCCGAACCTTGAAATCTGGTTCAGAGAAGTAATCTTCTATGAAGTCCAGACAATTGTTGATATCTTCTAGATTGTCGTTTGTGGATTTGAACTTGACAAGATCCTCCGCTAACTCAAGTATTTCTTCTTGCTTATCGGCCATGAAGACGATTCTATGTATATCTGCTTAAGTCTTTTGTCATTCCGCTTTTTCCTTTTCCACCGCTATTTTCTTGCATATCTTGTAGTAGGCTTTTCTCAGTTTTCTCAGGTTTTCTATCTCACTGTTTTCATTTTCTGCGTGGACGTTTCTCTGGTTTACACCTAGTTCGATGAATGGTGTACCTTTTTCGGCGAAGAATCTTCCGTCGCTTGCTCCTCCCTCGGTTATCTCGTCAGGTTCTTTATCCCTAACTTCTTTAAGTGATTCTACTGCTACTTTTCTAAATCTCTCATCTTGTAGTTCAAATGCTCCTCCGTGATCTTCCTGTACTTCAACTTTTACTCCGCAATCAATTCCTCCTAGTTTTTCACTGATCTGTTTGACTATTTCTTCTATGTTTTGCGATGGAAGATAACGGATGTCCATTCCTATCTCCATTTCTCCGGGAACGCTGTTGTAGGTCTTAGTGGTTTTTATTCTCGTTACTTCTGCTGAGGGATCAGGAAGACTCCCTTCATTGACGTAATCTAATTCAAGGTTGTTCAGTTTTTCTAGAACTTCTGAAAGTTCCCGCATTACGTTCATTTCTGCTAGGTGTGCCCGGCTAGCATGTATTCCTTCTCCTTCCAGTTTGACGTTAAGCCAGAGAACTCCTCTTGTACCTACTTGGACATCGAGATCCGTTGCCTCTCCTACCAGTGCATAGTCAAACCCTTCTCCTTTACTATAGTATTCTTCAACCAGTGGTTTGGAACCGTTGAATCCTCCAATTTCTTCATCGCCTACAGCCATTAGTACTACTCTTCCGTCGAAGTCGGAATCTCTGTGAAGGTCTAGAAATGCTTTTAGCTGTGCAGCGAAAGCGGCTTTCATATCTGCTGCACCCCTTCCATATAGAGTTCCGTCTTCGATCTTAGGTTTGAATGGGTCAGTAAGACTCCATTCTCCCTCAGGCTCAACAACGTCTAGATGGCCGTTAAGGCAGATTGATGGGTTTCCAGAACCAGTCTCTGCCACTAAGTTAAATACTCCTCCAATCTCTCTTATCTCTGCTTTTACACCTTCCTCCTCCAGTACTCCTTTCAGGAACTCGAATATTTTCGGAGATTCAACCGGAGATACAGTATCATACCGAATTAAATCCTGGGCAATGTCTTCAAGTTTCATTGTATGTACCACTAGTTCTATTAGTTCTTTCAAGTAGCGCTTCAGGCCCTCCGTTATTAAGGAGGGCTCCAAACTCTCTGGAAACCGACCCATGCTGTTCCTGAAGGCTCTGAATTACTTGATTATATCCTTGGTCTGCTATCCAGTTCCAGAACTCTTCCTGGCCCTCGGGATTCTGAACACGTTCGTAGCTGTTTCCATCTAGGTATATCTTTTCGACAGCCCAGTCCACTAGTTCATCTAGATCATCGAAATCATTGTAGTCCATATCCTCAGCCATGAGAGCCGAGTAAACAATCGATGCTTGTTCAGGGTTATAGGCCTTTTTCACTCCTTCAGAATGGTTTTCGCGGATTTCACTGCTGAGGTCGGAAACTTTAGTTCCATCCGGTAGCTGTGCATCTATACCGTGCTGATCGACATTTTCACGGACCTTGTAGGCTGCATCATCGTCTCCGAGCCCGTGTCTCTTGTAAAGTTTCTGAGTTTTTTCAGATTCCTCGTTCTGGGCGGCGGAGCCAAGCATAACTTGTTTCCAGTAAGGACTGTTTCCAACATATCTCTTCTCTTCCCTGTTATCCATTATGTTAAGATCTTCCCATGAAAAGGTGATATGGTGCTCATTCATTTGATTGCTGAGGCTTTCCATGGCTTCATCAAGCTCATGATCTGAGAGATCCCACTTGACTTTGCGGAGATTAAGGTTTCCTTCTTCATCCTCCTGTGGAACATATCCTGTTACAAACATGTTCTCTACTATGTCACGGTAGGAAATCCTGGCCTCAACACCTTCATCGTCTCCTACAACCATTGGTACAGCATCACTGAAATCTTCTGAAAGATCTTCACCATTGGCATCCACGACTTCTGAGACATCCGGAGTCAACATAACTGTAGGCACATCCATCTGGTACTCTAACAAGTCCCTTACATTTTCAACTTGCTCCAGAGCCCTAACGTATCCCTGACTGCCGTGCTCAGGTAATACAGCATTTTCAAAGCCTTCGATATCCCATTTTTCTTCAGCATCCTGCACCCTAAAGGTTTGATCTGAGTCTGAGAACGCTAGGTCGTAAAGCACTTCACGGAAACGGGAGAAAATCTGGTTATAACCGTTTTCTCCCCTTTGGAATCTTCCCGATGCATTAAAATGTGCAAAATCCGGTGCCTGAACAGCTATCATGCTTGGATTTTCGCCGCCGTTCATTCTTTCATATACAAAATCGTCTACCTCGCCCTCCTCAGCTTTCACACCATGGTTCGGCTGAATAGAACCAGAAGCAGCGATCTGTTTCATTCTGCCGCCGTGCTTTTCCTCAAGAGCCTCATACCTTATCAAATCCTGTATAAGATTTTCCACCCTCATATCTCTTTCAACTGTGTCTTCGATGTTGAACTCGCCGTTCACATCCGATACCATGACCTCGATGGGCGCCGGCATCTCATGAGCTCCAATATCATCTTTATTGTGCTCGTTGTACTTCATGATCGCCTTATCTCGCGCTGGTTTGCCGTACTCGACACTTGCTATCGCATCGAGCGGGTTATCAGCTACTTCTCCACCGGCTTCGGCCTCGATTGAACCTATATCATTGTCTAAAGTTAGAGGGAAATCTTCAACTCCGACACCGTCGCCGTGGTACTGCACGTTCTTCACACGGCCTTCATCTGTGAAATTTGCATTCCAGCCTTCCTGCATGCTAATGTACTCCAGAATTTCTTGAGCCTCTTCATCCGTAACGTTCGAACCGTCGCCGTGAGCCAAGATATCCTCGACTTCCAAGCCTTGATTTTGCTGCGGGTTCTCAGCTAGTTTTCTCTTACGCTTTTCTTCTTCTTGATCTAGGAAGTGTTTTACGACTGGTTTCTGTTTTCCTGCTTGTGTTTCCATAAACTAATTGCCACCATCTTTTTGGTGAGCATAGGTTACCAAGGATATTCTCAGCTGTCGAGACCCTCCCTGATTTCCATGCCCGGATTGTAAAGGGTCTCGCTCAAGCTAGCAACAAAATAATTAGTAGAATAATCAGAATTGGTGAAATGCTTGAGAAATTATAGCCAAGACTGGAACTATTACCTGTACTCCAGAACGCAACCACCTTTTCTAGGTCGGCCCTTAATAAAACGTCCACCCTTGGTTGTCATCGGCATTACCACTAGTCGAGAAAATTCTTTATAAACTTTCTGGCCGACAAGTCTTTATTCATCTAGGAACACTAATTCTCCTTCGTCCAGGACTTTTCTATCGTCGAACCAAACCGTCGGTGAGTCACAGATCGTGTCCCAGTGTATCTGGCATAGATTGGCTTTTTCTCCCTGTATGTAGGAAGTATTGTCTCCAAAAGCTATGTGAACTGTGCCCAGTACTTTTTCGTCCTGCAGGATGTTTCCTATCAACGTGGCTTCCGGGTTGGTTCCGAAGCCGAACTCTGCGACGGTTCTTGCACCTTCGATGTCTTCAAATGCTTCTGAGAGATCTGATTCTTCATCTTCTTTCACAGCTACTGCTTCGTTATCTTTTATCTCGATCTCTGTGCCTTCCTCTGCGAATGGAAAGTGATCAGTTACCAGTGTACCTTCAGCATCTGTTATTCCTCCATCGGCCTCGCCTGCAGGAAGGTTTCCGAACTCTCCCGGGTTATGGATCAATCCTGTGTCCGTGTGGAAATTTTCTATTTCTATCAAGAACTTGAGGTCGGTGCCGGAAGGAGTCTCTATCCTGACTTCTTCGGTTTCTTCCAGCATGGAGTATACTTTCTCCGATATCTCAGCCACTCTGTCATAATCCGCCTGGAGGCTCGTGTTCCAGATCTCCTCTGTTATCCCTGGAAGTGTTGCTACTCTTGTATCTGCTTCACATGCCTCTGTCCGTGCGTCCGTGTGGGAGAGGGATTTCTTGGTTGGGGCGATGACGACGTCAACTTGTTTCATTCTCTCTGCTACTTGTCCTGGTGGTTCTTCTCCGTGGTTGTCCGGTTCCTCATAGATCAGAAGTTCATGCTCTATATCTTTATTTTCCAAAACCTCTAGTAGAGAGTTAATGAGGTCTTCATCATTCCCGTCGTTTAGAACAAGTACTTCCTCGTCTTCCCGGATTTTCAAACATTGTTCAACTATTGTCTCAGCACCTTCTCTAAGAGTCATAACATAATTTGTTGTTCGACTCTTATTTAGATATTAAACTGATTAAAAATTAACTGAACATATGAAAAAATTAGGGATGAGAAATATAATGAGTTCCTAATCGAATACTCATCTGCCTTTAATGGCTCTATACCTGCTGAAGATTTCGAAGGAATGATTTAAGCCCTGGAAGCAGAGTTTGGCGTGGATTTAGGCAGTTTAGATCCTAAAAATGTAGCCATAGAAGAAGATGATGGAGATTACAGGTTAGAGATAGATGGCTATGAAGGAGATATCCGTTACAATCCTGATGTAGAAAAGGATGTAAATGGATCTCAAATTTTTTGATGATGCTCCGCCTGAGATAGGAGTAATAAGAGTCTAATTATTCTTCATTCCTCAAGAGTCCTTTTCCTTCTGCTTTCCTGTTGTATTCTTCCAGTACTTCGCTTCTGATCTGTTGGATGTTGATGGGTCTTTTATCCAATAGTGTGGTTCGGCCGATACTTTCTCTCCTATTCCGTTCAGATTTATTTTTGGACCGGTTTTTTCTAGTATTCTTTCGTTTTCTTCCGCGGACCGTTTCAGGATTTCCGTTTTTTCCTTTAGTTTGTCAGGTTCTATCTCTGTGCTGATTGATGTCTCCGTCTTTCTGCCTTTTATAAAGTTTTTCAGAGGGTTATTCATCAGTCTGGAGTTTGTAACTACTGTTTTCTCTGCTCCGTTCAGGATTGTGTCTCTCATGTGAATTTCCTTGACTATTCCTTCAATTTCTCCCGATTTGATGTAGTCTCCTTAGATAAATGGATTTTCGAAGTAGATAAATAGGCCTGAAACCATATTACCGACTTTTTCTCGCATGCCGAATCCTATAGCTACTGTGAGAGCGGCGGCGATTGCTCCGATGATTGTTGTCAGGTTTCCAAAAGAACCTGCCTGAAGGGCTAGGGTCAGCGAAAGGAATAATCCAATTATTCCGACGAAGTTTACCATGCTGTGAAATGTTTTTTCGTCCCTGTTGCGTACCAGAATTCTATGTGTGAATGGCATCAGGACTAATCTGGTGGCTAAAATACCTATGCCGAGTGTTATCAGAAATCTTGCCAGCTGTATTATTACTTGGCTGTTTACCGATAGGCTTTCCAGAAACAGGTTTTCAGGTATCACAGTAAGTGTTTTGTTGGAACAGGCTAGAAATCGGATCACCTATATAAATCTAGGCAGGGAAATTTTGATATAGAAAATTCAAGATTTTCCGGGCAGGTCTATTTCCCCCGGCAAGGATTTCTGAGGTTTTGAAGGAGGTTTTCAATCATGAATCAAATGCAGCAAGAAAAAAAGGACATGGAAGAGTTTGAAACCGGTACTACAACGCTAGGAATGACAACAGATGAAGGAGTAATCCTGGCCGCAGACAAGAGAGCAGCACTAGGTGGAAGACTGGTCAGCAACAAGACAGCCAAAAAAGTATTCGAACTAGACGATAATTTGGGCTTGACGATTGCTGGAAGCGTAGGAGATGCACAGAGAATCGTCAGAATCATGAGATCTCAGCTAAAACTCCACAAACTGGAAACCAAAGAACTTTCCGTTAAAGGAGCAGGAACACTTCTCTCGAACATTCTACATAACAACAAAATGATGCCGTTCATGAATCAATTTATTCTCGGAGGTATCGATGAGGATGGAGGCATTGTCTACAGCCTAGATCCTGCAGGAGGATTAATGCCTCACGAAGGTTATACTGCGACAGGGTCGGGAAGCCAGATGGCATTTGGTGTCCTAGAAGACAACCACGAAGAAGGAATCAACCACGAGGAAGGAAAGAAAGTAGCTTCAAGAGCAATCCAGGCAGCAATGGAGAGAGACACAGCATCCGGAAACGGAATCATGGTCGCAGAGATAACGGAAGACGGATTTGAAATCATGGAAGACAAAGAAGTAGAAAACAAACTGAAATAAATTAGAGAACGGCCTGAAGCAGAAAATACATATCAATTCCTTTTAGTTTCATATAGATACTTCTTGCCTGTTCTCAATCATTATTCACACAGCAAAGTTGATCAACCAATGGAAGAGCTAGACGATGTAAAAAACTTTTTGCCGCCGCACGCGGACATATCAGAACTCAAATACGAAGGATCAGACATAGTAATATACACCGACAGTGAGGAGTTCTTCTTGGATAACTCTGATACAGTGAAAGAGATTGTATCAGAGATAAAAAAGCGAGTGGAAGTTAGACCTTCATCAAAGCTGTTCAGATCTCCTGAAAATGCAAAAAAGAAGGTTAAAGACTTAGTAAGTGAGAAAGCAGGTCTTGAAGAAGTAATAATGCAGCCTTCACTTGGAAAAATGGTAATTAGGGCGGAGAAACCAGGAGAAGTGATCGGCGAACATGGATCCGGTCTAGACGAAATCAAAGAGGAAACACTGTGGAGTCCGCAAGTAGAAAGAGTGCCGGCGATCGACTCCAAGGTAGTTAATAGGGCACGCGAATTGACCGTCGAAGACCCAGAGTTCAGGAAGGACTTTCTTCATGATGTAGGAAAGAAAATCAGACTGGATAAATCGGTCGGAGATGAATGGGTTAGAGTTTCAGGCCTAGGCGGATGTAGACAGGTTGGGAGAAGCTGCTTCCTGCTCCAAACAGAAGAATCAAACGTACTTCTTGATGCTGGAATTAACCCAGCGGCAGAATCCGGAAGTACTGAAAACTTCCCTTATCTTAACGCTCCTGAGCTTGATCTGAAGGATCTTGACGCTGTCGTTGTCTCTCACGCACATATGGACCATATTGGAATGATTCCTTACCTGTATAAAATGGGTTATGATGGTCCTCTGTACTGTACCGAACCTACTAGAGATCTCATGATTATGCTGACTCTTGACTACATTGGATTAGCACATTCGGAGAACAATAGAGCTCCTTATGATTCCTCAGCCATTAAAAAAGCGGTGAAGAGAACTATTACTCCGGAATATGGGGAAGTAACTGATATAACACCGGACATGAGATTGACATTGAAGAATGCCGGTCACATTATTGGAAGCTCACTGGTTCACCTTCACGTTGGAGAGGGACTGCATAATATTCTCTATACAGGTGATTATAACTACGACAATACTGAGATGCTTCGGGAAGCAGATACAGACTTCCAGCGCGTTGAGACTATGATAACGGAGTCGACTTACGGCGGCAGGGATGACGAACAGACGCCAAGAGAAGAGGCAAACAAGAAATTCCTCTCAAAGGTTAAACAGACGCTGAACAAGGGAGGAAAGGTTATGGTGCCGGCTTTCGCTGTCGGCCGTTCACAGGAAGTCCTAGGTCTTCTGGCGGATGAAATGGATCGAAGTTACTTCGACTATCCGGTATTTATTGATGGTATGATTCGGGACGTTAACGCCCTCCACACTGCTTACCCAGAATTTTTGTCCAAGAAAGTTCAGAAGAAAGTCTTCGAGAAGGAGAACAGTCCATTCCTACAGGATAATATTGAGACAATTGGAAGTCATAACGAACGTAAAGAAGTATTCGAGGAAGGCCCCTGCATAATCTTGACAACTTCAGGATCTATCACGGGAGGCCCTGTATTATCATACCTTGAGAAAGAAGCCAGCGATCCTGACAACGCATTAATCTTCGTAGGATACCAGTTCGCAGGCTCTCTCGGACGTAAGATTCAGGATGGCGCCGACTCTGTAGAGATAAACGGCAAGAAAGTCGACGTCAACCTGGATGTAAACACGGTATCAGGTTTCTCAGCTCATAGCGACAGAGAACAGATCATAGACTTCGCGAAGGATCTACGGAGCACCCCAAACAGGATATTCACAAACCACGGAGAGGAGAAGAAGTGTTACAGCTTGGCCTCAGCACTGCACAAGATTCTTCACATTGATACTTCAGCACCTCAGAACTTGGATGCAATGAGGCTAGAGTAGTTTAAAACTCTCTTAGGCTGCTTTGATCTTTTATTTCTTTCAGATCTCCTATCCTCAATCCTATTCTTCTTACCTGGCCGGAGAAGACGTCTAGGAAGTCTTTCAACAACTTTTCTCCATTCTGTATTATGTGTTTTTTGCTCTGGACATTGCTTTTCAAAGTACTGCTGCGAGTATGCATCTGGATCTCGTCATCTATAACTATGAGAGAAACCTTCCTGAATCCCACGCCTTTTTTCTCTGCTTTCTCAGTTATTTCTTCAGCTAGATCCGGGAAATATTTTTTGATGTAGGAAGATCTATTAGAGTTCTCTCCCAAAGTAGTTATTCTTGTAATTTGTTTCTGATCCTGTGGTTTGACCTCGGAACTATCTTTTCCCTGTGCTTTTTCCTTCAATGCTAGGCCGAGGTTTTCACCAAATTCTTCAACCAGCAGAGCGGTTTTTGCTTCCGCTAACTTTTCTACAGAGTCTATTCCAAGAGCTTCAAGTTCCTTTTTCGTTATTTCACCTATTCCATGGATATCACCTAACTCCAAGTTGTACATGAACTCTCTGACTTCATTCTCCCACACAACTGTCAATCCTTTGGGCTTCTCTTGGTCTGAGGCAATCTTCGCCACTAACTTGTTTTGCGCAACACCGATTGAACAGGTAAGTTGGAACTCTCTTCTAACTTCTCCCTGTATCTCTTCAGCTATTTCAACCGCTTGATCCATATCTTCATCTATTTTCAGGAATGCCTCGTCGATAGAGGCCTGTTCAATTGCCTCAGCGTATTTATCGTATATTTCGTCACTGATGCTGTCTGACACATTTCTGTAGTACTCCTTGTCCATGCCGACGAAATGAACTTTCTGATCCGATTTCTCTGCTATATCTTTGGCTCTAGTTATCGGCATCGCCGCATGAATTCCTAGCTCACGAGCCTCATAGCTACAGGTAGAAACAGCTCCGGAATCTTCTGTGCGCCCAGAGTATACGCATACAACTACTGCTCCTTTCAGGTCTTTCCTGTTTTTCTCAACTGATGCATAAAATGCATCCATGTCGACATGAAGGACGGTTTTTTGCAGGGTCATACCTTCAATGTATTTCCTATCTTTTTGGGTTTAAACATTATGAGAACAATCTCCTGTAATTCCCCGGCTGGACGATGAATTAGTCCTCATTCCTCAGGAAATAGCCGTCGGCGAGGAAAGCGTAGAATTTTTAGAAAACTTTCTTGAGTCTGTTGGAAAACAGATAGAATTAAGAATCTAGACTTCCACAGGATCAGCCTCTGGCTTCTAAACGTATCTTCTATTGAGGCGATTAACTTTTCTCCGAATCAGGCGTCGTCTCATCTTCCCTGCCTCACTTTAATCAGCAAGCTTGCTCAAGCCCTTTATATCTTCTCTGCTATACTCCCGATATCTCTGACTTCTTCTTTCTGATCGCTCAGATTTCCTAGATGAACTCCTGTTCTTAATTTTCTTTGAGTATCCTCGGGAAACAGTTTTAACCTCCGAAGTATTACTTTATATTATCTGGTAAAGATGAAAGCAGTTATACTTGCAGGAGGACACGCAACACGTCTATGGCCGATCACCAAAAACAGGGCAAAACCACTGCTCCCACTAGGAGAAGAACCGATAATAGACCGTATTGTAGAGGACTTAGCTGATCTGGATGAAATAATAATTTCAACGAACGCAAAGTTTGCTGAGGAATTTGAAGACTATGCAGAGGAATACGATAGAGACAATGTGAATGTTGTTGTCGAGGATCAAGATTCTGAAGCAGACAAGCCCGGAACAATCGGTGCAATTCTGAAGTTAAAGGATTCAGAGGATCTTGAAGACGACCTGCTGATTGTCGGAGGAGACAACGTATACAGTTTTGATATTGGCGAGTTCATTAACTTTGCCCAGAATAGAGGACCTGCAAACGTAGTCTACGACGTTAAAGATACAGAGATGGCTTCAAGTTTTGGAATAGTAGATACTGAAGGAAACGAAATAACAGGATTTGAGGAAAAACCGGAGGAACCTCCGAGCACATTGGCTTCCACAGCATGCTACTACTTTCCGGAAGAACATGTAGACCTGTTTAACAAATATGAAAAGCACTTCCGAGAAACAGATGTACCGAAAGAGCAGTACTTGGATGAGCCTGGAAGACTGATCGAATGGGCACATCTGAGGGTAGACATGTACGCCTTCTCCTTTGATGGACACTGGTTCGATGTCGGTACAAGACAGGGATATCTTGACGCACTCGGCGAAGTCATGGAAGACAACATAATCAACGGAGAAACCACAGGCTGTAAGATAAGAGACAATGTATTCTTGATGGAAGGTTCTGAAATAGAGAATACGACTTTAGAAAATACCGTGGTTTTCTCAAATTCCGAGATCAGAGATTCTGAGATTAGAGGCACAGTAGTCGACAGCAACTGTGAGATAGAGGATACAGACCTTAATGAGGCATTGATAGGGGAACACACTTCACTTTAGACTCTTCAACCTTGCTCTTAATCTTTCTCAAACATTTTAGGTAATTCCTCAACTATATGATCTACAGCTTATTGATCCGTCGTCACCGTGAACCGTTTATTATACTGTGGCTGATCATCATCGCTGTAATATCCAGTCGCTATCTGGATAAAACTATTCTCACTTCTATCATCCTGGATAGCATTATTCCTAGAAGCCTTAATAAACTTCTTCCCCGGATAATTACCGTAATCACGCCTCTCCTTCTCAATAGTCTCGAATTCTACCATAAAGGAACAATGTGATAAAAGGATTTTTAATCAAACAGGTATACTCTCGGCATAAAACCAAAAAAACATCAAATTAACAGCCAAAAATAATTCCACCGTACTTTAACAAAAATCACTTTAAAAGACTTGTATCTAGAATGAAATACATATAAGGCGGGATGGTGTAGCGGACTATCATTGGCCGTTTGGGACGGCCAGACCCCGGTTCAAATCCGGGTCCTGCCAATTGCATATCTCCAGATTTTATAGAAATCCCGAAACTGCCTCATATCATTAGTAACTTAGAATTTAAAGGTAATCCGAAATTAGGTTGAAATCAAATTCATCCACTTTAACATATTTATCCTCTGCAGCCCATTCTTCATGTTGCTCTATTGATTCTTTCAAGCCCTCATTTTGCTCATATTCTGATGCTCTTTTAACTTCACTATCAGTCTTGACAGGTGGGTCAATCGAGTTATGGTATCCTGTTCCTTCTTGCGGGTCAACCTCGCCCTCCCATTCGTATCCATCCAATCTCATGTCCCAGTCATCTTCTTCCCCTACTATCTGAATATTCTCCCGTACAAAGTACTCATCTATTGCTTCGAGTGTTTCTGCATCATAGTTTCTCATCGTTTCTACAGCTTCTTGGTCTGTCATTTCGAAGAATTCTGTTTGGGAAACTCCTGTCTCTTCAATTGCCTCGGCTGCAAGACATGCATAGGCTTCGGATTGGACTCTATGAGCAGTGTTCCACCAGAAACCTCTGCTCATGTCAATAAATGCTCTGGCTGCTTCGGCCGCAGCTACTGGGTCATTCATCACAAATTTACTGTCTTTTTGTCTCGCTTCAAGCTTGAATGCTTCATGTTTTGAACCGTCGTATGTTTCTGAATAGGCTTCTACTGCGTCATTCCATCTTGCTATGTCTTCTCTCGAGTTCCAGTCAGGGTACTCATCAGAACCTGGATGGTCGTCAATAGGACCGAATGTTTCCTCGGCATCAGATAAGGCACCGTAAACCAAAGCTTCTCTGATAAAATAGTCCCATCTATCGCCGCATATATCAGGCTTTGAGGCCTCCAGAAGCCCAAATCTGTCATTTTTGTAGTCATCTATAACTTGGTCGAGACTTATTGAGTTGAATTTCTCAAACTCCTGAGCAAGTTCAGAATCCTTTAACCTCTCCTCAAGCAAATCCTCATGTAATTCGTGGTTAGACTTTGCTTCTGATAGCTTGCTGTCAACTTCCTCAGCCCAGTGAGACATTGGCCCATGACCTATGTCATGTAAGAGACCTGCTAATTGTTCGCCTACTGATGCACCGTGTCTTCTGAGCAGGTTCATGACTCCTATAGAGTGCTCGTATCTGTCTTCAGGATAAACAGGCTTCTTCAGAGCCCAAGGACCGTGCTGGTTCTTGTATTTCAAGTCCTCAAATACATCGGAGAACATCGTCTCAACAAGTGGAGTGTCCTCAAGATAGTTTGGTCTATCTTCTGGTTCAACCTCCCATTTGAATTCTAACTCGCTGTTTTCTTCAAATTCTTCTCTGTCGCCTACACGGAAGTGTCTCCAGTTTTCTTCCCAGCCTCTTTTCTTCAGCATTGGATGGTTTCCACGCTGCAATTCTAGAGAATCAACATCGGGATCCAGAGCTAGCCGTGTCATATCCTCATGGCTGGGCATTACTAAATCGCTTAAGTAGAGTTGAATGCCTGATTCCAGCTTGACAGCTCTCTCAAAAAACTCTTCTTTCGAAGTTCCATCCGCACCTGTGAACTTATTAGGAGCGAATTCGCCAGCAAATTGTTCAGATTTCGACGTTGTTGTGACTAATAAATAGTAGACAGTTAATAAATTTAAGTCTTTCGTTTTTCGGCCCCAGAACTTACGGAACCATCATAAATCTTGACATTTCCAACTATGTTTGTATATGACCCGGTTCAAATCCGGCTCCTCCTATTGAATAAACCTTTTAATTGTTACCAAAGCTGACGGTAGGAACATTGGGTCAACCAAAGCCCAGTCCCCTTCTAATTTCAAACCGTGAAAATAACTTTATGTCCGAAACGCAATTTTGGACTTTTAAAAAAGCTCGACATAGACAAAAATGCGGTAAGGGTAAACTGGAGCCCCCAAGCAATGATTACAGACTTAAAAACGGAGAATAAGTACCTGGTGACCTTCATAAAAAGGTTAAAGCTTCTGACTACTCAAAGACCGACAGAGATTGGAACTCAACTCTCAAAGAATATTTAAATCTATATAGTACATTATTAAATTATAGATTGTGTTCGCTTAGTGGGTGTCGCACTCCTGACTCTCATGTTTGCTGGACTCGCAACCTCCAACATAGTATTCGATCATTCAGAAAATCTTCGGTTGAACAAAGTGACTTGAATATGACCGGAAACGATATTAGGACCAGGAATCTCTACACAAAATAATGCTTTCCCGATAAACTTTGTAAATGGCACAAATTTTAAAGCCAACATTACATACGACGTTAGTACAGAGGAACCAGTAAAGTGGAAACTGAGTTAGTAAAACCGGAAGCAATGAATTTAACATCGACCGATGCTGGCAGTAACTCTTGCAGCTCCGGTTCGGCAGGCGAAGTAAGATGCGACCCAGATGCCGGCGGACACATGGGTTGTCACAACTGCAACTGAAAGAACCTTTACTGAATTTGAGGTGAATTAAGATATTTCCAAACATTTCAAAGATAAAGGGTTAACGGCTGAATTAGCAGTTGTATTATTGTTAATGATTGCAATTGTTTTAATAGGTTTTGCTGGATTCACGGTTCAAGGTTTAGTTGAAGATTCGAGGGAAGCGGTAGAGAATGAAGAGGAACGTACAAGTCTAGCAGATGAATTTTTAGTATTAAATATTGATTCAGAAGGCAATCCAAAACTGGATTATGAAATAAACATAACCGGGAAATTCGAATCCAGTTCCACCTTAGTCAATTACAAACTGTACAGAAATGGAAACATGATAGATGATGGAACTCTTTCAGGAAGCACAGCTTCAGTAAAAAAGAAGGAAAGCCCAGGTCAAGGCGTATTCCGCTACAAATATGAAGTACTTGATGCAGAGATGAGGAAAAACAGTTCCACACTAACAATAGACAACACCAGTACAACCCAGCCAGTCGGAGCATTACATGAAGGAGGAGGTCAAGTAAACACATTAGCATGGGGGGGAACCACAGGAAGCGTATCAATAGTCCTGCCCGAAAACACCCTTTTCAATAATCCACCGCCTTTCTGTATCGGAAGCCATTGTCAAGAATCAACAGGTAACCAAGCACCAAACGAAGGAACACCAAAAACCAAATATCTGAACAGGGAACGTGGAGATCTAAACGGAACAGTAAAAGTAACGGATCAAATCAGCATCGACGCAAACGAACAACTATGCATAGGATCAAAATGTGAAGATTTTGTCGGTAATGCACCTCCATCCGAGTTATACGGTACGGGTCAAAACGGTGACGGCATGATGGACGGACCAATAATGATTAAAATAAATGGCCAAGACCCTAGAGGCATACCCACATCAGCAGGAGGAATCTGCATAGGAAGCTGGTGCTGAACCCTTTCAGCAGCAAAATGATTTAAATTCTTTACTCAGTAATGGGACAATGTGCTAACACGTCGAGACGTCGTAACAACTACTGCCGGAGCAGTGTTCAGCGCCCTAGCACCTAACTTAGATGAAAACAGCGACGATTCACAGAGAGACACAGATACAAAAGATTTAGAAGGTGTTGAAAAACAGCTCGAAGAAGGCCAGTTTAAAGAGGACTGGACTTCAGTAGAAAATGACCTGCAAAACACGGGAATTGCGGACAGTTCTGGGCAGATGCCCACAGAAAATATAAAACGAAATATGGAGACTCAAGAAGGAGTAGCCAATAATTCAAAAGTTGTAGCCGATGAAAAAAATATTTATGTAGCTGATGACTGGAATGACCGTCTCATAGCGTTCGAAAGACAAAACGGAGATAAGAAATGGCAGGTAGGAATGGAAGGAAGTTTAAATCATGCCCCAACGGTGGCTCACGGCAAGCTCTATGGATCAGATTCAAAGGGGAATTTAAAGGCTCTTGATGTAAACGATGGAGCGTTAGAACACGAGGCTTTTGTGGAAGCAATATCCGACATAGTTTCTCTTAATAGCGGTTATATAGCAGCATTCGGGGCAGGAACTGGGCCTGTCGCAGTCTTCGACAAACAACTAAATGTCCAAGACCGATATAATAATAGCTCAAAGGGCGCGATAGCCCCGAGGGCTGCTACTGTCAACTCCGATGGACAGTTTGTTTACGGAGGCGCTGACCAAAATCCAAGTAGTGACACCTTCATGAGAATGCTAGAATTTGAAGAAAATGATGAAGATATCCAGGAATTAAGAAGTTTTAAGCTGCCTAACGCTGGTCCTCGGGAGGGTGCAGTTCTTGTTGAGGATTTTCCGAATGTTGGAGATGTCTACGTGTATAATAATAATGGTGCGACGGTTGGAAGAAGGGCAAACGATGATTCAAGTTTTGGTGACCAGGTTTTCAGCTTCAGTAATTTCGGAGGAGGAAAACTCGATGAGACTTCTCCTGTTCCATATCAGGATGGTGACGATGCATTTGTGTTTGGAGGAACAGTAGATGGACAGTTCTACGGTGTTGACCTCGAGAGCGGTGACGGAGTCGTCTTTGAGGATTGGGACTTTAGGGTTACTGAACTTATTTCAGATGAAGAACACCTAGCTGTCGGATTCCAGGGCGCCGGTCAAGCAGATTTTCCAGGGATAAAGATTTACGACTTGGACGATCTTTCAGCGGCCTTCAACAATGGGAAGGGTAAGGAAAATCATAGTACAACTGTTCCGCCTGTTGCTGATATAGATGAAATCGATACTCCTAACATGTTAGCTGATGGAGAACTCTATGGAGTTGTAGATAACCCTACTAAAAAAAACAAAATAAAGGCGTTTGACGGAGATTCAGGTAATTTGCCTGATGTCAGTTTTAGTGTTGAGATGGCGACTGGTGTGGCGGGGGATATCTTCAAAGTGGAGCCCAGCGCGATTAATCCTGGTATGGCAGACAAATTTGCATTTACAGTGACTGATCAAGATGGAAATATATCCTATGATACTAAAACCCAGAGCCTGCCCAATGAATGGGATCTATTGACCGATCCAGATGATGCAGTAGATGATGTAGGGGAATTTGATTTGATTCTCCAAGCAATAAATGATGGGAACATTGTTGATGAGTATTCAGCTACCTCATCTTTAGAGGCGTTGGGTGCGGGTATTGAAGGTGATAATTCTGCTGAAGTTGGTGATGAGAAAACTTACAGCTTGATAGGTGATCCTGCCAAATTATCAGCGATTGATGAGAATACTTGGGACCTCATTAAAAATGGAGATATGGTAAAATCTGGAAAAGGAGATTCTTTTACAGTCAAATTCGGTGATCCAGGAGATTATCGAGTAGAAATGGATTCAGATGTGGGCACAAGAATCTACTCATCGAATTTGTCTGTAACCGTAACTGAAGAAGACCCTGCGATCAAACACCAGGTCGGAGATGTTGATATGGATGGTGAAATCGATATTGTGGATGCGGTTCGTATTCAGAGATACCTAGCTGAGCTTGATCCAAATCCCTTTAATCAGGAACTGGCAGATGTACGAAGAAGCGGTGGCGTAGACATTACTGACGCAGTCCTCATCCAACAGTACTTAGCAGAAATCCGGGGCCCGCGTCATGTGTCAGCCGATGACCTCTCGACAGACCAGGGAAGTCTATATGCGGATGTGAAGAACACAGGCGGGATGGGAGCACGGGATAATGCCCAACTAACAATTACACCGCAGACAGATGAAGCAAACAGGATTATCCAGGGCCATGAGCCCGGCGATCCGGTTGACCTAGAGGACCTCCTTTACGGCTCAACAGTGAAAACTGAAATATTCGACACGGCTCCAGAAGGTGGCACAGACTTACTTGAATATGATATAAGTGATCTAAGCGACGGAACTTACACCGCAGTTTTGAACACAGGCGACGACACAGGAAAAATAACCTTCACAGTATAGGATTTGATATAAAAATTCCTGTCTAATTCATGAGTTAATGGTCAATAGGTTTTTGATCCAAGGAGAAAAGTTACCGATAAGCTGCATCGTTGAACTTCAAGATATGAGCCGCCCATTTGTTTTTAACACGTGAAGCATTGACTATTTATGGACTGTTTTTCTGCTTTTGCCTTCCTCGACTGATAATTCAGTAGTAAGTTATTGATTCATTTAAACATAACACAACTTCTATCTTGCATGTTAATAATGTTAATCAGCATACTTCTACTGATCAATTATAAAGATTTTTGATGTAGTTCACTGGATTCAAACTTAAACAGTATTCCAGATTATGAAGTCCACTTATTTAATTTCGCTGGTGAATATGTCGTATTTGAATCAGATGTGAAAGCCACGAGGAGATATTCGATGATTGTTTTGATTCAAACTACCGATGTCGGACCTTTAACCGATTTTTATTTGATTAATGACTGGCGGAAAATATATGAATTGCAAATCTGTTGATTTCCTATATATCGGATTTAATAAAATAATATTTACTTTAGAAATGGTCGACTACTGTAGAGCCGAATACATTTGGGCAGGGGGTATTGGCAAATAAATGAAGCCACTTACATTACAAGGCCTTTCAATAATGTAGGTAAAGTGCCTGTGAAGAAATTTTATCTAAACCAGTTGTTACATGAACTTGTAGAAATCAGTAAATCTATTACGAAAGCTTTTATTCGATAAATTGGCTAGATGCGATCTTTATTAAAAAAGAAAGATAAAATGTTATTATATGATAACTTTTTATGGGTGATTTCATTGTGAACATTATTCTCTGGAGAACAACTATATGCTCTTTACCACCAAATTGGAAGACAGATTGAGTTTAACCCACGACATCTAAAAATTATAAATACGCAATACGTGGTGAGATTAAGGTTTCTGATATTAGGAATTAAAAATTGATTTTTCCGTGAAGTAATTGGTCAGCCAACAAATGTTAAGATATCTTTTTTAAAAGCGCAACGAAGACTCTGGCCGTCTTGAGGTCAAATGATCATTCATTACATCCATCCAGCTCCAACACGATGCCAAAAAATTTTAATTGCTTTTTCAGTACATGGACTTCCAGCTTTGTCCGTCACGTGCCATGTGTTCCCCACCGTTGTATCTTATTTCTCCTTCTGAATTGCTGTCGCACGTGCGCATGTTGTTCGTCTCACTAAATTGAATCGATTTGATCTCTTCAAGATTGAATTTGACGGATCCCTGGGCATTCAGCGAGGGATTGAATATATACTCAAATTTGTCTGGGTTGCTTAGGTCAGAACTCAGGGACATATTATCCAACACGAAAGGTGAATCCTTTTTCATCATTCTTGATTTGAGATCGAAGTTTGTATCTCTTCCTGTGCTGACCTGAGGATGAAGTAATTGTTGTATGAGAACAGCGTCTTTTATGTCTACACTGTTGTCTCCTTGTTCAATTAAGCATGCTTTTCTCACGTTTCCTTGACTGTCTGTAAAAGGAGATCCAACATTTGCCAAATGTTCTTATATAGCTATTGCATCCTCAGCTGACACCATTCCGTCATGGTTTACATCTCCGGGAATATAATTAACACCTGACTGAAAATCACCTACACCAAGGATGGAGTTGTTGCTCAATTCAAGTGGGCTGTTCTTGATTTTATATCGGCTGGTCATGGTCAAAGACAATATTCCCCATGGCGAGATTTGTCGCTGCAATTGACAATATAAGTATTGATCCAACCTTCCCAATGTTACGCACGCCTTTCATATTTTCTAAAACTCAAATAGGATGTAAATAAATTTAATGATGGGAATGAAATATTTAATTGCAATCTTCGAAAGCGAATACTTCAAAATGCGGAGGGTAGCAATTTTTGGATTGAATTTACTTAATTCGAAAAAAAAAGTACTTATCGAAATATATCAGATCAATCTTTCAAAAATAATTCGTTGCTATAGAATTAATGAGGTATTCCGTGCAATGAAGATAAAAAAATTTGTGGTCTCACTAACTGTCTTCAAACTGGCCTACTCGCTCGCCGTATTTTCTTGAAAGCATTCTTCTGAATCCGTATTCAAGTACTGTAAATACTCCGAGGACTATTCCTACCTGTAACCAGTGATGTGGTCGTAGCGGTACAGTCTGGAAGAGTTTTGAGAGCGGTGTGTATAGTATCGCTAGGTGTGTGAGTGATGCGGTTAGCATTGCTACTACGAGATAGAGGTTTTGTTTTAGCCTGAGGCCGTAGTCTCTTCTGATTACTTGGAACATCATTATCTCGAAGAACGCCAGTGCCATGAAGAGCATTGTCTGTGCGTATGCAAAGTTTTCGATGTTCATGAAGAACACTGGTAGCATAATAGTGGCTGCAAGAGGCCCTGTTACTGCTATCATTGAGAGAATCTTTTTATCTAAGATTGGTTCATCTCTTCCACGTGGATCTCTCTTCATTATTCCTTTGACCTTTGGATCTTTACCTAATGCAATAGCTGGTGGGCCGTCACTGGCGAAGTTAACCCATAGAATCATTAATGCAGTTAAAACAACTGAATCTCCACTCGAGAAGTATTCTGGGAAGAATAAACCTCCTATTAACGTTCCAAGGAAGACAAACATTACTTCTCCAGAGTTGGTGGATAAGAGCTGATTCGTTACCTTTCTGATGTTGTCGAAGATGGCTCTGCCCTCGGAAATTGCGTCTCTTATTGTAACGAAGTTGTCATCCTGTAAAACCATGTCACTGCTTTTTTTAGCTACGTCTGTTCCTCTCTGACCCATTGCAACGCCGACATCCGAATTTTTAAGAGCTGGAGCATCGTTTACACCGTCTCCTGTCATTGCAACGTTATAGCCCTGATCCTGCAATGCTTCAAGTATTCTAACCTTGTGCTCTGGTGAAACTCTTGCAAATATTTCTACCTCCTGCACCTTTTCCTGCAACTCTTCATCCGAGAGCTTGTCAATTTCTGGACCTCTCATCGCACTCTCAGGGTCAAAACCAAGCTCTTCACCAATCGCTTTCGCAGTCTCGATGTTATCACCGGTCGCCATAACTACTCCAATGCCTGCTGTCCTACAATCTTCAACTGCGTCATTTACTTCTTCACGCGCCGGATCAATCATTCCTTGAAGCCCCAAGAAAGTCATTTCAGACTCCAGCTCCTCATCACTGACACCAGAATCATTTACTTGCTTTCTAGCAAATCCGAGAACACGGAGGGCGTCCCTGGCAAATTCATGGTTCTTATCGAGCACATCTTGCCTTCTCTCATCAGTCAGTTCTTTTTCGTCTCCATCGAGAAGTATTTTATCACATCTTTCCAGAACTACTTCCGGAGCACCTTTCATATAGGCAGTATCATCTTTGACAGCTGTCATCCTCTTTCTGTCGGATGAAAACGGAACACTTCTCTGTCTATCCTGATTCTCCTCTAACCCAGATTTCATTCCAGACACCAGAAGTGCTATCTCCGTAGGCTCTCCTCTAAACCCTTCCTCAGTTTTCTCAGCGTTATTACAGATCATGCCACACTCCAGCAGTGGTTCAAGATATCCGGAATCAGTCTCATGTCCTTCTCTCTTAAATTGGCCGTTTGTTGAAGTACCAGCGCCGGTAACATGGAATTCTTCTCCCTGGAAATAGACTTCCTCCACTGTCATAGTTCCTTCTGTCAAAGTACCTGTCTTGTCGGTAACGATATGATCTACAGAACCTAAAGCTTCAACAACTGGTAAACGCCTCACCAGAGCATTTTTGTCCAGAAGTTTACGAGATCCCAGAGCCAGTGTTAAAGTAACTATAGCCGGAAGAGATTCTGGAATTGCAGCAACCGATAAACCTATAGCAAGAAGTAAAACAGTAATTAAATCAGCGCCGGTCAGTAGGAACTGAATTAACGCTGTGAAGCTTACTATTCCTATGACAAGCATACCGATTCTTCTACCGAGGTCGTCGACTTCTTCCTGGAACGGGGTTTGCTTTTGATCGGCGTCCTCAAGCTCCTCAGCTATATCTCCAACCTCTGTATCCATGCCTGTATCGGTAACAACAGCTTTGCCTCTTCCCTTAACGACATGCGTATTCATGAATACCATGTTGCTTCTGTCAGCCACAGCTGCGTTATCTGAAACCTCACCAGGATTCTTGGAAACGTTCTGGCTTTCACCTGTCAAAGCTGATTCATCTGTGGAAAGAGATTCTGCTTCGATAATTCTCGCATCTGCTGGGACAGCGTCGCCCTGATCAAGGAAGACAACATCCCCTGGAACAACCTGAGTAGAGTCTACCTCAACCTTTTTACCGTCTCTCAAAACTGTGGCGCTTGGAGTAGACATCTCCTTTAAAGCTTCAATAGACTTTTCAGCCCTGTAATCCTGAATAAAACCAAACAATCCATTTGCAACCAAAATAAGAAAAATTACTCCAGCTTCACGATACTCTGGAGTGTGGCCAGGCACAAAGCCGATTACAAGAGAAAGTATGCCAGCAGCAAGCAACAAATAAATCAAATTATCCTGAAACTGATTTAATAAAATCTTGAAAATCGAAACAGAATCTTCGCTCTCAATCCTGTTCTCACCTTGCTCCTTTAGTCTTCTTTCAGCCTCTTCACTGCTTAAACCTTCTTCAGACGAATTCAGATCTGAAAACTGGTCCTCCAGGCTACCACTAAAATGAGACATTACTGAACTATTCTCATCCCTCCAATAAAAAGTCTAGTTCTTTTTGACAAATAAAAGCGTATTTCTTATTCACTCTAGGAACTTCCGATTACCCTCTATCTCAATGGGTTCGATAATCGGCGTCTCATTACTGTTGGTATCCTCAGCTTTCTCCACAACAGTCTAACTCGCCTGCCTCAGGATTTCGGCCGAATCCTCAGAACCGATAGAGATGATCAACCGGGAAAGCCTTGGGCCGTTCTCTCTCGATAAAATCATCTTGTAGATGGAAGTGAAGAAGTCTCCAGTTCCCAGTTCAGTCTCCTCCTTAATGTCAAAAACCTTGCCGTCAAGGTCGTCCTGGTCTTCCCACGATTCTGTTTCCAACATCTCTGCGAGTATCTCTGCTGCTTCCTTCTCTTCCTGGGAAAGTTGTTCTTTAACTTCTTCAGGAAGCTCGTAGTTAATCTCGTAGACGTATTCCTCCGGTGCGTAGTCTCGAGCCCAATTTTTGGCTCTTCTTAGGCGAGCCAATGTTCTTTTCCTATCCTTCTCACTGATATCATCTGGTAAATGACCGGTTCTTCTCAGAGAATTGAATCCTTTAGTTTCCCAATTCTCTTCTGGAACTGTCTGGGCGACGAATGCTGACTGTTTGAAGGGCACTCTGACCGGTTCTTGCTCCGGTATCTTGACCATCGCCATCTCGTAGACTCTCCTCCGATGCTCTCTTTCCCTGTCGTTGTCCAGTTCTTCCGGATTGAAGTACTGATGTTCAATCTTGTCAAACTTCTCATATCTTTGGAAGATCTCCTCATCCTCAAACGGTATCTCAAACGCCTTGTTCGGCTTGGTATTGGAGAAAAGGAAACGGATCATCTCCGGGCTATAAACCTTCTTCAATTCTGAGATTGTGAAAACGTCTTCCCCTGAACTTGAAGAAATTTTTCCGCCATCCTTGGTGACAAACTCGTACATCTGGTGGACTGGCGACTCCTTGTCGAATATTCTTTCTGAAAGCTCGTTTCCTGTGTCCCGGGAACCACCCGACGCCGAGTGTTCTTTTCCTGCTGGTTCAAAGTCAACTCCTTCATACTTCCAGCGCATCGGCCAGTCGACTCGCCACGGGAGTTTTACCCGTGGATTCTCTTCAAAGTTTAGTTCGTAGTCGTCCTCACATTCTTCGCAGTGATATTCTACAGTATACTCTCCGTCGTAGCTTGTTACTTTCGTGAAGTCTTTTCCACAGCCCTTGCAGTAGACTCTGAGAGGAAAGTAGGGTGTTTCCAGTGGTTCTTTCCTGTATTTATCCATCATCTCTTTGATTTTTTCTCTGTGCTGCATCGCGTGTTTAATCTGTTCGGTGTAGTCTCCGGAAAGGAATTT
Organism: uncultured archaeon; assembly: GCA_964604885.1. Lineage (GTDB taxonomy): Archaea > Nanohalarchaeota > Nanosalinia > Nanosalinales > Nanosalinaceae > Nanohalobium. The sequence continues at coordinate 93,939 of CAZSAB010000002.1, forward strand.
CTCGCTCTGTTGGATGAACTCTATGTTCATGTGCATGCCTTCCAGTTCCTCTTCCAGTCGGCCTTCGAAGTGGACGGCGTAACTGTCGTGGCATCCGTCCGGGTCAGGTACTTCCGATAGCGGAAGTCCTATGTACTTCTCCCATTCATCTGGTACGTTGGCCGGGACTTTCCTGAAACGGTCGTAGTCATCCCACGAGTAGATGAAGCGTACATCTTCTCCACGGTTTTGCAGAGATTTTACGACGAAATCCGTTGTTATTATTTCTCGGAAGTTTCCTGCGTGGACTATGCCGGAAGGACTGATTCCGGAGGCGCAGACGTATTCTTCCTGATCTGAAAATTTCTGTACTGTTCTATATGCTAGTTGATCGCTCCAGAATAGCGGTTGTTCAGACATAATAATTGATGTCCGATTCAAGTTTTAAACAACCACATTGGTGATACGTTTTTAATTTACTGTCCCTGGTTTGAATGTATGGTTGAAGTAAACACACGCCTAATTTTTCTGTTAGGTACTCTTGGACTTATCGGGTTTCTAATGTGGTGGGATAGAAAAAACGTTGAAAGAGTTAGTATACTGTTCTTCAGGAGAACAAAGAATGGAATAGACATGATTGAGAGGATAGCAAAGAAGGCTCCGAGATTCTGGAAGGTATACGGATGGCTAGGAGTAGTAGCCGGAATAATCTCAATGGTTTTAATCACAGGGTTAATGGGAAGCATGGTTTTCGAGGTAGTGTCTACAGGTGAGCCTTCTGGTGAAGCAGGTGTAGCTCTTCCAAGTACAGGAGACAGTGTTTCAGCACAGCCAGGCATAATTTCAATTCCAGCGGAGTCATGGCTGATTTCTATAGCAATTTTAATGGTTGTACACGAGCTAAGCCACGGAATCATCGCCCGTTCGGAAAACTTTGAGATAAACTCGGTCGGAGTATTGGTATTAGGTATAATTCCAGGTGCTTTCGTGGAGCCTAAAGGAGAAAATATGCTTCCAGGCGGCGAAGAAGTTGAAGGAGAATCCCACGGCGCCTGGGATCAAGGAAACTGGATTTCCAGGATAAAAGTTCTTTGTGCCGGTAGTTGGGCCAACTATTTGACGGCAGGACTGTTTATCCTGATTGCGGGCGGCATGACGGGAGCAGTATCCTTCTCAACCGGAATCATGTATCAGGCACAGGAAGACTATCCAGCAGCACAGGCAGGAATGACAAACGGAACCCTATACAGTTTAGGACAAAACGAAGTGAGAGAGATTGAAGATATAGAAGCTGCCACTGAAGACCTCTCACCTGGAGACAGCATAGTTCTGAACACATCTGAGGGAGAGTTCAATGTTACGGCCACCTCCAGAGAAGATTTTGAAGGAGGATACATCGGCGTCAGGTTTACAGGAATAGACCAACAGTATAAGAATGGTTTACAGAGTTACAGTGGTTTTCTAGGATGGATTATTGGAGTATTCCAGATAGTTGCGTTCCTAAACTTAGGTATAGGACTCTTCAACATGCTTCCAGCCAAACCACTGGATGGAGGTCATGTCCTAGACGCGCTGGTAGAAAGATTTGCTGGTGAAGAGTACAGGTACTTCGTGAATGCTTGGTCAGCCTCACTACTGCTGACTATTATGGCAGTGATACTCTACAGCCTGATTGCATCCTAGTCAGGAGTTAAAATACTTCAAGAGAATTAGGAAATATGACTCATAAAATCGAGGTAGTTGATAGGGATGAGACTGTAGAAGCGGAAGATGGACAGGACATTCTTCAAGCTCTTTTGCACGGGGGTGTTGAATGGATGCATGCCTGCGGTGGATTCTGTAACTGTACTACATGCCGAGTTAAAGTAGAAGAAGGGATGGAAAATCTTTCAGAGATGAATGAAGACGAAAAGAACACCTTGAAACGGTTTCAGGGAGATGAAGTACTGGAAGGACCTTTCAGACTGTCTTGCCAGGCCAAAGTTCACGGAGATATTAAAATTTCAGAACCTGAATGGTATTAACTGGTATATGTGGCTTCCAAAAATTCAAAATTTGACTGTTGGAATTTTGGAAGCAATATGGAGAAGTATGTTGCCTTTGAACTTATCTGCAGAAACTGTGGGTTTATACGTGACTGTTCGGACCCCTAGGTCTGTAAACTCTTTCTTCAGTGTGTTGATTGCATAGTGAAAGCATTGTCAAGCTACTGCATCCTTTCTTTGCGCATTTACTGAACATTCCGGCCTTTCCTAAATAGATAGTATCCGAAGTACTTATAAAAATTGGTGGAGGATATTAATTTGCTTTATTCCATAAGGATTTTGGTATGAGTGTCTTACTCTTGAACAAAAAGCATATAATATTTTGTTATTTTATGGTGACAATGTGTCTATGACAAATGCAGAAGTAGAATGTCCTTACTGTGGAGAAGTCTTTGAAGGAGACTCAGAGGCTGACGCAAGAACACAAGAAGGTGTCCACAGAGCAGAGGAACATGTAAATGAAAGCGAATCTACAAAGAAGGCTTCGAAAGGCCGAAATATTATCGACGATTGGAAGACGGAGGGCAAGAGAGCCTGAAGTCTCTGTTTTCTATTACTTTTCTCCCTGTTCTCTTACTTTCTCAAGCTGTTCCGTGCCTTTTCTGATCGTTACTTCAGTTACTCCTGCGATCCTGGCTATTTCCCTCTGAGTTATTTTCTCATCGTTTTTCTTGGCCGACAAGTAGATTGCTGCGGCAGCTATTCCATCAGGACTTCTTCCGGATGTCAGTCCTTTTTCACGTGCGTTTTGAATCAGGTTTCTGGCGTCTGCCTGCGTCTCGCCCATGAGTTCAAGGTTTGAAGCGTATCTTGGTACAAAATTTTCCGGAAGAATTGTTGAAACATCCATGTCCAGTTGTTTGGCTACATACCTGTAGTTTTTTCCAAGTTCTCTTTCTGAAATTCCTGATGCTTCACTAAACTCCTTCATAGTTCGTGGTATTTCTTGGTTCCTTGAGACAATAAAGACGACTGCTGTGGCTATCTTCTCAATCTTTCTTCCTTTGACCACGTCCTCGTCGATCGCTTTCTCGTACATTCTGGCTGCTTCTTCTTCAACAGATTCTGGGAGATTCAATCTGTTTATCAGGTCGGAAATCTGTCTCAGAGCTGTCTTAATGTTCCTGGACTTTGAGTCAGAACTTCTGGAGTGCCATTTTCTCAGGCGATAATACTGGCCTCTCTTTTCTCCACTCATTCCCTGGATACTTCCAGACCCTATTTCGGTTGAAATTCCTTTATCGTGTCGAGTATAGGTAATACTGCTTCCTGAACGCTCCTTGTCCTGCCTGTCCTCGGCAGAAAAAGTTCTCGGTCCAGATGTATCGAGTTTGTCTTCTTCCACGACTGTCCCACAGTCCCTGCAGTAGATCTCGCCTGCAGCACTATCTCTGTCAAATGCTCTGCTTCCGCAGTTCGGACACTCAAGGACGTCGTCATCTTTAGATGTAGCTTTCGATTCAATGGTTTCAGCTTTCATAGATTGTTCACAAAAAATTAACATCATTTAAGTGTTATAAATCTTTTGGTTTGTTAGCTTATCCGTAGGTGGACATCAACTACATAACTCTTCTCAACGTGTGCAATGGATATGTGGACTGTAGGTTCTCAGAGAGTTGTAAAAGCTTTAGAAAAAGATACCGAAATGGAAAAGCTTGATAGACAAAGAGACCAATTTTTAGACAAAAATCCTGATCATGGAGAAATAGTAAATCTAGGAAATAATAAGATATTATATCAATCAAGCGGAAAACCAGGGGGTGCAAATCTATTCATCTACGGAGAAATCAAAGAGCATCCGCCCACGCAGGAAAAAATTTTGAGCGAGGTTGGTGAGGGAATAGTTCAGAGATTGGAAAACTACTTCCGGATCAAACATGGCAACCGGGAACTTGATGTGGATGTGGAAACAGCAGATTATAAACCAATAGGCGAGCACGATAGTGTGGATTATTTGAAATTAAATGAGGATTTTAATTATGAACTTTGAGGACTTGATACCGGAGGATTATGGAAAGCTTGAAAATTCTGACTTAGCTCTCTCTGAAGGACGTATCAGAAGGCTTTTCAGGGAAAACATGGACGAGGAACAGACTCTTGACGGAGATGTCCCTCACGTCGTGAACTGTGTCCTTTCAGGACTTCTAGACGAGATCATTGACGCAACGATGGATGAGGCAGAGTACATGGCAAAAGTTAAGGAATCACATCTACGTGTCGCTTTGAGGAACATTGAAGTCGAGGAGGAGATGAATGCACGTACAGAAGCATTCATTGATGAGTTGAGAAGTATTTCAAAGGAAATGGAAGAAACTGCTGACAGAATTGAGGAAAGAAAATAGGATTTTCAAAACCTTTTATTTGAAAAATGTCTAAAACATTTACGAGGTGAGTTAATCAAAATGGAAGACGTAAATTACCTTGAATGGGCCTCACTAGTCCTCATAATTGTTGGAGCAGTCAACTGGGGTCTTGTAGGCCTTGGACAAATTTCAGGTGCAGGAAGAAATGCTTACAACGTAGTAAATCTGCTTCTAGGAGGAGTAATGGGCGGACAGATCGAAGCCGTAGTCTATCTGCTAGTAGGCCTTTCAGGACTCTACCAGGTCTACTTCGGCTACCAGCTCTACGAGGAACAATAAACAGGATCTATTCTTTTTCCTCTTCTTGGCTTAAACTTTCTTCATCCATTTCAAAGTCCTGCATCATATCTTCAGTCATATCAAACATTCCCTCCATATTCTGCTGCATGGCATTCAATTGCCTCGTCATCTTCCACTTCATATAGAAAAGCAATGTTCCTGAACCCAGAATAAATCCTAAAACCAAGCCTACGAAAAGACTGAGAATATCCATACCTGAATTAAGATCTGATAAAAATTAAAGACTTTCCCTCTCCAAATAGAAACTTTCCAAAAAATCCATTAGATTTTCACGATTTTTAGAATAAAACAAGTGAGAACCACAGCCACAATCCGAGCAACCAAAACCATTCCTACTACCAAAAATCGCAGACATTTTCCTACTTAACTCACACTCATGATCAGTCTCAGATTTAAACACCTCAAAAATTTCTGCCTTTTGTTGAATCAAAAGATAATCAATATGCCAATACGGATCAACTCCATCTTTAGCTTTCTCCTTATGCCTCTCAACACGCTTCAAACCTCCAGAACCAAAAGCCGAACCATTATAGGCATAGAAACCTTCCCGGAATTCGATTTCACCAATACTGCCTACCTCAACCTTTTCTAGAACACCGATAAGAAGAGTATAAGATCCTTTCATTGTATTAAATATCAAATACTGAACAATTTAGGGCTTTATACAATTTCACTCCCAAACTCGGTTTAGAGACATTAACCATCACTTAATATGTCAACTACTGCTAAACTAAGTTTTAATTTTGTATATGTTGCTACATGTTTGATCTATCTTATCTGCAAAGTGACAACAAATAAATACTTTTATGAGTATACACTGTTATGATTTCCACCGAAGATGATGCAAAAATAAAATCAGTGGACATCTATGACCGTAGCGATATCCCTGTGGACGAACTGAACTGGGCTTTTACAGGAGAGGAGACCAGGGCCTTCAGGGGAGAATTTCGGCTTCCATTCACAGATAAAGAGATGAATTACTGGGTGAATCAGAGCGAAAAATTTTTTGAAAGCACGAGAAGCACCGCCGCAAGAAACGCTACCCATTTCTGGATAGATGACTGGGAAAATGAGGAGGATGGTATGAGAGGAACTTTTGAGGGCAGAAGCCTTCAAAACTATGTAGACTTTGAGGAAGGAAATAAAATATTTCGAATCTTGATGTATGAGAAGGACGACCAACTATCAGCCCAAGAAGTAAAAAATAGAGCCGGCGAAATAATAAAAGAAGACGAATACGGAGTAGGAGGAAACGTTCTAATTGACGATAACACCCTTGAAATTCCTATAGATAGACGATTAAATCTTAGCTTCGCCGAGACTGCTTTTAGCGAATTAGAAGGTAAAAAAGATCAATACATAGATTATGAAGGAAGAGAATTTGGCGGCCAGAATGATGTAGAAAAGTTTGAACTTCTAGAAACCGTTCCTATCTCAATGCCTGAGGATCTTTTTGCAAGAATCAATGACACAAGTATAAAAGGCCATACATACCATCTCTCCTCCACTTTTATTGACCCAGGATACGACGACCGTATTGTTGTTGAGGTTGCGGCACCTACTAAGGCACCATTAGTTTCTAAGCAACCAGAGTACCTTCCGGGATGGGGAGAAGAGATTTATCTTGAAATGGAACTATATGAAAGCACAGAACTCAAATATAGATAAGGGGTAGGTTTGGACTCCTTGCCTTTTCATTCCCCGAATTACGTTAAAGGCATTACAGCCGACGCTCTTTATGTTTAACCTTGTTAAACAAAGTTTTAATTTACTTGGCGTTTGGAGATAATTTCATTATGATAGTTTAAGAAAAAACTTAAGGATAATACTTCCAAATTTACGCATATGTTTTTCCAAAAACACGATGTGGGACTGAGACCTGTCGAAGTATCAGATTACGAGTTCGTAAAATCTATTTATGATATGGATGATGTCAAGCAAAATTTTGGAGGAGTTCCAAGACCATTAACTCGGTCAAAATTTGAAGAAAAAGTAGAGAAATTCGAGAACTCTCCGCCAGAGGCTTACTTCATAATAGAATATGAATCCGAGCCTGTAGGCCAGATTAAGTTACAGGATATAGATGACTTTCATAGAACAGCGAACCTCACAAGCTTAGCTTTGAAACCCGATATAAGAGGGACTGGAGCAGGTAAAATTGCTATAGAGATGGTTCTTAGATATGGTTTGGATGAACTCAATCTACATAAGATAAGGGCTGATATTATCGAAGGGAATGAACAGGGTAGGTCTGTTTTGGAAAAATGCGGTTTTGAGAAAGAAGGTATTTTGAAGGAAGAGATATTTAGGAATGGAAATTATCTGGATGTTATTAGGTTCAGAAAGTTCCAAGGTGAAATAGAATGAGCAATAATTTTATCGAAGGAGAAAGAATCAGTCTTCGGGGAATAGAAGAGCAAGACGCTTCTTTTATCAAAGAGAGTATTAACGACTCAGAGATTAGGCTTTTCGTCGACCACAGAGGTCCAACTACCTCGAGAAAGGAAGAAGACTTCATTAGAGAAGTAAATACTGATGAGTCAAGGTTTTCTTTCATCATTATGTATGAAGGCGAAAGAGTTGGGTTTATCGAATTGAAGACATTATTAGCTGAGTCAAGACTTGGCGAAATTGAGATATGGATTGCTCCTGAGCATCAAGGAGAGGGAATTGGTAAAGAATCATCTGAAATGATTGTTGATTTCGGTTTCAACCATCTTAATTTCCATAAAATAATATCTCGACTTCACTCATCCAATAAATCATCAGAAAACATATGGCAAGAATTGGGTTTCAATAGAGAGGGAAGAATGGAGAAAGCATTAATTTTGGACGGGAAATGGGTTGATGCTCTAACCTATGGCATTCTTAGAGAAGAATGGCAAGAAGAATAACTATCAGTATATCTTTCTTATTTCGGACAAGATAATAGGGGGTTGGTTTGGACTCTCTGGGATTTGAACCCAGGGCCTTCTCCGTGCCAGGGAGACGTTCTGCCAGACTGAACTAAGAGCCCTCTGTCCTGTCTTTGGGAGAGGTGTTTTTATTTAGGTGTTTGCTGGGTGGACGTGGTTCAAGTGTCAGTGTTGCTGTATGTATTCATGGCGTCGTGGATTTTATTGGCTTTGGTTGCAGGCTTTTTGTGGGCTGCATAGGTTTTGTTGGATAAGTTTATTGTGGATCACAGGGGTTGAGGATGCTTTTATTGATACCGGTGCGCATGCGTTGGTGAATTCTATCTTGGTTTTTGTGTGGGTAGTTTTTGTCGGTGGATTGGATTTTAGCTGGAGTCTTATCTTGGCAAGGTTTGTGTCTGGCGGCCTGTATATTTCTGCGACTTATGCCTAGTTTTCGGGGGCTAAGGATGAGGATATTTTCCGTTATGCTCCGGAGCTGTCAACTGATGTTGTCTTTAGCTGTGCTCTCATTTCTTTTCCTGGGCGAGAGCTACAGCCTTCTGACGCGAGCCGGAATATTTGCTGCGATGACAGGGGCTTTCCAGATCTCTCTTGAAGACCCTGTAAATAGTTTAAAACATGTTGAGTCGTGGAAGTCTCTCTCGGCTGCTTTAACTGCTGCAGCCCTGTACGCAATGCGGGAAGTATTCTTCAAATTATTCTCAAGTTCGAAAAGTATATGGATGATTCTAGCCTACCTCGGACTTTTTAGCGCGTTTCTCTCAGTTCTGATGCTGGTCGGAGAATCTCGTACCACCCCAATAGATGACTTTACAGGTACAGGACTTCTAGATACCGCAGGCCTTCTCTCCGGCACCGGATTAATCCTGTTCTTCCTAGCCGTGTCCCTAGGCCCAGTATCTCTTGTAACTACAATCACCAAGACACGTTTCCTGATCATCTTTATAGGCGCAACAGCGATCAGCCGCCTTCACCCAGAGATAATCCACGAACCATTCGACAGAGCAACACTGATACAGAGACTTTTTGCCACGATTCTATCATTGGTAGGAGTATCAATAATTATGATCTAAAATAAGATGAAAAAATAATGGTTACCTTCATTAGAGAAAGGCATCTTTGATTAAGCTCCTGCCCGATCAATGCTATCATTGTCGTAAACAGCATCATATATCGTTTGCAATTCCAACAATGAACACGTATCTTTAGCTTCAATGCTGAAGGTTCCTTCAGCAAGATCTAGACCTTCAGGGCCAACAATATCTGACATTTTGTATAATACTGGTACCTCAATTGTCCAAGATACGTCAAAATCCCCATAATCAATTACAGTACCATCTTCAGGTTGCCCATGAATTTCCGGCGTTTGATCCTCTTCTATCTGGATGGTGATTTCTGCCTCGCCGTTAAAGGCTATATTCGAGGGATCTGGGGCATTAAGGCCGTTGAAAATTTTTTGAACGTAGTCTTTAACATATCCCTTCTCAGGCTGTCCTTAATTGTTTGTGTAGCCAAATGGGACCCTTGCTTGCTCGAAATAACTATTAGTACCGGTGAATTCATCATCCTCTATCATAATATTTTCAGAAGGAGCTTCAAGAGTTGCATTTGGGGGATTGTCATGGTCACCACCCAAAATGCTAGCAACTGTAGTTAGCTCACTATCACCCATTGGATTAGGTGTTACATGGAATTGAAAAATATTTGTTCCCTCCATTTCTGAGAATTTTTCCTGGTAAAACCTTGATGTGTTAGTGCGTCCGATTTCGTCATCGTTATCTGCAGTAATTTAGTACACCTCAATAGTTAATTATTATAAAGAAAAATATATAAACCTAAAGTATACTGTGTTTTTCTTCCTTAATATCCTTTTATTTTGATTATAAGTATTAGAATTACGATTTATTTAATTAAATAGAGTGCTCTCTTCGAATTTAGAATTGAAAAATATGCTATCAAAGCAATCAGGCTATTGCCTACGAAAAACCTCAACATAATTTCGAATATCCTCATTAATACCAACAAATAATGTGTATATATTTATATTTCTATGTTTAAATTGATAAGATTCTATATAATTTAATAAATTTTAGTTTTATAAAGTTTTTATGTCGATTTCGCAGGATAGACTTGGAGAGGTAGTTGAGGAAAATCCTTACCCTGAGTTCACTGGCACGGAAGCCTATCGGAGAATGTCAGATCAACCTAGTTTGGGGCAGCTTCCGTGGCCTATGGGGGGAGAATTCATAGGTCTAATATCGGATTCTATAGTAGGTCTATGGCGAGATTATCTTGGTGAATTGGGTTTTAATTCCGATCTTGAAGAGGTTAAAGATGTCTTTCAGACTTATATGGGTACTGTTTACGATGTTGATGTAGATAGAAGTATTGTAGAAGATTTTGTTGTACATGGTATAGGTGAGGAAACGCGTATTACTTCCAGTGAGTTTGATGCTTTGTCTTTTGCGTTTTATTTTCATGTCTATGAAAAGATAGAAGAAGAGTTGTCAGAGAGTGAGGCGGAGGTTAGGAAGTACCAGTTTGCCGTGGATGTAGGTGAGCGGGTTTTCAGTAATTTGGAGTCGCACCTTGATTTTTCTCTTCCTGATAGTTATGAGGACGTTGAAGATTTAGATGAGTATATTATGGAACCATTAAATACCATAGGGAGGTTTCTTCATAATCAGGGCTATCTAGGCACAGGTTTCGATTTTAGTTTGGATTTCGAGGAGACTGATCCTGAAACCGGTGATTCTTATAGCCAGGATGCTGGAGACTTTCTTGAAGATGTTGAGAGCGGTGATGAGCAGAACCCGGCTGCTCATGGGAATTATGTGATGGGTATGCCGTCTATTTTGCCTTCTGCTGTATATTTGTTCAATATTAAGGATGAGGCTCAGCATCACTCTTCGAGGATTATCCAGGAAGTGTTTAATCAGATGGGGATAATGGGTAAAGAACTGGATAATTTTGATCCAGAGGGTTATGATTCGGAGGAGGTTGTAGAGATCTGGGAGTTCTTTCCAGATTCCTAAAATCGCAATCTACAACAATTCCGTATTAAAAGGTTTTCTTCCCATCCATATATAAGTGATATATTATGTATAATACTGCGGAATGCGTAGAATGTGGTGAGGAAATCGAAGCTCATAAAGATGTGGAGAGAGGAGAAATCCTTGACTGTAGTACCTGTGGTACTGAGCTTGAGGTTATTGAAATCGATCCTATTGAATTAGATGAAGCTCCTGAACTAGAGGAGGATTGGGGAGAGTAATGCGAGTTGGATTTCTTTATTCTCGAATAAGAAAGGATGAAAAACTTCTTCTGAACGAGTTGCGAGATAGAGGACATGATGTTCAGAAGATTGATGTAAGGGAGCAGCAGTTTGGTCTTTCAGAGCCGAAAGGCGATTCAGAGAAAGTTGAGGAACTTGATATAGTTCTTAACAGGTGCATGTCCACTTCAAAAGGCATTTATGCTACTAAAATGTATGAGTCTTATGGAGTAAACGTCTTTAATAGTTCAAGAACTGCGGAGCTGTGTTCGGATAAACTGGAAACCAGCCTTGCATTGAAACAGGCTGGAGTTCCAACTCCTGAAACAGAGGTGGCTTTTAGTGAAGAGTCGGCTATGAAGGTGATAGAGAGGTTTGGTTATCCTTGTGTTGTTAAACCTGTAGTTGGTTCTTGGGGAAGGTTGCTGGCTAAGATAGATTCGAGGAATACTGCTGAAGCTGTGCTGGAGCATAAGTCTACTCTTGGAAATTACAAGCACAGTATTTTCTACATCCAACAGTTCGTGGACAAGCCTGGAAGAGATATCCGGGCTATTGTAGGAGATGGTGAGCCTATTGCCACTATCACGCGGAATGCTGATCACTGGATTACAAATACTTCGCGTGGAGCTGAGTCTGAACCATTTGAACTGGATAATGAGGCAAGGCAGATAGTAAGAGAGGCTAGTGAGGCGGTGGGTGCTGGTCTTGTTGGAGTCGATATGATGGAAAGCAAGAAGGGATATACAGTTCATGAGGTTAATCATGGAACTGAGTTCAGGAACATTCAGCGAGTTACAGAGGTAGACGTTGCTTCTAAAATAATTGACTTGCTAGAAAATAATGTGGATTAAATGAGTGAGAAGTACAGGGCCTCGGTTGTGGGAGCTAGTGGCTATGTAGGCGGAGAAATAATCAGAATATTGGACCGTCATCCAGAAATAGAACTGATTCAGGCCACCAGTCGAAGTTATGAGGGGAGAGGCATAGGTTCAGTTCATCCTAATCTTAGGGGCTTAGAGCTTAAGTTTACTGGAGATAATGAGCTGGATAATGTTGATATTCTGTTCTCTGCTGCGCCTTCAGGCGTAGCAATTGAGAATATAGATAGATATCAGGGGGTGGCGGGAAAGGTAGTAGATCTAAGCTCTGATTTCAGGCTTAATGATGCTAGTAAGTACGAAAAATGGTATGGAACTCATGATCGGCCCGGTCTCCTTGAACGGTTTGAGTATGCTCTTCCTGAAATAAATAGAGAAAATCTTGGATCTGATCTTATTGCTGCAGGGGGATGCAATGCTACTGCCTCGCTTTTAGCTCTTTATCCATTGAGAGAGATACTGGATGAAGAAGATAGAGTTGTGATAGATGCTAAGGTAGGTTCTTCTGAAAGCGGTGTGGGCGGCGGACGTTCATCGATGCACTCGGAAAGAACAGGAGTAATTAGGCCCTATGCAGCTACTGAACATAGGCATCAGGCTGAAATATCTGAAAAATCCGGTATTGAGACTTGCTTTACTGCACACGCTGTAGAAATGGTTCGAGGCGCCTATGCAACAATCCATATCATCACTGAGAAGGATATAGGTAAAGGCGACTTATGGAGATGTTTCAGAAATGCATATGGAAAAGAACCCTTTGTACAGTTCACTTCGGGTTCAGGAGGTTATAGATATCCACAACCAAAGAACGTTGCAGGAACTAATACTGTTGAGTTAGGTTTTGAGAACTCGGAGGAGCGAACAGTCTTGTTCTCCGCCATTGACAACCTGATTAAAGGCTCAGCGGGTCAGGCAGTTCAAGCTGCTAATATATCTCTTGGATTAGATGAGACTAAAGGGTTAAGAGATACCAGTTTACATCCCTCAGGCGTTCCCTAACTTTTAACGAACTCAATTACTCTATTCAGCACTTTTATAGAAGAATTAAAATCCTCGAGATCAATTTTTTCTTCAGGCGTATGATCAAATTCAGAATTTCCTGGCCCATAAGTTACCATCTGGGCGTCCCACGCCTCCGAATAACGATTCATATCACACGTGCCTGTCTTCCTCACCATTCTAGCACGGCCCGTAACCTCACGAGCAGCTGATCTAAAACTTCTTGCCAGCTCTGTGCGCGGACTGATCATCACGCCAGGCACCGAGCGGGAGAAATTGATCTCTCCATCTAACTCATCCTCTATCATTGACTTGACATTTTTGACTTTTTCCTCAGGAGGTACACGAGCCTGAAAATGGATAGACGTAGTTGTGATGAGACCTTCCTCTTCACCCCCTTTTATTTCTAGAGGCTTAACATCTATGCTTTCAAAACCGCTACCATCAGGCAAGCTTGCCTCCAAACCATGCCATTCTTTAATCGCATTCTGTATGGCATTGTTCTCCGGTCTTGAGGAATGGAAAAGTTTTTCTTCCGTCTTATACTCTCCTAATATGGATCCTCTGTAGCCTAAAGCTACAGAGTCTGCACCTGTAGGCTCCCCATTGACTAGAAATTCCGGCGAATTTCTATCATCTATCAAAAACTTAGCTCCACTTGAGTCAGTCTCTTCCTGTACGACTCCAGCAAAACTGGCGCCTGTTTCGACCGCAGCCACTGCCATCGCTACAGAAGGACCTTTGGCATCAACACTTCCCCTACCATGTAAGTGGCCATCCCGGCGTTCAACACGTAGGTCTCCAGGAACTGTATCTATGTGAGATGTAAGAAGAATAGAATTTCCGGGAGCGCGAATATTTCCTGCTTGATCAATCCACGCTTCCCTGTCATACTCTTTAAAAAAGCTCTTTAGTTTCTCAGCACATGCCTCTTCATTCCCTGAGACTGAAGGCGTGTCTACAATTTCTTCCAAAAGATCTATTGCCTCCTCTTTGTCTATACTAGTAATTGCTTACCACCTCTTCTAGCGCATTCACAAACTGTTTCAGGTGTCTTTCATCAACTATTAGACTGGGGAGCAGTCTCAAAACTGTTCGGCCTGTAGGAAGAGCAAGAACTTGATGTTGAATTGCCAGCTGCTTCAGCATGCTATTGGCGTTCCTCCTAACCTCGATACCAATCATCAACCCCTCCCCTCTCAACTCCCTAATCATTCCATTTTCATCCTGTAGACGCTCTAATTCCTGAAACAGTTTTTCACTCATTTCTGCAGCTCTTTGAGGCAGATTTTCATCCTGGATTACGGATAGAGTCTCTTTTCCTGCTGCAGCAACTACGGGATTACCTCCGAAGGTAGAGCCATGTGGACCAGGGTCATCCGCTATCCAATCCTTAGTAATTGTCGCTCCTGCAGGCATGCCACTAGCTAGGCCCTTAGCTGAAGTCAGTATATCCGGCTCTACGCCAAGTTTTTCACATCTCCACATAGCTCCTGTTCTTCCTAATCCAGTCTGAACTTCATCGAATATTAGAGCTGCATTATGCTCCTTTGTTAGCTCTCTAGCTCTCTCCAAATACTCTTTATTGGCTGTGTGAATCCCTCCTGCACCTTGAATAGGCTCTAGAATCAATGCCGCAGTTCCACTATCAATAGAATCTGCAAGATCCTCCTCATTGTTATAATCTACAAAGTCTACATCTAGGAGAGGTTGAAAAGGCTTTCTATATTTTTTCTTCCATGATGCAGACAGTGAACCAGTTGTACGTCCGTGAAACGCTTTTTTAGCTGCTACGATTTTTGAAGAATTGGTTGAACTCCGTGCAAACTTTAGAGCTGCTTCATTTGCCTCTGTACCGGAATTAGATAACCAGACATTTGAGAGGTTATGGGGAGAAACCTCTGCCACTTTCTCCTCAAAGCTCTGTCGAACGCTGTTTGGATATGAATTAAATATGTACATTAGATTGTCTGCCTGATTCTTAATAGCCTCTACCACCTTAGGATGGTTGTGGCCTGTTACAGTAACAGCATAACTTGCGCCAAAATCCAAATATTCGGTGCCCTCTTCATCATATACATAAACTCCTTCCCCATTCTCGATGCTGATAGGTTTTTTATCTACTACAAAGCCCATTCAGACAGCACCTCTATAAAAAGTGGTGCCTTTATCTTCCAAAGCTCTGGTAATAGGTTTGCCGTTATTTGCACCGGATATAACTGCATTTTGAGCTCCTCCTTTCAATGCTTCCTTCACCGCCATTAACTTTTTTACCATAAAACCCTCAGCCGCGTCTTCGACATTTGACATATCATTTTTGCTTTCTACAGCCTCTACTAAAGTGTTTGGATCATCTGGATCTAGAAAGACGCCAGAAACATCCGTTATTATAACTAGTTCACCTTCAAGAGCAGCAGCTATGGCAGCAGCAGCTCTATCACCGTCAGCATTAACAGGCGTTCCATCATCACCTAACATCGGTAGAGAAACTACAGGCAGGTAGCCATCTTCCAAAAGACTTTCAATTAAATCAGTGTTTACTTCTTCAATTTTACCTGAATGTTCTCCTCTTCTGATCTTCTTACGTCCGTCCTCCACTACTTTTACAGCGGATTTTCTCGGACCCTTCAAAAGCGCGCCATCAATGCCTGAGAGACCTATAGCATTAACTCCTCTATTCAACAGTTTAGACGTGTATACTGTGTTTATTTTACCTGCCATCACCATGTTAAACACTTCCATTGCTTCTTCATCAGTAAAACGGCTCTTGACGCCTGCAGGAGTCTCCACATAATCAGGTTCTTTGCCCATATCCTTCAGAACTTTATCCAGTTCACTCGACCCTCCATGTATAACAATCATCTCAGTGTCCCCCCATAAATCAGCTATATCGTCCAGAATGGACTCAGTATTAACCTCGCCGGAGCCGCTAATTTTGACCACTAGTACCATAAGAGAAAGGCCCGATCCAAAGCTCTTAAGGATTTAGAGTTTATTAGAGAAATTCCCCGATATGAAAATAAAGATGGGTTCATAATTCTCCCTCCTCTCTCATCATCGGGAACAGTGTCACGTCCCGGATCGGTTGGTTGTCTGTCACCAGCATCACCATACATCCGATACCTATTCCCAGACCTCCTGGTGGCGGCATTCCTAGTTCCAGTGCTTCCAGGAAATCCATGTCTATTGGATGTGCGCCATCGTCTCCTTCTTCTTGGCGGCGCTGTTCTTCCTCAAACAGGTTTCTATGCCTAATTGGGTCTCTAAGTTCTGTGTATGCGTTGCAGAGTTCGACTCCAACCGCAAAGGATTCAAACCTTTCGATCAACCCGTCTTCTTCCCTGTGCTGCATGCATAGTGGAGTAGTTTCGACCGGATGGTCGCTTATGTGAACCGGCTGGATTATTTCTTCCTCGACTATCTCCTCGAAGAGCTCTGCGATTGCCGGGCCTCTCTCGTAATCTGAGTCAAGTTCGGCACCGTGTTTACTCATTCTTTCCTGGATTTTTTCGTCGCTGAGTTCTTTTACATCGAATCCGCCGTATTCCTGGATGGCTTCTCTCATTGTCATTCTTGGCCAAGACGCGGAGAAGTCCAATGTCTCTCCGTCGTACTCTACCTCGGCTGAACCGGTTACTTCCACGGCGACATGCTCGTGAAGTTGCTTAGGTAATTCCATCATGTCTTTGTAGTCGGCGTAGGCCTGGTAAACTTCCATCATCGTGAACTCCGGGTTGTGGGTCGTGTCGATGGATTCGTTCCGGAAGTTTTTCGTGATCTCAAAGATTCTCTCATAGCCGCCGATAATCATCCTTTTGAGGTACAGTTCGGGCGAGATATTCAGGTACCACTCCTGATCTAGGGCATCCACATGAGTAGTGAATGGCTCAGCTGCTGCTCCACCGTAAACCGGTTGAATTGTCGGAGTTTCAACCTCCATATACTCTCTGTCATGCAGGAATTTCCTGATCTCCCTGATGATCTGGCTCCGCGTTCTCAATTCATCTCTGGCATCCATATCAGTCATCAGATGAAGCGTTCTATTCCTGTAACGCTGTTCCTGATCCTCCAAACCAAAGTGATCGCCAGGAATATGTCTGACTCCTCTGGACAAAGCCTCCATATCTTCAACTTGGAGCGAGAACTCTTCTCTATCAGTGTAGGTCAGGAAGCCTTCACCCAGGATTATATCGCTTCTGTAAAGATTCTCTACCTGATCCAGAAGTTCCTCGTCTTCACGGACAATTAACTGAATCTCCTCTCTTTCACCTCGTAGGTCAAGGAAAACCAGTTCTCCGAAGCTACGGACCTCCATCACTCTGCCAGCAATCGAGAAATCTCTATCAGGAAGATTTTCTTCTCCCTCGTCGAACTCCTGAAGTTCTTCGATGGTGTGGCTGCGGTTGAAGTTGTAGCGGTAGGCCCCGCCCTCTTCTCGGAGTTCACGAAGCAGACTGAGTCTTTCCCCTCGTTCGGAACTCACCCAGAAACACCTAGAGTTAGAGCTGTAGCTGTAGAAAGGTTTTGAATATTATTCGAATAGGTGGTCGAACTTAAAGTATTCACCAATCATTATATTAGATAGATTAAACAAAAAACCTTAAATATACTTCGATTGGTTGAAGTTTAATTATCTCGACTTCTATTTCTTAGACACTAGCTTCGAAAAGAAGAGTATTTATAACTCTTTGCAGTAACCTAGAATCATGGAAGGAGAGTATCTCCGGCTTATGAAGACTTATATTAATTCTTTCGAAAGCCATAATGAGGTCAGATCAGAGGTGGTGTGTCCGTGAGTTTCACGCCTGAAGGAGTTTTTCCGGCTTTGCCGACACCGATAGACGAAGACGGAGAGATAAACTATGCGGCTGCGAGAGAGCACATCGAATACCTAGAGGATAACGGCGTTCATGGGATCGTTCCTGCCGGATGTACAGGTCACGCAGCGACATTGGGGGACAGACGAGGCGATAACTTGGAGTACGACGAGCACGTCGAGTTCGTTTCTAGGCTTGCGGATATGACAGATCTACCTGTAATCGCAGGTGACGGTATGAACTCGACGCAGCAAACACTTGAAATGGCCAGTCGTATTGAGGAGGAAGCCGATATCGATGCACATCTTATGATCTCACCTTATCAGAACTGCCCGCCGCAGGACCTAATAATCGAACACTATAGAAAGCTCGTGGAAGAACTGCAGAAGCCTATAATCGCCTATAACGTGCCAGGCAGGACAGGTCGAAACATTGAGGCGGAGACAACTGTAGAACTAGCAAAGTTGGATGGTATAGTAGGTATTAAAGAGGCGTCTCTGAATCACGAGCAAATCCACAATCTAGGGATGAGATTACAGCAAGAAGATCCGGAGAATTTCAGGCTAGGTTCTGGCGACGATGCCGCGAATCATTTTGTCTTCCAGCATGGTGGCAGTTTTGCTATATCTGTCTCTGCTAATGTTTATCCAGATGGCGTTGTAGAGGTCTGGAAACTGGGTTATCAACAGGATGATGCTCAAGCTGCTTTCGAGAGAAATCATGAATTAAGCGATTTACATAGTTCGATGTTCCAGCCTGGTGAAAAGAATCCTATCAGTGTGCAATATGCAGTAAATCTTCTTGGATTTGATTTTGGCACTCCTCGAATGCCTCTTGATAGACGGCCTAGAGAGGACAAGGAATATCAAAATCGGTCGGAGATTAGAAACGTTTTAGAAAATCACAACCTAATCCAGCAATGATAAGATGAGAATAGCAGTCACAGGCGCAACTGGCCAGATGGGTTCAAATGTTATCGAGGTAGCAAGAGAAAAAGGAATAGATATTGAGGTCGCTGTTGGAAGAAAGGAAGATACAATCAACAGTCTCAAATTCAAGGACGAAACCAAGCTTACAAAGCTGCTTCAGGACAACCCTGTGGACGCTATAGTTGACTTTACTGTTCCTGATGCCACTATGCGATATCTTAAATCTGCAATAGAAACAGATACTGCAATAGTTATTGGGACTACAGGTTTTAGCAGTGAACAAGAAAAAAGAATCAGAGATGCAGGACAACAAATTCCTGTACTAAGAGCCTCGAATTTTTCTCCCAGCATCAGTGTCATGCAGTCCTTAGTTAGAGAGGCTGCAAGTAAACTTGAGGACTATGATATAGAAGTGACTGAAACCCACCACAATCGGAAACGCGATGCACCAAGTGGTACAGCCAATTTAATACTTGAAACAGTCAAATCAGCTCGCAGTGTTTCTGAAGAAGTTCACGGAAGAATAGGTGAGGATCCGCGGAACAAAGGAGAAATAGGAGTACATTCAAGAAGAGCAGGAGATATCAGGAGTGTTCATGAAGTTCTGATGGCAGGAGATAACGAGATTCTAAAGATTAGACATAGAACAGAGTCTAGGAAAACCTTTGCCTCAGGCGCCATAAGAGCCTCAGAATGGCTGAATAATCAAGAAGCCGGATACTATAGTTTTCAGGAAGTGTTTGAAAGTGAGAATAATAATTAAATTTGGAGGAACAAGTCTGAAAGATGGTGACAGGATAGAGAACGCCGCCGACAGTATAGAAAAAGCAGTAGAGGAAGGCCATGAAGTAGCGGTAGTGGCATCAGCTATGGGTTCTACAACCGACGAATTGCTCGATAATATTAATTTTAACGCGGAAGACAGGGATAGAGACGAGATCGTCTCCATGGGAGAAAGGACAAGCGTCCGTATGTTGAAGGCAGCGCTTGCAGCTAGAGGCCTTGGAGCAGAGTTCTACGAACCAGGAAGAGATGGGTGGCCGGTAGTGAAGGATTCCGAAGGCCGTGTAGACGAGCAAAAAACCCGGGATAGAGCGGCAAACCTTGCTGAAGGCCTTGGTTCTGAGGTTTCGGTGATAACAGGTTTCCTCGCGGAGGATCATGAAGTAAATGTAACTA
Source organism: uncultured archaeon (assembly GCA_964604885.1). Taxonomy (GTDB): domain Archaea; phylum Nanohalarchaeota; class Nanosalinia; order Nanosalinales; family Nanosalinaceae; genus Nanohalobium. The sequence goes on from CAZSAB010000002.1 coordinate 113,623, forward strand.
CTGGGGCGAGGCGGTTCTGATACGACTGCTGTAATTCTGGGCAACTACATGGATGTGGACAGGACTGTAATCGTTACAGACGTTGAGGGCGTTCTGACAGGTAATCCAGAGATCGTGGACTCTACGCACAACGTCGGTGAGATAAGTGTCGACGAACTGCGAGACCTATCGTTCAAAGGAGCGGAAGTGGTAGCTCCCGAGGCTTTGCCATATAAAGAAAACGGTATGGAGGTTAACGTCGTCCATTTCCAGAACGAGAACCTTCTGGAGTGCGGTACAAGTATAGAGGGAGAGTTCGAGCGTATAATCAATACTAACGAGAGGGAGTTCGCCTGTCTTACAGTTGCGGGAAGGGAGATCCGCAACGAGCCATGGATACTCTCAAAGCTCTCCTGCGCACTTGAAAAAGAAGATGTGAATATCGAGGCGGCCTCGACAGGCAAGGATAGCGTAAGCTTCTTCGTCGAGGAAGAGGAAGCGGATGAGGCGAATCAGGCCTTGCATAACCTAGTTCTAGAGAAGGAGAAGATCTCCTCAGTTACAGTAGACGATGAGATCGGTGTTATCCGTGTAGCAGAGGGAAATCTTCCGGATAGGCCTGGTGTAGTAGATGATATAGTTGATCCTCTGGCAGATTCCAATATTAATCTGCATGAGATCGTGACTTCAGCTTCCAGCGTTATAGTATTCGTCAAATATGATGTAAGAGAGGAAGCGTTACGCATAGTTCAGGATAATTTAGAAGAGTAGATAGATCAGGCGGGTTGATGACAGAAAAGATCAGACTTGGAATACTTGGCGCGACCGGTATGGCGGGCAGAGATGCCATAATACATCAGAAAAAGCTGGAGAACAAGGGATATGACTATGCAAGTCTGGAGCTTGTGACTGGAGGCCCCAGTAGCCAGGGAAAGAATCTCGGAAAAGTCTTCAGGGAGAAAGAGGAGGCATTATCCAAGAAATACAGTTTCTGGAATCCAAAGGATTGTCCGGAAAAATATCAGGATATGATTGTTAAAGGTCTTGATTCTCATAGAATAGCGGATAAAACAGATTACGTGATTTCTGCGCTTCCAAGTTCTGTGGCGAAAGATATCGAGCCTGAACGGCGGGATAAAGGCGTCCATGTTTTCTCCAATGCCAGCGAGTTCCGCTGGAGCTAGGAAGTTCCCTTAATGATTCCTGACGTTAACCCCAATGATATCGATATGCAGGAAGATCAGGAAACACCAGGTAAGCAGGCCAAAAATCCTAACTGCACGACAGCAGGGTAAGTTCCGGTTATAGCGGCCTTGAGAAATAAGTTCAAGGTAGAAGCCGTAGATCTTGTTACCTTCCAGGCTATCTCAGGTAAAGGCGACAAAGTCGCTGAGAAAGAATACGCTTCACGGATCTCGGGTAACGTGATTGATGACTGGAAAAGGAGCACTAATCATAACGGCGAGGAGATCAAATCAGAGATCGAGCCCCAAAAGATTCTAGGCCTCGCAAATACGAAAGAAAAAAAAGTACAGGCCTCGATATAGATGCCCAGGCCGCGCGAGTTCCGACGCAGTACGGACACCTGGAGTCGCTGAGGATCCGTTTCTCTACAGAAGCAGATATCGAAGAGGTCAGAGAAGCTCTGGAAGATTGGAGACCTGAAGAGGTGGTCAGAGAACTACCTTCCACTGCTGAAAGGCCTGTAAAGGTTTTGAACAAACAGCCGGAGCCACGGGAAAACGTCTGTGAAGAAGACGGGATGTCCATGATATTGGGAGATCTGAGACAATTAGGAGAGGACAGAGTTGCAATGTTTACTCTCAGCCATAACCTGTGTTGTGGTGCGACGTGGACTGCACGCCAGTCTATGGAACTGTATCTGAAGGAGCAGAGGTTAATTTAGAACTTCTCTTTTAGAACCATATATGTCTCTGTGTAGCTTATTCCCTCTATAGCTCTAACTTTGTCGATAATAGAGTTAATCTTTTGGTTTGAGGTTGATTCGATTTCAAGTATCAGGTCGTATTTTCCTGTTATTTCCATGACATGGATGTCATTTGGGAACTGATCTACTACATTCGTTAGGTTCGCATTTGTGTCTACGTTGGCCATAACAAGGGCTTTCGATCCTTTACTCGTGGTCTTAACCGTAAATTTTTCTATTATATCTTGTTCACGCATTTTATCGATGCGATTCCTAACTGTGCCCTCGGACACCCCAACTCTATCTGAAATTTCAGTGTATGATTCTCTGCCGTTTTCCTCAAGAATACCTAGAATTTTTTTGTCTTTATTGTCCATAAAAAAATTGGATTAGAAGAGATTTAAATTTGCTTCGATTTCTTAAGTAGTCTACTTGATCAGTTCTATCTCTTCTACTTCTTCGACTCCGCCTTCTTCTCCTAGTGTTACTGCGAATGCTTTGCCGGTTTCTTCTCCTGCGGCGTTCAGTACGGTTGTGTCCATAAGTGAGTATTCGCCGAAGTCTTCGTGTACATGCCCTGACATCCATAGAGCTGGTTTGTATTTCATTATTAGTTCTCTGAACTGTTCAAATCCGATTCTTCTTCCTGAATGAATCCTGTCTCCTAATTTATACGGAGGATAGTGAGAACCTACAATCACTTTGTCGGATTCAGTTTCCTCCAGAAGTTCTTCTACCTGTCTCTTAACATCGTCAGGAAAGTCTCCACCAATCAGAATAAGCTTGTACTCGTCGTCAATATCAGCTTCTAAAAAGTTGTAGACTGGCGTGCTCCCATTCATGAATTCCTCTGAAAACATCATGTCTCTGTTTCCAGTGGTGCCGACAGCTGCACTGTCTATTCCTTCAAACAGTTCTTCGGCGTATTCTTCACTCATGTAGTCTCCAAGATTGATGAATAGATCGTACTCGCCCGAGTTAGCTTCCTCTATTGCTGCCTGTTTCAAGTCTTCTTTTTCATGGAAGTCACTTGTTATCAGTATTTTGAGAGCCATGATTGGTTTCTACTGATTAAATCATTAAATAATCGTGCTGGTTTTAGAAGGTTCTCGGTATAAGTATGTAAAATAAATCACAAGTTAATAATTGCCGGACATTACTTCCTAGCCTTTTCAGCAGTATCCCTTACGGCCTATTACCTAGGAAGAAAGAGCGAGGAGGCTTTAATGCTAGGATTAGCAGCAGGATTATTTGCTTTGATACCTGATATCGATGTCTTATATGCCTTCACTGAAATAGCAGAAGTTACCACAGGTTTCTACGGTTTCACAGACTCATTCTGGGATGCATATCAGCAGACTCACAGAGGGTTTACACACAGCCTCGTAACGAGTAGAATAGCAGTTTCAATGTTTTCCATCCACTACCTAACGGAGAAAAAATATCTGGCCGGCGTTTTTATCTTCTTAATGACAGGTCTATCCTATTTTCTGGAAGGAACAATCAATGCATCGATAGTTTTCCGTCTTTATCCTGACAGGATTCATAATAACGGAAAGAATTAAACAAGATATAAGCTTTAGAGATTTTGCAGCTGTTTCAGCCTTTGGATTGCTGGCACATCCTTTCGGCGACATCTTTACTGGAATACCTCTGATTTCCTGTATCCTTTGCCTCTGGAATTGATAAATGAGAGAATAATTATTTTCTCGGATCCTTCATTAAATTTTCTCGCAGTATTTGAACTGGAGTTATTTCTTATCTGGTCTGGAATACTCAGCTATGTATTAATCAAGAAAAAAACCTCAGAGAGTAACTCAGCATAGTCTCAGCGACAGGCTTCATTTACGGAACTTCCTCATTCTACCTAACTTCTCCCTCACTGTCAAACTCATACAGATTTGTGTTCTCAATAGTGTTCTTCAGCGGGCTCTTAACTGGCTTAATTTGGATATTCTCAGAAACTAGAGACAGAAAGTACTTCTACGCAATCGTAGACTTCTTCTCAATAATGTTTTTCGGATACCTGTCATACCTCATCCTCTTCATTCTTACATAAGTTCAGAGAACAAGGGAAAGTAAGTTGAGGATGAGGCCAGCAAAGATATCTATGGACAGTTTTCGGGATGTCTTCGATTCTTCATTTGTCGCTGGAAAGCGTCTGAACGGCGTGTAATCTGGACTTATTTCAGTTTATTTGCTGATCAACTGTTTCAAAATTGTTCTGGATGGAAATATTTCTTGGTGTTTGTATGGATTTCTGGTGCTTTTGCTGGTTTTTGTTCCCCCCCTCTACTTTGAGGACAGATCAGCACTTGTTCCGTTCGAAGTGCTTCTATTCCTGGCTTTGCCTTTTACATTGAAGTGGAACTTAGATTTGCAGCCTCAAACACTCTGAATTACCTTTCAGCAGCAGGAGTATCACTGCTTATTGCTACAGAGTTAGATACTTTTACTTCATTTAAGACGAACGGATTTTTCTCAGTTATCCTGGTTTCATTTACCACTGTGTCTGTTGCAGGAGCATGGGCCGTAGGAAGATGGCTTTCAGACATTCATTTTGGAACTTCATTAATAGAGTCTGAATCAGCTTTGATGTGGGAGTTTTCAGCTGCTTTACTGGCTGGAATTATAGCTGGTATAGTTTTCAGGTATTATCTTAGGAAGAGAGTGAAGAGGTGTGCAAAGAATGATCAAGGAGAAAATGTCTAGAAACTTCAAATACGGGGCTACGAGAGGTATGCAGCTGTCCCTGCTAATTATCTCATTGACTACTCTTTATTTAGGAGACACCAAAGCGTTCGTCAACTCCTGGATGGCTTTGCTCATTACGTTTATTCCAAGCCTGATGAGAAGAAAATATGACGTGACTCTGGATATCGGTCTCTCCTTGTGGATTACTTCAGCAGTATTCTTCCACGCGATCGGATCGGTAAACCTGACAGGTCAGAACCTATACACAATGATTCCATGGTGGGATCACTTTACTCATGCGTTATCCGCGTCTGTAGTAGCTGTAGCCGGATACATAGCGTTGAGGTCGATTGATGAATACTCGGATGAAATCTACGTGCCCGAAAAAATGGCCTTCGTGTTTATACTGATCTTCTTGCTTGCTTTCGGAGTTTTCTGGTAGATTATAGAATTTGGATTAAACTTAATATCCGAGTTAGTCGGTGGAGAACTGAAAAATTGGATTTTTTAACTCTGCCAGTACAAAGAATTGATATGATACTTGAATTTGTGGCTTTGGGCGGAGTAGTAGTTTTCGGCCTAGTAACAGTTTATTACTACAACAAGATCGTTAAATTAGAAAACCGTGTTGACAATGCCTGGGCTCAGATAGATGTCCAGTTGAAGAAGAGAGCAGACCTAGTCCCCAACCTGATGGAGACAGTTGAAGGCTACATGGAGCACGAAAGAGAGATAATGGACAACGTTTCAGAAAGCAGGGAGCGAATGATGAATGCTCAAAGCCCTCAAGAAGAAGCACAGGCAGGAAATGATATGGGTGAAGCACTCAAGTCATTATTTGCAGTAGCAGAAGACTACCCGGACCTAAAAGCATCACAAAACTTCAAAGAACTTCAGCAGGAACTTTCAAGCATCGAAAACAAGATAGCATACGCAAGACAGCACTACAACGACGCAATAATGACGTTCAACAACGCTATAGAGACCTTCCCAGCAGTAATGTTCGCAAATGTTTTCGGGAAAAGTGAGAAGGAACAGCTCCAGATTGAAACAGCAGACAAAGAACTTCCGGAAGTAGACTTCTCAAGAGAATCACAGTAAAAAGCTATGATGCTCCAAAACCAGATCAAATGGAACAAGAGAAAAAGCTACGCATTGCTCTTCCTAGTCCCATTAATACTTCTAAACTTGATATTTGTCTCAGGGAGGATTTTTGTACCACGAGTAAGCCCATTCCTAGTTTTAGCATTTGGATCAGGGATTTCAGTCCTATATGTCCTTTTCTCATACTTCAAGAGCGACGAAATGATTCTGAGCGTAGTAGAAGCAGAAGAAGCCGACAAACAGGAATACAAACAACTTTACGATTTAATGGAAGGATTGACTATCTCATCAGGAATGCCAATGCCGGATCTGTATGTCCAGGACAAAAGCCAGATTAACGCATTTGCTACAGGCAGGAAACCAGAGGATGGAAAGATCTGCGTAACAAAAGGGGCGCTGGATAAACTCGATAAAGATGAACTAGAAGGAGTGCTGGCCCACGAACTAGCCCATATCAAGAACCAAGACATACTGTTCATGACTGTAGCAGTCGCACTGATAGGAGTCGTCAGCATTCTCAGTGAAATACTTCTCCATAGCATGTTCTTTGGTGCTGGAGACAGAGATACACCACCATGGGCAATGGCAGTAGGCCTGGCACTAGCTATTCTGGCGCCAATATCGGCAAGGCTAGTACAATTAGCTATGAGCAGAAAAAGAGAATACCTGGCCGACGCATCAGGAGCAGAAATGACACGTTACCCTGAAGGACTGGCTTCAGCACTGGAAAAAATATCAACTCAAAACGAGAAAATGAAGGTAAACAAGTCAGTCAGCCATCTCTACTTCTCAAATCCATTCAACTCTAGAAGCTGGTTCTCAACCCATCCACCGCTTGAAAAAAGAGTTGAAAGACTGAGGGAAATGTAAAATCAATCCTATAATAGACACGGGATTTTCATATTCTGTTTCAACTTCCTGAGGATTTCTTCTTTTTGAAGAAACCAAGCACAAATCCAATATAATGAAAGGATAAAAGGAATGAAACAAAACAAGAATAACTGGGCTGTGTTTATGAAAAGGGTGTTTGTTTATGAAAAACTCCAATCGTTTAAGAAAAAATTAATTCGTAAACACAGCCCACAAAATCATAAAGTTTATAATCACCCAACTGCACCAAACGTAGTATGAATAAAGGTTTTATGTTGTCATTTTCACTGATTTTATTGGCGGGTTTTGCATCTGCAAACATTATCATAGACCATAGCGAAGACTTTATATTTGATGAAACACCTGTGAAAGCCAACGCCACCCTAACAACAAACGAGAATTTAATTGCTAATGAGATTATCGAGGCGAAATCAGGGATATCCTCAGAAGGAGACCTGAACATGAACGGAAATGACATAGTAAACGTTGGAAATCTTGGTGGATCCGGAAGAAGATTTCCAGAGAATCAGCCAATTGTTCAGGAGACTCTAACTGATAATGATAACACGGTAACAGTTCCTTCAGGGGAAGACTGGCTGGTAACAGTCAATTCAGGATCGTATCTTAATAGTTTAAGCGTATATGGAGAAGAGATCATAAATAATTTTGGATACTACAGGGAAGAAAAGGCAAAACTTTATTTCCCAGGAGGAACAAAGATTGAGTTTACTGGTCAACAAAACACCAATCGAGGAATTATATTAGTTGGTCATGAAATTGATAGTGAGATAAAGAATAATTTTGGAATCCCCCTTTCGCCCGGTGAGTCCCATACCATAGGTGGTGAAAGACACGTCTATGCTTACGTAGATTCTAATGGTGAGCTTGCAGTAGATGGAGTACCCGTATACAGCGAATACGCGCAGGTTGATAATCAATTTAGTGCGGGCACAACTTTCAAAGCTAAAGATGAAAAATTGTACATTAGCGGATTTGAAATGAAATGAAGCTTTCAAACCAAATTCACTTCTCCTTTTGATTAAGATTAATTGCCGAGTCCTGGACTAAGCAGTGCTGAAGGAGGCATTACCAAATTTAATCATAATGAATACATCGGTATTAATGAAATACTTGAAACGAACTGTATATTCAAAATAGAAAGCTTGGTCCCTATCCTAGTTTATCATTAACTTAATTGCTGTTTTTGAAAGCCTAGGCCTGTGTTGAAGACTATTGTGTAAAACGTAGACATTTTTGATTTTTACAGTTGAGATATCTTTGCTATGTCTTCCTATCTACAGTTTATTTCTTTCTAGTTTTTCTCCAGCATAACAGATATTCAAGAAGATATACTCCATATCGAAACGTATCAATTTCCCAAAGCTGAATATTCTGCTTCTTTCTCCCTGAATAAAGTAATCTGGATTTTCTTCTTCTATCAGGCCTGAAATCCAGTTGACCGATAACATTGGAGGATGGCTCCACTCCCACCGTAGATCTTCTTAGCCTTTAAATCAATATTCTATATCTGTTTTCTCATTTCATCTACTATCTCGGAGGCCGTTACTTCTCCATGAGGTTTCCTGCCTATTCTCATTATGCTCTCAAAAACTTCTTCGAAGTTTTCAGGACTTACATGAAGCACTTCATGCTTTTTCCCGGAGTCTGGAGGCCTAGCAGGTTTATAGGGGATGTAATGACAGCAAAAGCAGGAGAAGAAACACTTTTGCTTGACAAAGGCGAGCTCTTGGCGCCTAGTACCTCAAAAATCCAGAATCTTGCAAACTTAAGTCCGAGATAGGGCAACTTCCCAGCTTATTTTGTGAATGTACTCATGTGCATTACCGAATTTTAAGGCATCTTAACCTCCTCTTTCGATTCCTTTACCTTCTTCTCTGATTGTTCCCTCGTTTTGCTCAATTTCTTGAACACCTTCTTTAACATCTAGACTTACCTTATCGGAGGTTTCAATCGTAATAGCTATATGGAAAATTTTCACAAAAAAAAACTAAATTGTGTCAAGAGTGCTTATATTTCTGGAATAATGTTAATCCTGAAGCTGACATAAAATAATAAACAGAAAATTGAATACCTCTCTGATTATTTTTTCAAATTTTCAACTACTGATTTATTTGACTAACAATCTCTTCCTATACAGGAGCAGTAGGAATTATAACTCATATATCATCACTTGGATCTCCTAAAAATATATTATAGCCTTCTCTAGAGTCATCTTTTCCCTAAATCTCTCCTTCATTTTCTACTTCTACATTTTCATCAACCACGATGAGGGTATTTTCACTTCCTGCGTTTTCATTCTGGAACTCTCTGGCCTCATCCATATTTGGTGTCATGGTTACTGATCTATCTATTGCCATTACTGCTTCTCCTTTTTCTTGACCTCCTGGAAGTTTAGGTCCTGCCATCGCTACTGATCACTTGAAAGGGGTCGAGTATGTTGATAGAGGAATCAGGCTTCAAGGAGAAGAATATCTTCCTTTGAAGAAAGCTATGTGGTATCAAACATTTTCAATGGTTATGAGAAGGCAAAAAGCAGAAATAGGTGATGTGATATCTGATTGTAGATTCCATGTTGCTTCTCTGATGCCTTCAGGTTCAGGAAAGAAGAATGTAATAACCTACTTGGATAGAGTTTTCAGAGAATCCGGTGGTATGGATTTGGCTAAACCTACTTCTATGCATCCTGAACAGTTGATTGGTAAAACTATCAGGAGATGAAAGAAGAATCCTGATTATGAGGAGATCAGAGGCCATCTTGATGACGATTTGGTGGTTGTAGATGAAGCTATTGACTTGTTGAGAAGCTCAAAAGAGAAGATATCGGAAACAAGAAGCTATCTAAATGAAGCAATGGATTACTATGGTCAAAACAGGATTACTAAACGGATGACAGATATACCTAAAGAACATCAGTTATCTTACAAACCTGACTGCAATCTTACAATCTTCATGAAGCCATTCCAGGTTGATGAAGAGTTTGCTTTACGGGGTACTCTGAGAAGGTTTCTAATACCTTACAGTAAGTTTGATCCCGATATCCAAATTTCAGGTTACAGTAAGAGGATTGATGGTGGTCGAGATATTGCTTTAGCTGAAGCTGTATCAGAGTTAAGGGATATTGTAGGCAAAACCAGGTCAAGGAAAGAAAAAATTGATGCTGATTATCTACAGGTAGATTCTAATAGTGTTGAGAGATTCAAAGAACTGCATATGAATTTGGTTTATCAGGGATTTGCTCATAGTGACAAAGTAAAGAACTTTACCCGAATTATTGACTATCAGCTTCAGGATCTTCTATTAAAGTTTTCAGCTATTCAAGCTGTAGTCTCTGGACATGAAAAAATCAAAGAAAGTGATTTGGAGAAGGCTTTCATTGATCTTTCTGATATTTTGGCCTGTATGCTCGAGGATGTCTGTACGAAAGTGATAGGCAATCTTGATTACAATGATGACTGGAAAGGTGCTAGAAAGAAGAATAGGAAGTGTTTGGAGTGGTTAAAAGAAAAAGGGGCTATCAGTAAAAGCCAGTCAAGTATTTCAATTCAAGAATATGTCCATGAAGTTACTGAGATATGTGGTATTAGTGAAAGACAGGCTAGAAGAAAGATAAAAGATCATGCGGAGAATGGTTGGATTTCTAAGAAACAGGTTGGCCAACATGATTCTCGTGTTTGGTTGGAGATTGATACTGAGGGTGGACATGGAGTTAATACAATTCGATCTAAAGTTGAGGAAGAATCACCCTACTTTGATCTGATAGAAAAATATCAGAATACTCATTAAATCGGTGTCAACACTGGCCACCCTGACAACCCTCAACTTTTTCCGAGTAATATTGCACCTCAACATTTTATTTTCACAACTGCCATAAAAAGGGGCTTTGCGACCATATTGACCTAATGAAGATTAAACGCAGAATGGCCTATTTTCAAGCTGACAAAAGACGTTTATCGAATCAGTTTACCTGTTCTGAGGTGATTAGTGTAGATGGGGAGAGCCAGAGTACAGATCAAAGACGAAATAGTACAGGAACTTGAAAAATTCCCGAAAACCACTCATGGAGTAGCCAGAGCGGTAAAATCTCACTATGATGCTGCTCAAAGAAATCTAGAAGAACTTGAAAACATGGGAGTTGTAGTTCTGGAAGGCGAAAAATGGAGATTGAACAAGTGAAAATGCCAGATCCCTCAGCAACCTGCATAATCTGTTTTGAAAACCCTACAATATTTGAGGCAGCTTCAATCTGCAAATACTGTCTAGAAACTGAGAACAGTAGAATTAGAGGGATATACTATGGTTAAACAGTGTATTCATTCAGGATGTGAATGGAGTCCTGAGGAAGACACCAATGAACCTGTAGCAGTTCAAATCCTAGATCACGCTAAAGAACAGCACAAAGGAGACCTGATACCTGAATGACTAAAGAAGAACACGAATTAAACACTAAAGCGGAAACAACGGAAAAATCAAGTATGAATATAGCTGGGAAAGGAAGAGCAATAAGTAAAGAAACAGAAACACTCTTCCAGATAATACAGTGTCATTGTGGGAATGAAGATGTCGTTATCAGTACAACCAGTGAGGAAATTAATGAAACCGTCAACCTGATAGTAGATAAAACCAGTTTCTTTGAGGCTGTACAGAAAATTCAGAGACAAGAAATGAATCCAGGAAGGTGGTAAAATGGCATTAGATAACAGAGAACCTTTGAACGTAGATCAATCCGATAAAACAGTAAGACAGAATCAATGGCGTTGCTTCCGCATTCAAAAGAATCGGAGCGATAAAATTTAACGAAGGGAACGAACACTTGGAAGAAGACATCAAAGACTTGAAGAAACAGGTCTGGACCCTGAAAAATAAACTAGGAGAAGAAAATCCTTTCACAATAGAACAGGATATTGAAGAAGTGGAAGATAACTTGTTTTAGGAATGATAGTGGTTGAGATGGCTTATTTGTTCATATCGGTTGGAAATAGTGATCCTAGTATGCCTCCGTACCTTGTTGAGGAAAAGCACGAATTGAATGATCTTCCCTTCAGCAAAGAAACCGAACTTATCAGATACCTGTCCAATAATTTTGAATCTGACAAATTTTACCTGTCCACAAACAAGGGAAGTGGTAATCAGTTTGAAACGGTTTACCATGTTGAGTTGGATCGAGGTAGAGGAAGTCCTGAGGTTTCATATTTTCTTGATGAGTTCGGAAAGCCAAAGAAGAATCTGAATAAGATATATGTTAAACCTGACTTTAATTCTGGTTTGCAAAGTGGTTTACAAAAAAGGCGTTAAGGGGTACGCCTTGAGGGTTATTTCCCTATGCGCAATAACCATGTTTTAGTCTGGTTTAACCCGGTTAATTTTACTGGTTACGAAACTAAAATTTAGGCCTAAACTTCGTTTGAATGTTGATTATTTTATCTAACTCAGTTCCAGTTCCATTCAGTTATAACCACAAACATTGTAATATTACAGATTGATGATGTTATTTATGGCGAAAGAGATTGACACAAGTTACAATAAAGATAGATGGTACCATGAAGAGACTGTAAGAGGTCAAGGCTACATGATTGTAGGGGGTCTTATCAGCTTTACTGGAGTAGGTGCCATAGTAGGTATACCGCTTCCAATTTGGGGATGGTCAAAGTATTCTAATGCTCCAGGCCCTGTAACAGATGTGGAAATAGAAGAATAGACATAGGAATAAGCATGCGTGGTATTAAACTGGAAAAAAGGTATAACACCTCACTGGATACTGAGTGGACCTATTGATCGTTAAAACTTTTGTCTAGAAAAACTCTCGGAAAAGCTTGGAGAGACAGAAAATTATTCCCTTCGACTCTTTTCGAAAATTCAAATGTAAGTTTTTCTGTTCAAAAGTGTAACATGACGTCAGAAAAGAGTAGATTAATTAAAGATGCAAGAGTATTGACAGCAGATTACCTGCCAAACAAGCTGGTCCATAGGGATAGTGAGAGACAAGAAATAGCGCGTAATCTACGTCCGATTCTTGATGATGAGCAGCCCAACGATATGCTGCTTTATGGCAAGCCAGGCACAGGAAAGACAGCCATGGCAAAATATGTTGTGGAAGAACTGCAGAAACAGACCTTCCTACAGTCAAGCTATGTGAATTGCTTCAGCGAAAAAAGCAGGTTTGAAATATTCTATGAACTCCTGGACGAAAAAATTACCACCCCAAGAGACGGTACTTCAACAGAGAAAGTAGTTCAAAAATTTGAGGAAAAAACACGGAAAGAACCTACAGTAGTCATAGTAGACGAAGTTGACCAGATAAGCGACGACGAAATACTATATGAACTCTCTAGGTTCAAGAATACAGGTATAATCTTCATCGCCAACGACCAGAAAGTCTTCTCACACTTCGAGGAAAGAGTCCGCTCCAGGCTCAGTGGCACTAAGAGAATCCACTTCAAGAAATACACTCAGGAAGAACTCAAGGATATTCTGAAGATGAGAAGAAAGTATGGGCTTAGAGAAGAAAGCATCAAGACATCGCAACTCGGAAAAATCGCTGACAGAGCAGGAGGTGACGCCAGAGTCGCACTTAACTCTCTAAGATTCGCTGCCAGAGAAGCAGAAAACCAAGGGCTGGAAAATATCACGGATGAAATTGTCGAAGAGGCGGTATCAGATGCATACGAAGAAGAGCAACTTGAATCCCTGGAAAGCCTCAATAATCACCAGAAAACAGCATACAAGATACTTCAGGAAAACGGTGAGTTGGGTATCGGACAGCTTTACGACAAGTATCAAGAAAAAATAGAAGAACCGAAGTCAAGGCGTCAACTACTCCGCTACCTCAAGAAAATGGGCAGCTACAACCTTCTGAAAAGCGAAGGAGAGAAAAGCTCCACAACCTATAAAATCACAGAATAGAGGAAATAATCTATAAATAAATCAAAAATTAAAGACTACCTCATATACGCTCTTTTACTCGCAGCACTCGTCTCTATACCATTTCTCTCACAGACCGTCCCCATCAGCGGCTCATAGCTATCCGACACTTCCGACATCTGAAAATCGGTTTAAATAGGG
>CAZSAB010000003.1:0-101654 GCA_964604885.1 uncultured archaeon
TTGTAAGCCTCAACACCGACGATATCAGAAGGCAGTTTGTCGGGGGTGAACTGGATACGGTTGAATTCTGTATTTTCTACTACTCTTCCAAGCTGTTCAACAAGTAAGGATTTACCTAAACCTGGAACACCTTCAAGTAAAATATTGCCTCCGGCAGCAACAGTCAATAGAATCCTGTTAATAACTCGCTCCTGTCCAATGTAACCTTTCTGAATCTCTGCCTCCATCCTGTGCATGACTTCTTTATACTTCTTAGCCATGTTCTCCATTTCACTCTCAGAAAGGTTATCAAACTTAGCCATAGACACTATTCGGGAACTCTGGAATAAAAAACTAAGATAACAGAAATGAAAATTAGACTAAATTTAAACGATTCTATCCAAGTAATTTACTTGGACTTTAATCTCTGTATAAATGTTAATTGAAGCAAATGTTTTATCAAAACAAGAATCTTTTGGATTTTATCAAACGTTCTTAACTTCGCATTACCTCATATCTATTCTCTACAGAATATGTTCGGCCTAACTCGGAGCTTTTTGCAGTTTTTTGCCGTTTTTTAAGAAAGAAGAAGAAATGTAAAGTTTTAGGAATTTGATTGAGAGACAGCCTGGATTGTGAGCCGTCCGCCATTGACTTCACCAGATGCGACTCCTTGTGGGAGTTCAACTGTGACGTCCACCGGGAAGTAAGCACCAGGATTCAAGTTTGAACCAGCTGTGCCTCCATCGTCGAGGATTGCCGTCGTTGAGGACAATTCACTAAGTCCACCTTGTGCTGTTATGTCTGAAATAGTGGTGCCTTCTGCGTCGAATGCTTCCGTCGTGTTATATGTGGGATCGACGTTGAATCTTGTTCTCAGTGTGGAACCTGTGATTGAATTTGGCGAGTTAGCATCACAGTAAGTGTAAACATCATACTCTCTTGTGTTACCGTTCGCATTCAGGCTGATCGTCTCGTTCGTCACTCCTATGTTGTTGTTAGTCGTCTGCTGAATGTCTGAAATCTGTACGTTAGATGCCTGAGATAGGTCTGTTGTTCCTGTCGATGTTGGCGTATGAGGATCGTTACCAACCCAGATTTCAGAGTTTCCATTAGGGCCGCCTGAGCAGGCTCCTTGGCCATTATCTCCGTAGTAAATGGCGTAGAAGTACCACTGGTCGCCTTCTCGGAACCTTCCTACATCAGTGTTCAGACTGGAAATTGAACTGCTGAAGCTTAAGTCGCCCGTACTTGAGACTGTATCTATGTAAGTCTGAACAGGGTAGTCCTCGAACTCAACTCTATTGACATAGTGGAAGTTCTGGTCTGTTGAGTCGTCTGCCAATGCTCCTGCAAATGTTCCTGTACCGTATGATCCAGTAGTAGCTTCTTTGGTGCTGATCTGAATGAAGTTACCTGAATCGTATTCTGAGTCTACACCAGTTCCAAACGGATCATCCTGTGGATAACTTGCTTCTGCGTATATCTCACTGATGTTGTTTGATCCAATGTTTTCTACCTCTATAGTTGAATACCCATTGTATTCGTCATCCGAAGTTGCCTGCTCTCCCGGCTCAAGACCCCCGCTGCTTGCATTATAGCTGAGCGTTGTGGGTCTTACATCTAGCTCAGTTTTTGTATCTACTGTGACGTTGACCGTTGCGTCCTGTGATGCTGCTGTCACTGAGGTGATGCTCATTGCCAGGCCTGCTGTTAAAAATACTAGTCCTAAAGCTTTCTTCATTTAATTCTTCACCTCCTTGTAGTTTTTTAAAGATTTTATGCTCGTCAAATCTCCATTACTTAACTCTGAGTTCCTAGAAAAATACATAGCAGTCTCTGCTGGAAAATGTCCCTTGCTGATCTCATTTCTTTTCATATCGATTTACCTTTTTCCTCACAATGCTCACCCTCCTCCCTCAATAACCTAATAGAAGACTCCCGTATAAAAAGGTTCTACTTAACTGCTTTATTCTCAAAATAACCTTTGTTGGGAACGATTTAAAATTCTGGACTATTACATGAATATCATAAATGGTGAGAATAAGTAGGAAGCTCGTATTCTCCTTGTTGGCAGGACTAATTTTCAGTTTTTCAGGTTCAAGTGCTTTTGTAGGAGGCACACCTGGTTCGATAAACTTTGGTGAAGTAGAAAAAGGAGAAACTATACAGCGTGAGATTTTCGTAACTACTGACTTTCAAAGAGAATTTGCAATAAATCCTTCATACTCAAGGATCAGAGACCAGAGAATTTTTGAGGGGCCTAACCGATTTGAGGTTTCAGAGAAAGATATCTCAAAGTGGATAGAATTAGAACAATCTACAGTAAATGGCAGTTCTGAGATAACTGGGACTTTAGCTGATGGTTCGAAAACAACGGCCAAAGGCAGCTTTACTATGACCGTAGATATTCCTCCTGATGCGCAACCAGGTTATCACTTTGGATATGTAAATATTAATCCAAGGTTAATTTCCAGCAGTCAAGATGCTCCAGGCTCATTAAATTGGGGAGAATCTAAGATACCTTTTCAGATGAGGGTCGAAGGTAATGCTAATAGACAGGTCTCTGTAATCAATGTAAGAGGTTTCAGACTTGATGAGGATCAAGCAGCGGTTGAAATGCTCTTACGGAATGAGGGCAGCGTCACTACTACTACCAGAGGTTTTTCATTCGATATATACGATCAGCGACGAAACGAAATCACCAGTTTGTACGCTAATAGCAGAAAATTGGATCCAAGAGAAGAGGCTTGGGTAGAAGCGACCTGGAACTCTGAGGATGAAATTGATGAGGGAACATACCAGGTAGATGGGCAGGCTAATTATGTTACGGGGAGTGCAACAGCTTCTGGCAGCTTTTCTCTTCCTGGTATTGAGAGGGTTCAGGTTAGGCCTAGTAATGAAGATGAAGAAGACGGTAAAACTGGAGGTGGAGTTCCTGTCTGGTTTGTAGTTATAGTACTCTCCATTCTCGGTGTGCTGATGTGGGGCTTTGATATTGAGCCCTTTTGGATAGTAGCTGTTCTAGGAGTTTTAGGCATATCAGCTTTCATACTCTTATCAGGAGTTCCGAATTACGTGCTGGCAATTTTATTAATTGTAGTAGTCATAGTGATATATGGAGGTATTTGAAAAATGGACAAACTTCAAAGTCTAGACAAGAAAAAGCTGTCTGTTATCAGTTTTTCACTACTAGTTTTGGTATTGGCAGCAGGTCTCGTATATGTGTATACTCAGGTAGAGGTTACTGAACAGTCTGAAACACTGAACACAAATGCTACAGTACTTGACTCCGACAATGCTAATGGAACTCTAGAAGCAGGGATTGCCACAGGCCAAAGAATGAGCTTCGGAGAGTTTGATGCAAGATTCAATAAGACAAAAACTCTGAACCTGTCTGCAACTGACCCAACGATGGTTGAAATAAATGTGGAAGGAAATATTTCGGATCATTTAAGATATGATAGATTACACCTGTTTGAGAACAAGACGCAGATAGACCTCGAAATGATCGGAAACCAACCAGGCTTTTACGACGGCGAAATAAGTCTTGAAATGGTAATAGCGCAAAACGAATGGGGAGAGAAATGGATAAATATAGTCTACAGCTATTTCTTATAATGTTTTTCTTACCAGCGGCTAGTTCCCTCTCATTCAACGTAAACGTAGATGCGTTAACAGACCACTCTTTCAAGGATATGGAGTACAGAGAAAATGTTTCAGGGCTTCAGGAGATAAATGCTACTGTTGAGAACGTTGGAAGCATTGGGTGTACCTACAGATTGAGAGCTGACTTCCGGCAGGGAAACCAGACTTTTGAGCGGTTCTCTAGTCCGGAGCCACTATATCAGGGAGACTACGATAGAATGGAGATCAAGTTTATACCTGAAGAATACGTTGGGGAAATAGAGGCTAATATTTCACTTGAGTACTGTGGTCAGAAAGAACAGGTTGATTCCCTCACATTCAACGTGACTGACAGTACTTCCATAAATTCTACAGTAGATTCTAGGACTATTTCAGTAAATCAAGAATCTGCGTTCTTAGAAGTTAGAGGAGACCTACTTGTCCCTGAGAAAGAGCCTTCATACTGGAAGACAAGCTCGGCTGAAATAACCAATGGAACGGCTGAGATAGAGTATGATGCACCGATTTTCGATGAAAGAGAAGAAATAACTTATACGGTTTTGGAAGATGGGGAGATCAGGGGAAGCACTACGGTAAGCCTTGAACCGGAACCAACTCTAAAAGAAAAACTGCTGGACAGAAAACTTGAATTAGCGCTTGGCCTACTTGGAATCTCAGTGCTGGCCAACCTATTACTAATCTTGAAACAGCGAGGCCTCATAGAAAAAGTCAGGGAATTCGAATACGAACTACCAGAATTCAGAGACAAAGAATAGCAGAAAACACTTAATTCAAAGTTAAATCTTTAAAGCAAAAGGCCGCACCATACAATATTAATGGCGCCAAAGAAAACTTTACTAGCTCTACCACTCGTTCTATTCGCTAGTCTAACAGCAGCTCAGTCTTTGGATGCTTCTTCCGAAAATGTCTGGGTAAGTCAAATCAACGAACAGAATCCTGTAGAATTCAATTATACCACAGATTCAGTCTGTAATAATTTTGAGGCGAGTTATGAGTTCAATAGTGAAAAAAGTCCTATTGATGAGAGTAAGATAACAAATACGTCTTTCGTATTCTCAGACTTCTCTTCAGGAGAATACGTTTTTAATGCAAGCTGTGGTAGTGGTTCTGACGATTTTACTGTTCAGGCTGGAGAGCTTGAAGTAAGCAATCTAGATCTAAATTATGAGGATGGTGATAGTAAGGGTTATCCTGGTGAGACAGTTAATGCTGACTTCGAAATTGATAATGGAAATGATAACCTAGAGAGTTCTCTTAATGAAGACAATTTCAGTGTTTCTTCAGGAGATAAGGACGTATCTTTAGATAGTTTTGATTTAGCAGATAGGTCATTCTCCTTTGAAGGTTCAGAAAAATTGGTTGACAATGGTGAAGTCGCAGTTTCAGCGCTTGATTCTCGTGCAGCAACAGATCTAAATATTCAGTCTGTATGGCAGTTTGAGAATCTTGAGATAAGAGCTGGTGGTGAAGTCGTTACTGACAGAACGGTTAAGTACAGGCATTTGTCGACTTTGGAATTAAGTTTCAGGGTTACGAGGAGAGGAAATCCAGAACCTGGGCTGACAACTGATAGTTTCAGGTTTGACGGTGAGGATGGATGGTTTATGAAAAACGATCAGGGAAGTGGAGATTATACTATAGAGATTGAGGGTCGTCCACAGTATACTGAGGAGGACTTGGCTGTAGATGATCCTTACCTTTTGGATATCAGTCTTCGGAGAGGATCTCAAACTGCTGATATTGTAGAGCTTACAGTGGAGAAAGATGTCGAATTTTCAGGAAGAGTATTAGATGTGTCGAATAACAGGGTTAATACCGGTTTTGAAGCAGTAGTTGAGAGGGAAGATAGTTCGAACAAGATAGTGCCTTTCAATACTGATGACGCAGGTAATTTTGAACAATACTTTGAAACCGATACTGTTGACATGAAAATGTTGTTCCCAGAAGCTACTGCAAGTCTTTCTGAAATGAACGTAGGGAAAGAAGACGCTGGAGATATCAGCTACCAGTACTACGATAATCCGGCTGGCCAGTCCAACATTGATCCTGGAGTGGATGTCAGGCCTGTAAATCTTGCAGCTTTTGTTTCGAACTATCCATTCCAGTCTGACAGCTTGGATACTTACGTTCAAATGCAATATGATACCAGCGATGTTGACCCGTTAGAAGTTGTAGTATATGAATGTAGTCAGTGGACTTTTGATGCTGAACAATGTTCGTCGGAATGGGAGGAAATAGACAATAACGATATTAACTTGGCATCCGGGTCCACTTGGAAAGCAGACTTTCCTATCGATCCTCTGACAAGTGACAGATTTGCCACAGATCACGGTGTACTACAGAATGCATACCTTGTCGGAGTTCCACGCGGTGTTGGTTCAAGTTTGAGTCTCCAAGATAGTTTGGATGTCAGCTCAACCAGCTTGCAGTCTGGTGACGAGTTGAGTATTTCCGGTACTGTAATCGATAGTTCGACAGATGAAGGAGTTGAAGATGCTTATGTTTCTCTTGAGTTGGTTGATGGTGATAACACTGTTTCGTTTGATAGTTTGGAGACTGAGTCAGATGGTTCATTTGAATTTTCAAAAGAGATTGAGGAAGCAGGCGAGTATACCGCCGAGTTTTCGGCTGAGAAAGATCCTTATGAATCATTCAGTAAGGAAAGTGGTAGAACTATAGATGTTTTCTATGAGACTGGATTGACTGTTTCTTCAGAATCCGACATTGATCTTCAAATGGGAGAATCTTCCGAGATCGAGTTTGAGATCAAGAACTCAGGTCAGTCAGAGGCTGAAGATATTGAGTTGGAGGTAAGTGGAATTGATGAAGAGCATTACAGTCTGAGCACCAATACTATTTCTTCTCTGGGAACTGATGACAGAACGAGATCCGTTACCTTGAGCTTGGATAAACCCGAGGAGTACTGTACTGATCCATGTACTTCGCCGCCGACTATTTCATTGAGTGCTTCGGGTACTTCCGCAGGTGAAACAGTTGAGAACTCTGCTTCAGTCTATACAAATGTTCCTTCAGATACTCAGCAGGAGCAGCCCTCAGAAGGTACTGAAGAGCCTGATCAAGAGGAACAGAATCAATCTTCACTTGATGTGCCTGGTCCTGAACAGGTAAGTCAGATGACAGGTGACTTTATTGAGAGTCAAAGTGACATGAACTTGGCACTGGGTATCATTCTGATCTTTGGAGCTATTCTTGCTGTGACAGTAAGGAAGAGAAAGGAAGGAGGAGATGACAGAACGAACAGGGTTCAAGGTAGGATGAGTCAAGGAGCAGCTGGATCTGCTAGAGGAAATGTTCAAAGGCCTGATGTCTCACCAAGCGGTGAAGAAGAAGGTGGTCAGGCAGAATCGGAAGATGATGTAGAGCCGGTTCAGGGAACTGGAAATGAGGTAGAGACTGGTGGTGGAAAAGAAGAGGGGTCAGATGAGTCTGATGGAGAGTTTGTATGTGATACTTGTGGAGAAGAGTTTGATACTGAGTCTGGTCTGAAGCTTCACGAGGACGCTCTTCACTAATTATTTTTTATTTTGAAATGTTTTTCTTGATGTTTCTTAGTCCTCGTTTGAATTTGGCGAACTTAGGTGGTTCGTAGTTCTGGCCTTCCAGGCTTGCGGCTAGCTGTTGGATCTTGATTGCTGCTTCGCTGTAATCGTTGAACATGACTAGTGGTGTGTTTTCGAAAAGTGCTTCTTTTGTGTCGCTGTCGTAAGGTATTTTTTGGAGTATGTGGCTTTCTGTCATCATTTCTACTTCTCTCTCCACCAGTTCCTTTTCCGGGTCGTTTTCCACCTTGTTTACTACTGTTCCAAGTATTGGTTTCTGCATTTCCTTGCATTTTTCTATTATCTGTGCTGCGTTGATTCCTGCCGTCTGTGTTGGCATGGTTACGATCATCAATTCGTCGCAGGATTCTATAATTGCCTCTACGGTCGAGTTCAATCCTGGTGGGCAGTCAACTAGAACGTAGTCGGACTGTTTTGATGCCTCTTGTAGTATGTCTCTGAGGCCTTCCGGGTTTGGTTCGACTTGGTTTATTTCGTTGCTTGATGTCAGTACTTTGACTCCGGCTGGATGTCTGAAGATGGCTGAATCAGTTTCCGCTTCTCCTTTTAAGACGTCCTGTATCTTTACCGGATGATCGTATCTTCCAAGGTATACTCCCAGGTTAGAGGCTGAGAAGTCTGCATCTACTATTGTTACTTCTTTTCCCATTTGCTGCAAAGCGATTCCTATATTCACTGTCAGGGTGGTTTTTCCTACCCCTCCTTTTCCTGATATTAGTCCTATTATTCTGCCGTTAGCCATCTAAATAATTGTTTTCAAGCCTTGTTTAATAAATTCACAGAAAAACGGAAGTTGTTACTCGATAGACTTTAAAACATTTTACGTCTCAATGGTAACTATGACAAGATTTTGGGGGGCAGCAGCAGTATTATTCGTCCTGTGTATAGCAGCTGTTTTACTTGGAACAGGAGAATCAACAGCAGTTACGGTATATGACCTTGAAACAGAGTGTAGATATGATAGAGGCACGGAAACCTATATTGACTTGAATGAAGACAATTCACTTACCTTCAAGGGACATTATCCTTTGAACAACGTTAACAATGACTTAGATTACAGTTACTCGGGTGGGGGCAATATTGTTCTCAACTTGAGATCTCAGCAATCTTCTGCACCCGTTGACTTCTGGGACGACTGTTTGGCATCAGGAGTATACCACATTCAGACTCCGCAGCTTGAACCAGGAACATATCCTGTAGAAGTAAAGAGTGATGGCGAAAGACTGGAGAAGAGGATAATTAGAGTTAAGGAGTAGATAGACTGTACTTGGTTTCTCCATCTTTTCTAATTTCTACCTCAACCTTTCCTTCTTTTGCGAGCCATCCAAGGGCCTGGTTGACTTTGTCTGAGTCCAGAGTTTCATCAGTATAATCCAGCAATTTTTGCGCTGATGCTTTACCTTGTTCATTCAGCGTCTCGTATATTTTGCCAGCTGCATTTCCAACGCCGTTAACAGAGAAATCGTTTTCGACTTCGTTCTGAGACTCCCTGTCCTCTTCAGCATCTGCTACCTTTAGGATAGTCTCTAGGGCCACGTCTGGCGATACTGAGATTGCGTCAATACTGTTTTCAACAAGGAACTCGGCGTAGCCATCGTGAGTTGAAGGTGCGTCTCCACAGATTCCAACATGCTTATTCTGTCTGTGAGCCTTGGCGATAAGTTTCTTGACTGATTCCTTGACGGCGGGATCCCTCTCATCGAATACTTCTTTCATCTTATCTGAGTTTCTGTCGACTCCCAGCGTCAACTGGGTTAAGTCGTTTGTTCCCACTGAGAAACCGTCGAATACTTCAGCAAACTCGTCCGCACGAATGATGTTAGTTGGAATCTCCGCCATGACGTATACTTCTATATCGCCTTCGTCTAAGCCATATTCTTTCATCTTTGCTCTCACTTTCTTACCTTCGTCAACGGTCCTGCAGAAAGGAACCATTACTGTTATATTGTCTAGTCCAAGCTCTTCGATACATTTTCGCAAAGCTTTGCATTCAAGCTCGAACGCTTTTTGGAATACCTCATCGTAGTATCTGGATGCGCCTCTGAAACCGATCATAGGATTGGCTTCTTCCGGTTCGTACTCCTCTCCACCCTTCAGCTGTGCGTACTCGTCGGACTTGAAGTCACTGAGCCTGACAACTACTTGATTAGGATAGAATGCAGCTCCGATCTTCCCTATGCCGTCTCTCAATGCCTGGACGTACTCGTCTTCTCTTCCCTCATCGATTAAGTGCAGAGGATGTTCTCCAACATGTGAAGATATTATGAACTCTTCTCTCGCCAGTCCTACTCCCTCAACGGGTAGCTGGGCTACATGGAAGACTTCGCTTGGTTCTCCGATGTTGACCTGTACATCTGTATCTGTCTCAGGAATCTTGTCGAGGTGATGTTCCTCAACTTCGAAGTGTAGCTGTTTGTCCCAGATCTTGCCTGTGGAGCTTGAGCAGTCTACAGTCACCGGCTGGTCATCTGATAGGTGTGATGTGGCAGTCTCCGTACCGATTACTGCTGGTACGCCTAGTTCTCTGGATACGATTGCTGCGTGACTGGTTCTACCTCCTTTGTTTGTTATGATTGCTCCGGCCTGCTTCATAATAGGTTCCCAATCCGGGTCTGTCATGTCGGTGACGAGGACTTCTCCTTCCTCAAACTGGTCGATCTGCTTTGGGCTGTCGAGGACGTGTGCCTTGCCTGATCCGATTTTGGATCCGATGGCGCTTCCCTCAAGCAGTACCTCCGACTCTTCCTTCAGCTTGTGGTCTTCGATTATGTTTTCGTCTTTCTCTGCCTGCACAGTTTCCGGTCTTGCCTGCACTATGTACAGTTCTTTGGTCTGACCATCTAGCACCCATTCAATATCCATGGGTTTCTCGTAGTGGTTCTCAATTCTGAGAGCGTACTTTGCCAGCTCCTGAACTTGGTTATCAGTTATGCAGAATTTTTCTCTATCGCTCTGCGGTACGTCTTTCTCTATGTTTTCTTGGCCATCGCCTGATTCATGTTCATCGTTTCTAACCAGTTTGATTTCTTTGTCTCCTAATTTCTTCTCAATGATTCCAAGGTTCTCCTTGAAGACTGTGAACTCGTCCGGGTTGACCTCCCCAAGTACAACATATTCTCCGAGGCCATAGCTACCGTTGATTGTCACGACATTGTCGAATCCTGAATCAGGATCTAGTGTAAACATTACTCCTGCTGCCCCAATATCTGAGCGCCCCATCTTCTGGACTACAGCAGAAAGCTTGACATCGAAGTGAGAGAATCCTTTGTCTTCTCGGTAGGAAATCGCCCTGTTGGTGAAGAGAGAGGCGTAGCAGTCCTTGACACGTTTAATCAGGTCTTCTTTGCCGGAAACGTTCAGATATGTCTCCTGCTGTCCCGCGAATGATGCTCCTGGCAGATCCTCGGCCGTAGCACTGGAACGTACCGCGACCTCCGGATTTTCTACTCCAAGCCGCTCCTCCAGTTCTTCGTACTGTTTGATGAAGTCATTTCTCAGTTCCTCTGGCATATCAGCCTCCTTAATATGTGCACGGATCTGTTCACCTACTCTCTGAAGGCAGTGCACATCATCGATATCCAATCCATCTATCAATCTCTCAATCTTGTCCCTTAGCTCGGTGTCGTGAATGAATTTGTCGTATGCATCGGCCGTGGTCGCGAAACCTGGCAGAACCGGAACCTCAGTTTCATTTCTTAATTCTCCAAGATTTGCGCTTTTCCCACCTACCTTTGAGGTGTCGTCGGCTGTGATGTTTTCGAACCAGAGAACGTTCTTCATACCTCAAGGTTTCCTTGCCTGCCATATAAAATGCGCGTTATTATAGAGAAGTGATACTAAATGGTTTAAATTAAAATATCCTTAAATCTTTAAACTTTAAATTAAATACTTAAACATATCTTAAAATTTTTTGTGTCATGACGGAAGGTTTTGTTGATCTGCTTGGTAAGAAGTATAGGGGAGAGATTCTCGAGTTTTTGAAGGAGAATCAGGGTGATCTCTTTAGTATAAATGAGATTGCTGGTCAGACTTCAGGTTCTAATCCATCTGTAAAGAAGTTCTTATAGGAGCTTGCCGATCTTGGTATTGTAAAGTTTCGTAAAAAGCCTAATTCATATCTCGTAGAATACAATGTTCATTCTCGGTATGATGATGTGATTAGAGAGATGCTCAAGGCAGATATCTCCGATCTCTGGGAAGAGGCAGTACTCTTTGCCGATGGTTTAATGGAAGACTACTCTGATCAGATAGATTCTGTCATTCTTTTTGGCATTGTGGCTCGTGGAACTGCTGATTCAAACTCAGATATTGATATACTAGTTCTTATACCTGATAAAGTCACTAAGTCGGAGTTAAAGCCTAAAATTGTGGATAGAGCGAGAAATTCTGAAAGCGAGGCTGATATTGTCCCTATAGTAGAATATATTTCGGACTTTAGGGAGAATTATGTGTCGGATGACAGGTTCCCTAGCAGCGTTGTAAGAGATGGAAAAGCTTTGAAAGGAATGAGTATTGAGGATATAATAGATGGGGAGAGTTGAAAAATCAATCAAGGAGGCAGAACAGTACATAGAGTCTGCAAAAACAGATTATGAAAGCATTCTACAGAAAGATGAAGGAATCTGGAATCCTATTGTTGTGAACTGTGTTATGGGGATGTTCAAATCTGTAGATGCATTGATGCTTGAAACTAGAGGTTATACAGACAAGGATCATTCCCAGAGCCCAAACTCTCTTCAAGGACTTTACGAAGAAGAACTTATTTCTGATAGCTTCAAGTCAAATGTCGACTCGGTTAGAAAATGAGTAGTAGAAAAGAAGACAGCAATTCAGTACCGGAATGAGCAAATATCACTGAAGGAAACAGAAAAGGCTCTGAAATCAGCTGAAAGACTTCTAGATAAGACCAAAGAAGAATTGGAGCTTGACTGAATTATCCCATAGTTCTGTCGATTCTACCAATCTCCGGTCCGGAAGTATTCTCTCCAACAAGAACGTGCTCTTCAATAGCCAGTCCTCCAGAACCAGTGTAAGGCGATCCAAGGTTGACTGTTCCAATATCAATATCTTCAAGACCCAGAGCTTCCTTCACTTTCTTGGCCTCTTCCTCAGAAGCTTCACGATGAATTACAGCGCCTTCATCATTCGCTAACCCACAAACGCCCGGGTTCTGGATTCCGGCAATCTTTCCAAAAGTCACAGGTACTCTTAGAGCCTCCTCAAGCTCTTCTTCCTTATGTGAAAGCTTCTCGCTGACGTATGCACCTTTGTCATTGCAGAGGATTAGGTTGCCTAGAGCATTGTCTGGAGAATCAAGAACCTGAAACTCTATCCCAGCATCCTCAAGTTTCCGACGTTCTCTATCAGTTGTCTCCTCAGGAATCAGAATGCAGTTTGAGTTACCGGCTGTGAAAAGTCCTACAAGCCTTGTCCTGTTGATATAAACCTCAGCAGAACTCTCTACTTCGAAAAAACTTTTCCTCTTGAATTCTGGCGGGTAAATTGCCTGTTCTGAGGTTACTGTTGCATGGAAACCGATATTTTCGTTTCCCTCATAGTTGTATTTCTCTATTTCCATAAGAAGTCATCTCTACTCTTTCTGTGCCTGAATCCAGTCCTTCAAAGTCTTTCTATCCTTGCCGTTTTCTTCGGCCTCTAGAAGTGCGCCGTAGTCGGGATCATCCAGTCCATCGATGGCTTCCTTTGTATCACTTACATTACCTGAAACTATCTCCTCATAATCAATCCCTGAGGAATTTTCAGCCTTTCTATCTCTTTCCTGTTCTTCTACAGGATAAGCCTTCTTCTTTCCATCTACTTCCTCGATCTTAACCGATATCTTGACAGGGGGCTTTGATGCACCGTTTTCCCATATCTCTTGGTTAATTTCTCTTGAGAGAACAACTTCGCTCCCTTCCTTTCTCTCAAGCTCTTCTTTGAGTATCTTTACCGCTTTTCTTGCTCTATCCTTTCTGGCGGTTGCTCTTGCGCGTCCCAGGTTGACGGTGTATCTTTTCATCTTTACAGAAATTTATTCGTCAAGATCGTCTCTTCTCCAGTGTCTGCTCTTGCGTGGTTTGACTGACTTCTTAGCTGCTCTGTCCATTCCGTGGACCTTGAGTGAGACCCATCGTGGTGCGGACTTTGCAGTGTTTCCTGCCTTTGCAAGACGCTTCTTCTTTCCTTTCGACTTGTTGCTTCCCATAATATAAATTTTCACCTCCTGAATTTTATATCCGACTCGTTTTTCTTCTCCTCTTCATTTATTGACCTGAGTATATCCTTCAATTGATCATCGGTTATCTTATCAATTTGACCTGCTCCACCCAGTTGAGCAATCTGCATCTCTACACTAGCTGCCTTATCAGGATCTGCCGCCCGAATATTTCCTAGGCGAGACTTAGCCTCCGAGGTCAGGTATTGAGCTGCCTGCCGTTTGACCTGCTTCCTCCTCTCCTCAACAGCTTCTTCCTGATTCTCCTGCTGTTCCTCTAACTCTTTCTTTTTCTGTTCGCGCAGGTCTTCTATATCCTCATCCATAATGATCAGCCGAAGATCAAAGATCTTCTATGAAACCATAACTCAGTGAGTTTGAGGAGTTTATCCGACTTCTTCGGATTTTTCGTCAAGGAAGCTCTGGCCTTTCTCTGTAATCTTCCGGCCTTCTCCTTCCTCTGTCTCTACGTATCCTGATTCCTCAAGCTCCTGAAGAGCAGTCCTGATAACGTTTCCAGAAGCCTTGCCATGGTGCTCTGGCGCGTGACCGTTCTTCTTCCTGCTTCCGTAGATTGTTCTCAACCTTGAGACTCCCAGCGGTCCGTCAGTGTAGATCTTTCTCAGAATTGCCGCTGAACGAATGTGGAACCAGTTGTCCTGCTCAGGCGGTCTCTCCTTGTCGCTTCCTGTCTTGACGAAGTTGCTCCATTCTGGAGCTTCGAACTCATCTTCAAGTTCTTCAGCAACCTCCATGATCAGAGGCTCTGCTTTTACATCGTAAACTGTTACCATACTACAGGAATTTAGTCAAAAACTTTTAAATCCGGATTCTGTCGAGATAAATTCTTCGATAATCTCGGCGTTTCCCTCCTGTGTACTCCAAAGATTTTTATCGCATACATGCAATAGTTCATGGTAATGTCTTCCTCCGATAATTCTGGATCTGAGGCAAATACCCAAAACCAATCTTCTCTATCAAATTCTGGAAACGCTGAAGTCGAAAGTTTCACAGCCTCTTCAGATGAAATAGAATCGATTATAGAGCATATTGAAGCCATAGACCAAGGTGAGAATATTGAGGTTCTAGGTGATAAAGAAGGCCACTGGGTGGTCAAGTATAATCCTTCAATGGAGGGGGCTAAACAGAGGTCAGCAAGAAATAATGATTTCAACATACTACATGAAGATGGAGATGTTGTGAGAAAGTTTCGTGAGGGCTTTGAGAAAGCAGAGGAGATGGAAAGAGAAAATCTGGATGCAGTAATTTCTCAGGGACGTAACATTTCAGATATCGTAGCTCATATAGTTGATGAACCTATTAAGAGATCGGAGGGGAACTGGTCAGAAATTGTATTAGCGGCTGAAGAGGCTCAGGAGAGCCTGATCAAGTTGTAATTCATCCAACTTACGAAGGTCATGATTACGACGTAGTAGCTAAGACGTCTCGAGGAGGCGATAAATCCCGAACTGAGCCTGCTGCCGGGCTTAATTTGGAATTGTACGATAGAGATGTCTCAGATGCTGGAGGACATAATGCTTTCTTGGCGGGTGTAGGAGACTTAATGGTGGACCGAGGACATGAAACTGATTCCAATATTAGAAATACTGAACTCCTTATGTATACACTAACTGAGACGGAAGAACCGATTGAACCTGAAAAAGTGGATGAAGTCGAATTTAATTTAGACTCTGAAATCGAAGATAATCCTGCAAAAGCAGATTACGATGTAAAAATAGTCTATGAGGATGGGACGCAGATTTCCGGTAGAGCAGAAGAACTGGCCTACTCATCAGATCTTTTCGAAAGCATGGAATCGGTAGAAGATTATTTGAGAGATAGAAATTACTCCAGTCCTGCTGCATTGGCTTTGGACTTCTGGGGAAGCCTATTTGAAGCAGGGATTGAAGCCAACCCATTTCCTTCGACAAGTTACGACTCCGAGTAGAGACAGGGCGCAGATTAAAAATAAATAACTTTACTTCAGGAAATCAGGCTCCAGTTTTTTCTCCTCGACTTCTCTCCTCAGTCCCTCTTTGAATTCCTCTACGCTGATCTGTTTTTCTTCATTTTCTTCTCCATCTCTCACTGAGATATTTCCTGCTTCTTCCTCATCATCTCCCAGTATCAACATGTATGGCACATTGTCGTCGTGGGCGGCTTGAATCTTCTTCCCTAACTTCCAGCTTCTTTCCTCGATGTCTACTCGGAAGTCTGAAAGCTCTTCCTGAATCTCCCTTGCGTATTCTTGGTTTCTGTCGGTTAATGGTAGTATTCTTACTTGTTCTGGTGCTAGCCATGTTGGGAAGTCTCCTGCAAAGTGTTCTATCATGACCCCCATGAAACGTTCTATACTTCCGAGAATGGCTCTGTGAATCATGACTGGGTAATGCTCCTCGTTGTCCTTTCCAATGTATTTGAGCCCGTAGTTTCTTGGTATCACAAAGTCAAGTTGCACTGTTCCTAGCTGCCATTCACGACCGATTGCATCTTCTACTTCTACTCCGATTTTCGGGCCGTAAAATGCTCCTTCTTCCTCGTTGACTTGGTATTCATCTATTTTTTCATTCAGGGCGTTTTTCAGAGACCTCTCTGCTTCATCCCAAAGCTCGTCTGGTCCCTGAGCCTTAGGGGGTTTTGTCTCAAGAATGAAGTGTGTATCAAATCCAAATTCTTCATACATCTCGATGATGATTTGCAGGTGTTTCTTGATCTCTTCTTCGATTTGATCCTTTCTAATGTATGCGTGACCGTCATCCTGCGTCAATGTACGGACTCTAAGAAGGCCTGAAAGCTCTCCGCTTTGTTCGTTCCTGTTAACAGTACCAAACTCGGAAAGCTTTATGGGAAGTTCTCTGTAGCTTCTCTTCCCTGAGTCAAATATGTGGCTGTGGTTTGCACAGTTCATGGGCTTTAAACCGTACTCTTCGTCGTTCTGCTCCCACGCAAACATTTCTCCCTCTTCCTTGAAGGCATCGTAGTGCCCTGTCTTCTTCCAAAGGTTGGCCTTGTTGAGTTCTGGTGTCCAAACTTCTTCATATCCCAGTTCCTCGTTCTTCTCCCGGATATATTCCTCTAGTTCTCTTCTAATCTTCATGCCTTGTCTGTGGTAGTGAGGTCCGCCCGGAGCGTGTTCAGGGATGGAGAAAAGATCCATGTTCTTACCTATCTTCCTGTGATCTCTTTTCTTGGCTTCTCTACGTCTCTCCAAGAAGTCTTCAAGCTCGCTTTCACTGGAGAATGCCGTGCCATACACACGTGTCAGCATCTCATTTTCTTCATCTCCACGCCAGTAAGCCCCTGCTATCTCCAGAAGCTTGAAACCTTTAACTTCTCCTGTTGAATCGACGTGAGGACCTTTACATAAATCCTTGAACTCTCCCTGTTTGTAGAAAGAAACTTTATCCCCTTCGCCAGCTTCCTCGTTCAAGATCTGTCTCTTGTATTCGTTATCTTCGAAAAAGTCCTCTGCTTCTTCACGTGAAATCATCTCACGTTCGATTTCAAGGTCTTCTTCCACTATTTCCTCCATCTTGTTCTCTATTTCCTCAAAGTCTTCCTGCTCCAGTTTTAAGCCTTCAATGTCGTAGTAGAACCCTTCATCTGTCCATGGCCCAATTGTCAGTTTAACTTCGTCGCCGTAGATCCTCTTCAAGGCCTGTGCGAAGACGTGTGCGGCGCTGTGGCGAAGAACTTGAGTATATTCGTCTGAGTCTTCGGTTACTATCTCTATTTCATCGCCGCCTGTTACTTCTTCCTCTTTTGCGACTAGTTCGCCGTTTATTTTGCCGGCTACGGTATCGTCGCCTAGTCCGGTGCCTATCTCGTATGCGACGTCTTCTACTGTGGAGTTTTCCTCTACTTCTAAACTGGAGCCGTCAGGTAGTTCTACTTCTATCATTTAATGATCAACTGCAGAGTTAACTTGTCTATAGAAAGGGTTTTTAGCGCCAGAGTTAAAGTTTGTCTGGTCGAGAAACATGCGGTTGCAAAGTAAAACGTCCACCTTTCATTGGTGTATTAATTTGTATAACGGTTTTTTAAATCTGATTAGACTTTCCCTATTTCGAAAAAGAAAAAAGTGAAAAAATTTTTGAGAGTTTTAAGCAGCTGCTAGAGCCAGGCCTCCTGCCAGAATTGTTACGAAAGCTGCAATAACTATAGTAAAGGCGATTGCTATTGGAATTAGTACGACAGCTAGTGCTCTTCCAGTTGAAAGACCTTGGAAACTTTCAAGTCCTCTCATCTGTATGTAGATTCCGTATATGGCGACGAAAAAGTTCGCCAAGCTTCCGAATAGCGGGATGAGAGAGAATGCCGATGAAATAGGCTGCAGCACGGAGTAGTACTCAACTACTGATAGAGTTTCCCTGTATCCGTTTTCTCCACCTAACAGGTAGACAAGTATGTGGAATATACCTGCGCCTATCATAATTCCTATAAGTCCGGCAATCGGTGTTAGCACCAGTATCAGTCCGGCCATGAATGGCATCGCAAGAGCTGACTCTCCCCCTAGAAGAGCAATGAATGATCCAAATACTAGTGTTCCGATCGCACTCAGAACTCCCGAAATCAGCAGATTCACTAATGCAAACTTTAGTGGAAAACCAAATCCATCTCTTCTATCCTCTGACTCAAAGAATCCCGTCGGCTGCGTTAAAACTCTCCTGTAAACGTCAAACCATTCGTCTACAAAAGACATAAGCAATTAAAATAAAAAGAAGTTTATAAAATTGGTTATAAACTTCTTTATTTCTTTCAGAGTCTTAAACTGCATATTACTCACTTCTTATGACTACTGTATTTGCGACCCTATCTCCCAATCTCTGGGATTCTTCACTGCTCATAATGAAGTAAATACCTAATATGTAAAGCGTTGACAATTAATCAACCACAAGCAATACGTTTCTAATCAACGCTTCCTTGTAACCTATCTCAGATCCAACGGCCTTGACTACCCTAATCCCTTCAAACTTCTTTCTTAGAGTAGCTCCTGATTTACCTTCCATCCCAATAAAGTAGATAAACGGCAGGAAAAAACCCCTCCATCACAAAACTAAATACGAAGGATGCGGCCTGAACTGCGTTAGGAATCATGGGTATAAATGATATGCCAAAAGCCAGTCCAATCAGTAAAGAAGCGACGACTCCATCCAGAATTTTTTCAACGACTCTCTAACCTAAACTAGCATAATTTAAGTGCGCCTCAGACACTTTATTTGAAGCTGGACTGTCTTCAAAGGACTCATTAACTTGAATGGGGTCTGATAGAGAGGTTTCCATCCCTGAATTTTTATTTTTAACATTCTGATCTATTTTTTCATTTAATTTGTACCTGAAGTCTTCTATCATCTGATTTATTTCTTGGCTTGAATATTCGTCCTTATTTAAAGCCTCTATAATCTCTTCATTACTCTATCCTTCTTCTAGAGACTCCATGATCTCTTTCTCTGTCTCATTTAGATCCATAAATCTGTTTTTCAACTTTTTACAAACTTGCCTCTCTATCAGATCTCACTTCATAAAACTCTATGTTCTAGTCCTATAATATGATAAAAGTCCTCCGCCTTGGTCACAGAGCAGGAAGAGATAACCGGATCTCCACTCATGTGGGCTTGACAGCCCGGCAGTGGGGTGCAGATGAGATAGTCTATTCTGGTCAGCGTGATTCCAGCATGATGCAGAGCGTGGAAGACATAATCGATAGGTGGGGAGGAGACTTTTCCGTAAACTATACGGAAGAACCCAAGAAAGCGCTCAAAGAGGTCGACGGCCTCAAAGTCCATCTGACGATGTACGGCGAGAAAGTAGGTGAGAAGATGGGTGAAATGGAGGAAGATCTCGGGGAAGACTTGCTTGTCGTCGTTGGAGCTGAAAAAGTTCCTAGATGGGTCTACAAATACGCAGACTACAACATCTCAGTCGGCAACCAGCCGCATAGCGAGATAGCGGCACTGGCAGTCTTCATGGATAGAATCCAGGATGAAGCGATCAAGCAGAACTTTGAAGGAGCTGAGATAGAGGTAGAACCGAGCAAAGATAGAAAACTGACTAGGTCTCTAGATTAAGCCTTCATTTTAAGTTTGCCATTTGATAGAATCGTTATTCTTCCGGTCTGTGAGCTTTAATTTCAAACTCTTTTCCGTCTGCGCCTAGTTCAACTTTTTCGAATTCTTTCTGTGCTTCTTCTCTCAGTTTTTCTTCTTCGCCTCTGTAGCGTCTGGAGAAATGTGTAAGTACAAGTTTTTCTGTGTTGGCTTCTGATGCGGTTTCTCCGGCTTGAAGGGCTGATGTGTGGCCGTGCCGGTCTTCAATCATTTCGTGGAGGCAGGTTGCTTCGTGGATAAGCAGGTCTGCTTTTTCGGCGTTCTCTATCAGGTTCTCTGATTTCTCTGTGTCGCCTGAGTAAACTATTTTCCTGCCCGGGACCTCCTGTATTACCTCTTCTGACTGGATTTCTTCTCCGTTCCATTCGATAGTCTCGCCTTTTTTTAGCTTACCGATTTTAGGTGAGCTGCCGAGTCCGAGTTCTTCCATCCTCCTCTTATTTGCTTTCTTTGAACTCTCTTCTTGGAATGTGTATCCAAAAGCATTTACACTGTGCTCCACTTCAAAAGGCTTTACTCGGTAACCTTCTCCCACAATTTCCTCTCCTTCAGCCAGATCCTCAACAAAGAGGTCATAGGAACGATTGAAGTACCCCGTATCCAGAATCCTCTCGGTAAATTCCTCTGTTCTCGGCGGGCCGTAGATGTATAGAGGCTCTTCTCTTCCCTCCATTTCCAGTGTCTGGATTAATCCCAGCAAACCGGAAAAATGGTCGGCGTGCCAATGGGAGATGAAGATCCTGGAAATCTTCATCAAACCGATCTTCTCTTGCATCAAGGTCTTCTGAGCGCCCTCGCCACAGTCAAAGAGAATCCTCTCGCCGCCGTAACTAATGCAGTTACACGCAAGATCCCTTTCTCGAGAAGGTACGGCACTCGAAGTTCCAACAGTCCAAACCTTCATAATATTAGTATTTTCACTATTCTTTTGAATATCTCTCCGATAGATATCTAACTGTCACTGAAAGATGACGATTTATGCGTGATGTCAATCTTAGATCTGGGGCCTATTAAGTTAATGAGCATCAATATACTATAGTAACTGGTAAAATCACAGGTGAAGAATCTGTTTTAGCCGTTACTGATGAGGAAAATGAAATTCATTATGTGTCGGAAG
Source organism: uncultured archaeon (assembly GCA_964604885.1). GTDB lineage: Archaea > Nanohalarchaeota > Nanosalinia > Nanosalinales > Nanosalinaceae > Nanohalobium. The sequence goes on from CAZSAB010000003.1 coordinate 20,647, forward strand.
AATTAGATGCTTTTTCTGAGGATAGGTTATCTACAACTACGGTGCCTGATGGTCATGGAGGACCCGAAAAAAATAGAAACTGAAGTATCTCTGAAATACAAGGAGCAAATTACTGCAGCCCGTAGAAGAGAAGATGAGAAGCAACTCAAATCATCACTTCGCATGCTGGGTGATAATGTCTTAGGTCCTGATGCAAAAAGAGAATAACCAGAAAGCGAGAGCATTCATACAGCGAGAAGGAGAATGAAAATTCTTGATCAAGAAAATTCGCCTTCTGATTACTTAGAAGAATAGATATATCTCGTGAGGTTTTTATGCTGATATATTTCGAAATCGGCCTTGAAATCTCCCAGTTCTGGTTCGTCATACATAAATACGATTTTTCCATCGAAACCTTCGTGTAAATTCAAAAATTTCCATTCTGTTTCGCCTTCTACTTTTGAGGCTTTTCCGTAGGGAAGGTCTGTGATGATAGCGTCTACCTCTGTGAATATTTCTAGGCTTTTTTCTGCGTCTTCTTCTCTGATGTCGTGGTTTATTATTCCGTATTCTTCCAGGTTTTCTCGTGTTCCTTTCACCATTTCTTTCTTGGTGTCTGTTCCCATTGGTAGGATTCCGCAGAGCCCTGCTTCTATCAGTATTCCTCCTGTTCCGCAGAATGGGTCCAGTAGTTTTCCGCCTGCCGGTACTTCTGAAAGGTTGATGAGCACTCTTGCTAGTACAGGGTCGAGTGATATAGGGGAGGAGAAAGGTCTTTTTTCATTGCTTCTATCTTGGAAAAGCCCTCGGTTTATGTCTACAACCTCTTCTCCAACAAGAATAATCTCATCCAGAACATATGCATTGTAGATCTTATCCGGGTTTTCAAGCTCCACAGAGTTTTTATCTGAACTAATTTTTTCCCCTAGAATTTCTTCGATTTTCTGAGGATCTTCCTCTCCGTCAATAACTCTGCATTTTGCCGCGAAACTTTCATCGCTCTGAATGCTTATCTCCTTCTCATCAAGCTTGTCCAATTCTATTTCCGCTTTTTTCCTTGATGCTTCGTGCGTCAGTGCCAATCTTTTCAGCATTTCAGGTTCTTCATCTGTCTCTGCTATTCTTTCTCTTCTCTCCGGTTCTTCCTGAATATTCTGAGATCTCAGGAAGCCTTCTAGCTCTGCCTCAGCTAACTCAAGGTTTTCTCCAGCTAGTCTGTAGATGTAAGTCATTTTTGTTTTGGCCCTCTGTTTCTGATGCGGTTTTTCCATAACCAGTTGGGAAAGTCGATTAGTATGTGCCGTATAGGTGCTTTGTCGGGGTTGTAGTGCTCTAGTTCAGCTACAAAGTCTGCTTCGTATTTCCTGTTTCTGTAGTCTTTGAGTTCAACGCTTTTGGTCTTGTTGTCGTCGCGGTATGTTGGCTCGTCTTTGTGTTCAATGGCGGCCAGTGATCTGCGGTCGCTGTGCTCCTTCTCTTCTTTTTCCTCCTGCCACTCTACTTCCTCTATTTCAGTGTCTCTGTTGTATCCTATTTCCGTGAGTTTCTGTCTTAGGTCTGTCATTTTTGTACTTCTCCGTTGAGGCTGTTCAGTGCGATCCATCCGATCAGTATTCCTGGCCAGTAGGTTGTTAGTCTGAATAGTATTGCAACTGTTAATCCTATTGCAAAGTTTATACCTGTGAAGAATACTGTTATGAGTCCTGCCATTGCTGCTTCGTATGTTCCGCTTCCTCCTGGTGTGGGGCTGAAGTTGGCTAGGCCTGAGAGAACTACGACGAAGTAGATTGGTGTTATATCGGGTGTGTATCCCATGGAAATCATGATGAAGTAGAAGTTGAAGACCTGGAAAAGGAAGCTGAGGTGTGAGAACATTGAAGTCTGAACAAGGTATCTGGGATCTCTGCCGATTTCCTCAAAGCTTTCCTCAACTCTGTCCATCTTATCCTCGATTTTCTGAACTATTGTATCTCCACATCCTGCTTTCCCTGGAATCCAGTAAAGCACTTTAAGTATTATTTTTTCCAGTGTGCCTGATTTGAACCAGAAGAGGTAGACGATGGTTCCGCCGAGAACCGCAGCTACGAGCGCGGCATAGACTCCCTGAAGAACCGCCTGGTTCAATCCTCCAAGCAATGCTAGATATATTCCGCCTCCAAGAGTAAATGTTACAACTGGTAGAGCATTCATTATATCGGCGGAGAAGATGCTGGCAAGTGATTTCTCGTAGCTGGCTTCTGAGTTCTTTTCAAGGATGTAGGCCATTGCAGGTTCTCCTCCTGCCTGCCCTAGAGGTGTTATTGAGTTCAGGAAGTTGCCGGCCATGAATACCTTTAAGCTTTTGTAGTAAGGGATATCTATACTGGTTTTCTTGAATATCCGGCGCCAGACGTATCCCCAGGTCGGGAAGACTGCCAGACCCAATATTAAAGCTGGAATAAGCGGTAGTAACTTAGCCGTACGTAATGAATCGATGAACCTATCTATGTCTGCCAGATAGATCATGGAGACAATTATCAATGTAGAAATTCCAAACCATACAAATCTGTTATTCTTTATATCCATACTTCTCTACCTCGCCGCACTCATCACAAATATACTTGACAAACTTCTTTTCAGTATCAAAATTAACTTTGCAGTTATTTCCTGGCTTGAAGTAAAGATTGCAGGTTGAGCAGAATTTTCTCCTGTGCTCTTCTGGGATAGATACCTGAGCCCTCTCACCTATTCTCCTCGCCAGTTCCAAATACCTATTGGAGAGAACTGGCTCTTCTCCCAGCTTGTCTTCAGCCTGTTCAAAAAGTATTCTAATCCTTTCCTCTGCGATTTCTCTAGTGTTCACAGACGGGATTTTCTCATGTTTTTTTAAATCAGTCAATTTTCCTTCTCGGATATTTTCTCTGAGATATCTTCGGTCTTCAACGCCTTTTTACTCTTCAAACTTGCCAAGGCTATGTAACCGATAATCAGTCCGTTCCAGTACGTTGCAACACGATATAGAACGCTTACTGTGAGAGCCTGGGCAAAGCTGAAAGGGGTGAATGCGATCAGCACTCCTGCCATTGCTGCTTCGTATGTTCCGCTTCCTCCTGGTGTGGGGCTGAAGTTGGCGAGACTGGAAACTGCTATAACAAAGTAAAGTGAGGATATAGCTACTGTTTCTCCTATTGAGGCGATTACGAAATAGAGCGCGACTACCTGCAGGAGGAAGAAGATGTGGGCTACTGCAGCAGTTGAGGCTAGATGGGCCGGATCCTCGCCTATAGAATCGAAAGTCTCCTTCAGATGGCTTATTCTATCTTCCAAGGGTTCCAAGAGGTGATCTCCTCTATTGGTTAGATCCACAACCTTCGTAGCTGTTGACATAACTGCTTTTTCAATCACATAAGCCCGGAACCACAGGAGGTAAGCAATTATTCCTCCGACAATTGTTATTAGGAGCGTGATACTTGCTGTCTGTGCTATAGTAGAGTTCAGAGTGTCAAAGAGAATCAGGTAGGTGGCCCCGCCTAGCATAAAAGTTATGTATGGGATTGTATTGATTATATCTGCTGAAACAACGGCTGAAAGCGCTTTCCCATAATTGGTGTCTTCTGTGCCGCTTATAATATATGCCATCACGGGCTCTCCTCCCAGCTGGCCTAAGGGAGTGACTGAGTTCATGAACTGTCCGGCCATGAAAAGTCTGAAGGATTGAATATAGCTGGTGTTCAAATCTATCTTATTCAGGAATCGATGCCATGTATATCCGAGAACGGAGAAGGCGAGCATCCCGGAAAAGATTCCGGTCACAAGAGGGATTTTTTTGGCCGTACGGACGGATTCAATGAATTTGTCCACGTCAGCAAAGTAGATTAGCAGAATAATTATCAGAGTAGAAACGCCGAAGTACAGCAGGTTCTTCTGCTTTCCATCCATAAAATTGTGGATAGTCTTTCATGTTGAAAAAGCTCCTCCAAGAAACAGTTTACTAATGAAGATTAGCCATTTCTTTGAGTGGGAAGAAGCAGTAACCGGTGGACACGCCCAGTCGGTGAAGAATCAGAGAAAAATACTGGACCAGAGAGATATAGAATACACGACCGAGCCAGATCTCTCCGCCGACATACTCCATCTCAACAATATGGGACCCAAGTCGATCTACTACGCTAGAAAAGGCCAGAAGAGAGATATACCTGTGGTTATTCACGCCCACCAGACGGCTGAGGACTTTAAAGAAAGCTTTGCTTTCTCCAATATTTTGTCAAAGCCGATGAAGCCTTACCTGAAATATGCGTACTCTCTTGCAGATCAGCTAATCTGCCCTTCAGAACACAATCGACAAGTGCTTGAGAAATATACAGATAGGCCAAAAGAAGTAATCAGCAACGGCTTTGACAAAGGCAAACTGGAGGGTTATGAAAGTCTTAGAAATGAATATCTGGAAAAATATGATTTAGAACCACCTGTGGTCTTCTGCATCGGACATGTAATCAAGAGGAAGGGCCTGGAATCATTCATAGAAACAGCTAGGAAAATGCCGGAGACTGACTTTGTCTGGTTTGGCTACCTGAATCCTACAGGAGGAGACTCATTCTTAGACAATCTGGCCAAGAGTAGAAGCACCAAGAAACTGGTAGAAGATTCTCCTGATAACTGCCGGTTTACAGGTTACGTAGACGATGTAAGAGGAGCTTTTGCTGCTGGAGACATATTTTTCTTCCCCACAAAGAATGAAAACGAGGGCATGGCACTGCTTGAAGCAATGGCCTGTGGGAAGCCGCCAGTGGTCAGAGATATTGAAACTTTCCATTGGCTGGATCACGGAGAAAACTGCCTTAAAGCTGAAAGAGACTTTGAAAGCCAGCTGGAAAATCTGAAAGATAAAGAGGAAAGGGATAGGATAGGCTCAAATGCAGAAGAAAAAAGCCAGGGCTTTGAACTGGACAAAGTAGGAGATAAGCTTATCGAGGTTTACGAGCGCCTACTTTAATTAATAAGTTATTCTGCCAAAGATTTGTTTACAGAATGAGGATCGGCTTTTTTTCAGACAGCTACTTCCCGGAAATCGATGGAGTAACCTATACGCTCAAATCGTGGAAAAAAGAGCTGGAGGGGAGAGGCCATGAAGTGTATATAATGTATCCTAATGGGGACTACGAGCCGGAAAAAAATGAAATCCAGGTTCATTCAGTCTCCAATCCTTTCTACTCTGGCTACAATATTCCATTGCCGACCTTGAAGGATTTTCCGGAGCTAGATCTAGTCCACTGTCACAGCCCGGGCACAATAGGTATTCAGGGATTGATTCACGCAAAAAGAAATGATATACCTTCTATCTACACTCATCATACGCCTCTAGAGGAATACTTTGAACAACATCTTCCATCGGAAAAATTGGCTGATCTGCTTGGGAAGATTTATGTTCCTATGGAGAGCTGGTATATGCGAAGGTTTGACAGAATAACTTCAAGCACTGGCGATATAAGAAGGAGGGTAAATTCGGAGTCAATTCCGGTCGGCGTTGACACTGAGTTCTTCCAGAAGACGGATGAAGAATTTGATTTTGAAGATCCTACAATCGGTTACTCCGGGCGAATGAGCATGGAGAAAAACGTTGAGGAGATATGCAAACTGGCTGAAGCTAATTCTATATGGAAATTTGTCTTAGTTGGTGAAGGGCCTCAAAGAGAAAGGCTGGAAAAGAGTGCTCCAGAAAACGTTGAGTTCAGAGATTTTTTGGAAAGACAGGAGCTTCCGAAGTTTTATTCATCGATCGATGTTTTCGTAACGGCTTCGACAGGAGACACTCTCGGCCTTTCAACTCTTGAAGCCAATTCATGTGGTACTCCGGTAGTAGCCGCCGATGTACATCCTTTCGAACGAACCATCAAAGAGGGAAACGGTTGCAGGTTTCAGTCAGGAAATATTCAGGATTTCCAGAAAAAAGTGGAAAAGATTTTAGAGACTGATTTGAATACTAGAGAAGAAGTAAAAAAGTATTCCCTGAAGCAAAATATTGAAAAATTGCTTGAAATATATGATTCTGAGACTTGGTAAAAATGACTGACAACTTCGGAGTATTTGAAAGACTGGTTTTCAGCATCCCGGAGACAAAAAAACTACTGACAGCCTTACCCATTTTGGCTTTAATTTATGGCACAGCGTTTTTCTCCTTGACCTTGCACTTTACTTCTATTGAACTTGGTTTGCATTATATTCCTCTATTAGTTGTTCTCGGTTTTATTCTGCCCTTCCTGATTGCAGCTGAACTGTTTCACTTCTTTCTACAAGACTTTCCAAGAAAATGGGGTTATTTCGCCGGTCTTGTAGCTCAGTTACTATTTTTTGTATACATGGTAATCTTAACGGGTGCTGACAACTTTATCAACGCCTGGCATATCTTCTGGATAGCACTGCTTACTCTTTACCTGTTCAACCTTCTTATAATGCTTGTAACTCGGGGTTACAGAAAATTAATCAGGATTAACCTTCTCAGCCTGATCCAGCCTCTGACAATACTGGCAATCTTCCACTTGGTTTTAGGAAGGAGGATACAAATAACTTCAGGCGACTATATAAGCAGTTTTGTAGTCATGGCTGTGGGTGCTGCTGGTTTTCTGGGGATTTTTGCGATTTCTGAGCATTTTATACGAGTAAACGCTAAAGGACTGTCCGTAGCAGAGTTGATAGAGGGATTGATCAATAAGAGGGAGAGGAGTTTGGATCTGGGCTATTCAGCTCGTCCAGAAGTACAGACGCTGAAAATGGAAAATGAAGAAAGTAAAGTCTCTCTCTGCGTTCCCTGGGTGCACCCAGGTCCAATTGAAGGTTTTGGCGGAGGAAGGCTGACTTCAAAGATTATTGATGAATTAAACCAGAAAGGAAATGGCTTCTTTTTACACGTTCCTTCTACTCATAAATCGGATCTAGCTGATCCAAGCCATTATGAAAAAATAACGGATGCGATGAAAGACCCTCAAAAGGCAGAGAAATCTTCCAAACTGGTTGAAAAAGAGTATGAATCTGTCAAATTTTACGGAAGAAGAATTGGCGATCAAAAAATAGTTTTTATGGCTGCAGATTACGACGACTACGAGGTTTCAATCTTCAAAGAAGTTATAGATCTAGATGAATTGCTTCTGGTAGATCTGCATAATCACGACAGACACAATAGGGGAAAAGAGGTCTGGTATGAAACAGAAGAGGCTGAACATCTTAGAGAAAACCTTTTAGACTTCTTGACAAAGTTAGAAGACTTAGAAATGTATCAATATAAGTCAGGTTTTTCCGTAAATCTCAATGATCGCCCTGTTTTCGCATTGGTTGAGGAGGTGGAGGATGAAGAAACCTTGATCTTTGGTGTAGAAGGGAACGGAACCTCTGAAACGATGAGGGATTTTAGTAGAGAAATTAAGGAATGTTTTGACAATGTAATTTACTTCTCAACTGATACACACAGCGATATACATGAATACAGAAACAAAGAACAGGTGAGGATTGAAGATATAAAAGAAGCAATAGAAAAAGCTGACGAAAATATCTCAAAAGCTGAAATAGGTTTCAAAACCAGTAAATCAGACAGGGTCAGAATGCTGAGAGAGGATTACTTTGGACTGATACACAGCGTAAATATACTGATAAGGCTCATGATTTTCTCTGCTATACTATTCTATCTGATAATGGTAATATGGATATTCTTCTAAGGAAGAAATGATGGACTTATTAATTGCGGGATAAACCTCGAACATGGTCTCAGAACAAGAAGTCAAGGAAGCACTCAAAGAAGTAATCGACCCGGAACTGAATGTCAACATAGTCGACCTAGGTTTAGTGTATGAAATAGAAGTAAAGGACGACGAAGTGGACATCTTGATGACCTTGACAACACCGGGATGTCCTTTCGGCAGTATATTCGATGAGATGGTGAGGCAGGAAGTCGGAGCAATTCAGGGAATCAACAGGGTAGAAGTAGACCTGACCTTTGAACCTTCATGGACACCAGAAAAAATGAGTGACAAAGCCAAAGATGAAGTAGGACATCTACCAGGAATGGAAGGATTTTAGTTTAAACAGAATCAAAGTGCGGCGTCCGGGATTTGAACCCGGGTCGCCGGCTTGGAAGGCCGGAGTCTTAGCCACTGGACCAACGCCGCTTAAGGTTACGTGTTAAGGACTAAGAATTCACTCAGTGAGTGGCTTTTAGTAAATCTTCATTGTCAGGTTATTTTCTTAAAATGGTTCTGTTGGTTTCGGTTTTTTGAATCTTGCATTGTATTTGTTTTGTATGGTTTCTGATTTTTTGAAGGATAGAGCGAAGAAGGCTGTTGAGCAGTTGAGTGAAGGTGTTGATACAGAGAACCGTGGTGACAACACGTTCAAAGTTGACAAGAGAAATGAGTTCGATGAGAAGCTCGAGCAGGATCTGGACACTGATGAAGCGGTCTGGAGCCGTGAAGAGGTCGAGTATCTGGCGAATAACAGGCACAAGATGAGTAATGATGAGCTCAAGGATTTTATAAACCGTAAATCGGATTTTCAAGAGGGTGGTTTTGAGCGTTTTTCGGAGGCCGAAGAAGAACTTATAATGCGGAACTTTCCTATGCAGGATGTTGAAACTCTTTCTGAGAAGTTGGATCGACCTGAGGACCAGGTAGAGAAAGTGGTGAAAATGCTGGGTCTAGGCAATAAGTTAGAATAATACAATGGACAGAGAAGAAATAAGAAATAAAGCACTGGAGAGAACACGGAAAGAGATAGAGGAGACTGATAGGGTTCAGTTGATGGTCAAGGCGGTTAAGAGTCTTGATGAAGTCAAGAATTCTCAGAGAAACGAGATAGAGGCTTTCCGTGACTGGTACTCTCTGCACTTCCCTGAGTTTGAAAGAGAGATTGAGGACGACCAACATCTGATAAAGATTCTCTCAGGCGGTGTCAAGAAACAAAACTTGGATTCCTTTAAACAGTTGGCTGAAAACTCTACAGGAATGCAGGTTTCAGGTGAAGACTCTGATATTCTCGAAGAATTTGTGGATGCCTTGAAGTCTCAGCAAGATATTGTAGAGAAGCTTGAGGAATATATTAGGGATATTGCGAAGGAGGAAATGCATAACACGTCGGTGCTTCTAGGACCTATATTGGCAGCAAGAATTGTAAATTTAGCTGGAGGACTAGAAGACTTAGCTAAAAAACCTGCTTCCACTGTACAGATGTTGGGAGCTGAAAAAGCACTTTTCCGTCATTTGAGAAAAGGAGGAAATCCTCCAAAACATGGAATACTCTTCGAACATGACTTTGTAAGCCCATTGCATCCGGATCAGAGGGGAAAGATGGCGCGGTTCATCGCAAACAAGACGGTTATGGCGGCAAGGATAGATCAGTATGGTGACAAGGATAAAGGAGAGGAACTTAAAGAAGAATGCAGACAAAAATTTGAAGAATTGATAGAATAGACTTCACTTAACTTCTTCTACTTCTAACCAAGGAACTTCAGTAAGGGCTGGTACTTGTGTTTCAATGTGGTGGCCCCAGACACCTTGTTCTCCATATGCTTCTCCATGGTCGGGAGTAATGATAACTTTTCCATCCGCCTCTTCAGCTATTTCCTGTGCGTACCTCATTACATACCTCAAATTTTCCTCATGGAAGTCAATTAATGTGCTTCTCAAGCCGTTATTCAAAACTTCCCACAGAGATCTTAAATCAAGATTTGCAAACAACCTAATTTCATCGATATCTCCAGGTCTTCAGCCCTGCTTACAAAATTAGAAAAACTCAAATCAACAAAACGGTCCTCATCTTCCTTTTTAAAACTTCCATTTCTATCTACTAAGTCCAAAACCTTATTTTGGAGGTGATTATTTACTTTTCCTTTACCTCTTCCGATGAATGGTGCGTGTGGCTGCATGTAATGGATCACAGTTCTAGTATCTTCATAATCTTCTAAATTCTCTAAAAATTCTCGAGTAATATTTTCCGCAGGCACGGTCCCTAAACTTCTATCTCATTCGTTTTTCCACAAATCTACTATATTAGAAAAGTGGTTGCAGGGTTAGGTGTCATAAAGAACAAAATCCAAATGCTTCATAGATATATCCGCACTATAAATAAATGGAACGACCGATAGATAATTTATATCATACTCTCCTTGAATATTGTCAACTCATTCCATGGTAGCTGAGGCATTACTATTTCTTTTCTTCAAATCTCCCTTGAAATAGTCTCTATAAACTCTCTTAAATACGTCATATCTTGCAGAATCCAATATTATAGCGTAATCCCAGTCCTCTTCGAAAAAATTTTGATCTTTCACATCAATCTGAAGAGTACTTCAATTTAAAATACTCATTTATCGTAAGAAATTTCCTCTATTATTTCACTTTCTCCACTTCCAACCAGGGTACTTCAACCAGTGCAGGAATATGTGTTTCAACGTGGTGTTCCCATACGCCCTGTTCGCCAAATGCCTCTCCATGATCTGACGTTATGACTACTTTGCCGTCAAGTTCTTCGGCTAATTCACTGGCATTCTCCAGAACCAGTCTCATATTTTCCCTATAATACTTCATGAGCGTCTCTCGTGTATCTCCACGTATCACCTCAAAAATGGATGCAGTATCAAGGCTGGACATGAATCCTAGCTTCATGAAAGCCTCTGTCTCTTCTAGTTTCCCGATAAGATTAGGAATTCTCTCAGATATACTGCCAGGCATTCTTCCTCCATCTTCACCTTCTTCTTTCAACTTACTGAAGCTTTTCTGCAGTTGCTTGTTTATCCTGCTCTTGCCTCTTCCAACAAAAGGTGCATGGGGTTGCATGTAGTGAATAACGGTTCTCCTATCTCCCAGATGGTTAATTCTATCTTTAAATTCTCTGTTGACGTCTTCAGGGTGAACAGTTCCGCTTTCCTCATCCCAGACCTCATCCCAGAGATCCACTACATGTGCAATATGTTTTGAAGGAGTTTTATCGTAGTCCACAGCCCCAATTTCGTTTAGCGGGAGACCTATTCCATTGATGAAAGGATTTGCTGAGAACCAGTTGATGTTCTGCCGTCCTTCAAGAACTTTGTCAGCCCATTCAGGAGTTGCTGAGGCCTTGCTTTTTCTCTTTTCCAAGTTACCGGAAAAATATTCTCCGTACATTTCCTCAAATACGTCGTAACGTGCTGAATCCAGGATAATTGCGTAGTCCCAGTCCTCTTCCAGAAAGTTTTGATCCTTCACACACAAAATTTAATCAGTGGATTTTAACTTTTTACCGAAGAAACTGAAATATGGAAGAAATTCAGCCGGGGATCTACAGAGGGAATGGAAATCTCTATACACATAATTCAAATCCTGGAAAGAAAGTCTATGGAGAAGGATTATATGATAGAGAGGAAAAGGAGTTCAGGGCCTGGCACGGCAACAGGTCGAAGGCAGCGGCCGCAGTGTTGAATGGAATTGATATAGAGCTAGATCAGGATGATGAAGTTCTGTATCTTGGAGCGGCGTCAGGAACAACTGTGTCTCACTTCTCAGATATCTTGGAAGAAGGCTTTATTTACGCCGTCGAATACTCAGATACTGTAATTAGGGATCTAGTGGAACTGGCTGAAAAAAGGGACAACATAGCTCCGATACTGGGAGATGCAAGAAATCCGGACGAATACAGTGATCTAGTGGAAGGAAGAGTGGATATTATTTTTCAGGATATATCGCAAAGTGACCAACCTGAGATTTTCCTTAAAAACAGTGAAAAGTTCCTTAAAAAAGGCGGTATAGGGCTTTTGGCAGTTAAGGCTCACTCTATATCAACTTCTAGGAACGAGGAAGAAGTATTTCAAGAAGTAAAAGAAAAATTAGTGGGAAAATTTGATTTAATCAGTGAGGCAAAGCTTGAGCCTTACGAGAAAAACCACTTATTTCTTAAACTTCGATTCAAAGGTGGAGAAAATTGAAGACGGTGATGGCTCAAGGAACTTTTGATATTATACATCCTGGTCATATCCACTATCTAGAAAAATCTAGGGAGAAAGGTGATAAACTCTTTGTTGTCATAGCAAGGGATTCAAGAATTGAAGATCGGAAAAACCTTTTTTTCAGTGAAGAAGAAAGGAGAAAAATTGTCGGGTCGCTTGAAGCAGTTGATAAAGCCCTTTTGGGAAGCAAGGACGACATTTACTCCACTGTAGAAAAAATTAATCCTGATCTAATTACCTTAGGAAGTGATCAGGATCACTCCGAGTCCGAGGTAAAGGAGATGGCTGAAAAAGCTACGGGGCATAGGGTTGAGGTAGTTAGATTATCGGAACTTGGAGATTACTCATCTTCAAAAATTAGAGAACGCCTTTGATATCACCCCTACAAGTTATAATCTGCCTCAAGAAATTTTTGATGTGGGCTTTTGCAAAGGGCAAAGCGGTATAGAGTACTTAACAACGTATGGCTGGATGATTGTGGCTGCTAGTGTGGTCGGAGGAACAATGTACACTCAGATTGATACGGATACTTGTGGGCCGCGGGCTGATGGTTTTTCTGCTCCTTTTCCGACGGTTGAAGATGTTTACCGGTACGAAAACGGTACTGTTGTCTTGGATGTTAGGAATCCTGAGGACAGTTCAGTAGAAATTAACGAGATAGTAATCAGGGAAGATGGGGAAGAAGTCGGGATACTTGACTTAAACAAGCAAGTGAATGGTCAGGCCTCAGAGTTGATAAACACTAATAGGTTTAAGACCTCTGAAAGCTGCGAGACCAGAGACATTCAGATAAACTACGACTCAGGCACGCTCTCAGGGCTAACCGCTAACGGAACATTAACTGGAAGACTAGACCTTGTAAAGCTAAAAGCATTGTTTACTGTAAATCAAACCTTCCCGGCAACTAACGAACAGATCAAGTTCAACGCATCTGATACAGACGGAAAAAACAGTATAGAACACTACAACTGGAGCTTTGGAGACGGAAACACAGCAAAAGGAAAAACAGTTACACACAACTACAGCCAACCAGGAATATACAATGCGGAGTTAGAATTAGAGGATACAGAAGGAATAATTGACTCAGAAACAGCTCAAATATTTGTAGGAGGGCTGCTGGAAAGAGGAGGGGACAACATATCATCCTTAAAAGTAGCTGACAGCCTGGTGATCAAGTGTGCAGGAGGAAAATGCGTCAAAGTTTCTGAAGACGATGAAACAGGAGTAAACGCAGAAGGGGATATAATGGAGGGCACCCTGTTCACAAACAGGCTGGTGGTCAGAACCACAGACTACTGCGTAACAGACTACGCCTCCGAAGGCTCGGACGAAGGCTGCGACAGGTCTTTAGGGAATGCAGGAGGCAAAGTCTCCGAAGAGAACAACACTATGTACGGAAGCCTAAAAGTACCTACCGTAAAACCACTTCAAAATATGCTCTGCCTAGGCAGCAACTGCTGATAAAAACCAATTAAAACCACCAAAACAAAATACAAGTCAATGAATTATAAAATTCCTATACACCTCTCCATAATACTTCTAACTGTAAGTTTATCCGCCGCCACACTCGACTTTAGAACCCAGAACCCTATCAACTTTCATTCCTCACTAGACATCAACAGCAACAATATAGACAATGTCAGCGAAATACTTAGAGACGGAACCACAAACCTGAAACTAAACAGTAACGGCAATGTAGAGGTGTCACAGGGAGACTTAAAGGTTTCAAGCGGTGAAATACTTATTCCATCCCAGTTCAAGATCTCCGACACAGGAGTAATAGAATCAAGGAGATCAGATGATAACCTTTACCTAGACCTGGGAAGCGGAGGAACAGGCCAACTCAACGTGAGAGACTCAGGACGAACAAATCTGTTGGTGGTGAAAGAGGATGGAGAAGTACTGGTAAAAGAAGGAACCCTAAACCTGACGAACAGCCGGATAACCGACGTCAACACACCACAAGAAGGAACCGATGCCGCAAACTTTGCATGGGTGGACAGCAACTTCGTAAACAGAAGCGGGGATACTATGAACGGTAACATAGACATGAATGGAAACAATATAACAGACATAAGATACCTCAACATGACCTCAGGCCTGGAAATAGATGGAGACATAGACACCAACAGCGGAGCAATAGATACAGATGGAGGAAACGTGATACTCAGAGGAGGCTACATCTCCAACGACGGCGACAACGAAGGCCTACAAGTAAACGATTCAGGAGATGTGAATGTGCCAAGCGGAGATATAGGTGTTTCTGGTACGACTGATGGTGTTGATATAGATAATCCTGGGAATGCTATTGTAATAAACAGTCAGAGATATGCGATTGCTGATGATTCAATTGGAGATGGAGAAATAGGTGAGGATGCAGTAGGAGACACTGAGTTGAACAATTCGCAGTCATTTGACGTAAGCGGGTTGACTACAACTGATTTGACAGCTACCGGTACGGTAAGTTTTCCTAACAATGCAATAAGCAATGCAGAGTTGGCCAACAGCAGTTTAACTGTTGCAGGCAACAGTGTTTCTCTTGGAAGCAGCACGGCAGTATCGATTAATGACTTATCGGATGTTGACAGTGTATCTGAAAACGCTGGACAGGTCTTGATATGGGATGATAACAACGACCAGTACTCTAACGCCAAGATTACCTCGGGAAGCGGCCTAGGATCAAGTTCAGGAGATGCATCATATACATTGGATGTAAATACAGGCAACGGTATAGAGATCAACACAGATGACGTCAGAGTAAACCCTGAACAGTTTGCAGGAGATGGATTAAAAGAGACTAGTGCAACCTCAATGGGTGTTGAGCCGGACGATATTGCGGGGAGCTACCTAAGCGATGATGGTGGCGATGACCTGCAGGTGAACACAGGTTCTTACATTTCGGGAGATGGCTCAGACAATATCCAGGTCAACATAGATAATGGTTTACAGGGAGACGGATCCGACAATATAGAAGTGGCCTGGGGTGACGCCAACGATTTAGGAAACAGCGGTGGTTTAAGCGATAATGTTGTGAACGGCGACGAACTTTCCGATTCTTTTTGTTCTTCGAGCCAAGTCCTTGTATTTGACGGGACGAATTGGGTTTGTGCAGATAGAGACAGTGTAGGGACGGACAGCCAGGATCTTTCCTCAGAAAATGCCTCAAACCCTGACAGTATACCAAACGTAGTTCACAAGATTAAAATCACAAACGGCAGTAACACCGCAGTCAAAGACTACTACGAAAAAGATACTACCGCAGATGAATACAATAACTGGGATTGGTATATGGATGGAAGCAGCAAGAAAAGCGTGACAAGCGGCGGTACTGCAGGAATTGATTCGGGCAACGCCATCAGCCTAAGCTACAATAATGGCCGTGATATTCAGGTAGATGTCTCAGCCTCTGACCTGGCTGGCAGCGAGTTAACAGACAACAGCGGAGCCCTGGACGTCAATCTGAAGACGTTAAGCAGTGATTCGAGTATCAGCGGCAGCGATTACGATGGTTCTAATAACAGGGATTGGAGTGTGGCTTGGGAAGATGCCAATGATTTAGGAAGTAAAGGCGGCCTCAGCGACAATGTAGTGAACGGCGACGAACTCTCCGACTCTATGTGTGGAACCGATAAGGTGCTAGTTTATGATGGGAATAACTGGGTGTGTGAATCAAAATCCGCGGTTGGCACAGACGACCAAGGCCTCCCATCAGTCCTTGGAAACAATAATCAGGCAAACATGAGCATAGACATGAATGAGAAAAGGATCAAAAACGTTCCAAAACCTCAGGCCCAGGGAGACGCAGTAAACAAGTCTTACGTAGACAAGAAGGCCGGAGAAGCTGACAATAATGCCACACAGAACTTGGAGCAGGTGCTTGAAGAAGGAAACGGTGCAGGAGACGACAACATAAACATGGACAGCCAGAACATAAAAGACGCAGGAAAAATCGGGGTAGGAACAGCAAGTCCTTCGGAAGATTTGGATGTAGATGGCAGCGCAAGCGTCAGCTCCAGCGGAACCACAATGAAAGTCGAAAACAATGGCGACGTGGTGATAACCCTTGGATAAAAAAATAATTGCATTAACATTGGCTCTACTATTATTTATAGGATCTGCCTCAGCCAAGGACTTTATCATAGAAGACAGCTCAAACAACAACCTCCTGGAAGTAAACGGAACGAGCCAAAATGTAGAAGTACCGAACGGAAACCTCAACCTCGGAAACAACAACCTCAATAATATAGGAGGCCTACAAAGCTGTGCGGACAGCGATTATGTAGGCGGAGATGGAACATGTTACAGCGACAGCACAGCAGACGAATATGATGACTGGGACTGGTTCATGGATGGTTCCGAGCAGAAAAGTGTATCTAGCGGCCAGGACGCAGGAATTGATTCGGGCAATGCCATCAGCCTAAGCTACAACGATGCCAGAGACATACAAGTAGCCGTCTCAGCCTCTGGTTTGGATGGTAGTTATCTTTCTAGTGGTGGTGGTGAGTTGGATGTTTCTGATAGTTGGATTGATGAAGGATCTTCTGATGTTGATGGTTCTACTATTGAGTATAGTTCTGGTACTTTGAATGTTGTTGATTCTGGTATCACTTCGACTCAGTTGGATGAGTCTGATACTTATAGTTTGGGTTGGAGTAATTTGGGTATTAGTCAGTCGGATGTTGGTCCTGGTGATATTCCGTTCAGTGGTAATACTGGTTGGAGTGACTTGGATATTTCTCAGTCTGATATTGATTACAGTGATATTCCTCTTTCCAATCATGCTGGCGACCAGATTACTTGGGACTCCAACAATAACGAGTACGATACTAATCTTAACTCTTTAAGCAGTGATTCGAGTATCAGCGGCAGCGATTACGACGGTTCTTCTAGTCGGACTTGGAGTGTGGCCTGGGGAGATGCCGATGATTTAGGAAGTAGTGGAGGATTGAATGATAATGTTGTGAACGGCGACGAACTCTCGGACTCATTTTGCCTAACTGATGAAGTCATGGTGTATGATGGGAATAACTGGGTGTGCGAATCGAAAACTGGTGTTGGAACAGACGATCAAAATCTTCAGGAAGTACTTAATGAAGGGGATGATGCTGGTGGCAATCCAATGACAAATATTGGGTCAGGAAGCATCGATATCGATGGAAGCAGTGCTGGAAACATCAACTTGAATTCTGAGGAACTCAGGAATGGAGATATAGTTCATTCTAATGATATTGTGGTTGGTTCATATTCAACAGGCAGCAGCAGTGTAGATGGGGGAGACATCTGGGTTAAAAACGATGTTGAGATCCAAGGAGATATCTTGGGTGCTGGAGCTGACGTAGCTGAAAAGATCAAAAGCGAATCAAGTCTGGATGCGGGAACAGTTGTGAAGATATCAGGCAACATGAGTGTAGACCGAACAAGTGAATCGAAAGACACAGACGTAGCTGGCGTGGTTTCAACAGATCCAGCAATGGTGATGGCAAAGGAAAGGGATGGGGTGCCTGTGGCAATGACCGGTACTGCACCAGTAAAAGTGACGATGGAAAATGGCAATATCAAACCCGGTGACAAGTTAACCTCATCTTCGACCCCTGGAAAGGCAATGAAATGCAATGAGATCGACACATGTACCGGCGCTCTCATAGGTAAAGCACTTGAACCAGCAGAAAAACCCGGCGAAATTAAAATGTTGATATCGATGGGCTAAAATTTGATAATGATTAAGAATCTCCTGAAATTGCTTATCTTTGTAAATATCGGCTTTTTAGCAGCTTCTTTCCTAATAAATGTTCCTGAGGCGGAATGGAAAACCGAAGTAATTGCAGAGGATACCTACGGAAAATTCGTTAGTATAGACAGTTACGAAAACAAGTTAGGAGTTGCATACGTCGACTCGATTAATTCAGGTCTTAGTTTTTTAGAGCATGATTATTCTAATTCACCTCTCGACTTGATTAAAATTGAAAATAAGACTTGGAAGAAACAGAAGATAGATGGAAGAAAGGGGAGAGGTATGTACCCGTCACTGCGGTGGAAGAAAGAATCTCCAGCGATTGCTTACCAGGATGGAAGACTGGGTCAGGAAAACCTTTACTTTGCTCAAAGAAACCAGGCTGAGTGGCAGATCGAAGAAGTTGACAATGTTTCTAATGGAGGAGTTTCAGTAGGAATGTATAACTCCATGGCCTATCTTGAAAACCCTGTAATCTTTTACCATTCTCCTTCACAAGGGTTGAAGAAAGCAGAAAGGATAAATAACTGGACTACTGAAAGATTGGAATCCGATATGGGGTGGTTTACCTCCAGTTCTGAGTGTGAAGGTAAAATACTTGCTGCTTACTCTGGCCGGACGTCAGATAGTTTGATGATCGGAGAGTATCCGAACTGGAGTTCCGAAAACACTTCGATCAACGTAAGATCAGATATTTCAATGGATACAAGGAACTGCAAACCACACTTCATTTATCTTGAAGATGACTCTGGCAATATCACCTATATGTCTCCCAGCGGTCAAAAGAAAATACTAGATAATGGGTTTTTTTCAAGAATGTCAATAGAAGCAGAAGAAAACATTCATTTAATATATCATAAGGAGGGAACAGGCCTAAAATACTTTAAAAAGGATGCTGAATGGAGCAATAGAACAGTTGCCGAAGGCTCAGATCTAGGAAGATATAACGATATTGAAGTTGATTCAAGTGGAAATATACATATCGCTTACCTTAACCAAACAACTCTCCATCACGCCATGTATAATTCAGGCCAAACTGAGTTCAAAAAACAGTCCTTACATTATTTACGGATTATCAGCGGCTTATCTGCGTTAACACCGGCCTTCATACTGTTAATTATAATTTACGGGCGAGGAGACAATCCCGCCTCAAAAATTTCATCTCTAAAACAAAAAATTAAACCCGGAAATTAAGCGGAAAATAAATTATAACTCGAAAACCTTTAATCCCGCAGAATTTCAACCTAAAAAACATGGAATCTGACCAAGAAATCAAGGAATTAATAAGGAGTAAATATAGGCAAGGAATCTCTGAGAAAAGACTGAAAGAAATAGTTGCAAAGGAAGGCTTTGACTCGGGTATAGTCGACGAAGTACTAGGTGAAAAACACAAAGAACCAGAAAATCAAGCAAGTAAAGATCAGAGTACCCGGTCTAATGAGGTCCACAGTAAATCAACCGAGAAGACAGATAAAATGAATAATTCCTCAAAGGGAACGAAAAAGCGAAAAAGCATTTCAGCTGAAGACTCGGGTAGACAAGTTGAGAAAATAGCCTCTAAAAAAAAGAAAAACACACATAAAAAGAGAAAACTGCTTCTTCCATCAGCATTAATTATACTAACAATCCTTGTAGGAGCAGCAATTCTTCCAATAACAGGAATAGTCAGTTTAGATAATTCAACAGATAATAATCAAGCCAGTCCCTCAAAGATTGAAGCAAACTCCAATTTTTCAGAGGAAGCTGAACTAAAAACTATAGTGCTTAAAGATGGTCTGGCCGACCCGGCTAGAGCCTCGGCCTCTTCCGGAGAAGAAATTCTTTTCGTAAACAGACAAACTGAAAAACTTGAAATAGAGTTTGACATCGGGAAAAAGATGATTTTAAATCCTGGTGAGAGAAAATCAAATTCATTTTCAACCATTACATACTACACTGCTGAAGGTAACACAACTGAGATAAAAGGATCAATATACGTTGAATAAGTCCGCCTATACCAATCCCTAACCTGTCTTCCAAAATAGTTTAAATGAGATGAAATGTAATATATATTTTAGAGGGTTTGATTTCCTTGAGTAGGCGATTTACTAAGATACTTGTGCCCTGTATACTCACAGTTTTCCTAGTTACGACAGCTTCATCCACGGATCTGCAAAACATTCTTTCTATAACCTCAGATGGATCAAAACCTATATACGTAAACGATTCTCTGAACTTGAACAGCAACGACTTGGATAATCCAAATCTGGTTGATGGCGTAAACTTGGATCTTCCTGGAAACGCATTGAATCTTTCATCCAATCAGTACAATGTAGAACCTGACTCCATCAGTACCTCAGAACTTAACACAGGAGACGTTGACACACGCTACCTCAACAAAAACGGTGACAAGATGAATGGCAGCCTCAACATGGGAAACAACGACATAAACAATATTGGAGGCCTGCAAAGCTGCGGAAGCGATCAATATGTTGGAGGAGACGGTTCATGTAAAAACGACGACGGCGGCACCGACGACCAAAACCTCGGCTACAACAATAAAAATTCTCCGACCGGCAACTACGTAAAACACGAGGTAACGATTACCGGCGGCTCCAACACAGATATCAGAGACTACTACGAAAGCGATACAACCGCTGATGAATACGGTAATTGGGACTGGTTTATGGATGGCACCGAGCAAAAAAGCGTGAGCAGTGGCCAGGATGCAGGTATTGATTCTGGTAATGCGATCAGCTTAAGCTACAATAATGGCCGTGATATTCAGGTTGGTGTTTCTGCTTCTGGTTTGGATGGTAGTTATCTTTCTAGTAGTGGCGGTGAGTTAGATGTTGATGCAGGAAGTGTTCTCGGCTCAGGAAATGATTTAGATAACAGTGGTAATGTAGGTGACTCGGATAAGGTGGACGGTGAGCAACTTACGGATATACTTAACGATGAGAATGACGATGTAATTGGCGCAGACTGGAACACCCTGACAGAACCAGGAATACACGGGGTAAGCGGTTCATCTTGGAGTGGAAGCAATCAGCCAACCTCTGCCTATACCTATGGCCAATTGATTGTTACAGAAGGGGACAATGGGATTATGCAGATGTATGTTTCGCACCACTCAGCGAGAGATGGTTCGGTTTGGATAAGGACTGGTTGGAAAGATGGTAGCTGGGACAATTGGCATGCAATGCCTACGAGAGAATGGGTGAACAACAATGATGCTAATAACCACGATGATCAGGATATTTCTGCGAGTGTAAGCGGTCAAAGTATGGATATTTCTATAACTGAAGGTAGCGATGGTTCGGCGACAATTGATGACAACCACAATTTGGGAGATGTACTTAACGATGGTGACTCAGCCAATCAAGACATCAATTTGGGTACGAATAACGGTATTCTGACGAATGGAGGCAATGATGGCAATCACGGTATAGCTCAAGGAGATGGCTCAAGCGGTTATACTGGAATTGATGGCCCGGATATTTTCGGATATGCAGGTGTTAATATTTACGGAACCAATTCAGGCCAGAAAATCGCTCACTTTGATGATGGAGGTAATGTTGATATTCCAAACGGGAATCTTGACGCAAATGGATTCACCGAAGGAGGCAGCAACACTTTAAGTAATAACATCGGTGGTAGTGCTGATCAGCTAGATGGTAATGATGCTTCTTTTTTTGAGGAGGAGAGTCATGGTGGTGAGCATTCTGGTGACTATCTTTCTAACAGTGGTGACACTTTGAATGTAAATGCAGGAAGTGTTCTCGGTTCCGGTAATGATTTGGATTCGAGTGGTGATATAGTATCGAATGCGGTCGGCAACGACGAGATTAAAAATGGAAACACTTTCAATATGGATTCGATTCATTCCTTGACAGATACGAATGCTCTGGTGTTTGATGGAGGCGACCACAGGATTACAAATCATGATGGAAATGGAAATTTCAATATCAAGGCAGGGGTTGACGATAACAATAATATCGTGTCAGGGGATGGTGGTTCCCATTTACAGATGTCGGACGGCGGGGCTATATCTCTTATGACGGATTCTTCCAGTAGTAGCAGTTTTTCAAGAGATGCCGAGCTGGAGATTAATAATGATGTTGAGGTAGAGAAAGGGCCGTTAAACATGCGGAACAACGGCATCAATAATATAGGAGGCCTTCAGGGTTGTGGCGGGAACCAGTTTGTAGACGGTGATGGTAACTGTGAGACGGATGATTCAGGTAGTGACGATCAGAATCTGGGATACAACAATAAGAATTCTCCCACCAGCAATTACAAAACTCATGAAATTACTATTACTGGCGGCTCGAACACTGATATAAGAGACTACTATGATCCGGATACCACTGCAGATGAATACGGAAGCTGGGACTTCTACACTGACAATACTAATAGAAAGAGTGTTTCCAGCGGACAGGATATAGGTATAGACTCAGGCAACGCCATAAACCTGAACTGGGATGGATCCCGAGATGTCTCAGTAGCTGTTTCTGCTTCTGGTTTGGATGGTAGTTATCTTTCTAGTGGGGGCGGTGAGTTGGATGTTGCCGCTGGTAGTGTTCTGGGTTCAGGTAATGATTTGGATTCGAGTGGTGATGTTTCTGGTTTGAGTGATGTTGATACTGATGATTTGTCTGAGGGCGGCAGTAATCTTTACTTTACTGATGAGCGTAGTCAGGATGCTGTTGGTACTATTATGAGTGGTAGTGGTGCTGCTTCTGTTACGTATAGTGATGGGAGTGATTCGATTACTGTTGATGCTGATAATGCTCAGACTCTGTGCGGCGGCAAAGCTGTTTTGACTGGGGGTAATGGATGCCAGAGTCGATATACGTCTTGGGACTGGTACATGGATGGAGCTCAAGCAAAAGCTATTGATGGGGACGATAACGCAGGAATCGATTCGGGCAATGCCATCAGCCTAAGCTTTAACGATAACAGAGATATTCAGGTTGCTGTTTCTGCTTCTGGTTTGGATGGTAGTTATCTTTCTAGTGGGGGCGGTGAGTTGGATGTTGCTGCTGGTAGTGTTCTCGGTTCCGGTAATGATTTGGATTCGAGTGGTGATGTTTCTGGTTTGACTGATGTTACTACCAGTGACTTGAGCGAGGGCAGTAATGAGTATCATACTGATGGAAGAGTTCATGGAGCGGTGGAATCAGGTAATGTTGATAATGTCCAGTTTAGTAACATTGAGAGCGTAAGTAATGGTGAAATAGGCCGGGATAATAGTATAGGGTTCCTTGCGGAGTGGGGAGGGAACGGCAATGCGGTTTTATGGGATGCATACAATGTCCAAACAAACGGAGGTATAAGCGTAACCGGAGGGACAGGTAATGAAGACAATCCAAAGATAAATCTGGCTGCTAACGATCTTGACGCCAGCGGCAACATTAATGATTGGAGCGGGGCTGACGACTTGGATGGTAGTGGTGATGTGAATAGTGGTGCTGCTGGCAGTTATTTGAGTGAGAGCGGAGGTTCTTTGGATGTTAATGTTGGTAGTGTTTTGGGGTCGGGTAATGATTTGGATAGTAGTGGTAACGTAAACCATGGAATTGGGGCTAGTCTGGGCGATGGGAGGGATGCTGGTTCGGACTATGTGACTTTTGCCAATAGCGGTGATTTTTACATTGGAGGATCCAGTACTCCTGATGCATCAACCTCTGGGATACATGTTGAGGCAAACAGCAATCCTTCGAGCGGAAACCCGATTTTTACGGTTGAAAGCAGCGGAGGTTCAGAAAGGCTTAGAGTTGAACACGGTGGAGACCTCTACACATCAAACAATCTGGATGTAGATGGTGGAAACATTTATGACAGCGGAAGCAATTTTTTCGGAGGCTGTAGCTCAGGCGATTATGTTGAAAGTATAAATTCAGATGGTTCGGTTAATTGTGCAAACGACGACACAGGAGGAACCAGTTTGACAGGTGGAGACGGCATCGACCCTTCCAGCATCAGCAACGGCAATACCTTGAGTGCAGCCTGGGGCGACGCCAATGATCTGGACAGCAGCGGCAATGTTAACCCATCTTCTTTAGATGGAATAGGTCTAGATTCTAACTCCACACATCTCGAATTTGGAGGATTTACAACTATAGTGTCAGGTGGTGCAGTAGCCAACTTTGTCACTGATACCGCAGCCATAAATTATTGGGGTTCTGATAGCATGGAGGCTTCAACTATTTCCAATTATAATCTGCATGGAAAAACATATAGTGCGGCGACGCCGAGTGTAAGATGGAATGCTGCTGATGATTTGGATGCTAGCGGAAACCTGGATGATTTCGGGGATGCGAATGATCTAGATAGTAATGGAGATTTGAATAACGTAGGATGGAGCGATTTTGATAACGCGGCTCAGTCGGATGTTGATTACAGTGATATTCCTCTTTCCAATCATGCTGGTGATCAGATTACTTGGGACTCCAATAATAACGAGTACGATACTAATCTTAACGATTTAGTTGCTGGGAGTCATCTTAGTGGCAGTAATTATGATGGTTCTGGGTCTGTTACTTTTGATGTTAGTGATGACTGGATTGATGAAGGATCTGATGATGTAGGCGAGGGTCTGAGCTGGGTTTCACCTTCTAATGAGATTAAAGTTTCCTGGCAAGATGCTGAAGGTCTAAATCAGAACGGCTATATCAATACAGGAAACGGCCTCTCAAACAATCAAGGCGGTTCAGTTGATGTCGACTGGACGGACGCCAATGATTTGGACAGCAACGGCAATGTTAACTGGGGCAATGCTGATGATCTGGATTCGAGTGGTGATTTGAATGCTTATAACTTTGCAAATCAAGGTTCGGCTCCGCAAAATGAGATAATAACCGGTGACGCCAATGGAGATGGATGGATCAATAAAGAAGATATACAAATCATACAAAATGAAGCAGTTGGATTAACTCCAGACTGCGGCTCAAATAGAATTGCAAGGTGTGATATTAACGGTGATGGAAGTGTGCAGACAAATGATATTCAATTACTTGCCAGATTCCTAAACGGCGATGAGGATCATTCTAGTACTCAAATCCCAGTTGAAGGCCATATGATAAGGGATAGTAACAGTGAGGTCTCTGTTGATTTAGGTTCCAAACCCCAACAGATAGGAAATACAGGTAACAGCGGTGTTATTCAAACAGATTCAACGATGACCTATAATGATAAAGGAGACAGTGTGGAACTAGGTGTTAGTTCTGTGGATACTGGGCAGATAGACTCTCAAGCTGTAACTTCTAGTGAAACTACTGTCTTCAGTAGAAATACAGCTGACGAAGATGTATTTCACAGGAAAACTGCTGACTTAAATTCCGGGAATACTGATGATGTATCCGACACCATTACCGCGCCGGAGGATCCTGGGAGTGGTAATGAAGCGGTGGTAAGAGTAACGTGGTCAATTGGAAGATATTGCAAATGGTTTTTGGGTACCTTCGGCAATGTGTATACAGTGGAGTCAGCAGGTGGTACTTGTGGTACCTCACAAGGCTCAAAAGATACTAACCTTTACCGTAGTGGCACTTCCTTTAAATTGGAAAATAATTTTGGCACCGATAATCGCTACATGCTTACAGCCTATAATTAATCAAATACTTAGGGAAAGTTCCTCAGGCGATTTAGTAATTTCTTTTATTTTCTTCTAATTATCATGCGACCAAAATTTTTAAATTCCTGTACCTCTGTACCCCTAGCTAGGAAGGCTATTTTCCTCTTATCCATTTTGTGTTCAATTAGTTTATATTGCGCGGATTCATTTGGTTCTATTGTCTCAGATTTCCTTTCTGTAATATTAAAGCTGATATTAACCGGGGTTTAAATCCGATTCTTTATACTTATTTCTTGGTTGTAAGTGATGTTTGCCTTCAAAACTGATCCTTCCCCATCTATATACATTTCCACTTCCGAGTCATTGATTTTTGGTTTTTCAGACTTTATTTCGTTAGCATTCTCAGGTGGCGTATTGATCTTTTCGAAAGCAAATCCCGATACAGCTACAATTAGTATTATCAATATTCCGAATATCGCTATTTCCTTCTTTCCACTCTTAATATTTCTTTCCATTATACTAACATGGTTTTTGGTTTGGTATAAAGTTTTCCAGAATGGAATCCTGGAAGGATTGTTGAGATTTGAGTCAGGATTTCAGCTTTATCATTAGCTTTTTATTACTTCTGTAATAAATTGTATTACATGGTTGGTGTGGTGTTTGATGCCTCGGCCCTAATACTGATGGCAAAAATAGGGTTGCTGAAAGAGCTCTCAAAGGAAATCGATATACATACCACAGAAACCGTCTGCGAAGAAACAACCAGAGCAGAAACCTATGACGCAGAAGTAATCCAGCAAAGATCAGAGAACAACCATTTTACCAGAGAAAAAGTTCCTGAAGAAAACATAGAAAAGATAATAGACAGATTCAACCTTGACAAAGGAGAAGCATCAACAATAGCACTTCAAAGACAGATAAACGCAGATATAATCGCAACAGATGACAAACAAGCTATCAATGCCTGCAAAATACTGGAAATAAAATTTACAACAAGCTTAAAACTGCTTGGAAGAGCATATGAAAAAGAACTAATAAGCCAAGAAAAAGCCATGACTAAACTGAAAGAGCTTGACAAGCATGGCCGGTACAATGATAATCAGATAAAATCCACAGAACAAAACATTAGAGGTGAGAACCAAAAGTGAACGATGTTGTAAGCTTCAGACTTTCCGAAAAAGAAAAACAGATTATAGAGGACATAGCTAGTGAAGAAGACAAGGACAAATCAGAAGTAGCAAGAGAACTTATAGATTACGGGGAAACCTTCAGAGCAGTAAAAAGATTCAAAGAGGGAAAAATATCAGTGGGGAAAATGGCTTCAGAACTTGACATAACTATTACCGAAGCCATGAGCCTACTAACCCGGCTAGGAATAGACTCAGGAATAACACAAGAAGACCAGGTGGAAGCCAAAGAAAACTTGGAAGAAGTATGGTAAAAAGCTTTCAAGGAGCTATCAAAGGTTCCTACCTCTCCTGTATTTGATTTCGAAGGGATGGGGCGACCAGTCGAAGGCCCGAGGAGTTGCCTGAAAAATATTATTGGTTCTTCAAAATTATCTGTCCGGTTTCTTCTCCGTTTATTTTGAAGTAGTTGGCTCTTGGAAGCCGGGAATAGCCGCTGGGATTGAAGATGGTGGATTCTTCTGGACCAAGTTCAGCTTCTTTTTGTACATCATTTGTCTCAAAGCTTAGTGAAACTGTTTCAGATCTTTGATTAACTATCTTGACAGTTTCGTTCTTTCTTATGCTTGTGCTGTACGGTTTGATTGTTTCTCCTATACTTATCTGCTTTTGATTCGGATCTTTGGATTCCTTTGAGTCGCCGAGGCCTAAATCAGGCGTAGCTATATTTATTTCCGACAAGCCAATTTTCTGCACTCCGTAAAAACCCCCAGATACTAACGGTACAGCGATTAAAGCTATTGCTGCGGCTTCTTTAAGCCTTCTCTTCCTTATACTTTTCTTCCTTAGTTCCTGTATCTGCTTTTTTTTCTCTTCCATCTAGTTCAAAAATAGGGTTCCCGTGGTATAAATACTTTCCTCAATACTAAAACCGTTTAAAGATCACGGAAACCATAATAATTATGGCAGAGGAAATAGGAAAAAATCAGGAAAAATTCAACCATAAAACCACAGCAGACATAGAATACGATTCAGGGAAAGGCCTGACGGAAAAAGTAGTTAGAGAAATCTCAGAAGAGAAAGATGAGCCCGAATGGATGCTAAACAAGAGGCTTAAAGCATTTAAACATTTTAAAAATCGGCCGATGCCCGGATGGGGTCCAGACCTATCAGACCTAGACTTCTCAGATATAACACACTTTAAAACTGCTGAAGGAGAACAAGCCGAAGAATGGGATGAAGTACCGGAAGAAATCGAAGAAACATTCGACAAACTGGGGATTCCTGATGCCGAAAAAGAGGCACTGAGCGGAGTAGGAGCCCAATATGAGTCAGAAGTCGTTTACCAGAACATGAAAGAAAAATGGGAGGAAAAGGGAGTGATCTTCTGCGACATGGACAAAGCACTCCAAGAACACGAAGATCTCGTCAAAGAATACTTCATGAAAAGATGTGTGCCTCCTCAGGACAATAAGTTCGCAGCATTACACGGAGCAGTATGGAGTGGAGGAAGTTTTGTCTACGTTCCTGAAGGCGTGGAAGTTGAAATCCCTGTTCAGGCTTATTTCAGGATGAACAGCAAAGGTATGGGACAGTTCGAACATACTTTGATTATAGCAGAGAAAAATAGCACTATCCACTATATTGAAGGATGCTCCGCACCCCAGTACACGAGAAACAATCTTCACGCTGGTTGTGTCGAAGTATTCGTCAAAGAGAATGCTCATGTGCAGTATTCAACAGTTCAGAACTGGAGCAAGAACACTTACAACCTAAATACTAAGAGAGCTAAGGTAGACTCAGAAGGAGTCATGGAATGGGTTTCTGGCAGCATGGGGTCAAAAGTAACAATGCTATACCCTTCTTCACATCTGAATGGTGAAGGCGCCAGAGCCAATCATATAACAATAGGGTTCGCAGGGAATGGTCAGAACATTGACACTGGGGCTAAAGTTGTGCATAATGCACCTAATACAAAATCCACAATTGAATCTAAATCTATTACGCAGGGAGATGGCCGAACCAACTATAGAGGGCTTGTTCGTGTTCCTGAGGGAAGCCATGGTAGTAAAGTCTCGATTGAATGTGATGCCCTCATGTTCTCAGATGAGGCAACTTCAGACACGGAGCCGTACATTGAGGTTAAGGAAGACAATGTTGAGATGGCGCATGAAGCTACAGTCGGGAGGATCGGCGATGAA
Source organism: uncultured archaeon (assembly GCA_964604885.1). GTDB lineage: Archaea > Nanohalarchaeota > Nanosalinia > Nanosalinales > Nanosalinaceae > Nanohalobium. The sequence goes on from CAZSAB010000003.1 coordinate 49,184, forward strand.
GAGATTCATTACATGCAGAGCAGAGGTATAGATGAGGAAGAAGCCAAGGAAATGATTGTTAGAGGGTTTATCGAGCCAATTGCCAAGGAACTTCCTCTTGAGTATGCTGTTGAGTTGAATCGTTTGATTCAGCTGGAGATGGAGGGAAGTCTTGGATAGAAGTGGTTAAAAATGGAACTGGATAGTCTGCAAAAACCTTCACTGGAGCGATTGGAAATGCCGGAATCTATCAGGACACCTGGCAGAACATGGACACGCTACCCTGAAGACATACTTGACTTGGATGCTAAGGGAGTCATAGAACCGGAAATTGAGGTAGAAGGAGATATTAAAGTATTTAAAGGCGATGAAGCGTTTAGAGAGGCAGGGGAAAAGGCCTTCGATATGATCAAAACCGATGAGAACAAGTTGACTGCCTTACATGCGGCCAACCTTAACTCACTGATTTATGCAGAAGCATATGGACAGGCAGAAATCCACATCAGGTATGAGAGGGATGGACCGGTGCTCAGCCACTTAATCGTTACTGCAAAGGATAACTCAAATCTTACTGTTACTGAGGAAACGGAGAGTGAAGAGTTCAATACATCATTCACAGAAATCTACGTGGGCGAAAACGCTTCTTTAGAATATGGTGCAGTTGAAAAACCAGGAAACTTTTCGTACAGCAGAAGAAAAGCGATAACAAAGAAATATGGGAAAATCAACTGGCTAAATGGAATGTTTACTGGTGATCTGAATAGGTCCAAGATTGAAACTGTTCTGAAAGGGGATAACTCGGAGACGGAGATGAAAGGTGTCTGGTACCCAACAGACGAACAACACCACGATATTTCTCTGCATGTTAGGCATATCGGCGACAATACGAAATGTGAAATGGATTCAAGAAGCGTTGTTGATCACAGGGCGAGAAGCCTTTATGAAGGGCTTCAAAAAGTTGAGGAGGAAGCTGTTGATACTTCCAGCTTCCAGGATCAGGAGTCACTGATGCTTTCTGATAATGCAGAGAGCGATGCCTCTCCCAAGTTGATGATTGAGGATCCAAATGTTGAGGCCAGTCACGCTGCGGCTGCTGGAACGGTAGAGAAGGATAAGCAGCACTATTTGGAGAGTAGAGGCCTGGACATGGAACAAGCTGAGAGACTGGTTGTCAAGGGTTTCTTCGAGCCAGTAATGGAACAGATTAAGGTGCCGCGAACCAAGAAGTCTATCAGGAGGGAAGTCCAGAGGAAGCTGGATGGGAAGTAGCTTCAATTTTTCTTTATTCGAATTTTGAGGTAATTCTCTAATTCCAATCTTAGATGGGTCTCTCTGCTTCCTGTGGCCTTAGCAAACATTGCTTCCTTGTTTACGGCGTCTATAAAGGTGGCTGCAATTTCGGGGTTGAAATTGTCGTTGAATATTTCTTTTTTGCGGCCTTCTCTGAATATTTTTCTGAGTCTGTTCTTGTAGGTGTTTGAGAATTTATGAAATCTTTTTTTGTATTCTTCTTTTCTTACTGCCTGTGTACGGATCTCGGTCATGGCTTTGGCTGTCTCAATGTCTTGTTTGAATCCTATGAATGCTTTTTCCTCAAGTTCTGCTTCGGGTTTTTTCTCGGAGTCTCCCATACTGCATTCTGATAGTTCTTCGAGTTTATGATCCATAAAGTCTAAAAGTATCTCGTCTTTGCTATCGTAATGATGGTAGAGAAGTGACTTACTTTTGTCGAATTCATCGGCGATCTTCTGTATAGAGAGGCCGTTATAGCCGTGCTTTTTCAGGGCTGCATTAGTGGCGTTTATTATTTCCTGTTTTGATTCGTCCATACTGACTGAACGTTCATTCAGTTTTATAATGTTTCTGTTAACTTAATTATGCGTGAAGTATAACCCTTTAGATAAGTTGGCGGAAGCCCAGATAGAGAACACAAAGATAATATTAACTGCAGGTATTTTTTTGACTGCTCTGCTTGCTACAGGTCTTCCGAGTATTCAGTTGGAGACTGATTTTCAGTCAAGTCTTCCTGATGACCTAGCTCCTATACAGACTCAAGAAAAAGTCGAGTCTGAGTTTCGTTCTTCATCTTCAATAATAATCTTGTTTCAGGTTAATGATGAGTCGAAGGAGGAAAGCTTTGTCACAGATGTAAGAGATCAAAGGGTGATTAGGATGCAGAGGGCCTTGGCTGATGAGCTTAGGGCTGAGAGTATTGTAGGCGAAGTAAGGTCAAGTGCTTCGATTTTTGATGAAATCCCTGAATCGAAGAAGCAGGTAAAGAGGAGGGTTGAAAGTTCCGGACAAGGTTCCCAGCTGTATAACCGGGATTTTACAGCTACTCAGATGTTTGTCACTTTGGATGAATCGATGAATGAAGAAAATATAAGAAAGGCAAATCAGAAGATCAGGGAAAACCTTGAGCAGACACCTAAGCAGCCAGGAATAGATATTACGATTACAGGTAATCCTGTAATAAGGACGGATATTGGTGATATCTTGGTCCAAGACTCTGTCACCACTATTAGCGCTGCCTCACTTCTAATCTTAACATTACTAACATTTACTCGTGGAAGAGTTTATGGACCTATTACTTTTTTGCCTTTGTTTGTAGGCTTGATCTGGACTTTAGGTACTATGGGGCTTGCATCTATTCCTTTAACTATTGCTACGATAGCTCTTGGAGCGATGATTCTGGGATTGGGCGTTGAGTACGGTTCTTTTATAACTGAGAGGATACTGGAAGAGAAGAAAAAACAAGGATCTGTGGAAGACGCAGTAAGAGAAGCAGTACCGACCACAGGTCTTGCTATACTTGGCTCATCCATGACGACGGTCGTGGGTTTTTCCGCACTTCTAATAGCTTCCATTTCATTCATCAGGGATCTAGGCTTAACTTTGTCAATAGGTATTATTCTCACTCTCACCTCCGCACTTGTTTTAACACCCTCACTAATAATTGAATTCGAGAGGTGGAGAAGATGATTGAAAAATTTATAGAGAGCTATTCCAGTAAAATAGTTGACCACCCGATTAAATTACTCGCTGCATTAATTATTTCAGCTATAGTTGTTGCTACGGGAGCTACAAATATTGAGAATGTAAGCCAAAATAATGAGGACTTCCTTCCAGATACTGTTGAGTCCGTGAAGGCTTTCGATGTTATAGGAGCCGAGTTCGGCCAGGGAGGAGGTGGAACCACCTACACAGTTCTGCTACAGGCTTCTCCTAACTATCCAGACTCCAATGAAATTAGAGACGTAAGAAGCCCAGAAATGTTAAGGTATATAGAAACAATCTCAAATGATTTTGAGTCAATGGACAACGTGGTGACTGTAAATTCGGCGGCAGATCTTGTGGACAATCCTGCGAACAAGAGGGAGGCTAAAACTCAATTAAAGGAGTCGGGCACAGCTTCAAGATATATATCTGAGGACTACAGCTTCACAATATTGAGAATTTCATCGACGGACATCAGCTCAAACGAGCAAAGTGAGTTGGCGAGCAGGATCAGGACTTCCGTTGAGAGAAATGATAAGCCCGCTGGAATCAAGGCGGGTTATACAGGTCAGCCTTTCATTAATCAGGCATTTCAAAGGGAGAGTCAAAGCACTCAAGGTCAAACATCATTGCTTTCTATCATAGGAGTATTTCTACTGGTTGTACTGCTTTTCAAGTCAGTCATTAAAGGCTTTACGTCTCTCTCCGCACTGATATTTGGTATTGTAACTGGTATAGGTGTCTTCGGCTGGCTGGGATTCAATCTTAGTCCTGCAACTTCTGGTTCTATTTCAATGGGTATGGGTATCGCTATAGACTTTGGCATACAGACCGTTTCTCGGTACAGAGATGAGAGGGAAAGGTTTGGAATTGAACAGGCCTTGTCAAAAATGATACAAGGTGTAATCAATCCAATGACCATAGCACTTATAGCGGCAACAATAGGATTCACAGCCCTGTCATTCGGAAGAATCACTTTCCTTTCTGAACTTGGAACGTTGCTTACCTTAACAACTTTATTCGCTTACATAGGGGCCCTAACACTTATCCCAATTCTACTAGTTCTGTATGATCAGAAGATATCAGGAAAAATGACAGAAAGCATTTACCAAAAAATACTAGGTGTAACACAACAATGAAAACAAAAATTACAACGACATTAATGCTTGCAGCCTTTCTTACAGGCTTTGCAGCAACACAAACAACAACAGGACCATCGACAAATCTTGAAGCAACCTTTATAGACTCTGAACCAGACAAACTACAATCCGGTGAAGATGGAGATATCACATTTAAGCTTGTCAACAATGGAGATATTGAGGCAGAAAACGTACAAGTTCAGCTTGTGGACAACTATCCTTTCGAAGTCAAGCCAGATAGAAAAACTAACTACTCACTTGGCACGTTAAACCCAAGACAAGAGTATCAGATCTCCACTGAAGTGTTGGTGGCTGAAGATGCTCCAGACGGAGCCAACAACTTTAGAATCAGGATAACGAATGGAGGCTTCAGTAAAACAGTGAATGTACCAGTGGAAGTTCAAAGCAAAAACATTGACTTGAACCTGGCGAATCTTCAGACACAGCCACAGCAGTTGATGCCTGACACAGAGAACAATGTATTGACAGTGGAGGTAGTGAACAATGGAGAGAAAACAGCAGAAAACACAGTCCTTGACCTACAGCTTCCAGATTACTTTGAAAGAACCTCCAGCTTCTCATCGCGCCAGGCTTTAGGAAACCTTGCAGCGGGAAAGGTTAAACCAGCTGAGTTCAACTTTGACATCAGCGAGGATGCTCCATCTGGACTGAACACGATCCAAGGATCAATGACTTACACCTCGGGCGATTCAAGCTCAGATGTTACAGAAGATGTCAGCTTCGAGGTAAACATTGAGGGAAGACCGCAGTTCGAGATTAAAGGGGTTGAGAGCAGCCTTCAAACAGGTTCAAGTAGAGATTTAAGATTGAATGTCCAGAACACTGGAGAAGATGAATCATCATCAACCAGGATCAGGGTGCTAGACTCTTCGGATCAGCCGTTTACATATGACTCATCGAGCAAGTACATTGGTACCTTGAAACCGAATCAGACGGGAACCGCAGTTTTCAATGTTGACACTGAATCAGCCGCCTCTGTAAAAGATTATTTGATCGACTTCGAAGTCAGAGGAGTCAAAGGCACAGAGGTATTCGTTGAAGACTCGACGATTGAAGCGTCGGTCAGTGACGGAGAATCGAATTCCTCGTCAGCAAACGGCGTGTTACCTGTGTTAGCAGCACTTGCAATATTGGGAGTCTTAGGATTTGTCTTCAGAGGCAGAATCAGGGAAAAACTCGATAGTGAGGGGTAGCGGGGTTGACCCCTCTACTTTAACTATTTTTTAAATCTGTTAAAATATTTTAGAGTTCAGAAATAGCAATGAAGCATAGTATAATTGTGGAAGTCTTTTCAGACCTCTTCTCCATCTTTAAAAACCAGTTTAAGTCTAAGGAAGAGCTTGATCTACTTAAAGGTCATGTAGGGAAGAATTTGTTCTATCTTTCTCTGCCTGTAATTGTAATCAATCTTTTACAAGTAGCTTATAACTTGGCAGATACTTTCTGGCTTGGACAGTACAGTGGAGAGGCATTGACGGCTATCACTTTCGCCTTCCCGCTTGTATTTTTACTTGTTTCCCTAGGTATGGGTCTTGCTGTAGCAGGGAGCGTATTAGTAGCACAATTTGAGGGTTCTGGTGAAACGGATAAAAGAGATTACGCAGCTTCCCAAACTATTGCTTTCTCTGCTCTGGCCTCTATTGTACTAGGTCTTTCTGGTTACTTTTTCATTGGCGACATCGTAGGCCTTCTCGGAGCCTCAGGACCTGTAGCGGCTTCCGCCTCTGGATACTTACAAATAATCTCGATAGGTCTGTTCTCATTGTTTGGATTCCTTGTATTCCAGTCGCTGATGAGAGGCTTCGGAGACACTGTTACACCGATGCTGCTGATGTTGGGCACGGTAATTCTGAATATTATAATTGATCCATTTTTTATTTTCGGCTGGTGGATTATCCCTGAGATGGGGGTAGAAGGTGCAGCAGTAGCCACAGTACTTGCAAGAACGCTCTCACTCTGCATAGGTATAGGTCTGCTTTTCAAAGGAGTTAGAGGCCCTCAGATCTCATTAGGCGAGATGAAACCTGACTTTGGTTTTTTTAAGAAGATGATGGCGATTGGTATACCGGCTACGGTGGAAGGGGCGGGACGCTCAATTTCAGTCAACGCATTGACAGCAGTAGTAGGCTGGACATTTGCAGGTCCAGTAGTTGCAGGATTTGGAATTGGAGTTAGGATCTTCTCGATGATCTTCCTCCCGGCCGCTGCTGTAGGCAGAGGAGTCGAATCGATGACAGGTCAAAATCTGGGGGCAGGGAACTACGATAGGGCTGGGAAGACAGCGAGTGAGGGCGCAAAATACAGCTTCTTTATTGTAACATTGCTCGGAGTCTTGACATTCATCTTCGCTGACCAGATAGCAGGAGTATTTATTGGAAGCGGACAAGAAAACAGTGAATTAATTGCAAGCACCGGCGCAGAGTTTCTTAGATACGTTGCATTAAGTTTCGGGTTTATTGGAATACTAAGATCATATAATGGATCATTCAGAGGGGCAGGAAAAACAGTGACAGCAGCAATTATCTCAATTTCCACTCTAGGCGTAATCAGATTGCCAATAGCCTACTGGGGAGCAATAAATATAGGGACAAAAGGGGTCTGGGCTGCATTCTTTATTTCTAATATCGCAGGAGCAGCGATCGCCTATCTGTGGTACCAAAGAGGCACATGGAGACAGTCAATCACAGAAGATGACAAGGCAAAAGGTGATATAGCAGAGGAAAATGAAGGATTCAGGGAGAACCTCATAGAAAAATTAGGCCTGAAAAATCTCTGCCCTGATTTCCTCAAATGAAGATAAAAGAATCACTCTAGAAACTTGGATCATGAACACAGAGAAAATCAGGGAGGACTTTCCAGTATTCCAAGAAAGAGAGAACTTGGTCTATTTGGATAACGCAGCTACTAGCCAAAAACCCGGGCAGGTAATACAGGCAATTCAGAACTTCTACCAAAAAAATAATTCTAATGTGGGTAGAGGGCTTTACGACCTGGCTAATGATTCGACGCAGGAGTATAAGAAGGCTAGGAGAGTGGTTGCGGATTTTATCGGGGCTTCAAGCTCTGAGATAGTCTTTGTCAGGAATACGACAGAGGCTGAGAACCTGCTAGCTCACTCGCTGGATTTTGAAGGCAATGTTGTTCTCAGCGAAATGGCTCATCACAGCGAACAGCTTCCTTGGAGGAGGAAAGCAGAGCGGGAAGGGGACGAAATTAGTTATTTGGAAACTGTAGATGGTAGAATTTCTCCGGATTCAGTTCAGAAAAAGATAACAGAAGACACAGGCCTTGTCGCAGTATCTCATATTTCAAATGTTTTTGGTGCAGAAAATCCTGTGAAAGAGATTGTGGAAATTGCTCATAAAAAGAATGCAATGGTTGTATTGGATGCTGCTCAGAGCAGTCCACATATGTCAATAGATGCGAGGGAGTTAGATGTTGATTTCCTCTGCTTCTCTGGACATAAGATGCTTGGTCCATCAAGTATTGGAGTACTTTATGGCAAAAGAGAACTGCTTCAGGATATGAAACCGTATCAGGTTGGTGGAGGAATGATTAAGTCCGTAAAGCAAGATTCAATTGATTATGAGGCTGCTCCGGAAAAATTTGAAGCAGGTACAGAAAATGTTGCAGGTGCTGTGGGACTCGCGGCTGCGATAGAATATTTGGAGGAAGTCGGTCTAGATCAAATCTACGCTCACGATAAGCATTTAGCTGAAATGGTGATTGAAAGTCTCAAGGGTATCAAAGGAGTTGATGTCCTTTCTCCTGAAGTTGCAAGCCTGGTTTCTTTCACTGCTGACTGGGCGCATCCGCATGACATAGCAGAAGTTTTGAATCAGCATGGAGTTGCTGTAAGGGCAGGCAACCATTGTGCTCAGCCACAGATGGCGGAACTTGGCATAACCGGTACTACTCGGGTAAGTCCTTACCTGTATAACACTGAGGAAGATGTGAAGAAATTTTTGGAAGCGGTTAGAGAGGCCAAAGATGCTTTTGATACTTGATTCAGCTGAGGGTGTAGCTTCTGCCGGCCATGGGGCTCAATAGCTTCTCTACCGGTGCGTAGTCATCTGTTAAAATCTGTGCACTTTCTGCGTCTCTCTTTTCCAGGTTTTTTACTTCATCTGACAAGTTTCGAAGCGTGAAGTTCTCCGCTCTGTCTTCAAGTTCTTCTTGGGACAACTTAGGGCTTTTGCTGCCTAATATTTCTATATTCTGAATTGAGGAGCTGTTTTGTGTTTTGAAGTAGTACATTGACGGGAACTCTTCATTCATTGTTTTGTAGTATGATTTACTGAATCTTGATGCCGGCCCAAGAGGTGCTGAAATAATATTAGATGCTACAACTCCGTCTTCATCGGTTTTTCTGTAAGCCAGGTCGAAGAATTCCTGGGTTGTCATGTGGAAAGGTACTTTGTCTTTCCTGTAGGCGTCGAGTACGATAAGGTCATAGGTATTGTTGGTTTGTTCGAGGAACTCTCGGCCGTCCATGGTGTAGACGGACAGGTTTTCGGTTTCTGACAGGTTGAAGTGTTTTTCAGCTGCTTTGACAACACCAGGATCTAATTCGACAGCATCGACTTTTACTCCGTTCTCCGCAAACTGTTGTGGGCTTAAAAATCCCCCTCCACCAATAAATAATGCATTTTCAATGTTTTCGCGCATTAAATAAGGCAGATAGAAGTATTCTGGGTAGTCTGAAGGCGTCTGTGTAGAATTAATGTATTTTCTTGTCTGGGGCTGTCCTTCAAGATAAAGAGTGTTTATACTGTTTTCTTGAGTTACCTTCAAGCTCTGATAAGGTGTTTCGTCCTCATAGATTACATTTTTGGCTGATACAGGGTTTTGGCTCATTGTCACTCCGAATATCACTATTGCTGGCAAGAAGTATGCCCGGAGTGTGATGCTGCTCTTGATCAGTGGGAGTGCTGTGAGTCCTGCAAAAAGTATGTAGATCTGATTAACTGGTAGGTTCGGTATCAAGAGGAATGTTGTTCCAAATGCTCCTATTATGCTTCCTGCGGTCCCAATGGCGTAGAAGTGCCCGCTGGCTTCTCCTTTAGTCTCTTTTTGAGATAGTTGTGCTGCATAAGGACTGATGTATCCAAGAAAGTATGTTGGCGGCCCGAAAAGCAGGGTGACAGGAATAATCGGAGCATAAATAGGACTTATTGGTATGGCTGATGTTTGAAGCAGTATTTGTTCTCCAAAGTACATTATAAAAAGTATATAGCCTGAGGTAAAAACCAGATACCTTTCCAAATCCTTTATACCGGCTTTCTGAGAGGTTTTACCTCCGGTATGGTATCCCAGGCTGAGTGCAAGCATTGAAACTCCTATTATGCTTCCCCATGTGTAAATACTCGATCCAAACTCCGGAGCAATAATCCTCCCTGCCAATATCTCCAAACCCATTGAAACAACGCCAGAAATTATGACTGACAGTTCGACTCGAGAAAAATAACTTGGAGTTGGGAAAATTTCATATGTTTAAACTTGTGTTGCGAAAACTTAAGCATGTATAGAGAAGAAATCATGGATCATTACAAGAGACCCAGAAATACTGGCAAACTGAAAAAAGGTGTTGAGGCCGAAGGAGAGAATGCTAGCTGTGGTGACAAGGTCCATGTGTACGCTGAAGTTGATAATGGAGAAATTTCCGACTTCAAACATGAGACAGAGGGCTGCGCAATCTGTACAGCAGCTACATCGATACTTTCGGAAAAAGTTCAAAGCATGAATACTGAAAAACTTGCCTCTTTGGACCGTGACTGGATTGTCGATGAGTTAGGTATTGATGTTTCTCCGATGCGTGTGAAGTGTGCTGTCCTTGGGTTGAAGACTTTGCAGGATGCAGTTGATCAGGATTAAGAAGATTATTGCCAACTCTTTGTATATGGCACTTGAAGTAAAAGAGTTGAAGGTTTCAGTTGAAGAAGAAGATATTGTTCGAGGAGTTTCTATAAATGTTGAGCCAGGTGAGATCCACGTTATCATGGGTCCAAACGGATCGGGAAAAAGTACTCTATGCAAATCCTTGATGGGTAATCCGGTCTATAAAATTGATGGAGGAAGCATCCTAGTCGATGGTGAGGACGTTACTGATGAAGAAACTCATGAGAGAGCACAGGAAGGTCTATTCTTAGGTTTCCAGTATCCTGCAGAAGTCTCTGGCATTAAGGTTTCAGAGTTTCTGAAGGAAGCAGTTGACGCCCAGAGAGAGGAAAAAGAGGAAGATCCAATGCCTCAGAGTGAGTTCAATGAGCTTCTACGGGAAAAGCTCGACCTTCTAGATATGGAAGAGGACTACGCGAGAAGATACCTAAACGAAGGATTTTCAGGTGGAGAGAAGAAGAGAAACGAGATTCTCCAGATGGCAGTACTTAATCCCAAGTATGCAATCCTCGATGAAATCGACTCAGGCCTCGATATAGATGCACTTAAGGTTGTAGCCAAGGGAATCAATGCTTTGGCAAACGATGAAAGAGGGATTTTAATGATTACACACTACCAGAGAATTCTAGATCATGTTAAACCTGATCACGTGCATGTAATGGTAGAAGGCCAAATTGTGGAAAGTGCAGGGCCAGAACTAGCCCATAAACTGGAAGACGAAGGTTATGAATGGGCCAAGGAGTTAGCTTAGCTCCTGTCAAAGAATTTTTCTATCTCCTGCCACGGTGCCTTTGTCTTCTTTAAATTTATGTCGGGGGGAAAGACTTTCCTGTAGTTGCTCCAGCTGTAGCGTTTGTCCATGTAGATGATAACTCCTTTATCCTCTTTTGAACGTATGCAGCGCCCAGCTGCCTGTATTGCACGATTCATCGCAGGATAGCTGTACCCGTAATCCCAGCCCTTGCCAAATCGCTCGTCCAAAAAGTCTATCAGGGCTTTGGTTTCAAGATTAGGCCTCTGTAGAGGGAGTCCGACGATAAATGCTGCCTTCAATATTTCTCCTGGGAAATCTATGCCTTCTCCGAATGACCCGGCAGCTACTCCTAGAAGCAGCCCATCTCCATCTTCTGACCTGTTTTTAAACTGCCTAAGTGTGTCCTGCTTTTCCTCTTTGCCCATTCTGCGTGTCTCGGTGTAGATATTTCGTTCCGTTTTTTCTTTCAATTCTTGTCTAATCTCTTTCAAAATATTATAACTTGGGAAGAACACTGCAGCGTTTCCTGGTACTGCTTCTAGGGATTTACTTATTATCCAGGCGTATTTCTGAGTCATAGAGTCTCCTCTCTCCTCATACTTTGTTGTCAGGCTTGGAATAACTAGTTCCTCCTTATTTTCCTGAGGGAAAGGTGAACCAAACTCCTGCATATGCGTTAAGTTGTCTTTCAGTCCAAGAAGATCGACATACATCTTTGGAGGCGTCAAGGTTCCCGACATCAAGATGCTGGAATGGGAAGCATTCAAGGGTTTCTCCGTCGATATCTGAGGATTGAGGCAGCTGTACTGTACTTTAACCTCTTCTTTTTCTCTCTTAATGCAGCGGACGAATCCTTCGTCTTTTCCCGACCATTTATCCATGGATTCTTCCAGCTGACGACAAAAGCTTTTCTCCCTTTCCTGTTCAACCTCTTCAGCAAGATCACGCAACTCAACTTTCAACTCCTCGAAACTATGGAAGTCATCAACTAATGTTACCAAATCTCGCTTTGAGATTTCCTTCTCGAAACTATCCTGGCCTAGCTCTTTTCTGCTCATCCTGAAGAGCTCTTCCCTGAATTGGTCTAGATACTCTTGCTCCTGATAGTATCCGAACTTTTCTGTCTCTGTCTTACAGCGCTCTAGAAGGCCTGTAGAGATGGTAGCTGAGAAGAGTGATCGGGTTCTGGAAGGCATGTTGTGAGCCTCATCAACCACCATAATCGAGTTCTCTAACTTGGTCTCAGCCTTCTCAAGTAAAATATCTCTAACAGCAGGGTGGAAAACATGGAAGTAGTCTCCGATAATCAGGTCAGCCTCCTTAGTCATATGCAGAAGAATCTGGTAGGGGCAGACTGCTTTACACTCCCTCTTAACCTGTTCAGCAGATAAATTCCTATACTTCAAATTATCTAGCTTTTTCTGGGCTCTCTCTGTCAACTGGTGGTTGTTCAAAGTGGACTCGTGCCTTGGACAGTCTGGTCCTTTACCGCTCCGTGTCGAGGAATCTGCTTCACACAAGTGGTCTTTTCCGATCAGATCAACAGCTATCAAGTTTTCTCCATGTCTCTCATTAATGTTCCGTACTGTTTCCAATGCAATTTCGTGTTGAGAATTTCTAGGCGTCAGGAAAAAAGTTTTCTTGTCGTTTCTGAGTCTTTCCTCAAGTGCGGGCGTCAATGCGGCAGCTGTCTTTCCAAGGCCAGTGGGAGCGTGTGTTACCAGATTCTCGCAGTTTTCTATTACTTCTTCTACTTTCTTCAGCATTTCTTCTTGTTTTTCCCTTTTCTCTGTGAATGGGAAGAGGTCAATATCCATGTTTCTGGGTTGGTGTGAAGTAATAAAAATCGGAGATAACTATCCAAATAGTTTAAAATGGTTCTTTCTTAAGCCAAACCATGTCACTGAACGCAGTCGAAAAGATTGAAGATGCAATGGAAAGGTCTAAGGACATACTTCTTCCTTTTGAGTTCAAAACTTGGTCCAGGTTAGCCATTATCACAGTTTTCCTAGGAGGCTTCGGCTTTTCGAACATTTTCTTCAATATACCTTTCCCTTCGGGAGAATACAGTTCCTCAGGAACAAACGCGATGACTGGAATAATGCCTTCAGCTCTAGGTATAGCAGCTTTAGGCTTGGTTTCAGCTATTATCTTAATTCTGGTAGGCTTTATGTACCTGAGCGCTACTTTTAAATTCGTAATGTTTAGCAGTTTGAGAGATAGAGAGGTAAGAATCAGGAGAAATATCGCAAGAAATTATGTCAACGGGTTTAAATACTTCCTCTTCCAGCTGCTGATGTTTGCGGCAGGCATAAGTCTATTTATAGGATGGATAGGTTCTTTTATGGTCTCTCCACTTCTAGGCCTGTTATTGGTTCTCCCAGCTATCCCTATAGCAGTTCTTTTTGCTGTGTTTTCGGGTATAGTCCATGATTTTGCGTTGCAAGAGGTCATAGAAGAAGAGAAAGACTTCATTTCTGCCGTCAAAACCGCTTTATATTCGGTGACTGCTAGCTGGAAACAGTTTGGAGGTTATTTACTCTTCAGATTGATAATTTCAATGGCAATAGGTGTTATGAGCTTCTTCTTGTTGCTAGTAGGTACCTTGGTTGTAGCCATTCCTTTTGTGGCTGCAGGTTTGCTTGCGGCATCTATTAATTCACTTCTAGGTATAATAGTTGGCTTAGTAGGTGTAATGGTATGGATAATAGTAATGCTATACTTAAACGCGCCTTTCAGAGTATATATGTATAGCTACTTTGTAGAGATGTACGATGTATTCATGGAATAGTTTTAGAAATCCCGAATGCTGGACTGGCGGCCACCCAACATTTTCGATTTCTTCTTTATTCTCTTATACAGAAACTTGAACTCATTTCCAATTCTGAACTTCACATCTTTGAAGCGGTCAACGTAATCTCCATCATTGAAGCTGTTTCTGACTGTCTCTCGAATCACCCAGACTCCAAGTGGCGCCCAGTAATCCGGTTTTACTTCTCTTACTACAAGCGCCTTTGCTTGTCTCTTTCTGCTTTTTAGGTGTTCCGTTATGCCTAGTCTGGTTGCGTAGAATGCTCCAGCTGTCTCCTCAGCATAGTCTGTCCTCCCGCTGTACGGTTCGTAGTTCTGAGCTACATAGGTGTTTGCAGCGCCGTTCCATACTGAACCAGGCCTTTTCAGCTCCATTAGTTCGTATTCCCATTTGCCTGGAATCAGGAAGATGTGAAACTTATTTCCTATGTATTCGTTATTGTAGTATTCGATCTGTCCGATCTTCTGAAAGTCTTTGACTTCTTGGCGCATTTTCTGAGATATAATGTCGTCTGTTGCAGTTATACTCCATCTGGTAGGAACTAATTCTTTATTTTCGCCTTCTCCTAATAATCCAGCTGTAAAACTCTGCTGAATCTTGTAATTATCGACTCCCTTTCCGTGTAACTCCTGAACTGCTTTCTCAGCCTTCAAATCATTGTCGTAGAACGCCTTCTCAACCTTCCTCTCAACAGAAGGATTCTCGTTCAGAACTAGTTTGTTTAGGTCTCCAGAAGCTGAAACAGGCTTTACTCTACCAGCAGATATACCTTTTCCTGGAGCGCTTTCTAACTCAACTTCTATATCCACGGGCTTCCTAGCCATCGCCACCTCTTGAGTATTGCTTAGAAAACCAGTCTTTACCTTTCTCTTACTCTTTTTCTTGGAGTTAACAAGTGAAGTTCTCAGGGAAGCAACTCGCTCAATACTGAAACCCTTTTGGTACCACTTCTGGGGAGAATCCATTAATTCAGGATTTCCGAAATGCTGTGGTGAAAGCACCCCGGTACTGACATCAGGATAATTATGACTTCCAACAAAGATGCTCGGAGTCTTGCCTCTGAAGTTTTGCTTTCGCTTATGCTGGGGCATCACACTCTGTAATTTTCTCCTTGCTTCTTCCTCAGAAACATCTTTCGCGAGTTTACCGTATCCCATGCACAATTAATGGGATTCCCAAAGATAAGAATCAGAACCTTTTTCACATTCCCAACTGAATCGTAATATATGCTAAGAGAAACACTCCAAAAACTCGCACCGCTCATTGGAGTGATCTCGTTCGTCACAATTTCAACAGCAATAATCACTTTCCTCAGAAACGATTACGCCATAATGTCGATAGGTAAGACATTTATGGGAGCTTTCTTCTTGACCTTCGGCGGTTTCAAAGTCTACAACCTAGAAAGATTCAAGGAAGCTTTCAAAATGTACGACATACTCGCAGAAAAATTTGATCTATACGCATCAGCCTATCCATTCATCGAACTGGGTCTAGGCGTACTCTACATCTCACTGCTATTCATCAACTCCATACCTCTTAAAATCTTCACTCACTCAGCCGCAATACTAGTAATGGGTATCGGAGGTTTAGGGGTACTCAATGCGCTCAGAGAAGGCCGAGACCTCAAATGCGCCTGCCTCGGAAACGTCTTTAACGTACCAATGACCACAGTAACACTAATAGAAGATTTAGGAATGGCAGTAATGGCGCTCTGGATGCTCCTTAACCTGGTTTAATTATCCTATCTTCCAATGCGGGTTCTTTTCGTCTTTTATCTTTACTATTTCTTCCAGCACTGATTTTTCTCCTTCTGAAAGCAAATCTTCTAACTCTTGGAGTCTTTTATGATCTCTCTGTGGTACGTCTGTGAGCATGACTTGGCTTTTTTCCAGATCCCTGCCTATCGTAGGGCCTTGAATTGAAGCAGCTACTTGGCTTCCTCTTTCTGCTTCCTCTATTTTCTCGTGTTCTTCTTGGATTGATTTTAGTGTGCCTATTTTTTCTCCATTTTCGTCCATTAGAGTGCATCCTGGAGTGAGTACCCCTTCGAGTACTTTTACTCCAATTACTGCCGGGTCGTTCTTTCTGAATACGTTATCTGGCATTGCTTGTATCTTTGCTGGTCTCGTGACTGCTTTCAAGGCTTTTTCTCTCTGTTCTTCTTGAAGTTCTCTCTGCCAGATGTTGTAGTTGTCGATAATCTCGTAGATCACGTCGCTTGAGAAGACAGGTATGTCTTTTTCTTGATCTATTTCTGCAGCTTGATCTGTCATTCCTGTGTTAAATGACAATACTGATCTGTACTCCGGTTCCTCATTTTGGACTTCAATTAAATCGCCTTTTGTGACTTTTCCGACTTCTGCCTTCTGTGCAGGTATTTCCGATTTTTCAACTTCTCGCATCATTGCTTCCAGAGAGCCAAGTGAGTCGGCTTTGACTACTACTCCTTCTTTCATCGTTTGGAACTCTTTGGTCTCCAGTTCTTCTCTGACTTCTTGTTTGGCCTCTTCCAGCTCTTCTTCACTAGCTGTTCGGATCGGTGAACCGGAGATGACTCCTTCAAGGTCTTTGCCCGATATTTTTACTCCTGCCGCTGGCGTTATTTCATCTACTTCCTGGTATTGTTTGTCAAGCCGGATCTCTTCCAGAGGCCTTGGTTCCAGAAGTGCTCTTATATCCGTCACCTTCAACCCATCGCTTGTTCCGTATACAAGTTTGTCTTCTTTCCTAGCCTTTCCATCGTAGATTATGGCGTTGATTGTTGTACCCAGGCCTTTCTGCTGAGTTACTTCTAGAACTGTCCCCTTGCCTATTCCTTCATGGACTTCCAGTTTGTCAGCCAGGTAGTTCTGAGAAAGTCCTGAGAGCACCATCAACAGTTCTGGCATTCCCTCGCCTGTAACAGCTGATGTAGGCACCATAGCAACCTTTTCCTGGAAGCTGTCAATCCTGTCGAACCTGTCGGCCACTATGTCGTATTTGTTGAGCTCTCCCATTAGCTCGTATATCTTTTCGTCAAGTTTTTCCTTCACTTTATCCGACTGAGCTTTGATATTTCTGGTGAAGCACTCGTCACCGGTCGTCCATCCCGGAAGTCTATCGATCTTGTTCAATGCGACGACAAACGGAGTATTGGACTGCTTAAGTATCTTGATAGCCTCTTCAGTCTGAGGCTGCACTCCTTCCTCTATGTCAATCACGAGTACTGCTATGTCTGATATACTTCCCCCTCTCTTTCTCAGAGATGAGAAGGCTGCGTGGCCTGGAGTATCGATGAACAACAGGCCGGGAATCGACAGGTCAGTTTCAAGGAGGTCCAGAAGGTCTCCACAGACATCTTCAACTGTCTGAAGCGGTACCTCGGTGGCCCCGATCATCTGTGTGATGCCGCCAGCCTCACTCCCCACAATCCTCGACTCCCTGATCTCATCCAGGATCGTGGTATTGTGGACGACAATATCTTCTGCTATGAACGTTTCTGCTTCTGTCGTGAAGTCGTAGACTGTGCCGCCCTCATTTTCTCTTATATCGCCTACTTCAATGAACTTGAGGTCAGACTCTGCTATCTTCTCAAGTTTCTGAAGTTTCTCTGCCCTGTCTTCTCTCCATTTTTCCAGTATATTTTCTCCTCTCTGTGTTATCTGTATCTTTTCATCTGTTCTATCTATAAAATCCTGACTTTCCAGTGAGAGAAGATGGTTAAGCAGTCTTGGATGATCTATGCTTTCTTCTCCGTATATCTCTTCCCTTCTGCATGACTCCCTCTTCAGTCTCTCAAGTATATCTGTTTTTTCATCTTTGTTCAGTTTGAACTCAGGACTATCTCTCGCTTCATTAATCTTCTTCACGAATTCTTTGAGGTAAGCCTTTGAGACTCTGTCGTACTCCTCATATCTTCTCTGGTATGGAATATTGATTTCTGTATGGCTTGCCCCTGCTTCCTGCCTTGATTCCTTGACCTCACTCCCTTTGACAGGTGTTTGGCCGGTTACAGGATTTCTATTCGAATTTTCTCTGTGTTTCTGGAATCTCTCCTTCTTTTCAGGATGTCTGAAGCCTATTTGTGTAAATTTTTCCAGGTTTTCCTTACCGGTGATATATATAGTGTGGTATTCTTCGTCCTGTGAGGCATACGCTGATATTCCGAACTGTTTAAGCACGGTTTTCAGAGAATCTATCATCTCACTGCTTGCTGAAGTAGCTTGAACGCCGCCTTTCTTGTTTACATAGCCATCTGCATCGAAGTAGCCAGATATAAGGTTGGCTAGGATGTTTTTCGGCAGTCTCTGTGCGTAATTACTCAGTTTGATTGATTGAGATTTTTGCTCTATCGGGAAGTCGAACAGTATCTCGAAGAACTTGGAAAGCCTCTTACCGCATTTAACGTAGACTTCGTCGACCTCTTCTTCATAAGTATTAACTTGTGTCTCCACTCCTGCAGCACTCTCTATCTTTCCCTTGAACTCAGTTCTAAGTACTTCTGAATTATTGTAAAGGTTTCTGGCTTCTCTGCTTCCATCTCCCAGCATAATTCCAACTGAATAGGCCAGGTCTTCAAACTCGCTTTCTGTAGACGGAAGCTCCATCCTCTTGCTGGTTGAACCTGCTCTCTGCTTCAAAGTAGACTGCTTGAAGCTTACTATATTTTCGTAAGCCTCTTTTAAATCAATGCCTTTGTTCCGGCATATAGCCACTATGTCCTGAAGCCTGAACCTGTTATTATTCCGGCAGTCTCTTAGATGGTTTGTCAAGAGCTTTTCACTGATTTTTTCTCCATGCATCTTTAGTTCTTCGGAGAAATCAGGAGTGGTCAAACACAATATTCTCTCACTTTCTGACAAGATTTCCAGAGTATCCTGCTTCAATTCATTCAAACTTTTCTCATCTTTAGGCAACTTCTCTGGAACAGCAACCATATCAGACTCAACAAGCTCATCTGCAGGTTTAAACTTCAGCTCCGAACCTTCCACAGTTAGAAAAGGATGCTCAGGTGTAACCTCTACCTCGGAGCCATCTGATAGTTCAAATTCGAGCAGTTTGTCTTTCTCAAGTTTCCATATATTCTCTGCCCTACAGCTTACTATCTCTCCATCTTCCACACCCAAAAGTTCCGGGCCTTTTTCCAGGCTGTAGACCTCTCCTTCTTCATCTTCCAATCTTTCTCCATCCGCTCTATATTCCTCAAATAGTTTCTCTGCTTTTATTGTAGAGCCGTCAGAAAGCTGAATCTGCGTATCTGGAGCTACACATTTTCCAGAATCGACGTGCCCAAGTACAGATAGAATGGGTTGGCGCGGCATCTACACTCACCTTAAACTTGTTGGCCGCTTGAAAAGTTAAATACTTCGCTTGTCAAAATGGAGAAAAAAATGGACTAGTCCGGATTACTCTTCTTTCCTGTATTCGTGGCTTCTACCTTTCTCGTGGTTCTTTTCACATTTCGAGGAGCAGAAGTAGAGTTTCTCTCCTGAGTTCAAGACAAGCATTTTGCCTCCTGTCTTGCCCAGTTCTTCGCCGCAATAATTGCACTCTGCCATTTTGAGTCACCCTTCCATCTCCGTTTCTTTGATGTGGACGATGTCATCTTCTCTGATGGGTCCTCGAGAGTTTCTGACTAGAATCTTTCCTTCTTCGTTGCCCTCGATGACTCTGCACCGTATTTTTCGGACTGTGCGGTGTCCTGTGTCGTCCATTACTTCGATTACTTTTGCTGCTGGCATTAGATTTTCACCTGGTTTTTATTCTTCTTCGTCTTCTTCAGCGTCCAGAAGTTCTGCTGTTTTCTGCTGTACGTCTTCGATTTCGTCTTCTGCGTTTCCTGTCTTGGTTACAGCGATTGCTGCACTCTGGACTGTGATTCCTGCTGCAAGACCAAGCTCCTCTTTGTCAGGGACGAAAGTGTAACTGATGTCTTTCTCGTCTGCAAGTGGAGGAATGTGCATCACAATTTCTTCTGGAGAAACATCGCCTGCGATAACTACTAGTTCTGCCTCGTTTCTTTCGATCGCCTTCGTTACTTCGTTTGTACCGATCCTTACTTCGCCGGTGTCTGCAGCGGTTTCGATTGCGTTATAGGTTTTCTCTCCTAAAGATTCGTTTGTTTCAAATTTCTGGTATGCCATTTTTGTATTCACCTTTCACAAAACCTTGGATCATCAAGGTATATTCGTAAAACTGGCGAGAACTTTTTTATACCATCAAACTAAGTGGCCTGATTAATAAATTATTGTCGTTCTGGATCAAATTCTGCTAGTTTTTCGTTTTCTATCCAGTCGAGTTCTTCTTCTATTTCTCGAATTATGAGGTTGAGTTCGTGTCTCTGGCTGTCTGTGCCTGCATGTTTGTTTTCCAGATGTTTGATGAGTTCGTCTTTCAGTAGCTGAATTAGTTTCTGTTCGGAGTTTGCGTCTCCGTATTCTTCTAGAACTTCGATTACTTCTTGTCTTTCCATGGAAAACTTTTTTTCTCAGAATTCTTTTAGTTTTGTTTCAATGTTTCCTCAATGTTGTTTCTCCGTGTCTGGAATTCCTGAATTACCTGTCCTGCCTCCTTGACTGTCTCCTGATCTTCTTCTACCCCGACTACAAGGTGCTCCATTATGTCGTCCATTTCCGTAGTCAGGTAATGCATCTCTTCCACCATTTCCCTGATATCTTCAAAGCTCTCCACGTCTAGGAAGAGTGGCTGTTCTTCTCTTCTCTGCTTTTTTTCTTCCTCCTCTCTTTCCTGATTTATTTCCTTGACGTCTTCTTTAATGCTTCTGTTGCTTCTACCCTTCTCTATGGAACTTATATGATCTTCTATCTCATCCTTCAGTTCTTTGACCTCGTCTCTTCCTCTTTCATCAGGGACTGGCTGAGAACTCCTGGTTTGAGTTGTATTGATGGATTCTTCGGCTTCTGTTTCCTGAACCTGTTCCTTTATAGGTTCTTCCTCTTGTGGTTCAGGTTTCTGTTCTTCGACGTTCTGCTGGACCTGTGACTGAAGATTTTCGAGGTCGTTCTGCATCCCATCGACTTCAGGAGTTTCATTTTCATCTTGCTGTAAGTCCTGATCAGGTTCTGGCTGGTCAAATCCTTCTAGATCGCCCACAGAATCTTTCTCTTGTTCTTTTGATTCCTCATCAACTACTTCTTCAGGTTCATCTTTACTTTCGTTGACCAGTTGCTTGATTTCCTCCATGTTTTCCTCAAGCTTTTCCTTGTCATCGCCGCCGATATTAAACATGTGAAAAAGTTACACGCGGCCTTGTTTAAAGTATTCGATCTTTCTAAAACTGAGATTAAACTAAATAGAGACAAAATTTGGAAAAGCACTTATTCTTCAGCTTCTTCCTCTTCGACAGGCTCGGACTGGAAGTCATCCAATTCAACTTCGTAGTCTTCTCCTCCTTCATCTCCCAGTTCACGGGCTAGAAGATAGTAAACCATTCCGAGAGACTTTGCAGACTTATTATTTGCTGGAATCGCAAGATCAACTCCTTCAAGCTCGTTTTCGGAGTCAGCAATCGCGATTACATATTTATTGGTCTGATTTGCTTCAACTATTGCCTGTGCATCTGTTTCCGGGTCTGTAACCAGTACAAGCTCTGGTTCTGTAAAGCTGTCCGACTGGGGATTGGTTAAAGTGCCCGGCATGAAACGGCCGATGACAGAACTTACTCCTGTCACGTTTGAGAACTCATTCAAGGCCTCCATGACCTCTTCTTTCCGCCCTACTACTAGTATGTCTTCAGGTTCGTATTCAGCAAGTTTTTCAGCCGCCTTCCTGATCTGCTTGTCTGTATCCTCCAGGTTCAGGACAGCCAACTGGTTTTTCTTTACATGGAAAATATAGTCTTCCATATCTTTGTGCTGAGATTTGGTTCCGATATGCACACCGTGTGCTAGATAGTTCTCACGGTCTATCAAGAGTTCTTCATCGTCGCTCATAGAAAAATTTTTTAAGAACAAAAGTTAAATACGGCCCGACAGATTTCCCTATCTGAAGCTTATTTCAGGGTTTTCTGACCTGTCCCATAGCCGTGTCAGCTTGTTAAGCTTAGCTATCCTGATATCTGCGATTCCGGCCTTGATTATTGGACACTTCCACTCCAGTGCCAGATCTGAGATAGTTGAATCGCAAGTTTCCCCGGATCTGTGTGAGATTACTGATGTGTAATCGTTTTCTTTGGCTAGATCAACTGTTTCTTTGGCATCACTCACTGTACCAATTTGGTTGGGCTTGACGATCAGTGAGTTGCCGGCTTCCATGTCGATTCCTTCTTGAAGTCTATCCTTGTTGGTAGTAAATAGGTCGTCTCCACAGATCAATGTGTCAGGGTTCTCTGCCACAAGTTTAGCATGATTTCTGAAGTCCTCCTCGTCGAAAGGATCTTCCACATACACCAGATTGTACTCATCGATCAGATTCTGAACAAATTCAAGCTGCTGCGGAGATGAATTTACTTCCCCAAGCGATTCCATCCTGTACTTTCCGTTTTCAAAGAACTCTGAAGCCGCAATATCCAGACCAATCCTTGCACCAAACTCTTCAGCTACTTCTTTCAGCTTTTCCAAAGTCTCAATATCGTCCATAGAAGTAATCAGGGCGCCTTCATCGTTCATGCCTTTTATCTTGTAGCCGTACCTGTTCTGAAGCTCTTGGTATATCCTGATATTTGTTTTCAAGGCCTCTGGAAATGTATCAGCGTTCGCAGGTAGTACAAGAAACTCTTGGATGCTTGTTCGGCCGCCGTGTTCTCCTCCTCCTATTACATTGCTTAGAGGAAGTGGAAACTCTTCTGAGTGATCAAATCCGTACGCGTTCTTGAATGCAAAGCTTGAAGCAATCGCTGCAGCTCCGAGTCTCGAAAAATCGCTAGAACCGTCTATCTCTTTTAATTCTGAATCGAATTCTCTCTGAGTTAGATCTCGGCCCTCGAACCTGTTCTTCATCAGTTCCTCTACTTCTTCAAGGTGTTCGGGTACGTGGCATTTGGACTCGTGTTCTCCTGTAGAGGCTCCTGACGGCGCTTTTCCGAAGTTTCCATTTATCTCGGCTTCAATTGTTGGCTGTGTTCTGGAATCTATTATCTCTCTGAGTTGAAGTGACTCTATCCTCATATTTACTCTATCGATTCCTCAATTAAAGAAGTAATGAAGAAAAAATTGGGTTACTGTCTTACAGTGATAGGGAGTTTTTCCTGATTCATTTCTCTTTCCGCGATATCCATCGGCTTCTCATCTCCCTCTATATCAACGAATGCCGGTGCGCCCATCGCCAACTGGAGGCTTCTTGCCCCCAAGATTCTTGCTCGTTCGTAACGCGTATAACTCATAATATTGTTTTCACCCTATATAGCCAAGATCTGAACTCTGGCTTTGGTCTTCTTCAGGTTTCTGTGATTTCTTCAAATTTTGAAGTTTTTTAAGTACTTCCTGGCTTTCCTCAACTTTCTCGTCAAGCTGAGAATAGTCAAGCTCCAACTCCAAAACATTCTCAAGAACCTTCAGTACTGCTTCCGTACTCTTTGGGTCGCTCAGCAGGAAGCCTGGTGTCTCGCCTAGCAAACATAATCCGTCCATTTCTCGGTCCTGAGCCAGTCCGATCAGTAGTCCGGAGATGCCGACTACCTGGCCGACATCGTGCTCGAACTCGATATCTGCATCGTACTTATCCTTTATCTCCTCTGTGGAAACTGCTCCGAAGACGCTTGGACTCTCTACAACGTCGCCTGTACCGTATCCTCCGACAGTTATGATCTCTTCTGCTTCCTGGTCTTCGATAAAGTTTATGACTTTTTCAGCGACTTCGTGGTGGCCTTCAGGCGTTCCTGCCTGGGCGTTACCCTCGAGAAGGATTATGTCTCTTCCTTCATCTCTGCTGAGGGCGTAAATCTTGTTTTTAATTGATTCGACTGTTTTATCATTATTTACTATCGTATGTGGTGGGAAGTGGTGGCTTGTTATCTCTCCTACCTGTTCTGCTCCGGTTTCATCTGCTATATAGCTTACTGTATTACGGCCTATGTGTCCGATTCCAGCCAGTCCCTCTACGAATACTGGGTTTTCAGTTTCAATTTCCTCTTCGATCTCGATCTTTGTCTTCTCCATATCTATCACCTTAATCTCCGCCTTTTTTGGCTTTACGCCTGTACTTCCCATACTTGTCCGGGAAAGAAAACTTCGGTGGCCTAGCCTTCTCCGAACTCTCTTCACAGTGCTCCTCTTTCAAAGTAAAGCTGCCGCACTCAACACACTTTCGAATCATCTTTATGCACGTGTGAACTCGAATCTTCCATCTTTTTCATCCGCTCTTTCATGGATCATGTCTACTGCTTCATCCATCCGCTTCTTAGCCAGATCCTGAGTACGGCCCCAAGAAGTAATCGAGTAATCCGGTGCGGAAACATACTTTACCTCGACGCCGTCGCCCAGATCTTCGAAACAGTCTCTGATCTTTTCGATACCGTTCGCGGACATGAACTCAAGCTCTATCTCGCCCTCAAACTTTTCCTGCTTCAAATCAATATTTTCCTTGGCAACTTCCTGAATCTTCTTTACAATATCTTCGTCCAAGAACTCTTTCAAGCGTTCTTCTTCAGCTGTAGATATTTCAAAGCCGTGGAAAGCAGAGCCTAGTTTGCTCTGCATAGGGAAGACCACTTCCTCGTACATTTCGTCTTCACTCATTTCCAGATCTTCCAGAAGGTCTTCGATAAACTTCTCCGCCTTCTGCTCCTTGTTCCAGCGGCCCATAGCCTCCTTCTTATTATTCTCGTTTACACGCTTCAACGAAAGCGTAACGGTATCATCATCAGCATCGATCACCTGGGCAACATTCTTCTCTCCCTGATCAATCTCTTTAGTTAAGTCTTCAACCCAGCTACGCGACGCCTCACTGATATGAATCAAACCACTAACATCTTCATACTCATCAAGATCCGCGTAAGCCGAGTTCTTATCAACATCCGAAATCGTGACAACAACCAAGTCGCCCTCATCCGGCCTATCTTTGTACCAACGCATACTAAAAATGTTAAAAGTGATTCTTAAAAGACCTATTTAACATACTCTAGACAACCACAATCTCTTTAACTACAAGGTTACAAATAACCCACATCAGTGAGAAAGATTTCGTCTTTGCAGCAGACCGCCACGGTAGAGAAGACGATGCCGAAGGAGATATCTACATCGGAGCTGGAGATGAAATTTATGCAGTAGATGCTGGTGAAGATGCTGGTGGAATAGAAGATCATGAGACAGGCCTCTATGGAAATGCGGAGAATGAGGAAGAGGTAGCTGAGTACGCGGCAGGAGAACTAGATGAAAGATTCGCTAAACTAAGCGAGGAATATGAGGAAGTCTATCTCGGACTTGGTAATCACGAAGATCATTTATTGCCTGATGGAATAGTCCACCAGGTTGCTCAAAACTATGATAATGTAAATATTGTACAGGAT
The DNA here is from genome assembly GCA_964604885.1 of uncultured archaeon. GTDB lineage: Archaea > Nanohalarchaeota > Nanosalinia > Nanosalinales > Nanosalinaceae > Nanohalobium. Next base: position 74,227 of record CAZSAB010000003.1, read on the forward strand.
GATCTGAAACAGATTGAAGGCCGTAACTTCTACTTTGGAGGTTCTTTCCAGCAAAATAGTCAGGTAGAACAAATTTATGATAATGAAGTTTCTGCTGCTGAGGCAGGTTATGAAGAAGATGATATTGAAGCTATTGGTGATGCACTAGAGAAGGATGCTGAAGAAGTTAAATGTAGTGATGTTGACCAGATCCTCGAAGGAGAAATAGAGATGGACGATTCTACTGAAGATTCTGGTCCGGGCATCAGAAAAAAGCTAGAGGGCCTACCATATGTTGGAGAAAAAGTATTCCAGCCACTTTACAGCTTAAAAGACAAGTACTTTGGAAGTAGCGATGAATCTGAAGAAGTAGAACTGCCTGAAATAGAGAAGACGGAACAACATGAAGAGATGGATCAAGCTCAAGAGCAGTACGAAGATATGCTTGAGGAAAAGGCAGATATAATTGACGATGCAGATGGAGAAGTGACTTTTGTGGCGCATGGCCAACCTCAGACAGAAGAAAAACCGTTTGCCAGTATTGAGACTAGAGAACTTCTTGAAAGAACAGAGAATATAGGAGCTGCATATGTAGGTCACTTCCACGGTGGATTTGAAGAAGAACAAGAAGCAGAAATTGTAGGAGTAGATGTAATCAATCCGATGGAAGGATATACTGTAGATGAATCTGGAGGAGCTCTTGAAGATTATGAGACTCACCAATTTGAAGGCGATAGAACAGCGACTGCAAATCAAATTGAATTAGAGCAACCAGAACAAGGACAGGCTCAAAGACAAACTGAAGATGATTTAACAGCGTAAGAGGGTCAGAGAGCTTAGGAAATATTTGGGGAAGCAAGAGAACAAGCTGATAATACTCAAGAGGCACTGCGATCTCAAAGAATGCAGCAGGAAGGCATCCAAACTTAAATTACAACTATTCTTTACTTAAATAAATGAATTAGAGAAATAAGGAGTTTTTATTCTGCTTCCAGTGTCTCGATGATATCCGCATTCAACTCTGCTTTGCCGCCTGTTGGCTTTGCGATTGCTGTGCTGCAGATCATGCAGTCTACCTGTGTTGCGGTCCGTGAGAAAACTGTTTGTTCATTACCACATTCGCCGCATGAGACTCTGTAAAAATTTCGTGCCATAATTATTTTTTTCCTCCTTTATCTTTCTATTTCGAATTTTGCTGCTCTTGGCTGGTTTCTAGGCTTCCAACTCTTTCCACACTCCTTACAGCTGAACTGAAGGTCGTGCTTACTGGATGTTGGATTACTTTTTCCTCTGGCTAGGTGTGATGGGTCTTCGAACGGGAAGCTTCCGTATCCGTTATCAATCTTTCTTTGCCTCTTTCTGTGCTTCTTACTCCAAGGTGAAGCACTTTGATTCGTCGCCTCTTTCACAGTTTGGTCCGTGTGCTCATCACAGGCCGGACAGTAACGACGCTGCTCTTTCGGAATCTTTACCATGTAAATTGAATCTCTGTTAAACTTTAAAAACACTCTACTCAAGAAGAACATTTCTCAATCGCTTTCAGTGCTGACTGTCTAACATTTTCCGGCATCTCATAATTTTCTGATTCTAACTCCTCTTTGGAAAGCCATTTGATATCTTCGTCGCTGTACTCGTAATCATCTTTCTCGCCAACTATCTCGACCAAATATTGGAAGTCGCAGTGCCAGTGACCTCTCTCAATCTCATGCAAGTTAATGTTGAATGGCATCGGAAGATCTACTGCCGAAAAACCATCAAAACTTTCCTCTCCATCGATACACTCTACTTTGAGACCAGTCTCTTCTAATGTTTCTCTAATAGCTGTCTCATCAGGAGTCTCGCCTGGCTCAACATGTCCGCCGGGCATTAGCCACATATCCAATTTCTTGTGGTTTAGGAAAAGAATTTCTTCATCTTCGACAATGAATGCTCCAGCGACAAAATCTCGGTCAGCTTCATCAGGAACTCTCATAATTTTAGTTTTATCTGCTTAATTCTATTATTTCTTCTGTGATTTTAGCCTCTATTTTTTGTTGTTGATGTAGGTCTTGGTCATCGCTCCATATTTCATATCCTTTATGCAAGGCTACTGCTAGAAAAGGCACATCCTTGATGTCTTCGTTTCCGATCAAATCTTCGGCCTTGTCCAGCTTATCCTCATAGCTTTCGATTGGTAGAATTTCTATTTCGACTAGAACGATGTTTAGAAGTGTTTCAACTTCACTTTCCTTTAAATTGAATTTCTCTTTGATTAGGTCTTCGTATTTTTCTATTTCGGTTCTTAGAAACTCTGGTGCGTAGAATCTGTGGTTGGAGTCTAGGATTATTTTTCTGGTCAAGCTGTCTCTGATCAGTGCTGAGATAATTATGTTGCTGTCAACTACGAGTTCCATTAGTTATAGACCGTGTTTTTCGGCTATTCCTTCCTTGACTTTTTCTCCAATCTCTTGTACATCATCTTCCGTCAATTCACTCTCTGAAGATATGGAGTCGGCTAGTTCAAGTTTCTTAATTTCCTCTCTGAAAGCCTCTCTAGCTATTTCGCTCCAGTTAATTTTTCCATGCTTTTCCATCGATTTCTTTAACTCGTCTGGGACTCTGACTGAAACCTTAGACATAGTATATACATGTATGGACATAAATTTAAATCTTGTTTATTTTGGTGTTAGGTCTATTAGATTGTTTTTCGTAAATTGGGTTATGGTGGGTAAAGGCGCAGTTGAAGAAGCAGTTCGTTGTTTTGATTCTAGTCTCAGAATTGTGGAGATATCCGATATTTCGGGTCATAACAGGGAGACATTTGATGTTGAACTTTCTTCTGGAGAGCACCTGATTTGCTGTTTTAACGAAGATAAGCCGGAATGGTTTAAGCTAGAAGAAGAATTGATTGAACAGGTAGATAATAAGACGGATATACCTACTCAGAATATAATTTATTCATACTTTTCGAAGGAAGAGGTTCCTAAGCTTTTTCATATTGACGAGAAAATTGAAGGTTCTAAATCTGAAGAGAAATACGATGACCTTTCAATAGATCAAAAAGAGGAAATTGTTCGTCAAATCGGCCGATACCTGGCTCAGATACATAAAAATATTCAATTTGAGTCTTTCGGCAGACTTAGATACAACAGAGAGTCTATAGAGATCGAAGAGTACAGTTGGAAGGAAATAGTTCAGGAGATTGCTGAGGATTATATAACCGAGATGAAGGATACCCGTTTTGAAGATTTACAGCAAGAGTTTAGAGATTATGTTCAGAAGAACTTGCATTTACTTGATGAGTCCAATCCTGTGCTTGTCCACTACGATGTTGCCGTAGATAACATTATCAGACAAGGAACAGAGGCGAAGGCAGTTCTTGACTGGGAGAGAGCCTTTGCTGGTCGGCCAGAATGGGATCTATCTCATTCAGAAGTCAGGTTTATACTCCAGTTTGTTGAAGATCAAGAGAAAGTTGAAAGACTGAAAAATGCGTTTTATGACTCCTATCAAGAAGTCAGATCTTTGGAAAAGGGCTGGAAAACACGAAAAGAATACTATGGAATGATCCAGCTTTTCCACTGCATGAAATACTTTGAAAACTGGACCGAAAGACAGAACTACTCAAGTAAAGAAAAAAGAGAAGAGGAACAAGGGCACAGAGTATATTATAAGAAATTAACAAAAAGCTAAACTATTGATTGGAGACAATAATGGTTCCTTCAGTATCTTCAGGGTTTTCCAGGTTCTCAATTGTTCCTTCCATGACTTTGGTTGAAATATTCGACCTTTTAATAATATTTAGGGCAGTCTTATCAATCAATTCGTAGCTTCCTGCCTCGCTGCTGTTGCCGCTGACGATTTCTCTTAGTTCCGGGATTGAGACTTCGTCCAGTTTTTCTGCTTCTTCCTTTGAAGGGTCTTCGGTGTATACTCCGTCGATGTTTGTTACTATGTATAGTTCTGCGTTTAGTAGTTCTGCTGTGATTGCTGCTACTGCGTCTGTTGAGAATCCTGGGTTGATTCCTCCCATGACTAGGTCTTGTCCGGTCTGTTTTATTTCTTTGATTTTTTCGGTGGTTTCTGGTATTTTTGGGTGAGCTTCCATCTGCGTGGCCAGTGTCTTGGCGTTCAGCCTTGTTGCCTGGATGCCTATCAGGTCCTTGTCGCCTTCTGATGCTTCGACTGCGTTTATGTTTTCTTTGAGTTTTCCTGCGCCGACCACTACCGCTACAGGAGAATGATTCTGTAGTGCTTCCGCTATTTCAGGTGTTTTTTCTAGGTTGGCTGTGTATATTGAGCCGCCGACTGCGAAAACCTTATCGTAATTTTTCATGTGTTTTCAGCTTAGTTGTTCTGCGTTTCCCCGGTTTACGAGGATTTCTGCGTTGTCTTCAGGTATTTCAGCTTCTTCTCCTTCTTCGAATGGCCCGTATGCTTCCAGATCTGTACCCATGAACTCCGGTACTTCTGAGGTGATTTCCACTACTTCATATCCTTCTTCAGGATTGTACTTATCTTCTGCTTCTTGATCTTCTTTCTCATCAGTGCTTTCTTCATCTATTTCTTCGGTTTTAGCGTCATTTGCTGAAACTTCCTCTACTGTTGCTTCTTCTCTTCTTTTTTCTGCTGACTCCTGTATTCCTGGCTCTGTGTTGTCTGTTTCGATTGCTTGGCCTTCAGTTACTTCTTCTACTCTGTCTCTGTGCTGGTTAAATTGTTTCTTCATGTCTCTGAAAAGCTCTTCTTCACGTGGCAGCATGTTGAGTTCGGAGGGCCGTATGTCGGACTTCAGGCTGAGACGGGAGTTCTTCACTATCTTGTCTTCTCTGAGGCTGAGTATTTTTCTGAATATTCTTTTTGCGTTCTTGTATTCTCTGCTGTTTTGGTCAACTTCTTTTTTTCTTTCTAGGTAGTCTCTGACCTTTAGGAAGAAATTCTGGTCTATTTCTGATAGTTCTTCTTGTCTTCTCTCTGTCTTTTGGATTTTTCTCAGTTTTGAGAACGTCAGTGCTTCTTCGTCACTCATCTACCTGTGTTTTTCCAAAGAAATCTTTTATTCTATCAAGTTCAACTTATTTTCTTCACGTTGCCACCGCCGTCGCATTCTTGGACGTGCTGCTTGTAGTAGTGCTCGCTCTTGTAATCCTTCCCACAGTAAGGACAAACCATTTCATCCTTATCCTCGGTTTCTTCAGAACTATCTCCGGTTCTATTAGCTTTCCTAAACGCATAGCTTACAGGGTTGGGAACCTGTTCTTCTAGATTATCTTCTTCATACACCTGCATATCTTTATAGTATCCGTTTGCATCGTAGTTTGGAGGAGGAACGTCTTCGTCCCTGTTTTCATGCCAGCGAAGCTGAGATTTGACATAAGCCTCCCGTAGCGGCTCTTTGTTTTCATCGTTCCATGCCCAGACCTTCGACCTGATCTCCTCCCAGGAATAACCTAGGCACCTGAGGAAGTTGATCAGAATAAATAACCCGCGTTTACGGCCGTCTTCAAGCCCTTCAAGAATATTATTTATAGTAGGAGGGAAGTACTTCTCCGGTATCGCATCTTCTGGTCTCTCAAAATCCCTGTCTTTCTCGATTCGTTCCTCCTTTTTTTCTTTCCTCCTAGACTCAATGAAGTCCATGGCCTGAATCGCCAGATTAGCTGCTTCACCTTCCTCATACTCTTTCAGAAAACTCTCCTCAAAACTAATTTCATCCATTTCTGCCTCAACCTTCTCAAACTCCTTGATCCTTTCTGGCTTGATAGGTTTGGAAACCAGCCACGAACCATCGTGAAGGCTGTAAGGCATCCTGAAAAGATGTCTCTGACCCCAGTCATTCTCCAGGTCAGCGACTTGGTAAGGGTCCTTACCTTCCTCGGTACTCATCTCCTCTTCAAAGCCGTACTCCTCCACTTTTCGAATTAAATCGTCTTTCAAGTTGTCTCGAATATAGTCGACGATCCCTCTTCCTAGATTAGGGTATAACTGGGAGAAATCTTCTCCCCCAATTTCATCTGGAAATGCTTCACCTCTCACACCTATGTGAAATCCTCTGTTTCCCGAAAACTTCACACTAATATAATCTATTCCATGCTGACGCAACTCTTCAACAACTAGGACAGCAGCTTCCTTTGAAAGCTCGAAACTCTCGTCACAGTCGATGTCAATTACTAGGTCCCAGTTTTCCCTCAAATCATCTAAGTCAGAAACATTATCAATTAACAAAGGGTTCCTCCACCGCTCAACCGAGGAGTGAAAAGCCACAGCACCATTATTAACAAAATCTAGGAAATCGCCGGGAAAGTTTATGGCATCCGGCCTTTTGCCGTATCCATTCGGGTAAGTAGGGGCTACTTCACGGTACTCAGCGGTTTCAACGAAAATCTGGACTATTTCATCCTGTTCGTAATACTGTCGGATTTTCCAGTCCTGTGGTTTGTCACCCATCTCCCCCATACATGGAATTGGCTTGGAAACTCCTATATTGTTAGTCCCTGTCCAGGTAGTTCTTGATGAAGTCTCTGGTGCTATCGTTCAATTCAAGCGTTTTAAGGGCTTCTTCAGGTTCAATCCATTTGTACTCTTTCGCCTCCCTCTGATCAAGCTCAACCTCTCCACTAGATTTTCTGCACACAAAATTCAGGAAGATAAAGTGAGTATCTCTTTTGAAGTCATCAGGATTGCCACCATCTTTAGTATTCAGAAACCATATGTCAGTTACCTCTAGATTAGTTTCTTCCTTGATTTCCTTCCTGACAGTCGCTTTCATTGAGTCTCCTTTCTCAAGTTTACCACCGGGAACCAGACATTGATTATCCCACTTCGGAGACTTCATCAGGAAATTTTCATTATCTTCGTTTAGAATTAATGCGCCAGTAGCCGGAACTGCATATTCTTCAGACATAGAAACATTTCAAAAAGGAATTCTCAAATCACTTTTGGATTAGAAATGTGGAAAAGTTAAGAAGATGAAATTTAGTCTTCTTCGATTCTTGGCGCTAGTACGAAGTTGAGTTCTGCTTGGTCTGGTTGTTCGAATTCGAGTCGCATTGGGAAGTCCTTTCCTAGTTTTACTGTTACTGTGTCTGCTAGTTTTTTGGCTCCGATCATCTTGGAGAGGTAGTCCAATGAGAACATTGATTTGGCGTCGCTTCCGTTCATTTCGTGGACTCCTTCTGCTCCGCTTTCTACTGTGAAGTCGACTCCTGATTGGTCTCCTTCAGCGGATATTCCTAAAGAGTTGCCGTCGGCTGTTATTGTGACTGCGTCGCTTACTACCATTGCGTCTTTTATGGCTCCTTCTAGTACGGAGGTGTCTAGGTCTGCGTTGAATGTGAATTGGTCTAGGTCTCCGACTGAAGGAATATCATCCTCGGACAAATTGAGAATTGGTAGTGAGAAGTCTCTTGTTGAGTAGTTGACCATTTCGATTTTGAATTTTGAGGTGTCTTCGTCGACGCTTAGTGTTATTGTGTCGCCGCTGTTGGCTCTTCTTAGGATTGAGTATAGGTTTTCGATGTTTAGCCCTACTTTGGTTTCATCATCGATTTCGAATGTTTCGAATACTTCTTCTTTGAGTGTGAAGTCGACTAGTCCGACCATTGCGGGGTCCGCTGCTACGAGCTGGATTCCGTCTTCTGTTAGCTGGAGTAGTCCCTCGCTGATGAGGTCGCTGATGGTTTTCATTGAGTCTTTGAGAAGGCCGACTTCTTCTATTTCTGCTTTAAACATTTTGACCACTTATGTTACTGAGTAGTGTTAACTACTTTTTTAACTCTGTCGTGAAGCTCCTGATCAACACCGGAGAAGTCCTGTACGATCTCTCCCTGGATCTCAAAGCTGTCAGGTGTTGGTAGTACTCTCCCGAGGACTCGGATTCTCTGGCTTTCCTCTATCTCGTCCATGTTTTCTTCCTCTAAGAATACTTCGACTGTACCTGATCCGTCGTCTAGGCTGACTGAGTCTTGTTCGATTGATAGTATTGTTCCTGTGATTCTTACTCTGATGTCGCTTTGAGGGTCGATCTCCTTAATCTTTTTCGGCCTTGCAGGGGCTCTTCGTTGATCTTCTGGCATAGAAAATAATTATGTCTATAATGTTTTAACTTCAATGTAAATTTTCCTCATACAATCAGGAATGCCGCATAGAGCACCGAGGCTATGATGACTATGACAGCGAATAATACGGCGAAGCGTGGTGTAGCTTCTACATCGATCCTATTATATTTTTCTCTAGGTTCGAAATCGATCTCCTCTGAGCCTTCTTCAGAATCTTCTTCAGGGTCTACAGAAGGCATTAATCCGGAGTATTCACATTCTCTGCAGTACCATTCATTAGGGTTTCCGCCAAAAGTCGCTGTAGCCCATCTGTTGGAGGTATCAGGTTCTACATGAGTTGAACCACAGTTAGGGCAGAATTTCTCCTCCATATCCCGGACTGTAGACTGATGACAATTAAAGGTTGCCAAGGTTTGAAGTACCGGTTCCTCAATATAAACTATATGGACTTTTTCGGAAAGGAGGGTGAAAAAGCGGCGGAAGCAGTTCAGAATCTTTCAAACAGGATGGAAGACATGGAATCACATATTGCTGCTGTTGATAACGCTGTACAGGATTTACGGCAGGAGTCTCGAGAGACAGATATTCAGGTTGCTGAAGAGAACAGGGAGAGATTGAAGGATCTTGAACAATTGATGATGAAGCTTACAGAGGTTCAGAAGAAGAAATTGAAGGACATAGAAGCTGAGGAAAGCAGAGAAGTAAGGTTAAGAGACAAAGTTGACGCTCTCGATCAGAGGCTGAAGAGAACGCGTGAAGAGCAGAAAATGCTTCAGGAACAGATCGATGAAGTAGAGGAAAAACTTTTCGATGTCGAGGACGAGCTGACGTCAGGGACGGAGCTGAATAAGAGTAAGATTCATTCACGAGTTACTGAAGAGCATTTTGAGAGAGATATGGGCGATGTTAAAGAGGAGGTCTCCAAGTTGAAGACTTCTTTGAATGCCATTGCAGATGAACTGGACGATGACAGGATAAAAGTTGAATGATAATTTAATCGTATTCTTTGTGGACGTTTCCACAGTCTGTACATCTGTAGAATCTTGTCGGTGGTTCGTCCGATGCTCTTGTCTGTTCCATCCAGAACTCGTGTTTCATGTTCCCACAATCAGGACACTCCTTCTCAGTAGTTGGATGAGTGCTTTCTTCAGCGCCTTCCTCGTTTACATTTAAGCGGTCCATAGGATCTTCTTCCTTTTCTTCCGTCACCTTCATGTCCTCTGCTTCCACATCTTGATATTCTCCACAGCTGCGGCACTTCATAACTGATTCTCCATCTTTCTTCTCGGAGACAAGCATGCCTCCACATTCATCACAGAACTCCATGTTTGAGACCCTTTTACATGAAGAGTTAAAAAGGGAACCTACCTACAAGGACGGTAACGATCAATTACTAATGGCTTGTCCCCCTGGAAACCAACTAAATCCATGGCCAAGATCTTCACAACTCCCAGTCTAGGTATCTTAAAGGCTGTAGTGCCGTGAATCTGGAAAGGCCTCACATCTGACTCAAAATCAAGCTGAGCATTATTGGCATCCCCCTTGGTTTGAAGAGAATGCTCACCTTTCTCAATTACTCTGTGGACAACCGGAATCGGCATGCTTGAAATCCTCTCTACTTCTATTTCAGTTCCTGAAACAGTAAGTGCATCTCCATCCCGAACCGTCACCTTATCTCCCCCCACTGATAAGACCGCAGCGTCATTCCCATTACTCAGATCAGGCTGAACATTCATCAACTCAACTTGGCCAATACCTGTTTCAGCTGATTCGTCATTGATTGGCGAGTTCTTCTCCAGCGTGTACTCATTGCCTTTCATTGAAAAGTCGATTCTGTCTGGCACACGATAAATAACAACATCATCAACTTCAATATCGCCGTAATCTTGACCGTTTACGATCAGAATATCTCCTTTATGGTATTCGGGATACATGGAACAGGAAACAACAGACACAACCGGTTTATCAGTGTTGAGAACAGTTCCAGTTGTCGTGATCGTTCCAAATGCCAGAATCAATGCAAGAGCTAGAAAGTAAAACCATTCAAAGGCCTCATTCTCCCCGTCTCTAATGCTCTTCAGAAAATCCATAACTTGACTTCATCGCCCACAATTTAAAGCTCTCCCCCAATGTCGCCAACCGTGTAAACTCAGTAATCCGTCAATTGGCTAAATTATAATCTCTGAGGAACCTGATGAAATCTGTTACCTCAGAGAATTATTAGAGAAAAATTTAGACTTGATCTTCCAGGTCGTCCATCCACTCTCTGGCGGTCTCGATAGCATCTTCTAGAGTATCTTCAGGATTCTCCCCTTTTATAATCAGGTTGGATTCGTCGCCTAACGGGTGGCCTTTGTCGTAGCCGGCTTCTCCGTCGTTAGCCCAGATCGCCTTCCGGATTAGGTTGGCAAGTGTGTGGTTTTGATTCATGTCGACTATAAGCCGGTCATCCTTTTCTACAGTTTCAAGCTCCATAATTATTTTCTCCTCGTGATTATCAGGTCTACAGGTGTTTCACGGCCTTCCTCTGTGTGAAAGCCGTAACTCGGTGGAAGCACGATATCGTACTTCTGCACGCCCTCAAGCTTATGATTAGAACTTCGGACCAAACTTTTTATACTGTCACGGGCGCCCATAGGAGAAATCCCATAAACAGCGTCACCGACCTCTATAGCCTTCTCCCAGAAAGAAAGCCCGATATCCGAATGAACAGAGAACGGAGGGTTCATCACGACAGTATCTGCTTTTTCAGTAAAATTTTCAACACCCTCCTCTATAAACTCTATCTCAGCCTCTTTTTCCTCCGCATTTTCTCTAGCTAGTTTAACTGCGTCAGCATCTTTCTCTACAGCGGTAACTTCTCCACCGATCTTTGCCGCTCCGATCGCCAAGATGCCTGTTCCTGCTCCAAGATCGACAACTTTCTTCCCTTCTATATCCTGTTGCATGTATGCCGTGTAGATCAGATCAGCTGCAAGAGCTGGAGGGGTTATGTACTGTTCCAGCTTGATCTTCGGGTCTTCAAAGTCCTTGATCTGTGAAAGAATTCTCCTAAGTTCGTTTTTCATCTGGTTCTTCGTGGCTTGATTCGGTTTATTGACTGTTTTAAAGCTTTGTATCTAACGGTTGAGGCATGCCAGACGAAAACTTGGAGGACCTTTCTAAGGACGAGTTAATCGAGAAAATCCAGAATCAGGTAGTATTTTTTGAGCCACAGCGTGAAATAATACTTTCCAACCCGGACCGCGAGACCTTGAACGAGGTCTCTTCGCTAGCCCACATGGAGACTTCCTCGGGTGAGCACTATAAATTCGAAGTCCAGGAGATGGATATCTGGAACAGTGACAAGTCCTTGGAAGAAATAAAAGAAGTATACACACGTGTCGTAGGAAGCTATCCGCGTTTCCTGGAGTGGCTAGAAAGAACTTACACTAAGCAGGAGATGTTCAGCATTGAGCACCGCGGCCGGTACCACTCTCTGGTGGCCGAGGATCCGGAGAGGATGGACTGGGCGCGGAGCATCGACGATGTAAGGCAGAACCTTTCTGTCGACCTTTCCGACACGGAATCTCGTATCGCGATGGGGTCCAAGAGTCGTGCAGAGATCAAGGAAGCACTGCTGAAGAAAGGTTATCCGGTCAAGGACAATTCCAAGTTCAGGGAATCTGACGAGAAGATCGGTGCAGATCTGGCTGAAGGTATCGAGCTGAGAGACTATCAGAAAGAGTATGTTGAGAAGGCACATGAGAAGAAGGCTGCAGTACTTGCTAACCCTGCAGGATCCGGTAAAACGGTTACTTCCATCGGACTGATGGCGAAGATAGATGCACCGACACTTATCCTCGTCCCGCAACGAAATCTTGTTGGACAGTGGAAGAGAGAGCTTCTTGATAAGACAACTTTGACGGAAGATCAGATCGGTGAATATCACGGCGATGAGAAGAAGATGAATGATGTAACGATTGCTACATATCACATGGCTGGTGAGAAAACCAATATATTCAGGAAGGAATGGGGGCTGATAATCTTCGATGAAGTACACCATATCCCGTCCAAACTGTTCAGGAAAACGGCGGATTTACAGAGTACAAGGCGTATCGGTCTTTCAGCTTCTCCTGTAAGAGAAGATTCGAAGGAAAGAGAGATCTTCGCTCTTATCGGCCAGGAGATAGGCAGCGACTGGGCTCGTTTCTTTGCCGAGGGTCACGTCGTGAAGCCTGATGTTGAGATACAGCTAGTTGACTGGGCATCCGATCACTACAGACACAAGTATGAAGAGGCCTCAGGTATCAAGAAGGCGATTATCGCATCCAAGAACCCAGCCAAGAAGCAGAACCTTGAGAATATCCTTGAAAAGCATCAAGAAGAGAAGACTATCATTTTCTGTGACTGGATCGATCAAGGGGAAACACTCTCAGAAGAGTATGACATCCCCTTTGTTTCTGGAGAGACAGACTTTGAGGATAGAGAAGACTACTTCGAGAAGTTTAGGAACGATGAATTAAAGACGATTATTGTCTCGCGAATCGGCGACGAAGGACTTGATCTTCCTGACGCAGAGATCGGTATAGTCATGTCAGGTCAGGGAGGAAGCAGGAGACAGGCAACACAGCGAGCAGGAAGAGTAATGCGTCCATTTGGCGATGCACAGGTCTATATGGTTGCAACGAAGGGAAGTAATGAAGAAGACTTCGTTAAGCAGCAGGTTGAACTTCTTAAAGAGAAGGGTGTACCGGTGACTATTAAAGAATGACAGATGAATACAGGGAACTTTACTTCTTTTTGAATGACGAATTTGACAACTTGGATAACTTGAGAGATGTTCTCAAAGGTCTCGGAGACCAGAAGGAGACTGAGACCTCTCTGAGACAGCTAATGGATTGTTACGTGAGTAACTCTAACCCAGAATACTCTGAGGTGATTCAGAGAGATGAATATAGGCTTGGGGAAGAATCCGAAGCGGCTATATTTGAAACTGACCAAGGCATATTTGTCTTTTCCAATTCTAATTATTTAGATCGGAACTCGCGATCTATACCTTCTAGAAGTACTAAAAGCATTGTGAGACAGGTATAGTATTCTGAAGCTATTAAGAAGTATTGTAGAAAATACTAATTATGGCGCTAATAAAAGCAGAAAACTTATCCAAAGATTTCCGCATATACCAGAGAGGTGACGGAATCAAAGGTTATCTCAAATCCTTCATCAAAAGAGAATACGAAAAAGTCCAAGCAGTAGAAAATCTTAACTTGCAAATTGATGAAGGGGAAATGATTGGGTACATAGGATCAAACGGAGCAGGGAAAAGTACTACTGTCAAGATGCTGACCGGGATTCTCGAACCAAGTTCTGGGAAGATAGAAGTCGACGGCAGAAATCCGCATAAAAAGAGAAAGAAAAACGCGATGAATATCGGCGTAGTATTCGGCCAGAAAACACAGCTTTGGTGGGACCTTCCGGTTAAAGAAAGCTTCAAACTCCTCAAAGAGATCTACGAAGTAAGTGATGCGGATTATGACGACAGGATCGAAGAGTTTGATGATGTCCTTCAGCTCAGTGATTTTTGGGATCAGCCTGTGAGGAAACTAAGCCTCGGCCAGAAGATGAGATGTGAATTGGCTGCTGCTTTCCTGCACCATCCAAAAATAGTATATCTGGACGAGCCTACGATAGGACTGGATGTGGCCGTGAAGGAGCGTATCAGAGACTTCATCAAGAAGATGAATCGTGAGGAGAACATCACAGTCATGCTTACAACGCACGACATCGGCGACATCGAAGACCTGTGTGAACGGGTGGTGGTTCTCGATGAGGGGAAGAAGATCTATGATGGAGATCTGGATTCACTCGTCAACCGGTTCACCTCTAGAAGGCTAGTAATGGACATCAGAAACGGTGATAGCTTCCAAATAGAGATGGAGGGTATTCAGGAAATAGAGAAGGATGATGGTCATGTCGAAATAGTGTTTGACCGAGAAAAGATCTCTGCCTCAGACCTTATGAGAGAAGTACTGGAAAACTATGATGTCCTCGACTTCCAGATCAAGGAGCCAAATATCGAATCAGTGGTCAAAAAAGTGTATAATGAAGGATTGGAGGATTAGTTGTGAAATTGGCTAAGTATCTTTCTCTTACAAGAGTTGGCCTTAGGGAAGGTCTACAGTATAGAGGCAACACTCTGGCCGGGATTGGAGCTAGCCTAATCTCACTGACTCTATTCTATTATATATGGAAAGCTATTGCTGCTTCAGGTGAACTTGCAACACCTTTTTCCTCGATTATTGCTTATGTGGCGTTGGCAAGGGTTATCAGCAATGCTACTTCTGCAAATATTGAAGAATGGGTTGGAGAAAAGATTAGGAAAGGAACAATAGTCAATGAATTAAAGAAACCTGTTTCGCTGAAATTACAGCTCTATTTTTATGAGCTAGGTAGATCATCGTTCAAAATGATAATAAGAGGAGTTCCAGCACTCCTAATAGGAATATTGTTCCTGAATGTTGGTATCCCTGGATTGCTGAATGGATCTCTTTTTCTCTTATCTTTATTTTTTACTATTAATCTTGCTCTGGTGTTATCTTACTTGACTTCGATGTTTGTCTTTTGGACGAAGGTAGCTTGGAGTCTAAGGATGATGCGGACGATGCTGGCCGGCCTTTTTTCGGGGGCTATGATTCCGCTTTATCTAGTTCCTGAAAATATCAGAGCTGTATTCTACTTGACGCCCTTCCCACACATGGTTGATGCGCCTATATCGATTTACCAAGGTACAGCTGAAAGCGTGCTTCAAGTATTCGGAATGCAGCTTGCTTGGATACTGCTTCTCTCAATCTTGGCTGAACTTGTCTGGAGAAAAGCAAAGACTAAACTGACTGTCCAAGGAGGTTAAAAAGATGTATAGGCAGAAAATCAAGGTTTTAAAGAAATACTTGAGCTTTTACTGGCTTTATTTTGTCCAGTACTGGAAATCCAGACTTGTTTATAAAACCGACTTTCTTCTAGGAGCTACAAGTCAATCTATCAGCATGGCAGTTTCTTTGGCATTCCTAACTCTTGTCTTCACCAATATTACTGATCTTCAGGGCTGGACATTTAATGAAATGCTTTTTTTGGCTGGTTTTGGAGGCACAGTGCTCTTCACTCAGAACATGTTCCTATTTAATATCATTAGGTTGGGGGAAAGCTATATACTCTCTGGAGATATGGATAGAGTGCTTTTAAGACCTCTAAATCCATTATTCCAGATTTATGCTGACGATGTACACGACAATAATCTTCCCAAAGTAATCGCAAATATTGCTCTAATGATCTATGCAGTCTCTCAAATAGGACTAAGTATTTCATTTATTGATTTAGTTTACGCGGCAGTATCTATGTCCAGCGGAATTCTCGTGATAGCTTCAATTTATTTACTTTTCTCAACCACGGCTTTCTGGACAGGAACTTCTAGAAGCGCAGTCTGGCTATTCTTTAGAGTCAGCAACTTCAGAAAATACCCGTTTGAAATCTTTTCAATTCCGATACAAGCTGTTCTAGTCACTCTTATACCGATAGCATTTGCTTCATACTTCCCAGCTAGCTTTCTTTTAGGCAAAGAAGGATTTGAAGTATGGAAAGCCGCTACACCCTTACTAGGACCTGTATTTTACTTAATAGCCTATAAATTCTGGCTTTTTGGCTTATCCAGATATTCGAGTACCGGAAGCTAAGGCACTATATTGCCGTCTACCTTGACGTTGCCGTTTCCTTTTTTCTTTATTGTAATATCGTATGTATATCCTGACTCTTCGGCTATGACATAGGGATCAGATCCTTCCAAAGGCTGTCCCATCCATGTCATGTTGACGCTGCATCCATGCTGTACACATCCATGGTGCTTGTCTTCGAAGCTCATGCATACATATCTTCCTAAGCTCGTATCTGAATCTGCAATTTTCACCGGCGATTCCGTAGGCGCCTCAGATTGATTTTCCGCGGCAAAGATACCTTTCACACCGTTGAGATTTGCTTCTGTAGACTCCTGTCCTCCACGTGCCTGTCTACAAATATTTTCTATATCACTGTTTAGTCCTTGAAAATCCTGTACAACGTTCTGTCTATCTGTCTGCTCCCAAAGCTGAAACAGAGATCCCTGTGCTACCAGTATAAGCAATGAGGCAGTTATTACACCTCCTATTATCCAAATCCAGATGCTCATACTCTCGCCTTTCATCCCTGACACACCCTCAGCGTCTCTGTACCATTAAGCATTATTTTCTCCTCGAAATCGGCCAACGTTTCCGAACTACTTTTTTCCACGATAATTCCATTAAAGCCGGGTAAATTGCTGCAGTCATTTCTATAGAGGACTTCAGGATCATCAGATAAACTAGAAGTCAGGTCGTTAATATATTCCTTATCTACCCTGAATCTAGGTTTTACCCTATTTTTCTGAGATTCACATACCCCAAGATGCCGAGCGTAGAATAAGGTTCTAAATCCTTCCTTTCCTACAACCTGCTCTTCCTCAAATTCCTGACACACAGGGTAATCGCTGTTCCTGATGGAGTCCTCAACAGGATGCATATCATTGTCTTGTCTATCGACGCTGAATAAAATGCCTGTGCCAACTCCTACAGCTATCAACGTAAGAACCAAGAAACCCATTTTCTCTAAAGTAAAACTCATTATTCCACCACGATCATACCCCGGTCTGAACTATATCTTACGACTACAGTGTTGGAGCTATATTCAGAAGCAACCTCTGTCACTTCATTTACATCCTCTGAAAGACTTCCTTCCAAATCTGAACCAGTAAAACTTATCTCCGAATCAGAAGAAGCTATAAAACAAACATAGTCTTCCAAACTATTCTCCAAGTACCTATTGTAACAAGAATCTACCAGAGAAGCAATCTCCTGTACTGATTGACTCCCCGAAATTTCAACCGTTTCTGCACCCTTTGGATCATCATTGCTCCCGCCCAACATATTATTTACGCTCGAAGAAATATCAGATTGGAAACCCAGTATCAATCCTGTGGCCACAGCTATCATTATCGTAATCAAAATAAATTTACCGGTCATATCTAGGCTTAAACTCATCTACTTCACCTCTACGAAACCCGAACCCGTTGAGTTGTACCCAACTAGTATGAAACTGCTTTCTTTTATTTCATCCAGACGAAATCTAATTTGATTTTCGGAACCACAAACATTACTACTGCTTGGATCAGTGGTACTGAACTCCAAATCCGAGTTCTGAATAAGTTCAGGGCAAATGCTGTTTTCAGACATTTTCTGATTTAGATATGACTCATCAACAGCCTCGTCTAACTCAGGTACACTCCAGGCCTCACATCTCCTGAAGTCGACGTTATAACCTCTGAACTCGTCCCAACACTCCTGAACACCAACAGCTAACTTCAGACTAAATTCATCTGGATCACTGGTATCTACTTTCTCATAATTAATATTGGCCTCCTCCGAACACCCTGCCACTGTAGGTGTCACGGAATCCGGAAGGGAAGGATTAAGACTATTATAAACACCGCAGAAACCTGACTCAGAATCCAAAGGTGAGAGATCAGTGAAAAGACCTATCATAACAGTTACTCCCACCAAGGCCAAAACCACGCTTCCAATCACTGTAACACTGACTCCTTTCATTCAACTAATTCAAATTAGATATTTCTAATAAAAAATCCTTGTATTCCTCAAATATCACTCCAGAAAATCACTGCAACTAATCCGGCAATCAAGACTCCAACCAGAATGTACGTCCACTGAAAACTGCTTCCATCCTCCCCTTCCTTATCTGAAGGCTCTGTATTCTCAACTGATGAAGTCGAACAATCATCTGAACACAACTCCGCATTTTCATGCTCTTGACAAACACCGTCTCCACAGGTACAATCAATGTCCACTCCTCTTTCCTTGCAGTATGCAGAGCATTTTCGATCATACTCACATAGCTGATCCTCCAAGCTTATGGAAATCAGGCTTTGACCATTTTTTCTCAGCTCTAACCGAGTAATATTTTTGTTATAAGGTATACTAAAGCTTTGTATCTTGTTATCTAATTCTGTTGGAGGCTGGGTAAAAAGAAAGAAGTTGATTGATCTATTCTGACTCCAGATCACGTCACCGTTACTGTTTTTTGCTTCCAAAATATATGAACCGCTTCCTCCCTGATAACTCTCTGCTTGTTCATCAACTATATTTAAACCGTTAAATTTTGCTGTGTTATTATTGAAAACATTAATCTCTGCTTCAAAACTTTTTTGCCCTGATACAGCTGTTAAGACTACAATTATGAAGAAGATTAGAGTAATTTTTTTCATCTTAGTCACATGTCAATTCGTCTACTGTTTGTAAGTGATTTTTAGCTGGAGGTGCAAATCCTCTAGGTCCCGGCGCCCCTAAATAACTCATAATATCTCGACCGCCTTCTGAATTCTTATTACCTCTGCAAAAAACACTGTAACCTGGTGCTTCTTCCGAACCTCCGGCACAATAAGGAGAATCATCAGTCCATCCTGATCCAGAAACTTTCCTGCCGGCGTCACCGCCATATTCTTCGTTCAAGCAATTTGAGTTTTCATTTATCAGAGGAACTACATTTGGGTATCTGCAAGCATCTACATACTCGTCATTAAGTCCATACTCGTGTCCAATCTCATGAGCTACGACTTCCTTATTTCCAACTGTGCTGACTACCGCATCAAAGTTTTCAGGCCCATAACTCCATCCTGCAGCACTTTCACATACATTACTCTGAAACATGCCCGCAGCTTTGTCGTAATCTGAATATCCAGCATCCTCTACACAGCTTTCTATCTCCTTTATAGTATTCAATTGACCTGAGTCAGTGCAACTTGAAGGGCTTATAGGTACATCACATACTTCATCAATTTTGATTATCTCAACCTTGTCTTGGCATGAATTGAAAGGGTAATTTTCAATAAAAAAGTCTGATTGGGTATCAACAGCACTATCATAGGCAGCTGTATTCTCATTTAATGGCACAAAAGCCAGTTTGAACTTATCTTTTTCTTCTCTACATTGCTCTCCGTCCCAGGCTTGGCCTTGAGGACAGCAATGAGTCTTGTCAGAACTGGCGGCGTTAGAATGCAAGGAACATTTCAGCGGATCGGAATCACTGCACTCAAAGTCGTATTCGCATCTTTCTCCCTCTTCCTGTACTCCGACGTATTCCTTGTTTATACAGCTTAGGTCCACTATTGGATCGGGGTCTCCTGAGGGATCGATATATTCTGGATCATAGTTTGGGTCATGGTCATAGGCACATTCGCTTGATGCTTGGCCTCCTTGTTCGCCACAGGAACAACCGGAGTTTTGACATGTCTCGCCTAGGTCTGGTAGACATCGATTTGGATTGCATCCTCCGCCCGAACAGAGTTCTGATGTGTCTATGTTTTCGCATCTTCCTTCCTGTATTCTAACCTGGTTGCCTCTGCCGATGCAAATAAAGTCGGCATCTTCAATGGTATTCTGTTCAATGCTTCCTGTCTGAATTTCAACTGTTCTAGAGTTTTCACCTTCAATGTCCATGCTTACTCTCCCATCTTCCACACTCAATGTATAAAGGTCTACAGGGGCTTCATAAGTTATCTGAGTAGTTCCATCGAAGTTCCCAACCTTTTCAATATTGCGTGCTATATCAGAGGCCATTCCGGTCTGTAAATCACCGAAAATACCTGACTGCTGGCCTCCAATAACCTGAGATGAAACAAGAGAGAAAATTACTGCTAATGTCATCATACCTATTGCCATAATTATCTCGGAAGTAATGGTTATTCCTTTCATTTCAATTCTTCCTGAACCTCTACACTGTTAGAACACTGGTTTTTGTATTCTTTTGCATTGCATGATATAAAATCAAATGGAGGGATAGAACCTCCCTCCTGACTGCATGTAGCTAGATTGCTGTTTCCAGGTCCTGTAGCTCTTAGGCTCATATTAGTCTGCCATGTCAAAGAAGTTAGGCTTCCATCTTCTGGTACATTACTGAACTTGGTGTCGGTACAACTAACCTGGAAATCAGCTGTCACATCAAACTTGTGAGTCCACGATGTAACACAGTTGTGTATATTTCCACTCACATCATCATATCCTTGAGCACACTTCGATAGCGGTTCAGTCGGGCCAGTAGATGGCTTCAAGCTAACTTTTATTCCTGGGTAACTTCCTAATGAGTTCTCATTGAATGAAGCTGAACATGTTACGCTGTCATCTAAATACTCGCTCTCAAGTTCGTCAACTTTGTTACTAACTCCTTTCTGAACTGCTGTCTCTGCTTCCTGCACCACATCTCTACAGACATAAGGATCAGGATAAGTTCCGCTCGGACCGTAAGATTCTGGAGGCCCACTACAGACTTCATGCGCTGTTCTTCCTGATTCATTGGTCACACAAGTTGGTTCACTGAGTGAAGATCCGGAATTAACTTTCTCCAATTCGGTTTTGATTGACTCAGGTATGTTGACTGCTTCCTCTTCAGTCCAGTTCTTGAGGCCGGAGTACATATACCAGTATCTGTTGTAGTTTACCTGTTCTCTAAATTCAAAGTCCTGTTCTTCTCTAAATACTTCCCTAGACCTATCTTGAGTTTTGATGCTTTCCATCCTGGCAGAACTGTAGAAATAATCGTTTTCAGATGATCCTACTGGTTCATTGTAACCGGTTTCCACACAGGTAAAGTTGCTAACGTCGTAAACCCAGTTGGCTCTTACCCCTCTTATCTCTGAAAGCCTGTCTGAAGCAATCTTTTCTGAATGATTGGAGATAGCATAGGACGCCTCTTCCTTTCCCGGAACCTGAGTACTGCCTTTGCACATCCAGTACCTGTTTTTCAGGCTTTGGCCAGCTCTACCAGCATTTCTTGCGGCCTTATAGCTTCCAGCCTGGGAAGACATTCCAAACATGCTTTGGATATAAAGTTCAGCCTTCTGCAGTCTTCTGTCTGCCTCAAATACGAGTGCAGTTCTTTCCAGTTCTGCAGCTTGGCCTGCTCCGACGTTTCTCTCAGTTGAAATCCATGTGAATATTGTCATGACTATTAAAAGCATGATTAATACACCGGTCATCGCGTTGATGCCTTTCATCTGTACCACCTATAGAGCCTTGCATTTGTCAAGTTTCCTTCTGGAAGAGGTACAGGTATTGATCTCACTGTTAAATCTGTATTTTCGGGAGGTTCAGGACCCACTTGAATCTTCTCAGAACTCTCTTTCCAAGGCGCACAATCCATCTCAAACCTGTAGTTACCGGTCACTGTGAAATTGAGATCCCTCTCAAGAAATCTGATAGGGAAGAAGTTAACGTTGTCGGGTTCAGATACTATATGGGTGAATTCGTCTTTACCTTGATTTCCCGCATAACAACCATAACTAAGTGCGTCGACTAATCTCCTATTTTTCTGATCCTGAATAACGTAATCGGTTTCGTATATGCTCATAACGTTTATATCAGCATACATTGAAGCAGTTTCAGATGAAATTGCCTCAGCAGTTTCTGTTGAACTGTCTAACTGATTAGTGTATAGTAGAAGAGCAACTATAGTAATCACTATAACTAGAATACCTATTTTGACAGTTGAAAATTGGCCTTTAATCGTTTATCACCACTTCTCCTGTTTCTGGATCATACTCTATGTTAAGCAGGTAGCTACCTGGTTCAAGGCTAATTTCAGATATTTCATCCACATTAAAAGTTCTGCAGGCGGCGTTACTTCCCTCCCCCAGACATACTCCTGGTTTATTCACGGTTTCTTTCTCACCTATGTTGATCTCAGTTGACGCGTGTTCAAAAACTCCGATACCGCCTCTTTCCTTGTAGGTAGAACTTCCTTCATCAGAATTTATTTCTTCATCCACTAATGGCTGTCTCTGTACCGGGGTACAGCTAGTACATTCAAGATCAAAGTTTTCAAGCAGCATACCTGATTCTTTATCCCTATTTACCGCAATATGCTGAATGTAAGCACCCTCATAAGCTTCAAAACTATTTGATCCGAAATCAGCTGTTACAGTTTGTTCATCTTCGCTTTTTTCGTATCTGGCTACTTCTTCTCCGTTAACTCCGACTACCAGCTTATCACTTACCTCGAATTCTGAACTATGTGAGTCACCTTCGACTAGCTTATAAGTAGAAGTTTTCTTTTTTTCCACGCTAATTTCTTCTCCACTAACCTTGACTGATGGCGAGAAACGGAAAGCGGCTGACACTGTTTCACCAGTTTCTTTTCCTCTATCTATAACCTTCTGAATCTGGCCTCCAATATCTGAGAGCTCACTCTCCCGCAGTTCCACCTCCATCCTGCCCTTTGACTTAACATCCTCATGGGATACTGCAACCGGATAATTTAATGTTCTCCTGTCTCTAACCGTGCTCTCTGGAGAACTGGTTTCTTCTCCAAAACTGTACTCCAGCTTCTTACAGAAGCCTGATCCTGTTTCAGATCCTTCAATACCTTTGAATATTTCAGCAACGCGTTCTCCAACGTTTTCTATATCTGTGTAGTTGCCATAGGTTCCAGCTGTATTTGCGGCAGTTCTTCTCATCAGAACCTTGGCGTCATTTTCTGAGAAAGGTTCAACCATGCTGGTAGATCCGTATTCCCATTCATCTCCTCTGAAAGTATTTATCTCAATGTTTTTAGAGTTGGCCAGTTCCGTGATATTTCCGACTAGTTCTGTCCCATTTGATATCCCGTGACCTACTTTTTCCTTGAACGATTCTGATGTTTCATTTCCACCGGTAGGAACCTGATCTCCGAAAACATACATTTTTCTGTGATCAGCGCCTTCTCTCCAGTCATGGTTCTCTAAAATCCATTTAGAGAAAGCACCCCAGCTCTCGTATCCGTAATCCGTGGAACTGTTATACTCTGGCATATAACTGCTTTCCCACTCTGTAATACCTTTCCCGTATCCAATTGAAGATGCATTATTGTAATCCGATTTAATACAAGAAGGGACATTACTAGCTTCTGAATGATTGTAATCTTCTCCATCAACCTGCATCGGGCTTCCCTGCCCATTCGAAATGCTTCCTGGGTTACCTGGGGCATACACACTCACACTAGCATTTATTCCTCTCTCCTCCAGGTTTTTCTGAGTGTTCGTAGCTGCTTTACAAACAGTTCCCCATTCATCCTGAAAACTGGAGGAAGAGTCAGCTGCAAAGACCACGTCTACAGTACCACTGTATCTTTCCACGGGAGGCAAAGTACAAGTATTACCACCGCCGGCGTATACCTTATCTCCAGCAATCTCTTCAAAAACATTTGAATAATCCGCAGTAACATCGAAGTACTTACCTCCTGTCCTCTCTGCAATCTGCTTATATACACTTTCCCTGTCGGCAATAGTGTATATCTCTATGCCTTCACTTGATGCTTCATCTGCCCATTCGTTTAAACAGCTTATTGGTACAGAAGCACCCTTGCCGCCATTACCACATTTTTCAGTACCACTTCCTTTGTCTGCGGCTTCCGTCGCCAGAATCACTAATATCTTTCTTTTTCCCGCGTCATAGTCAAATTCGTTTATTCCTACCTTGATTGCTAGGTCTTCAAATTCAAAACTACCAGAAATAGGTATTGAATCCAGAACGGAGGTGACCTCCTCTGGGTCATCTGTTAACTCCACCTTATTATCAATTTCATCCGCATATGTAAACATGCCAACCCTGCTGCCCTGAGGAAGAGCCTCAATGAAATTTTTGGTGTTCTGGCGCACCTCGGAAATAGGAGTACCCATGCTTCCACTGTCATCAAGCGCGAAAACAACGTCCGCTGGACTCTCGGACTGTATTTCTGTACTTAGGCTTCCCAAGAATAATGGATTTACAGTAACGTTGTAGCTATAGCCGTAGCTATGGGCGCAGGGCAACTGTGATTTAGAATATTCTCTATCGTATCTAGCTACTTTCCTCTGGTCAATTAGGAAGCTTGCAGGACTCCTAGAACTTTCTACACTTGCACAAGATGAAATTTTCTGATAAGCCGTTAGTATGTTTTCATCTGAGCTTAGACTGCTGCTTTGCTCCTCTAAACCTAGTTCAAAGTTTAGGAACAGTATCAGAACTACAACAAATATGGAAGCAAAAATTATAACCTGAATAGGCTTAAGAAAGCTGCTTACCTGTCCTTTATTATCTTTCATCTATCTCATCCTTGAAACGTTTATACTTCTGGTTTTCGGGAGATAAGAAATTCTTAGTTCCTCAGTACTGCTAAAATCAAGGCTGTTTGAAATTTTGAATCTTGACTGAGGAACTTCTTCCAGTCTCGAAGCTACTGTTTCACTATCTATTTCTCTTTCAGTATTGACTGTAGGTCTAAAACAGTCTATCCTTTTAATCTCCGAGCCTTTCCCTGATCTCCGCCAGCATTGATCAGCCAGGTTTGCAAGATCGTTCTCAAGGCCATCACCTGACAGATTGGAAATTGTAAGACCTGGAGTATCCACATTTCCAAACATAGAGATGCCTATGCCAACCGTCAACAGGGTAATCACTAGCACACCCATAACCATAATACTGCCTGAAACCTCTCCCTCACCCTTCTCCACAGATAGATTCAACCTCACTCTCTTCTACATCGAAGTTTTCAGTCCACCAGTTCGAAACCTCGTAGCCAGCAGAATCCTCAACACTTCCCAGATCACAACTGCCTGCCCCAAAATTTCCTTCAGCTCTGCCTTCTTCAAACTGGCTTTGAACTCTTTCACCAGGATTACTGGAGTCTTTAAACTTTTCACACATCAACTCCCTGCAATGATCCGCATTCAATGCCTGACCCTTGAAGTTGCATGAATCTACGTTGAAACATCTGGCACCGTCCGAACAGTAACTATTGTAACCTTGGCCAAGTACCTCTCCGGTTGTATCTCCTAAATCAAATCTCTTAGAACAGTAAGACAAAGCCTCTTCAACAGCTGCCTCCCCATCAAGATTCTGAAGCCTTTCACAGGTCTGAGAACAGGTTGAACGAACCTCTTCAACTCTAGTATCCATAACCTCGGACTCCTCAAAAGAAGTGGCAGATTCCTGAATAAAACCTATGAGCACCAGTATTACAACTGACATAATACTCATGGAAACAATCATCGCCAAAGACTTCTGCCCTTTCATTAACCTGTATTTATATCGACTTATTCAAAAAGATAAAAAAAAGACTTTTCTACTGGCAAGTCTCTCTGACCCATGCATTCTGACCATTTATATTATTTACATTCCGATCGACAATGTCATCACTGGTATTTGAATCGAAGAAAGTAACTCCTTCTTCTTCACTTGCGACTATTACAGATTCACATCCTTCAAAAGTGTTTTGATCAGGGTTCACGACATCTTGTGGAAGTTCTGTCCAATCATCAGCATCCAATTCAGGACTTTCTCTTGATGATTCTACATCAGGTCTGTACGTAATCTGTTCACTTGAATCTGCGTAGCCTTTGAATTCCCAATTACCGTTTTTGTCATATACATCAATATTTAGGTCGCCACCATAGTTTGAGTATTCTAAAATTTTTGGAAAATCAGAATATTCATCTCTAACTGTATTAGACCCTTCATTGGTTCCACGCACCTTTATTGAGCCCTTAAATTCTGATGGGTTGTTCCAACCTGTGTACTGAGGGTCCACCATTACTTTAGTAATTTCCACAAACTCAACATCTTTTTTGGTTGTGGCCCATTTCAATTCTCCATTCTGAACGCCTTTAACTGCGCGAGCAACCACAGTAGCCTCGCCAGAGATAGAATCCAGTACGATGGAAGGAATAAATCTCTCTGCCGTTTTACTTTAATCCGCTGGAACCTCTATTTCTGTCGTGTAGAACGCTCCATTCATCCCTTTCACACCAAGATCGACATCTATAGTTATATCTTTATGTTCGTTGTTCTGCAAATCTGCTTCAACTTCAATTCCTCTTCCTTCCAGCAAATTCGATTCCTCCATTAGTCCGTCAGGTACATCTTGGGAAACAGACAAATTATCTACTTCTAAATCCAGAATATCAGAACCCCCTCCGCCTCCTGGAGGCTCACCATCATCTGATTCGTCACATGATTCGCCTTCAAAACAAATTGAATAGCGATTATACAAAGTATTATGATACCCTAATATTTTTCTTTGATTACCTTGTTTCAAAAGGGTTACATCTTGCCCTCCGACTTTCCCTTGACAATTGGTAGCTTGCATAGTTGCCTGGCTCCAAGAAGCATTTACTCTTTGATCCTCTGCATCTGTTAGATCTGCCTTCAAAGGTTTCCCATCATAAGTCCCTGTCATCAGGCAGCCAGTTCCACTGAATTCTATAGAAAGTTTTAAACTATCATACGGATCAAGACACAGACTCTCATCTATATCATAATCTATCTAAACCTTTCCTGTTCCATCGCTCGGCATTTGATCTACCTTGTTTCCATTATTATAAGGCTGTAAATCATTAATTTCCGGTTTATCGCCTGTACATGTATCACCATCCCCAAAAATGCTGTCTTTAATTTCGATGTTTCTCCAGTCCCAATCACCATCATTCTCGGCACTCAAATTTACAAAACCTTCGCTGTCCGCGTAAAATGTTACATCTTCTTCCCCCTCAACCTTCAATCGCTCCTCGCTGCTACTCTCTCCATACATCACTCCACTGAAATCTTTTGGACTGCTATCACTATTTACATCTGTCCTGTTTACATACCAGTCGGTTTCATCATTATCATAGTCAGTTGCATCAATTAAATTAAATTTCCATCCCTTTCCCTCATCAATTTCATCAATCTGAGGATCACTTATACCAAAGGTTTCAATATCTGAATCTCCTTGAGAACCTGTCATTGGCAAAATCAATGTGTAAAACAAGATGATTCCGGCCAACAGAAAATATTCATAACTCATTAAACCATGGTATTACATACAGTAATAATAAAATTCAATAGTTGACGATAATTTTCAGCTTATATTAAACCTGTTTTTCAACTTCTGAAGATATGGTGAAATCAACTTATTGAACCAATTTATTGAGTTATTAATATTTATTCTAAACCATATATTAATTTTAACATTTCATAAATTAAATTCACTGATTTAACCTAAGTTACAGCCACTCTCAACCCATATAGAGTTGAATGATTCTCCCCCTTCTTCTTCCTTTTGCCAACCATCTACATCTCCAAGACTCATATACTCTATGTTAGAACCACTTGCTAGTATTACGTTTCCACAGGCACCATAGTTGCCGATGTCGATTAAATTTATACTTCCACTATATCCAGTTTCAGTGTTCCAACCCTCACTAAGAGATATCTCGTTGTCTTCGTTGTCTTCGTTGTCTTCGTTGTCTTCGTTGTCTTCTTCGTCATCTCCTTCTTCTTCGTCATCTCCTTCTTCTTCGTCATCTCCTTC
>CAZSAB010000003.1:101754-114764 GCA_964604885.1 uncultured archaeon
CTTCTTCGTCATCTCCTTCTTCTTCGTCATCTCCTTCTTCTTCGTCATCTCCTTCGTCTCCGGTTCCATCACCAGGCGGATCTATTTCAAAATTATAACTCCCGCAATCACTTTCATAGTTATCAATTGTCGTTGAGGAGCCGACTTCATTTGCCTCGACAACGTACTTTGTGCCAATACTATAATCATTGAATACGGAAACGTCATCATCTGAGCCCAGACCGCACTCGCCACCTACCATATTATCGTCTTCATTGAGTAATCTTATTTCATAACCTGTTACATATTCCTGCTGACCTGTTGTAGGGTCTAACTCTACTAATACCTCTTTCGGACCCAGACTAATTACACTTTCTCCTGAATCTACTTTTATGGTGTCATCTGAACCTACTAAAGAATTTCCACTCACCTGTATTTCATCAACCGATATACCTCCTACGTTAAAGTTTTTTTCACTTGCCTGAGTCACAGAATAATCCTCAGAGGACACATTAAATTTCAGTTCATCGCCTTCTGAAACCTCGTTGGCTAAGACCAATATTTCAAAATTTTGGTCATCGGCCATCTCTGTGGAACCAGTCCAGTCGCCTCCGATCTTTTCAACATCATCTTCTTGGTTCCAGAGATGTCCAGTAACTACTGCTGATTCTAGGGCGCTGTCAAAATCTACGTTAAAATTGGCAATAAAATTACTGTCGTCGCTCCAATCCTCATTGTCTGCATCCACGTTTTCTACCGTTATACTACCTACTTCATAGTTCTTTCCGGTGTTGACCGGATCTATTCTTAGGTATAATTGATCTCCACCCTCCACCCCATTTATGTAACATTTATTATTATTTTGGGCTACACTTCCCGTGTTATCTGTCAAAGTCAATTCATCCGGACAAAGTGAATCAGTTACATCTTCCCCATCACTGTTCTCTACCTGTATCTTGTTTTCGGAGAGATACTCGCCTGTTTCGGCGGCTTCAATTTTCGAATTCATGGGTTTAACTATCTCAAGTTCTGGTTCTTGCCACTCTCCCCCGTCACAAGTGTATTGATTGCCCTCAATGCTTTCTTTGGCTCCCCATTCATCTTCCTCGCAAAGATAGAAGTTATCTTCTCCAATCAGGATCTCTCCTTTGGGTTCAAAAAGAAAATGATCTCCATCACTGGGATTTTCTGCAATTGCGTTTGTAGAATACCTATTGAGTGGATCGACACTACCTCCATCAAATCCTCTACCATCAGCATTTCCTGACCTTGATGAGGTAAAGTGTTTATGGTTCGGATCCCCTCCGATTATATCACTTATAGTGTCTACTTCTTCAATTACCTCTTTTCCGTCAGCTGTAAGATAAGCACCTCTGCCCCTACGGCTTAAAAAGAAATCCGGATTGTTGGAATATACAAGGACAGGATCTTTTTTATTTTCTATGGCATCGTCGTCTAAATTCGTTGTTCTTAGATTGTCTATATCAGTAGTAATCCCTATAGCAGCATCATCTGACCAGCCATCTTCGTTATACGCAATTTCAAGGTACTGGCCTGATACTTGGGCTGCACCAGCTGCTGCTAAGAAAATGGTTAGAATCGAAAATGCCACTAATTTTCTTTTCTTTTTCATTTTTGTGAGTCAACCTAGTCCTTATTGTTTCTTATAAAGCTGTTTTATTCATTAATCGTTTTCTGGTTCATTGATTTCACAGACTAATACACTATTATCTACGCAACCTTCGTAATCATTTATTGCTACTTCCCAAGGCCCTCTATTATCTCCTTGATCTCTGCAGCTTCCACTGTTTGATGGGAAGTTGTCTTCGCAGTAATCTATTTCGGGGGTATTACCGCCTCCTCCTTCATTGTAAGTTACTGTATTTTCAGCTGTTATGCTGTCACCATTTGGATAACTTTCCCATGCTGTCACTGACAAACTAAATTCCTCAATATCGTTTACGGACCTGTAACCTGCTTCATGTACTAATGCGTCAATTAAAAATGATCTATAATTCCAGTCTAAAAATCTATATTCGTCGTTGAAACCTGTGTCAGAAACAGTTTCTGAATTGTTCCAGGCTATTACAGAGTCATAGCCTGAACTCGTATGAGTTAAGTTGTAAGTAATATTTCCCACTTCAACGCTTCCACTTCCACTGTTCGCAATACTCGTATCAAATACAACATCCTGTGATGCCTGGACACTGCCGTCAGGTTTCTCCAGCTCTATACTTAAATCATCAAAGCTCGGCGAACCGCCTCCGTCGTCTCCACCACCGCCTCCGTCATCATCGTCTTCATCTCCTTCGTCTGAGCTTCCACATGCATCGTTTAGCCATAGCCAGTAGCTTTTCTGAGGGTTTAATGTAGTATCTTCCCCTATATCTCTGTCTTCTCCATTGAGTTTCCAAATCTCTACAACACATTCTCCTCCTGTGTTCCACTTTTCGTTTGCTGTTGTCTCACTTGTTGTTGAAACTAAGTTCCATGAGTTTTTCTCAAGAGGCATGGCATCTCCTTGTACTGGAAAGGTTACTTCAAAAGTGCATGTTTCCTCCACAGTTGAGTTTATATAATAGGTTCTTGCCCCGTGCATCTGAAATTCCCCGTACTCCCATGCTCCGGCATAAGTGATCATCATGGGGCTCCCGCCTTCTGCTTCATTCAATTCCGTTATACCGCAGTTTTCTTCTACTTTATCAATTGTTAAATTTGAGTTTGCTACATGCGTAAAGGCCTGGGGCCCAGGTTCAATCACAACATCGTAAGATTCTTCGGGTGGAGAATACTGAGCTAGTGCCACGCCCGCAATTAAAAGGAATGTCACGGCTATTATCATATACTTGCTCATAACCTCACCTAAAAAGGACTCTCAGGAGGCGGACTCTCTGGACCCTCTTCTCCCTCATCTCCGCCCCCTCCTCCTGATGTGCCTCCTTGGTTGCTGTATTCTGGTGGGCATACTAGGCCTGTGGTGGGGTCGTTGTTTTCTCCGTCTCCTCCTACTAGTGAGTATTCTTGGTTTGCTGGGTTGTACCATGTTGAGATTTTGTAGTCTGCGGAGTCTGTGGCTGTCGGCAGTCCGCATTGGCCTACACCTGTTTCCTCGTTTTCTGGACTCATTATTGTTCTGATTCGGTCGTGGACGTTGTTGTCAGGGTTTTCTGTTTCGTTGTATGGTGTTCCTCCTGAGGTTGTATAGTATTCGCACATGATCTGCCGGCATCTCTGGGCATCAAGAACCTGATTTACACCTGCTTCACATGTATGTGTGTTGAAGCAGTGTATGCCGTCTTCGCAGTAGCTGTTGTATCCTGATCCTGCTATATCGGTGGTGCTTCCGTCTCCGTCTACATCTCTCTCAAATTTTGCAGTGCAGTATTCCAGTGCTGCAGAGAGTGAGTTGTCGCCGCTTGCCTGTTTCCAGCTGTTGCATCGTTCTGCGCATTGGTTTTGTATTTCTTGTCTTTCCTGGGTGCTTTCTCCAAGGTCTGGTTCTTGGAATACGTTGATGAACATTGAGATTGTTACTCCTGCAACTACGAGGAGCATTACCATTCCAATTATCATTTGAAGTGATTTCTGTCCTTTCACTGGTTAAACGCCTCTTGGTGCCATTCTGGTTTTTGCTCGCAGCTGTTGAGTCCTGTTTCCATCAGGTCTTGTGTGTGTTGCTGGGCTGTTTCTTGGTCTTCTCCCTGTGTTGCTCGGTGGTATTGTGTCATGTAGTCGATGCATCCCTGTATGTCTAGTGTTGCTTGTTGTGTTTCGCATGTGTGGAGGTTGGGGCATTTGGCTCCTTCGCTGCAGTATTCTGTCTGGTTTTCTTTTAGTTGGGCGCCTTCGAAAGTCCCTGTTTTTATGTTGTATGTGTCTTTGCAGTAGTCGTAGATCTGTGCTGCTTTTCTCTGTCCTTCTGCTTCTTGAATCTGGCTACAGCGGTCTTGACATGCTTTGTAGACCTGTGTTTCTGTTGGTGCAGCTGAGCTTAGGCCTGTGAAGAAGTAGATGCCTAGAAGCACTACTGTTATTCCTGTGAGTATTCCTATGTTTCTGGTTGTGGCTAGTTCTCTGTAAGTATCTAGCATCTGTCCAAGGTTGGCCTTGGCTTGTTTATTAAGCTTAGGTTGAGGTGATGCCTGCGAGGAAGGGTGTTACTTGGACTGCTGCTATGAGTGTGATGAGTGAGAATATTAGGCATGAGTAGATCAGGTTTTTGGAGATCTGTATGTCTCTGTTGATTGGGTCAAATCCGTTTTCTATGCCGTTGCTGAAGTATGCGAGGATGACTGAGACCTCTATGCAGTAGATTGAAACTATGAGTAGAAGTACTGTTGGAGGCACTGCCTGATCGATGTTCTGTATGATTGCTATGTTCTCTGTAAGCCCTGAGGAAGCTGTCTGCCCTCCTACACTAAGCTGTTCTTCAAGTGCTTCGAGTTGCTGTGATATGCCGTAGAGTACCTGGACTATGACCGTTGCTATGGAGGCTGCCATTGCTGTGATGATTGGTGATACGTATTTTGCCTGTATTTTGAGCTGTGTCACGGTTTCGTCCAATAGACGGTTGATTACCTGCTCTGTTTCCCTCTTGTTGCTTATGTACTTATTAACGCTTCTGATTGCTTCCGCAGTCTTCCGCGGTCCTTTAGATATGCTTGAGGTTACAACTCGGAGAGAGTTTCTGAGCAGGTCGGATGGGTAGTAGTTCATTGCTCCCCGCTTTTCTTCGAATATCGCTTTCTTGAAGCTGAAGCCCTGCTGCTGTATCAGGTTGAGGATCTGGGCGAAGAAGGATCTCAACGGATGATCCTTCTTGTCTACCTCGTCGTACTTGTTGATTACGTCGTAGACGACTCTTTCAGCTGGTTTTCCCTTGGAAAAAGCGTTCTCCATCTCCGTAAGCCCCAGCTCCAGGCCATCCTCTATCTCGGCTATCCTCTCCCTGGTCTTCTTTCTGCCGTAGCTTTTGCCTAGGAAGTAGGTTACCAGTCCAGCTACTCCTCCCCAGAAAACTGTTAAAGCGGTTACTATGTTAGGTACTACGTTCTCAACTTCATATTGCTGGCTTATGAACTGATTGTATGCTTCGGAAGCAGGAGTTCCTTGCGGAGTCGTGGCAGTGTTCAGTGTGAACATTGTGAAGAAGAGGTCGGCGAAGTAGAGTAAGCCAGGAATCATTATGATGAATCCGACGAGCATAGCTGTCTTCTTTACAGGTAGTTGGTACCTTTGGTCTTTGAGTTCGAACGTGATCTTGTCCTGCGGCGGAAGGTTTGGAACGTTTTTCAGCGGCGGGTGGGAGTAGGCGCCCGGCCTCTTCGAAATCAATCTTTTAATCAGGAAGAAGAGGAATAGAGGCAGTACGACTGTGTACCCGAACGCAAGGTAGATGGTTACCATGCCTATGCCCTGCCCCTGCGATAGAAATATTGAGATTAATGGGAACATGATTAGCCCCATCAAAGGAAGGACGATTCCCGCCATGTTGACGATCTTTACCGGTGATGAGAGGTTGCGGGCGAACTGCTGCATCTTGGCTTTAACTGATTCAATCATCTTCTGCTGGCTTTTATCGATAATCCGGCTTCTTTCCTCATTTGTCGCTGCTACGGAGTCCAGCAAGAGTTCAAGGCTTTCCACGAAGTCGGGAGACCACTCGGACCAGACCTCCATCCTGTCAGAGATTGCTTCCCGTATCTTGCTCTTTTTCTGGATTTCAGTATCCCACATAATCTTCGCCAGATCTGTGGAAAGAGGCCCTTCAGTATAATCGACACTGGCCCTAACCGCCCTCTCAAGATTGGGGTTTCTCTCCAGTCTGAGCGCCATGTGGAGAATGACTCTGAGCGCCTCGTCCGAGAAACGTATCTTCGTTACAACTCCCTTGAAGGAGGGATACGAAAGCACCCAGTAGCTCCACAGAATAGGGAAAGTTGCAACCAAAATTGCGATGCCCTGCGGAAGAATTAAGAAAGAAATGAGCGTCAAAGGAATGAGAATCAGCATCGGCAGCAGTAGCAGTGAACCTATATCTGCAGTGTCTACATCAAGCCTTGCCCTCTTTATACCGTCTTTAAGCGACTTTATAATCCTATCGGGAAAAGGCATTTCCGCCAGATCCACTTTCCTGATGTTAGAGGCCTTCCAGGCGAGTTTCTCGTATGTTGAAGCGGCCTCTTCCTTCTCGCTCTCAAGGTATCTCTGGTACTGCTTGCTTATCTTGTAGTTCCGGCTTCTGTTACCTCGAGGCCTCTCCGGCATAGTCAAAACCTGGTGCCAGTCACGTTTAACAGTTCACCCTAACTAGTGGTGTTGAGAAAGCAGCTGATTCTTCCGGAAAGCCTAAAAGGTTTATAAAGATTCTTTCAATTAAGTACATGATGTATAACTAGCTATGTATTCACATTCTCAGAGGCATTTTGCAGCTTCTGCTCTTTCCAAGTTTGGGTTTAATGTGTGCACCGGCTTTACCTTTCTCTGGTAACTGCCTAGGCCATATTTTTCGGGTTTTCTGCATCATGGTTCTGGATCAGCTCGTTGATGGTGCTTCACGGCATTTGGAGTTCGATCAGGGAACGTTACAACTGATATACATCCTGTGTCTGCCACTTGTGGACGGAGTATTTGCCTCGATACTAGTCAGCGGAGCTATTCCGACCTTTTCGGACATGTTAGCGCCTTCACTCACAGTTTTCTCCGGTGCAGGCGCCCTTGCAGTACTTTACTCCAACTCGATCGCTGTAAGAGAGGCGAAGCGGCTTGTTTTGAAGGCAGCCCCAGTACTGATGGCAGGAGCAGTTTTAGTAGGTTTAATGGCACCATTATACTCAGACCTATTCGATAATTCAATCCTGAAGTATGCCTCTGGTCTTACACTTCTTTTAATATCTGCGAAGATATTACATATAGGTATAGCAGATCAGATGCCACCTAACACCATTATGCTGACTGGAATGGCGCTATCCTTTCAGATTACTGCTTCTTTAAGCCTGAGCCTTGCCTATCTTCCTAAAGCTGCCGTAACGTGTATTTTGGCTCTATTTACGCTTTACTCAGATTCCTACCTAGAAAAATATGACTTAAACTTGAAGCTGGTGAGATTAGGCGGAGCGGCAGCACTCTCTATAATTGGGGCCTCAATGTTTCTTCCTGTACCAAGCGAACCATCTCTCTTGATATTGGCGGCCTCCTTCGCAACCTCCCTGAAATACTAGACTTTTATTTAGATAAGTCGACACCTAACTATTTAGATAGGTGGTTCCGAAAAAAATAGGTGTTTTAAATATAACGATTGATGATGTTGAGAAAAGATTCAGGGAGAAGCTGGATGAAATGGGTACCGGTAAGGGAGCTGTGGGAGAAAGAGTCTCTGAAGCGTTGGATAAATAGATAACTGAAAATGAATCCAGTAAAGAGGACTGGGTGAAAATTGCCGAGGAAGGGCTGGAAATTGGAGAAGTAGAGTTTAATAGGGATGAACTGCATGAAGGGTAGATTTGTGATCAATTCTAACATTTTAGTCTATATGCTGAATAGGGATGCCGGTGAGGAACACAGAGAGGCTCTAAAATTTGTCAGAAACGCCAGAAAGAAAGACACAGGTATTCCTATTCAGTGCCTAGCTGAAACATACTCCCAGGTAATTAAAAAGATATAGAAACGCAGAGAGGTAGAAAAGCCGTTAAGAGCCTGAAAAACAGCAAAAATCTCGAAAAATTAACTACACAGAACTGGAAATTGAAAAGACTATCAATACTCAAGACAATTTTTGGGACAAACTGATAGAACAAACAGCTCTAGGGAAGGTTTACAAAGTAATCTACACTGAGAATACTTCAGACTTTGAAGAAATTGAATCAATTAATCCTCTAAAATAAAGAAAATAGGAAAATAGGTTATAAAAACTCTTCCTGATAAAGCTTCTGACTTTTCTCAATTGCTTCTTGTGACTCTGCCTTTGAACCCCATCCTTCGATTTCTACTTCTTTCTTGGGTTCGAGGTTCTTATAGGTGCGGAAGAACTCTGCGATCTCCTTCTTCCTGTGCTCGTTGACGTCGTCAAGATCCTCTATGTCGTTCCATCGAGGATCTTCTGTTGGTACTGCGATAATGTTGTCGTCCTGTTCGCCATCATCGTCCATATACAGGATTCCAACAGGCCTGACCTCCATCACGCATCCTGGGAATGTTGGATGTGTTGTCAAAACCAGAATGTCCATTGGGTCGCCGTCTTCGTAGTATGCCCTCGGGATGAACCCGTAGTCGCCCGGATAGTTGATGGAGGCGTATAGGACTCTGTCGAGTACTACGCTTTCTTTGTCTTTGTCGTATTCGTATTTGTTTTGTGTTCCTGTCGGGTTTTCGATTACTGCGTGGATAACTTCCGGTGTATCTGGACCTGTTTCAATCTCATGCCATTTACTTACCATAGTATTTCACGGAAAGAATTCAGATAGGTCAGGCTTATAATTTCATTCCCTGTTCTTCACAGTAGCTGACAGCCGGATCATCGAGACATCGGTGACGTTCCCGCAGTCAGAGCAGACTACTCTTACCCAGTCTACGTTGGGTCTTTCAACAGGATTGACGTACAAGTCTTCGCCGCATTTGTCGCATTCAGGAGCCATTCCGCCTTCGCCTAAATGTTGTGGGTCTCCGAGTTATTTAAGCATAACCAAAGAATCTGAGAACACGAGAGGGTTCGTGGTCTAGTTGGTTATGACACCGCCTTGACATGGCGGAGATCCCCAGTTCGAATCTGGGCGAACCCATCTCGCAGTTAGGCGAGGATTAGTAAGCCATGACGAGTATGGCTTTCGGAACGTTATGCTCAAGAGTGCGTTCAGCTTTAACTGAACGTTTTATTTGGTTGGCGTACCGTAACACGCTGGGAAAGTAGCTCAGGGGCTAGAGCGCTGCGCTCATAACGTTTAGTTGTGAGTGATGAGGGATGCAGTCTTCCTTCTGGAGAAGACTGCTTGAGAAGACTCTGTCTATGCCCGATGATTAAATTGAAGGTCCAGAACTGGTGAGATACGCAGAGGTCCCGGGTTCGATTCCCGGCTTTCCCATCCTTATCAAGAAATGAAGAAAGAAATTGGTAGAATTTTTTGTGTAATCTTGTTTAGGCTTTAGCCGTGACTGATTTGCTGATACAGTTCTTGTGGCAGTATCCTTCGACTGTCTTTAAGTGTTTCTCAGCCCTGTGGACACGGCTGCCGCAAATAACACAAAGACCTAACTTTGTTTGAGACATTACGTTTTCCCCTCCCTGGTAAAAAGTATTTTGGGTCTTTACCACATTAAAGAAATGTGTAGTGGAATAGTTGTTTGAATATCGATACTACTCAAGTATTACTCGTGAGCAAAGAAGAAAACATTCTTGGTTTCACACCGGGCGAACCCGAAACGTTCGAACTGAATGATTTCACTCTCTTCGATCTTGTTGGGCTCTATTTTTCCCTCTAAAACTTCCCCGGTAGGCATATGGACTTTTGCATTTTTTGCTTGTGTCGGAACCCAGTGAATGAAATTTGCTTCATTTTCTAGAGCATCTTTATGATCTCCTTCTTTGAATTCTGCTTCACCATCTCTGATCTCAACATTGCAAAGCCCTTTCAATCGGTAAAACCCGTCATTAAAATCGCTTGCATCGACAAAGACTTCTAGCTCTCCATTCTCTATATCGATCTCTGGTGAACGCACCCCTCTTTCCGGATGCTCGGGGTGGACTTCCATCTCAGCCTTCAGATCTCCAGGAATTCCTGTAATTCTAAGTTTCTCAGGTTCTGCCACGAAGAAATATCTATCAGCATCCTCGTCGATGACTCGCGTATTCTCTTTCTCAAGCGATTCGACCGACGCCTCTACATCGTTTTCAGTCACACCCATTTCCACGAAAAAGTCTCTGATAGCCTTAGGCTGGAACCCTCTCTTCCTTAAAGCTCTTAAAGTCGGCGCTCGAGGATCATCCCAACCGTGTAGTTCTCCATTCTCAATCATATGGGAAAGCTCGGAGCCTGAGACAGGTGCATTAAGCCCAGAAATCTGGACATTGCCCCAGTGCCTCACATCAGGATAATCCCAGTCAAGATAACCATAGATGAACTTCTGCCTCTCTTTTGACGCTCGAAGATCCTTTCCACGGAAGATATGCGTCGTACCCATCAAGTGGTCTTCCACAGCACCCTGGAAGTCAAGCATCGGCCAGACAGGGTACTCGTTGCCGGTGATTGGGTGGTTCGGGTCTTTGATAATCCGGAAAGCCACAAAGTCCCGTACGGCAGGGTTCTTGTGCTGCATGTCTGTCTTGATCTTTAGGACTGCCTCTCCCTCACTTAAACCTCCTTCCTTCATTTGCTGCCATATTTCAATGTTTTCCTCAACGTTCTGGCCTCTATGTGGGCATGACTCGCCTTCCTTCCTGTATTTCTGGCCTTTTTCCTGTGAACACTGGCAGACGTAGGCCTTATCTATTTCAATTAACTCTTCAGCGATCTCAATGAATTTGTCAAAGTTTTTGGAGCTGTAGCGCACCTCGTCTATCTCGTAGCCCAGCCATTCATAGTCCTCCTTCAGCATCTCGTACGCGTTGTTTTCATCATTCTTCAGCGGCCTTTTGGTTACAGGATCGGTGTCGTCGTACCTTAGTATCAGTTTTCCATCGTACTTCTGTTTTAATTCTCCGTTGATAATCATTCCACGTGCGTGTCCAACGTGTGGTGGGCCGTTCGGGTTGGGTGCGAACCTCAGAACCACTTCCTCACCTTCATCAATATCTAAATCAGGTATAGGATCGTGTTCGTGTTCATCTTCCTCGAACTCGAAGTCTTCAAGCTCTTCCTGCTGTTCTTCCTGACTCATTGCGTTGACTTCGCCACAGACCTTTCCTGCGGCCTTTTGAACCTCTTCAGGGTCGAAGTCTTCCTCACTCATTATCTTTCCGATTACTGCACCAGGGTCGCATTCTCCGCCGTACTCAGAGGCGTTCTTCAAGGCGTACTTTCTTGCCAGTTCTTCAACTTCCATGCATAAAACTGGTCGGAAAAACTGTATAAATCCCTACTCTTCCAGCAAAGTCCACTTCTTCTCCACATCGGAATTATTGATAACACGAGTATTTCCGTCCTCAAGTTCCAGACGGGATTTCCTTAATCCTACGCTGGTCACTGTGCCTTTCACTCCGTCGACCTCCACCTGATCTCCGTTGTTGAAGTCTGGATCCTTCGCCAGGTAGACTCCTGCTGCTGTATCAGAGAGTACATTCCTCAATGCTAAAGATATTCCTAAGGCCACGAATCCGGCAGCCGTTCCCAGAGAGGCTGCTATCTGACCGAAGCCGAGAATGCTCAACGCTAAGAGTATAAGCGAGAACCACATCAGCCCTCTGGCCGCGTTCTCTACAAGGTTGACGATAGTCTCTTCTGAAAACTTTCGGGACGCCAGCATTCTAACCGCCTTCAAGCCAAGTCTTACCGCAAAAGTCGCCACCAAAAGGAAGACCAGTGCCGAGGCGATTTTGAATGCGGCCATCCTCATGATTTCAACGTAAAACGTATTTGGCTTTGCTTCTGTTGGCTTAAACTCCTGAGGGAAAGGCCTCAAAACCCTGTCAAAACAAGAAAAACCTGGATGATATTCATACCGCTACCCTTCAGCCTCGGCATCAAGGAAGCACTTCTACTCTCTGCCATCTCCATAGCACTACCTATGGCACAGAAACAACTGAAATTTATCGAATATCTAATGATGAAAATCCTTGGGAAATAGCTGAAGTCAAGCCGTAATTTATCAGCGGTGCCACCAGCACGGTAATCGCACTGATAGCCACATACGCAGTATCGACTCAGGACCTGCAGTGGGCTTTGATCGCATTAGGATTCGCATCGTTCTTCTTAGGATTCTTCGGCAGATACTAAGCCGAATAGCTCTTCCTAACCCCCTTTCTTCTTAATCTAGTTTTCTAAGTTGAACTCCAGTTCGACGTCCGTCTTCACAGAGTTGTGGATGAAGCAGTTTTTCTCGGCGATCTCCGCCACTTCCTCAGCTAAAGAGTCATCTGAAACTACGTGAACTGAAACAGTTACATCGGCTCTTTTCATGATGGGACGGCCTTCCTCGTTCCTGTCCAGATCCGTATTTGACTCAACCTCAATCTCGTTAAAATCAAGGCCTTTCCTCTCGGCTGTTACCTTGAACGTTGCGAGTATACAGCTTCCCAGGCTTGCGTTGAACAAGTCCTCGGGTGATGGATTCTCGGAGTCGCCGCCGAACTCTTCCGGAGCACTCATCTCTGTCTCCAGGTCTTCATCCGTCTCCAGATTCCAGTGTTCACTTTTCTTTTCCGCCTCTGCTTTCGAATTAAATCTTACAGGATAGTCTACCATATTACAACTTACCCAGTGCACTTTCAAACATTTTTTTGCCCATGTGGTATCGCTGGTTGAAGTTGATGATCGGATCCGGGTAATCTGTATCGTAACTATTTCTTTCTTCCCGACCCATCTCTACCCATCCGTGGATGCTGTTGGGGTCCAAATCTCGCAGTTCAGGAACGTGTTTCTTTATGTACTCTGCGTGGGAGTCGTATTTCCTGCCCTGTTTCACCGGGTTGAATATCCTTATGGGCACTGAGTCTGTACCTGTTGAAGCTGCCCATTGCCAACCTCCAATATTAGAAGCAGTATCATGGTCAATAAGGTGTTTTCTGAAGAACCTTGCTCCCTTACTCCAGTCTATCATCAGGTGTTTTGTCAGGAAGCTTGCGACATTCTGTCTTAGACGGTTGTGCATGTATCCTTTGTTTCTGAGCTGTCTCATTCCTGCGTCTACAAAAGGTACTCCGGTCTCACCTTTTTTCCATGCCTCGAATTCCTTGGAGTCGTTTTTCCAGTTGATCTCGTTTGGAATCTCCTTGTAGTTACGGTGTACTGCGTTAGGGTTGTGGTACATGACTTGGTAGAAGAATTCGCCCCATGCTATCTCGTTTCTGTATTTTGCATAGTTCCGGATTTTGTCGGAGTCGT
>CAZSAB010000004.1:0-76472 GCA_964604885.1 uncultured archaeon
CATCATTCTCTACTGTGAGCCTTGACTTGGCGGATTCTGAAAGTTTTCTGTAGTTTTCGCAGAATCTTTTGCCGGTTTTTTCTTTGTTGCTGTAATGTGCTCCTATGTGGATATTTATTGAGTTGTAGGTGCTTCTTTCAGCCCCTATCAAGTCCAAAAGCTTTCCATGGGTATTGAGCTCATCTATTGCTTTCTCTGCTACATCTTCTGTCGGGCTAGCCAATTTTACAAAGTGACCTGGGTGAAAGGTTAGCCTCTGGTTATATTCGTCGGCTATCTCTCCTAACTCTTTGAGCAACTGCTTAATTGTGTTGTAGTTAGGTAGGTCTTGCAGTTTGTACCTGTTATGCCATGGAATAAATGATGATGTGATCCTGTAGAAGTAGATCTCGTGTTCTGAGTTCCATTTTACTATCTTTTTCAGGTCCCTGCAGTTTTGTTCAGCTAATTCTCCAGCATACTCTAATCCTTTGTCTTTGAATGTTTTTTTCTGCATGCTTCTGCCTGCTCTAATGCCTTTTTCGGACAGATGGTAGTTTTTGTCTGCGTATCCAAGATTGGTCATAAAGGTTGATTAATTTTTCATGTTATTACTGTTGAGATTCTTTGCTGAGAGGTTTTATTTGTTGATATTAAATCTATTTCTTGTAGATTTTTTATGGATCTGAACAGTTTTTGTCCGAGATGTGGTCAGGAGGCCGACAGACTGTACGGAGATGAGAGCAAACTCTGTGGCAACTGTTACTCTGAGAAAGAGCATCTGATTGATCTTCCTAACAAACTCCATATCAAAGTCTGTGAGAAGTGCGGGAGAACAGAAATCGATGGCGAATGGCGGCTCAAAACCAGTAACAAAAGCAAAGTTAGATATCTATTATCTAAGTACTTTAGGAATAAGGACTCGGGTTATGATCTACTTTCGGCATCTTTCAAAGACGAGGTAAGCCTTCGAATCCGCAAGCATGGCCTGGAGCAAAAGAGACAGATTAAGGTCGACAAGAAAGATGTCATCTGCCGGGACTGTACAGGCTTTCAGGGTGAATACGCCAAGACCAAGTTACAGATCCGAGGAGAAAATACGGAAGAAGTTACCGGTCTTATAGAAAAGAGATGTTCTACTCTTGAAGAGGAGAATCATGAAGACTTTCTCATAGATAAGAGAAGCATAGACGGAGGTAAAGACTTTTTCCTATCGACAGAGCATATGAGCCAAC
This sequence comes from uncultured archaeon, assembly GCA_964604885.1. Classification (GTDB taxonomy): domain Archaea; phylum Nanohalarchaeota; class Nanosalinia; order Nanosalinales; family Nanosalinaceae; genus Nanohalobium. Next base: position 1,215 of record CAZSAB010000004.1, read on the forward strand.
AGGTCATGGATACAGTCCGTAAGGAGTTCGACGTAGATGTCAATAGAAGCTACAAACAGATCGGACACAGGAAAGATGAGCCAGTAGTCCAGAACACTGTTGTGGTAAGAGTCCGGAGTAATTAAAACCCGCATAAATGCTGGAGGAATTTTAGATAATGCAGTTTTCTTCTTTAGATAATACCTTCATCTCTCATCTTCCTCCAAGCCTCGATTAATGAAGATATAACCATGAAATCTTTACCGTTAGACAGTACTGTAATTTAGTTAATTGACTTTAGTTATGTAAGATTTATCAGCTCTAACTACTCGCTATCAATGGTTGAGACTTCTCCATATTTTTCAATAATGTAATAACCTATGAAAAGACCTGTTAAAAGCAGTAGGCTGCTGGCTGAGAAGTACATCGTATCAATACTGCTCGACGGATCAGAAGCTATAGTGATAATTATGTTTCTGACTACAGCGATTATTCCAACCTGTACGATTACGTACAATAGATTTCTGCCTTTGATATACGATTCAAGGTCTCTAAAGACAGCAAGAACAATCATTAACAAAAGCACCGAATCAATCACGCCTAAGATATTGGATACGCTTGTAAAATTTCCTGATAGAAGTAATTGAGCTATCTGGAGAGCCACTTCAAAGACACCGATCGCAAAAAGCACCAGCAACAAGATACCAAGTATACTGGTCAGATAACTGAATAAATCCTGTGACTCATCAAATATAGCTTCGGGGTCAAACATTCTGTAAAAAAGTTTATGTATTTCACTTAATAAAATACAGTAAAAATAAAACTTTAAGGTTGTATTTTGAAAAGATAATCCAGACCAGCTCCGCCGACTTAAACCGTTCGCCCCGGTCATCAATTAATTCCTCCAGCTTTTTCCATACTGTTCCTTTTCCCAGGCCTCGAACTCCTCGGAATAAATCAGGATAGGAATAAAAATTCCCAGGATGCTCAGCGCGAAGTTTTTGAAGAATTCATAGGTTATCAGGTTTCCAAAGTCTCATATTTCCGAAAGCTTTCTGATCTAAAATCTCCTCAACTAGTTTTCTGAATCAAGTTTTGAAGCGACAAATATACTCCAAGTCTGGACCACAGCAATACTAACTATACCTATGATCTGGAGTGAAATAACTTCTGTGAAAATGCCTAATCCAAAAATTTGGAATCCGATAACTGATTCTAAACCCAGTTTTCCATAGAGGTCTGAATATTGATCCATGTGCTTTGCTGAATAGTAAAGCGCTACTGCCGGTGCTAGAAACCAATAAGCTAGACTGAAAATTGCTAAAACCTGAGAGTAGGAGCTAGATGTGAAACTTAATGCTCCAAGGCCTGTAAATAGTATTCCTGATGCGATCACTTTTCTCCAGATATCCAAGACTGGATCAGAGCTCATTTCCTTCCAGGATAGAACTGTGAATCCGCCTAGAAACAGCATCATGAAGTAATGCATGTGCTGGATCCAGTAACTGCTGATTCCGGGATAGATCATCGTGGCGAAAGTCATCGCCCACGCAGCCGGAATCAAAGCAATCGGGGCATACTCTCTAATCATAGAAAGAAAATAGAAAAGAAAGGCCTTTAACCTTTACTCCAACTTGCCTTCCTCTGCCTCGTCATTTACAGGTGCGCCGGCAATAAACATCTCTGTATCCTCTTCTGCATCGATTCTTCTGTACTTGAAGGCCTTGACCAAGTAGGCATCACCCGCCTGATACTTTTCCTCGACATTTCCAATGTTGAATGTGCCGGATCCTTCTTGGAAGTAATAGATTTCAGTCTGTTCTGAGTGTCGATGTCCGGCTTTAGGATCATTCTGGGCGCCGTGAGATTCTCCCTCTGGAATCTGGAAGACTGAGAGACCTACATCATTGTTTTCCAGCTCCTGACGCAGGAACTTGAAAGGCCCTTCGACCGAGACTTGTTCAAACCCTCTGAACTCTTTTCCAAGCTCATCGGAGATTTCCTTTACATCCTGATTTGAGGCCTCTACTGTCCCGCCATGGAAGCAGTGAACTTTGTCGTATTCTCTGAACGAGAGCAGATGGACGGATTCAGTTGCCTCCTCCATTCCAGGCGTGAATCTTTCTCTTGGGCCTGAAAACCCGTCTTCCTCAACGTTTACCCCATCTCCAGCAATTAGAAGGCCTTCTGTCAGGATTGAGATATGGCCGGGTGTATGACCAGGCGTATGAATTATTTCCAGTTTTCTATCTTCTATTCTGATTGTTTCTCCACCGACTAACTCCACATCAACATCGAGAGCCGGGTATCTCTCCTCACCTTTGATAGGTTGTTCTCTCCCATCAACCGCTGGCGCGTCTTTTTCATGAGCGAATACCGCGGCATCCGTCTCTTCTACAAGTTCGGCTGCGCATCCACAGTGATCGAAGTCCTGATGAGTTAAAATAAGTTTTTCGACATCTTCAAGCGAGAAGCTGTGTTCTTCTAGATTCTCTTCTGTAATTTCTAGATTTCCTGGCAGGCCTGCATCGATTAATATGAGGCCTCCGTCCTCTTCTTCTACCGCTACCGGGTAGATTTGTTCTGATTGTTCTCCGAGTTCAAGTGTCTGTGGAAGTCCGTAGATTCCGTCAGCTATTTTCATATGGAACAAAGATTAGGGAAATGTTTTACCCGTCATTGCTCAGGCCTCTTTGATCTCCTGTTTCAGTCTCTCCATGTCAGGAAGGTTTGATGGATCCTCCAGTCGTAACTCATAGATCACTTCATTATCTTTAATCAGAAAAACTGCTCTGTTCGCGACTTTATACTCGAGGCCTGTCATTACTATATCCACATCATAGTTTCTGGAGATCTCTTTTGATGTGTCGCTGACAAGAGTGAATTCCAGATCGTTTTGCTGAGCAAATTCTTTCAAAGCAAAGGGAGTGTCGACGCTGATCGCGATTACTTCTGTGCCCATTTCGCTGAACTCGCTCATCGAGTCCCTGAAGTTACACATTTCCTCCGTACAGGCGCCTGTAAAAGCTCCAGGGAAGAATGCCAGTACTGAGAGGCCTTCTCCGTCAAGACTGAATCTCTGTGTTTCTCCGTTGTGATATGCTGGGGATTCAAAACCAATTTGATCTACCATAATAACTAGTAGGACTCTGTACTTTTCACATTACCTATCCGAAGGAGCTCAGATCTTTTTGGCTGTCATCGGCTTTCTCCAGAATCTCCTCTCTGTCATGCCTTGAACTCAAGGAGGCCTTTTCCCAGACTTCATCGTCTCTGAAAGATGCATAGGCCTTCGAGGCCCTACTCTGGAAAAATTCCCGGGCTTTCCGGGCTTCTCTCTCATATTCGACTATCGGTTCAGGGTAGTCCTCTCCAATGATCACACCTGATTCTCTCTGAACTCTCTCTGGCATCTTCCAGGGCTGATCGATAAATTCATCAGGAACATTCTCCAGTTCCGGCACATATTTCCTGATAAATTTGCCGTCGGGATCGTTTTCCCTCACCTGTTTCGTCGGATTATAGATCCGGTTCGCGTGGACTCCTATCAATCCGGACTGCATCTGCCACTGGTAGTAATTAATCGCAACATCCGCATCGATCAAATGTTTGTAGAAGAAGTCTGCACCGGTTTTCCACCACTGCTTCAGTATGTAGGAGAAGAAAGAGGCGCACATTGCCCGCATACGGAAGTTCAGCCAGCCGGTCTCAACCAAGGCCCGCATTGAAGCATCTACCAATGGATAACCAGTCAAGCCTTTCTTCCAGGCCTCAATCTTTTCCTCATCTCTGTCTTCCCTGTAAAGATCTTGATAGACCGGGTTAATCGCTTTCTCGAATAACTCAGGATTGTCCTCGATTTTCTGATTGAAATGCTGTTGCCAGAAAATCCTGTCCTTGAACATTTCTACACTTCTTTCATTATTCCTGGAATCAGTTCGGTCTTTTACTCTCTGATAGACCTGGCGTGGAGAGATACATCCGTACCTGATATACGGCGAGAGATGTGAGGTAGAGCTTTCGGCTTTTGACGGAGATGAAATACATCCGGAGTATTCATCGATTTTTTCGATAAAGTCTTCCAGTCTTTTCCTGGCTTCGAAGCTGCCACCTTTCCCGAAACTTTCCTTTTCAGACCTGATCTCGTATTTTTCCCTGATTTCCTTGATCGAGGTGTTTCCTTCCAGATTATTTTCCTGGATTGATTCAGGCCTCTGATACTGATTTGATTCGAACCAGTGTTTGGCGTGGTTTGACCATTTTTCAGCCCTACCACTTTCTCTGTAGATTACAGCTTTCCCATTTACCGGAGTGAATTCCTTTCTGAGAGCTTTCTCTTTTTCTTGGAAGAAATGGTTGCCGTCTTTGTTGAATACTATTTCATGTCCTTCGGCCTTGAGATTGGATAAGATCTCCAGTGGATCACCATGGAAAAAAGTCAGTTTGGTTCCCAGCTTGATGTACTGCTGTTTCAAGTCCTTCAAAGACTCGAGAACAAATTCTTTTCGTGCATCCAGTAAAAGCTGATGAGACCATTCATCATGATCGAATATGTAGACCGGTACTGTTTCCTGAGCTGTAACTTCTAAAGCCTTGTTATCCAGTGTTCTCAGGTCTCTCCGGTGGTAAAGTATTTTCATCTAAGAAACTGTTTTCCTCAAATAATTTCATTGTTTCTCAGCTGGTAGATTAAAAATCCTGCTGGATACTTAATTGTTATGAGAGTTCTTTTTGTGGTTTCTGAGTTTGGTTTCTGGGCGGAGGAATGCATAGAGCCGTTGAAAGAGATTAGAGAAAAACATAAGGTAGAAGTCGCTACACCGACTGGAGAGGTTCCAAAGCCGGATCCGGAATCGGTTGAAGATTACTCGGAGTTTCTGGAAGAAGACGATGATCTGAATTATCCCTTGGCTTTGATGGAGGGCTATAGAAACAGGGATGATTACGATGCATTGGTTCTTCCGGGCGGCCATGGAACTTTATGGGATATAAATCAGGACACGCACGTTCAAGAACTTCTGAAAGAAGCAGTAGAGAAACAGGGAGCCTTGGTTATATGCCATGCTGTAGGGATTCTAGGCTTCACCGAAGAATTAACTGATGGAAGAGAGATTACCGGATTCCCAAATGAATGGGAAAAGGACCAGGTAGATGAAAACGAAGTGAGAGAAGGTAAAAAGCTGCCTTACCGCGTAGAAGATAAAGTGAAGAAAGCAGGAGCAGACTGGGATCCAGAGCTTGGAAAAGAAGTCTCAGTCAAGATAGATGGAAACTTGGTGACCGCCAGAGGACCTGACTCAAGTCAAAAAGCAGCAAAATTATTCCTCAAAGAGCTGTAAAGGTAGAGATGGAAATAGATAACTCAGAAGAAAGAATCATAGAAATCCATCAGGAACTTCTTGATGTCTACGGAGAACAAGCTGATTATGATGACAGCGACGGAGTAAGACAACTTTTAATCACGATACTATCCCAGAATGTAGCGGACGAAAATACAGCTCGAGCCGCAGAAAACCTATTCAACGACTTTCATGACTACGAGGAAATAGAAAAAGCAGATATACCGGAACTAGCTGACTCAATTAATCCAGCAGGCCTGCCAGAGACAAAGGCAAAGAGAATTCAGAGAACACTGAAGGCCTTGAGAGAACAGGGAGATTCTGATAACTACAGTGTAGATTTTCTCGGTGAGATGGAGGATTCAGATGCACAGGCCTGGCTGGAAGAGATCAAAGGAATCGGACCGAAGACTGCAAGTGTTTTACTCAACTTCCATTTCGATGCGAACGTGATGCCGGTTGATACACATGTAGAAAGAATCTCCAAGAGATTCGGGTTGATTCCTTTCTCTGCCTCTAATGAGAGAGCGCATAAACTTTTGAATGAAGCAGTGCCACATGAAATCAAAAACTCTTTCCACATGCTTCTGATTGAACACGGGAAAAATAACTGTACGGCCAGAAACCCAACATGTGGAGAAACAAAACTGAAAAAATACTGCACTTATTATGATCATGTGATAGAAGGAGATCTAGATCCTGAAGACTATCCGCCGGAGGCATAATTATGGATTTCGAAAAATTGGTCGATGAGAGAAGATCCTACAAGGAATTCAGAGATAGAGAGGTAGAGATGGAAAAACTGGAAAAGATTTTCGAATTAACCACGCAAGCTCCTACTGCTTTCAACCTTCAGGCCTACAGCTTCAAAGTCTTAGATTCAAAAGCAGCGATCGAAGCTGCCGTAGAATCTGTCGTGCCAGGAAATGAATGGGTCGGAGACGTGGATAAAATCATTTTATTGGTTGGAGATGATAGAATTGATACAAATCTAAATAAAACTCTTGAATATATGCTGGAGAAAGGCTATTTAGATGAGGAAACTGCTAAAGGTTACAGGGAAAGAATTTCGGGCTATAGCGAGAGAGACGAGTTATTCAAAACCGGCTGGCTAAACAGAAACACAATGATACCAGCAACCTTCTTCATGTTGGCATGCGAAAACGAAGGCCTCGGAACCTGCCCGGTAAGAGGATTCTCCGACGAAAAAATATCAGAAAGCCTGGAACTTGAGGAATGGGAGAGGCCTATCCTGATGCTTCCAATAGGCTATCCAAAAGAAGACGAGAGGCCTCAGAAATGGCGGAGAAAAGGAGAGAAGATTTTTGAAGTAATTTGATTTCCTCTATCCGCCCATCATCAAAATCATAGAACTCCGATCTAACTTGTTCCTCAAATACTTTACTGGCTCCAATTTTCTCCATCTTTTCACGTAATCCCTCAGGATCTATCTCAAGAATTTTGGCTTCAATCTCCTTCATAGCTAATTATAGAAACTGCTCCAATAAATAAAGAGTTAATTTTATTCTAGGCCTAGACTATTTCTAAATGCCTCAGCATTTTCTCTATGCTCTTCAACAGTCTCATCATTCATCCTCTCCAGTGTTGAGGTCATGAAGCTCATTCTCTGAATATCTCCGATCTTTTCCTCATGCTTAGAGATGAAGTTCCAGTATAGCCCTGTCCAGTCGTCTTCCCAGTCTCCGCCTGTGTAGTGGCTCATTTTGTTGATGTAGTTTGAGGATGAGATGTAGGGTTTAGTCATCATGTCGGGCCAGGCGTACTGTCCCATTCCGTAGACGTTCGGCACCATCACCCATTCATAGCTGTCGATAAACATCTCCATAAACCAGTCATAGACCTCTTCCGGATGAATCTCAAGTAACAGCATCGAGTTACTCAGAACCATCAATCTTTCGATGTGGTGGCAGTAAGCATTCTCATCTGCATGCTGAATCGCGTAATCTACGGGTGGGAGGCCTGTTTCACCTGTGTAAAACTCCTCCGGCATCTCGTTGTCTATATCCCAGAAGTTTTCATCTCTCATCTCTGGATGGATCTGGTACATCGCCCTGATAAACTCTCGCCAACCCACTATCTGCCGAAGAAAACCTTCCAGGGAGTTCATAGGATAATCTTTCTCTTTGTGTGCAGCTAAAGTTCTTTCAACGACTTCTTCAGGATTTAGAAGGCCTGTATTGATGGATGAAGATGTCAATGCATGGAAACCGAACTCCAAGTCCTTTTCAAAGGCATCCTGATAATCGCCAAATTTCTCCATCCTATTTTCCAGGAAGTCATCAAGCATTTCCAAGGCCTGATCACGGGTAGTCGGCCAGAAAAAGTTCTCTACTTTTCCAGGATTGTCTGAAAAGTTTTCCTCAACCCATGCCTTTGCGTCCTCCACATATTCACTTGAAAATTTAGGTATTTCTGGCGTCTCCATGTCCTGAGGCATTTTCTTCCTGTTTTCCTGATCAAAGCTCCATTTACCGCCTTTAGGCCCATCATCCGTCATTAAGATATCGTGTTTTTTTCGCATCTTCTTGTAGTAATCTAGCTGGAAGATCCTGTTGTCTTTGAAGTAGTCTCTGTTGAATTTTCTGGAAGCGAGGAAGTTAGACGACTCTAGAACTTTCAGATCGACATTGTTTTCTTCAGCCAGGCCTTTGAACTCCTCCAGAATTTCATGATCGACAGGATCGAATATAATGACTTCATTGTTCTCTCTGAAAACCTTTTGATAGTCTTCCTCTAGGTCTATATATTCTGTATCGTTTCTATCTTGGTAGGCCTTCATTGAGGCCTTGTGTAAAATTAGTTTCTGTTTGTGAAAGTCTTTATCTGTGAAGAATTTCGGGTGCTCTATCAGGGTTAACTCATTTTCTGGAATCTTTTCCTTGGGGAATAACTGATTAGGGAGGAGCAGGATCATGATTGAATTGCTGTGTCCGTTTTCTTAATTCTGATGGGTTTGAAGTTTCTAGAAGGTTTTCTCTATTTCCGTATCAAACTCTTTCTCAAGGATCGAGACTATTTCATCCTGCAAACCGGCTATTTCGGATTCAAGGCTGTCTTTCCTGTTTCTGAGGTCGCTTTTCTCTCTTTTTTGTTTTTGAAGTTTGTTTTCAAGCTCCTCTTTTTCTTTTTCAAGCTTCTGCAGATCTGATTTGAAGCTATGGTTTTCTACGTTTTTCTCCAGTTCTTTGATCTCTGACTGAAGTTTTTTCAGCTTCATTTTTTTATCCCTGAAGGTTGAGAAGAAGCTTACGCCCTGAATCAGTTGCTGGCGGGTTGAGCCCGACAGGAAATCTCCCTCAACAGATTTTTCGACTGCTTTTACAGCTTCCTCTACTTTCGCCGGATCTCGGTCAATAAGCTCTTTTTTATTTCCATCTCTGATATCTCTCAATGCCCTAGATCCTTCCTCTGAGACCTTTCCTATCTTGCTTTCATGCAGCATCTTCTTCAGTCCTCGCTCCATCCTGCCAATATTCTTCCCTGTATCTTCCAGCAGCTTTCTTCTATCCTCTCTGGCTTGTTCAAGCTCCTCCTGCATCTCCTCAAACTCATTTTTCAGGCTACTACCCTTCAACCGATTTATTTCAGATTTCTTTTCCTCTAGCTGTTCCTTAACTTTTTCTACTTGCTTATCCTCTATTTTCTGCCTTACAGATTTAATTTCTGTATTTAATTCCTTAAGCCTGGCTGTTTTGGCTTCCAGCTCTTCCAGATGCCTCCTTGTAGTATAGTCACTGTCCATAAAGTTCTGTATATCTTCAAAGACACCGTTCAAATCATTCAATGTGTTGAATACGCTGTCTCCAACACCTGCTTCCTCCAGGATTTTTCCACGTTTCTCTGTCATCGAGTTAAACTCCTTCAGAAACTGTTCAAGGCGTCCATGAAGTTCCTCTAAATTTTGGGAGGTTGAGAAGTCGTTTATAAGGTCTAAACGTTTCTGAATGAAGTTTTCAATGTTGTCCTCTATAATAGCTCTGTTCTTTGGATCCTCATAGCCCCTCAGATTTTGTAGATCTCTTTCAAGGTTTTCTAGGCGAGTTTCAACTTCCCGGTCGAAATTCTGGGTTTTATCCTCTAGTTCCTCCAGTTTTTCACGTCTTCTGTCTTTGAAAACGTCGTCGGCCTGATCTGGTTGTTCAAGTTCAACAGGCTCTGCTTTTTCAGACAAAAAGTTCTTCAGTTTACCTAGAATTTGCATATACCACAGTTACTCCTGCATGTTTATGACTTTCACAGTCTATAATTTTATTCGAGTTACAGTTCTGTTCTCTTTCCTTCCAGATAGTCTGCCGGATCTCTGAGCACTGTTAAAAGAAAGGAAAAATGTTAGTTGAGTCGGTAGTCGCAGCCTGTGAACTGTTCTACCTGCTGGAGTGTCTTTGTTCCCTGGATTGCAGACTGGTTGCGGTAGAATGCCGGTACCTGAGTGATTCCAAGCTGTGCTACCTGTCGGAGTGTCTGGTTGTTTGAGACGTCCTGATAGATCGGTGCCACTACCTGTGTTCCTCCAAGTGCCTGGATCTGTGCCTGAGTTGCCTGCTGGGTCGTGTTTCCGAACATTACTGTTTCTGAGTCTTGAAGGCATTGGCTGAACTCTGTAAGCGCAGTGTTTCTTTCCTGGATGTCACCAGTGCTCTGCATCTGTGATGTGAATCTTTTTCCGTCAGTGTAGTATGTTGTTACTTGGTCATCTTCGGTTCTGATATCTACTCTGTGGTACTGTCCTGCTGACTCCGAGTTGACTACCTCCAGTTCCTGACCTGACTGATTTTCAAGGAAGTCTTCCAGTTGATTCGAGGCCTGTGAACTGTTTTGAGACAGGTTTGTGTATCCGAGAGTTAATCCGATTCCGAGTAGTGTCCCGAAAAGCAGAAATCCGATCTGCTTCCGGTCAAGTTCAAGATCCAGTTCAAGTTCCATAAAAGTTAATATTACTACAATCCTTTATATCAACTGTGAACCCTTTCAAGATCCTTCCAGCACTACTTATTCTTCAGATTACCCTGGCGCTTACATTCGGAGGCGCGACACAGGTAAACTTCCCCAACTCAGATACCTCTCTAGAAGTTGAAATAGCAGATACCGCGAGTGAAAGGGAAACAGGACTGATGTACAGGGAGAAACTGACTATAGATGAGGGCATGCTGTTCGTCTTCCCGGAAGAAGATGATAGAGGATTTTGGATGAAAAACACGTTAATCCCTCTGGACATGATATTTGTGGATGCCGAGGGCAGAATCATCAATATTGAGGAAACAGTTCCTGAGCCTAATACTTCTGATGAAGATTTAAAGACTTACAGAAGCGATGCTCCAGCAAAATACGTAATTGAAACAAACTCTAGCTTTACAGAAAGAAGAAACGTGGAAGAAGGGGATCGAGTAGTAATTCCTACTCGATATCGATGACTTTCCCGTTTTCTGAGAGGAAGATGTCTTCTCCTAGACTGTAACCTTCTTCACGAGCCAGTTCAACATAACTTCCAAGTTTCTGTAGGTGGCCATGGCTTGGAATAATGTTCTCCGGATCAAGGAATGTGATGAAGTCTCTGTGATCTTCTTTCTTGGCGTGTCCTGATGTATGAATGTTTTTATACAGTCTTACGCCTTGCTCGCTTAATTTCTTCTCAAGCTTGTACCTGTTTGCCTTGTTTGGTGGTGTTGGAATGGTTCTGGAGGAGAAAATCACATGGTCTCCTTTCTCAAAGCCGAATGGGTATGTTCCTGATGCAATCTTGTCCATCTGTGCTCCAGGCTCTCCCTGGTTTCCGGTTGCAACGACAAGCCATTCCTCTCTTTCACCATCAACCTTTCTCATAAGGTTTTCACATTCATCGAAGTATGAGACAACTTCAACATTTGAGAGGTCGATTAAGTCGCATTCTTCTGCGCCCTTCGTGTACTCTTTAAGGCTGCGTCCTACGAATGCGATCTTTCTTCTTCCATCGTTAGCTTCAATGATCGAGTTCAAACGTGCGATTTGACTTGAGAATGTCGTAACGATTACTGCACCTCCTGCTTCGTATGAAGCGTTCAGAACGTTTTCAAGTTCGACTTTTACTGATTCTTCCGGTGCTACTCTACCGTCTTCGTCGACAGAAGTGGTTCCCGGAATCATCAGTTCGACTCCTTCCTCTCCAACTTCTTTCAGTCGGTCGATATCGGTGTTTTCCCCGATTACCGGTCTTCTGTCAAATTTCATGTCGTTTCCGTAGATGACATTGCCATCTGGAGTCTTGAGCAGTGAGAGAGTTGCGTCTGGAATAGAGTGGTTGACATGCAGGAATTCCAGTTCCATTTTACCGGAGATTTCAAAGCTTTCTCCTGTTTCCATGGATATGATCTGGTTGTTGATGTTTTTTCTGTCACTCTCCAAACCATTCTCGATGATCTTCTCCGTGAACGGTGTGCAGATAATCGGACAGTCGTAAGCCCCTGCCAGTTTTGGAATTGCTCCAACATGGTCGAGGTGTCCGTGACCGATAACGATTGCTACCACATTTTTCTCGTAGATCTGTTCGTCTTTTGGAATTGCTCCTGTTTCTAGGGTTTGATTTGTCGTAAGTTCGTCGATTTGCTCGTCAGAGCCGACAACACTTTCCATATCGTATCCCATATCGAATACGACTACTTCGCCGTCAACTTCGACGGCTGTCATGTTCTTGCCGACTTCTTCGTAGCCTCCAATTGTGTGTACTTTCATAGAAAATATACCTCTAAAGTCTAAATTCTCGCGTTTTGCAAGTTTACTAGAATATTGTTCGCACGACAGCTTTTTAAATAGGGTCCAGTCGTTGAAGACTTCTTAAGCTTTAATTGATAGGTAATCCGTATGTATTCTGATAAAGTCCGGAAACTACTGGAAGACAAAAATATAGAAACCGGAGACTGGATCGAAGTAAACGGAAGAGAAGGCCGCTTAATGCCCAAACCTGGAACAGGCGATCCGGAAATAATCAATCTCAAACTAGAATCAGGATACAACATAGGCCTCAAACCAGAAAAAGTGGAACTAATTGAGAAACGAGAAGAACCTGAAACAGATTCTGAGGTTAACATGAGGCACAGCGAGGACCAGAAAGACATACTAATTCTACACACAGGAGGGACAATCGCCTCAAGAGTCTCCTACGAAACAGGAGGAGTCAAAGCATCATTTGAACAGGAAGACATGGTCCAAATGTACCCTGAAGTAATCGAAGAAGCCAATGTACACTCAGAGGTCTATGTAGGAAAAATAATGTCCGAAGACATGGAACCAGGCCACTGGCAAGGTATCGCGGAAAAAATAGACGAAGTAAAAGACGAATACGATGGAATAGTAATAGGTCATGGAACAGACACACTCAGCAGCACAGCAGCTGCCTTGAATTTGATGTTAAAAGGAGTAGACACTGGAGTGCTACTAGTCGGATCACAGAGAAGCAGCGATAGACCATCCACTGATGCAAGAATGAACTTATTCTGTGCAACAAAATTCCTGTCAGAAACAGAATTTACAGGAATCGGCGTCTGCATGCACGAAACAAGCAGCGATGACACATGCGCGATCCTTCCTGGTGCCAAAACTAAGAAAATGCATACATCTAGAAGGAATGCCTTTGAACCGATAAACACTGAGAAACTGGCAACTGTAGATTACCAGACAGGAGACATAGACTACAACAGAGAGGAAGAAACTAAAGAATACGAAAAAAGCACTGAATTAAATGAAAATGTCGGCTTCCTGAAAGTAAGACCAGGATTGCAGCCAGAAGAAATCCAATTCTACATAGATCAAGATTATGACGGGGTTGTAATCGAAGGAACCGGCCTTGGACACATGCCAATCAGCACATTCGACGAAGAAACAGAGCACCACAAAGAAATACAGGACAAACTCGAACAGTTAACAGAAGACGCAGTAGTTGTAATGAGCTCCAACTGTATTAATGGAAGAGTTGACATGGATGTATACGACAACCAGGTAAAAGTAAAGAAAAGAGGAGTAATAGAATCAGAAGACATGCATCCTGAACTGGCCTATGTAAAGTTGATGTGGGTTCTTGGTCAGGCAGACTCTACGGAAGAAGCTAAGAAGCTTTTCCAGAAAAACTTTAATGGAGAGATCAGTGGTAGAAGGATTTACAGTGGGGATAAATAGTGAGCAGGAAGATGCTTGACGAATTCGATGAGAAAGCGAAGAAATTTTTAGAGGAAGAGCGTTTTGACAAGGTCAGAGATGTTCTCAGAGAATACGCACTGGATCAGGCCTACAAATACGATGAGGAACTGCGAGATCCGTTAAGATTTCTGAAAACTTCCGGTATTGATGTAGAAAACATTCGAGATTTTACCGAGTATCGTGTGGCCAAGTCAGTTATACAGACAGAGATAAAGAGACAGTTCGGAGGTAAAATTTTCGATAGATTGAAGAAAAAGGTGAACGGCAAATGACTGAAATCTACGGAGTAACAGGGATGCCTCTCTCAGGAAAGACAACGGTCGCAGAAATACTTGAAGAGGAAGGTTTCGCCGTACTCGACATGGGAGAAGTAGTAAGAATAGAAATGAAGGAAAGAGAAATACCAACAGAACAGACTGGAGAATTCGTCAACAAGATGCGGGAAATCCATGGCAGCGACGCAATCGCCCAACTAAGCACGCCTTACCTCGAAGAAATACTAGAAGGAAAAGACAAAATAGTTATAACTGGGATGAGGGGTTGGGACGAAAAGCAGAGATTTGAAAATGAAACAAAAGAAGAAATAGAAATCATAGCAGTCTGGACGCCAAGACCAAAAAGAAAAGAAAGAAGGGAAGAACGCCAGAGAGAAGAAGATCAGGTCGGCGACGAATTCCACAAAAGAGACCTAAGAGAGATAGAAAACGGTGTCGGAAAACTAATGGCTCTAAGCGACCATTTACTTAAAAACAACAGGATTTCTATCGAAGAACTTGAGGGGAAAGTCTATGATATTGTCAAAAGATAAGGAGAAAGAGGAAAAAGCTTGTGAAATGGTTGATGATCTAGAAGAGAAGGGTTGGGACATTATTTTGACTGAAGGTAGCGTTTATGTAATTAGCGAAGAGGCAGAGAGCGATATTGATCAGCTAGATGTTCCTATAGAAACAAAAAATCCAAATTATTACGGAGCACTGACTCATCTATGAACTACGAAGAACTCGGATTCAAATGCGGTATAGAAATCCATCAGCAGTTAAACACAGAGACAAAACTATTCTGCGAATGTCCGGTCGAATTGGAAGATGAGGCTGCTGATGCACATGTCGAAAGATTCCTCAGTGCTGTAGCAGGTGAAACAGGTGAAAAAGATGAAGCTGCAGAGGTTGAAGCCGCAAAGTCCAAGAAGTTTGTATACAACTACTGCAGGAGAAATAATTGCTTGGTTGAAATTGATGAAGAACCTCCTCACAGCATGGACGAAGAAGCATTAGACATATCGCTGACTTTCGTTCGAATGATTGATGGAGAAATTCCAGAAGAGATTCAGGTTATGCGTAAGATGGTTGTCGACGGATCCAACACTTCAGGATTCCAGAGAACAGCAATGGTCGGGCTTGACGGAGAGATTGATGTTGAGAAAGGTTCAGTAAGTATTGATGATGTTGAACTTGAAGAAGAATCGGCTGGAATTCACGAGAGAAAGGATGAAGAGGCAATCTACGACCTGAATCGTCTAGGAGTACCTCTTATCGAGGTTGGTACAGATGCATCAATCCAAGATCCTGAGCACGCAAAGCAGGTTGCAATGGAGATTGGAATGCTTCTCAGAAGCACCGGAAAGGCCCGAAGAGGAATAGGAACCATCCGCCAGGATGTCAATGTATCCATCGAGAAAGGCTCTAGAGTAGAAATCAAAGGATTCCAAGATGTCAGAAACATTGACCACTTAATTAAAAGGGAAGTTGAGAGGCAGAAGAACCTGGTTGAATTAGGAGAAGAATTCGAGGAGGGCCTAGAAGATGAAATTGTTGGAGACAACGTTACACACCACTTCGAAGGTTCGGAAAACCATATTGTATCAACTGTACTGGAAAACGACGGGGCGGTCTACGCACTGAAACTACCTGAAATGACAGGAAAAATGAAGCAGAAAATAAGCGGAGAAAGATATGTAGCTAAAGAATTAGTCGACTACGCAAAAACTCGTGGCGTACAGGGAATACTTCACACAGATGAAGACCTAGAAAACTACGGACTAACAGAAGAATTTGGAAAAGTAGCAGAAGACTTCAAGAAAAACAGTGAGGATGTTATAGCAGTAATTGCAGCTGAGGAAAGCCAGGCAAAGGCTGCAGCCCAGGCAGTAAGGCAGAGAGCCAAGCAAATCTATAGGGGAGAGATTCCAGAGGAGACGAGGACTGCTGAACAGGATTTCACAACTAGTTACGCAAGACCTCTACCAGGAAGCGCTAGAATGTATCCTGAAACAGATATACCGGCAATCAGAGTAACGGAAGGGGATGTCGAGGAGATAAATGAGAATCTTCCGAAGACTCTGGAAGAGAAGGAGGAAGAATACTCTGAAGAAATAGGTGAAGAACTTGCGTCTCAGATAGTTTCATCTCCTGAGCTACAGAGATACGAGAATCTAAAAGATGGATATGATTCAAGACTTGTAGCCAACTTCTTCACTAACCTGAAAGCAGGACTGGAGGATCAAGGAGTAAGTATAGAAGATCTAGATGAAGGAGAACTGAACGCTATATTCTCAGCTCTGGAAAAAGAAGAGATTCAGAAAGGAGACCTACCTGATGCACTACAGGAGATGGAGGAGAATAATCCTGATGAGGCTATTGAAGCAGTTGTCAGCCAGAAGACTGATGAAAGCGAAATACGAGAAAGGATTCAGCAATTATTGGATGAGAAGTCTGACATGGTTGAAGAACAGGGAATGCATGCTCAGGGACCGTTGATGGGCGTCCTTCAGCAGAAGGTTGATGCCGATGGAGCAACAATCTCTGAAATTTTACAGGAAGAGTTGAAGAAAAGCATTGACTGATCTTGGGAATCAGATGGATTTATATTTTTTACATACATCAACAAAAATAGGTGAATTAATTCTATGACAGGACTAGGTGGTCAACCGGTTTTCATAATGTCTGAAGACGCGGAAAGAACTACTGGAGAAGACGCACAGGAAAACAATATAGCAGCATGTAAATCTGTATCAAAAGCCGTGAGAACCACTCTTGGCCCGAAAGGAATGGACAAGATGATGGTCAACGGAGTAGGAGACCTAGTGGTTACAAACGACGGTGTAACAATACTGGATGAAATGGATCTTGATCATCCGGCAGCCAAGATGATGGTCGAGGTCGCAGAAACGCAGGAAGAGGAAGTAGGCGACGGAACCACGACTGCAGTGGTCATCGCAGGAGAACTACTCAAACAAGCAGAAGAACTCCTTGATCAGGAAATTCATCCGACAGTTATCACCAAGGGATACAGGTTAGCCAGAGAAAAATCCAATGAAGTACTGGAGGAAATTGCAGAAAACGTAGACCTGTCAGACGACGAAGTTCTGCAGAAGGTAGCTATGACAGCTATGACTGGAAAATCTGCAGAAACCGCCAGAGACTACCTCGCAGAAATAGCAGTAGATGCAGTAAAAGGAGTAGCAGAAGAAAGAGACAATGAGTTCGTCATCGATCGAGATATGATAAAACTGGAGAAGAACGAGGGAGCATCGGTTGAAGATACAGAACTTGTCAACGGAGTTATTCTTGACAAGGAGAAAGTCCACGGCGGAATGCCGGACAAAGTAGATGACGCAAATATCGCGCTTCTCGACTCGGCCGTCGAGGTAAGGGAGACGGAGACGGACGCCGAGATCAACATCAGTGATCCAAGTCAGATGAAGAACTTTGTCGAACAGGAAGAAGAACAGCTCAAGGAGATGGTTGAGTCGATAGACGACGCAGGAGCCAATGTAGTACTCTGTCAGAAGGGTATCGACGACATGGCGCAGCATTACTTGGCCAAGAAAGGTATTTACGCAGTGCGTAGAGTCAGCAGCGGCGATATGGATAAACTAGCCAAGGCAACCAATGCGAACATCGTAACAAGCATCAACGAAATTGAAAAATCTGATCTGGGAACCGCCGGAACAGTCGAACAGAGAAAGGTCGGCGGCGACTCAATGACATTTGTACAGGACTGTCCGGAAGCCAAATCAGTCTCTATCCTGATCAGAGGAGGAACAGAACACGTAGTTGATGAGATAGAGAGAGCAATGGAAGACGCAATCGGAGGCGTGAGCTCCGCACTCAGAAATGGAAAAGTAGTAGGAGGTGGAGGAGCAACAGAAGTAGAACTAGCACAAGAACTCCGTGACTATGCCGACTCTGTTGGTGGAAGAGAACAGCTAGCAATCAATGCCTTCGCAGACGCACTAGAAATCATTCCACGAACGCTAGCAGAAAACGCAGGATTCGACCCAATCGACACGCTAGTCGACCTCAGAAACAAACACGATGATGGAGACACTTGGAGCGGCATCAACGTAACCTCAGGAGAGTCGGAAAGACTGTTTGACGAGGGGGTCGTCGAACCGCAGCAGACAAAGATCCAGGCAGTAAGCTCTGCTTCAGAAGCAGCTGAGATGATTCTCAGAATTGACGACGTCATCTCCACAACCGGTGGAGGAGAAGATGAAGCCGGTGGCGGACCTCCAGGCGGCCCCGGTGGAGGAATGCCCGGGGGTATGGGAGGAATGATGTAGAGAGTCTGCAGTAAATCGGTGCGGCAATCTCCGTCCGCTAAAACGGATTTTTTCCAATATTTTCTTATTATTCTATTTTTGAGATTGTTTCCATGATCTACCATATTATCGATAAGGAGTTCTGGAGCTAGGTGAATAAGCAGGATTACCTAAGAACAGATTCGCTCGATGAGGAAGGTTTTATCCACTTCTCTAAGGAAGAGCAGGTAGAGAAAGCAGCAAATTTTCAGGACAGAGACGTTAATGAGACTTTAATATTAGGTGTTGAAGAGGATAGGCTTAATTCTAAACTCAGGTTTGAAGTCGATCGAGGGGAGCTTTCAAATTTATATGATACTATGAATCTTGGTGCTGTGGTATCCATCTAGAGGCACTATAATTTCCTAGATTAAGCTAATTAGGACCATGCCTTATTTATACAGGGAAGAGATAAATTTAGGTATATTGAGGTAAATTAAACTATGTCAGATGAAGTTGAACTTGGTGGTAATCAAGCTGCGGGGGATGATTACGAGGTTGTTCCTGTCGGTCCTTTGAGAAAGCTTGAGAGAAGAGTTGATGAGTTGCAGGAGCAAAATCAGCAAGGAAACAGTACAGATGATGAACTGGTGAGAGATGTTATTGACATTATGAAGTCGAATCAGAAGATTGTTAACGATATGACTGAGTCGACTCACGAGCTGAAGAACTCGGTTGAAGACCTGACCCACAAGATGGATGAAGTAGTTGATAACATGAATACTTTTATGGATCTCTTGACTGAGGCATCTGAAATGGATATGGAAGGAGAGATTGTAGGAGATATGGAGCAGAGAATTGCCGAGGCTATCGGAACCAAGATGGATGAAGTTGCACAGGATATGAAGCAGTCCAACCAAGAAGTTGTAAAACATTTAAACGATATTAACGAGAGTCTGAGGAAAAGCTATGCGGCTCAAGATAAAGACGATCTGGTTTCAAGATCAGGCTCAAGAAATAGGAGATCGGCCTCGAAACAAAATCAAAACACATCAAACAACCAATCTCAGCAAAATCAAAACAGCGGTCAAAACAGTTCAAGCGCTTCCAGATCCAGGAACCGAAGCCCAAAAAAGGAACCAGATATGGAGCTCGGATCTGATAACCAAGACAGAATGCAGAAATTGAAGGAAAGATTCAACAACGTGGAAGGCGAGGACTTAGAGTAAGGGAGAGAAAAAGGTGAATAAATGAAAGGCATTACTCCTGTTGTAGCTACTGTTTTGCTTCTTTTCATTTCGGTCAGTTTGGTTGGTACAGCTTCGGTATACGTTGATGATATAATAGGTCAGGTACAGGAAGGTTTAGAAGAAGAAACAACTGAAGCAGAGAGAGAAGATGCAACCCAAATAACAGTTATAAACTCAAATGACTGCACGATAAGGAATACCGGAGGAGTAATCATCAATGGAAGTACATGGTTTGAAGATGGAGCGAAGATCAGCGGCCCTTCTGAGTTAAAACCAGGGGAGACTCACACATTTGGAAGCTGTTCGGGTGTTTTAGAACATCCTCAAGGGGCATCTGCAATAGCAAATTAGAACTTATTATTTTTGATTTTAGACCCCAATAAATTTCTTTACGCTAAAGTGTGTGGATTAAATATATTGGTTATCATGGACGAGAATTTCAGTTACAAATCCAATTTAGGATAATACCTAACATGAAGAAACATATATAAACAAAAAGATATCATGATAACCATATGAAATCTATTACAGATAGAAAGGGACTGACCCCTGTAATCGCAATTGTTCTGCTACTCTTCATAACAGTTGGTGCAGTAGGGGTTGTATACACTCAGTTTTCAGGTATTCTTGACCAAGGACAAGAATCGACTCAGCAAACTCTATCTTCTCTAACGTCATCAGTAGATATAGTAAATGGGGAGGCTGGCTGCAATATAGTGAACACAGATGATTCAAATGCAGTGAATCTGTCGAATGCTGTCATGGTTTCGGATGGCTCAATAATAAACAACTCCTATTCAAACTTGCCAGCAGGAAACACGGTGAACTGTGATGGAGGTAACAATCCTGACGGACCCCTTGAACTTCAAGTTGATGGCAGCGCCATAGCTTCTTCGGGCAATTAATTCCCATTATCTTTTTTATACCGTCTAAACCACAAATTAAATATGCGAAAAGGACAGACTCAGGCTGTTACCGCGGTTTTGATGACAGGAGTCATGATTGGTGCAGTTGCTTCTGCTTATGTATGGGGTACACCGCTTTTGGAGAAGAGGGAGGCGGAGGCGGAGGTGAAGCAACTGCACAATGATGTTGTGGCTCTTCAGGAGGAGGCTGAGTATATTTCTGAGGCAGGCGAGCTGGCTGCCTCTGAGGAAGAGCTCAGGGTTGAAGATGGCACGGTCAATGTTGGAGGAAAAAAAATAACAATTGAAATGCCGGCTGATACTTCTTTATATCCTAATGGTGGTTGGCAGTTGATAAGTGGTCGAGGCCGTATAAGTGGTAATGGATCTCTGGGCATTCACTCCAGAACTGCAGCATTCGCACAGGTTGATGGAGATAATGTGGTTTATGAACTCCGTTTCAGGGATTTACAGGCTTCGCAAGGCGGTGAGACTCAAACTGAGGCCATCAGTCTTAATGCTCAAGGTGGTAGCTCTTCAAGCGGTAGTACTGTTGTTGTAATTGAAAATCAGGGAAGTCAGGTATCAAGTGATGGTGAGGAGATAGAAACGAGTTTAGGGGTGAGCTTAAGGTGAAAGGTCAGAACTTCCCTGTTGAACTGGTTTTGACTTTTGGATTGGGTTTGACTGTTGCCATTGGCTTGATTACCGGTGTTGAGTTTGTGACTGATGGTGCTTATGATTCTGCTGCGGAGGCGGAGGCCCAGTTTGTTTTGGAGGAGATGGTATCTACTGTGTCCGTAATGGAGGGTTTCAATGGTTCAGGTGTTAAGAATAAGTCTTTTCCTGATGAGTTAGCTACTCGAGGGTATGAGATTTCAGGCGAGTCAGGTATTTCAGTGACAGCTAACAATAATTATACTAAACCGTTGACATTTGCAAATTTAAGTGGGAGAGGCTCGGGTGAAATCAGGTTGACGAAGGTCGCTGACGGAAAGTATGAGGTGTCTTAAAATATGAGTTTGAAGATGGGAAACTTGATCCGAAATATTAGGAAAGTCAAACATCCTCATGGATTTGAAGAAGACTCTGAAGAGGAAGAGAGTTCTGAGGAAGAAGGGGTGTCTATTCCTACTCCTGGACGATATGATGCTGATATTCGGGAGGAGTACGATCCGGAGGCCCGTGACATGAGTGATACTGAAGTAGTTTATCCTCTGATACCTCAGGATCCGGATGATGGTGAGATGGTCTATGCTTGGGCTCATATCTACTGGGATGAGAATGAGCAGGACTTGGTTTACAAAGTTATAGAGCCGGAGATCGATTCCAGCACTAGAGACGTTCTGGAAAGGATTGAGGAAATCATGGAAAGGAGTTTTGATGTAAGTCTCTCGGATCTAGGTTCTGAGGAGGCTGACGAGTATTTGGTTGATAAAATTGACATGATTGTAGACAAATACAATATTAGTTTGACGGGTAAGCAGAGAGAGGTTGTCAGGTACTATACTAAGCGTGATTACGCAGGGCTTGGTAAGCTTGAACCTTTGCTGAATGATACTGAGGTTGAAGATATTTCATGCGACGGAAGCGATATCCCTGTGTATGTTTATCACAGGAATCCGGAGTTCGGTTCTCTAAGAACAAATATTAGATGGCCTGATCCAGAGAACCTCAATACTTTTGTGATGAAGCTGGCTCAGAGATGTGGAAAATCTATCTCGGTATCGGAACCTCTCTTGGATGGATCTCTACCTGATGGATCAAGGGTGCAGGCTACTCTAGCGACTGATATTGCGCGTAAAGGTTCAAACTTTACTGTAAGAAGGTTCACCCAGGATCCTTTGACTCCTGTTCACATGATGGAGTTTGAAACTGAGAATGCTCACATGTATTCATATCTCTGGACTTTAATAGAACATGGAAAATCAGTTCTAGTCAGCGGAACGACCGGTGCGGGAAAGACATCTCAGCTTAACTCGTTGTCACTTTTTATCAGGCCTGAGAAAAAAATTGTTTCGATAGAAGATACACCGGAACTAAGGCTTCCTCATGAGCACTGGGTTCCTGAAGTAGCGAGGTCGGGATTCGGTTCAAGTGCCGATGAAGGAGGAGAAGTCTCAATGGATAATCTCCTCAAAGAGTCTTTGAGGCAGAGGCCTGAATATATTATTGTTGGCGAGGTTAGAGGCGCTGAGGCCTATATTCTATTCCAGCAAATGGCTACAGGCCACACGGGGCTTTCCACTATACACGCAGATTCACTGGATATGCTTGAGAACAGGCTTACTACAAAGCCGATAGAGCTTTCAGGATCTTTGATTGAGACTCTGGATATGGTTATGATGATTAAGAGAATAAGAAGGGATGACAAGTATATTAGAAGAGTCACAGGTCTTTATGAGATAATAAGCTACAATCAGAGGACAGGTATAGAAGCGAACAAGGTATTTGAATGGAACTCTGACACTGATGATTATAATCAGGTAAATGATTCTGTACTGATTAAGGATGTAATTGAGTCCAC
This sequence comes from uncultured archaeon, assembly GCA_964604885.1. Lineage (GTDB taxonomy): Archaea > Nanohalarchaeota > Nanosalinia > Nanosalinales > Nanosalinaceae > Nanohalobium. Next base: position 23,924 of record CAZSAB010000004.1, read on the forward strand.
CGGTAAAAATGAGAAACAGATGAAAGAGGAACTGGTAGCAAAACAGCGCGTACTGAAATACATGAAAGATGAACAGATTAAGAACTACAGGAAGGTAGGTGAGGTCATATCTAGGTACTATAATAATCCGGATGACCTGATGTCCGAGGTAAATGAAAATCTCAAAAAACAGGAAGAAGAGTAATCAAGAATGCTAAAGGCCTTTTCAGTTTTCTGCTACGAGTATGTTGGTTCTCATGCTCTTAAGTTTGTTCCATATTTAGAACATCTTAACTCTGAGTTTGATAAGGCAGGTATAGATATTTCTCTGCCTGAGTACATAAGCATGATGATAGTTTCCTCCACATTGACTTTTCTATTCTCTTTTATCCTATTAGGGCCTCTTTTTATGCTTTCACAGGGGATTATGGGTTTGATACCGACGATTTCAGTCAGTATAATTTTTTCTACAATGTCAGTACTTTCTCTGTATTTCTATCCTAATATAAAAAAGGCTAGTAGAGCCAGCAAAATGAAAGATACGCTCCCTTTCGCAACTATGTATCTCACCACTATGGCAGGAACTGGTACGCCCCTTCCTGAGATATTCAAGAATCTTGGTGAAACAGAGGAATACGGAGAAGTTTCAAAAGAAGCACAGAAGATTTACAGAGATATCAATACTTTTGGAATGAATGCTTCCAAGGCTTTACGTGAGTCAGCCGCTAGAAGCCCTAATGAAGACTATGAAGATTTGATGAGAGGAATGACTCATACACTGAACACTGGAGGTTCGCTCAGAAATTTTCTGGATATGAGATCTGAGGAGTTGATGGAGAAGTATAAGAGAAGGGTTCAGGAGTTCTCAGAAAACTTGTCTTTGCTTGTAGAAATGTACATAACTTTGATAGTAGTAGGTTCAATTATATTTATTTCAATGAGTGCGATAATGAGTACTCTTTCTCAGGATATCTCCCCAAGTCAGATTGTTTTAATTCAACTGATAACGATATTTGGTGGTCTTCCGCTGATTTCATTCATGTTCATATTGCTAGTTGATGGATTGGAGCCAGGTGGTATAAGATGACGAATCTTTTCAAAGCAGAAGGCGGAGGATCGTCCAAGGAGACAAAGATCACCTATGCAAGCCTGATTCTAGGTTCCATCTTGATAATAGTTGGTATTGGCCTATTCACAATCTCTGACAGGTTTGGAGGTTTTGTCTTGATTTTTGGATTGCTTTTGGCTGTACTTCCATATGGCATTGTGAATTATCTCAAGACAAAAGCACTTGAGAATATGGAAGAGGAGTTTCCCGAGTTCTTGCGAGATCTGGCGGAATCCAAAAGAGGAGGAATGACTATAATGGATTCTTTCGACTCTGCAGTAGACAATGATTACGGAAAACTGAATCCGCAGATTGAGAAAGCTAACTATCAAATGTCATGGGGTATACCCTTCCCTGAAGTTATTAATAATATGACAGAACGTCTAAAAGAGTCTACAGTTATCAGGGAGTCTCTATCTATTATTTTACAGGGTTACAAGAGCGGTGGACAGATTACTGACACAATTGAGTCTGTAGCACAAAATGCTAGGATGCTCAGGGATATCACTCAAGAAAAGAAATCCAAACTCAAACAGCAACTAATTATTATGTACGTGATATACTTCATGTTTATAGGAATATCAGTAGGGATCTACGTGTTGTTACAGACTCTTTTAGGACTGGGATCACAGGAAGCTGGAGCTCTGGAAAATATTGGAGAGTTTGTGGGAGGCGGTTCGGTGCCTAATTTCTGCAGTGGGGGAGTAAGCTTTACTGGGCCTTTCTGTTCGATAGCAAAGATATTCGGTTTCATACCTGCTGAAATAACTGATCTTGGGAGTCAGGCAGCAGAGGAGATGAACTACGGAAAAATGGCATACTACAAGTCCCTACTTTTCTCAATGCTTATGATACAGGGAATCAGCACGGCGGCTGTTGCAGGACAGATTTCGGATAGTTCGCCGAGTGCAGGAATTAAGCATGCTATCATAATGATACCTGTTGGATTCTTAATCTTTATGCTGGTCGTAAGACCCATGGGGTTTTAACCAATGAAAGGCCAAGTAACGCTCGAGTATATAGGCTCGCTTATGCTTTTCCTTCTGGTGCTACTGGGCGCGGTCACAATGAATATGTCAAATCTTCCGCAGTTCTATGAGCAGACAGAGACATCTCACAAGTATTTGGAAGCAAAAAGCATCTCAGATGCTCTGCTTACGATGGAAGATGATCCTGGTCTAGCCTCAAGCAATACCGAATCAAAATATCTCTCAATAGACACTGACGAAATAAGCAATGTGGTTTACGATGACATTAATTCAACTTTCAACCCCGAGTATACTTACTACTTCAATTTTACCAAGTATGAGATAGTTGAGACGCCTAACAGTTTTATTAGAGGAAATCCTCCTTCTGGCTTCGACGAACCAGATTACTGCGCTAATCCGAGAAATGAAGTACATTATGACGACGCTAAAGAATATGCAGTGGTAGCCTGTGAAGATGAATACGACACTGTGTATACGCAAAGCGGAGGAACAGTAGGATCTGTGGATGCCAGCGATATACAGAATAGGGAAAATGAGCCCGGGGCATCCTTTATTATAAAAGAGGGGCTTGGTGAGATCAGCTGGAGCGATACGGGCACTTTGGAAAGTATTGGTGAGAGGGTAAAACTGAACCGTTATGCGTACACTGAGAAGGGGGATATAGTTAAGATTGAGGTGATTGTCTGGTGAAGGGAATGGCTTATGCGATTGAGGCAATGTTGGCCACGATACTTGTCTTGATCTTTCTTTTCGGAGCAATAGAGGTGAGCGAAAGCGGACAAGACTGGTCTGATTTCAAGACAGAGGTCGCATCAAACGATCTATCTTACACCTTGGAGATGTCAGGCAGGCTAGAGAACTTTGCAAAGAGAGGTGAGACAGGGTCGATACAGACAGCTGTCAATATAATATCGGATAGAAATCTTGAGGTTTCTGGTTCAGTCTCTAATCTACCTACTGCCTCTATTGACATTGCTTATGCTACTCCAGAGGACAAACAAACTGAGTCCGATGTAGTAGAGGTAGAATCAGGAGATAGGTGCTATAATGATCTGGATATAATAGAAGATGGATCAAATGATGTTGACGAGAACCCTATATACCGTTCGGATGGGGATTTAGAGGACAAGTATAATGCCAGACTTTACTTTTCCAACACCAGTATTTCCAGCAGTTACGACACACTGTGGATAGACAATGGTACAAAAAACTGTCAGTTCGACCCTACAACAGACAAGTACACGAGAAACCAAATATTTAATTGGAAAAATAACACTGTGTCAGATTTCTATGAATTCGAAAATATAACGGTGTCGGAAAACGATGTTCTCTACTATAATGCCTCTCAGGCTGTGAATATTAGAGAGATAACACGTCAACGTGTAAATGAAATCCAAACAGATGTCGAGTTTGATCTTGTAGACAAAGAGAACTCTAATCCAGCCTCTCCAGAATTCACACATTTCATTACTACAAAATCCTCTTCCTCAACACTTGTAATAAATGAGACAGATAATTCAAGAGTCAATGACAACCCTCCCGGAAGAGAGTACGAAAATGAGACTGAAACTTATTATAAGGGGCTTGATCCAACCACGGATTTCTATGATACATGGAATGCCCTTGACGGTAATACTCAGTTGAAAGCAGGTAAGAGAGTGGCAGAAATGGATAAAAAGGATACAGGAGTTTATAGTGATGATGATTTAAAGATAATAGTAGCTTCAATTTATTGGACTGCTGGCCAGAGACGTTCTTTTGAGGCTACTGGGCGTTCAGCCGCATCTACAACTCAAGTTGTTGGAGGGATAAAAGAGCAGACTTTCATTCCTTACGTGGTTAATCTGAGGTGGGTTGAATGAAGGCGCAGTTTATGGTTGTATCTGTAATTTTCATAGGATTGTCTCTTATCACAGCTGGAGCAGTCATCGATGAGACAAACAGCAGAGAGTTCTCAGATAGAGACTTTACTTATCAGGTAATAAGCATACAGAACGAGGCAGAGAAACTTGATGCAGAAGAGCTACAGATAGAGAATCTGAAGAAAATGATATATATGTCGGCTTATTCTGGAGAAGTAAAAACTTCTGCTGGTCCTGAGTGTGACAATATAATATTAAATAGGCCTGATGAAGAATATGAGATCAATTGCCAAAGTCCCTAATGAATTCTATTTCATCGTCTTCAAGACCCATCTGCCTCTGCAGCTCAGGGTAGTTATCTAGGAAATCGGCAAACATCGGCAGATCACTCTTTACATCCTTCTTGGACATATGCAGCTTCTCACCCATCTTCGAACCAATAGAATCTAATTTGTCTCTGGCACCTCTCGAACTACCCATACGACGGATCTTGGAAGGATACTGGTACTTGGTCCAACCGCTGTACTTCTCATCTTTCGCCAAAGCAACTCCAACGGTTGAGAATTGGAACACATACTTCATCAGCTTCCAGTTCATCCTCTTACGAATACGGCCATTGAATAAATCAGCTTCAGAAATCCAGTAGTAAGCTCGAGCCAAGTCTTCTGAACGCTCATATTCTCTCGGCGTATTCTCCCTAATCCACTGGAGGAAAGTATCCGCATCCTCATCCAGGTTCTGAGTAGCCTGATTAGCAGTAATTGCAGTACTTGTCTTGAAAACAATCTTTAAAGCATCGAAGATATCCTGCCTATCATCACGAGATGCCTGCTGCTTGACATCTTCAACAGTCAGCTTATCCTTTCCAAGGGCTATTGCCTGTAAATCATTGATGGCTGAACGCATCTGACCGCCAGCACTCCGGGCGATTCTCTTCGGAGCTCCATCCTCATATTCAATACCTTCATTATCAAGTATTTCTCTCAGGTGAGCAGCTATACTGTTAGTATGGACAGAACCTAGCTCAATTTCAATTGCCTTGTTCCTCAAGGAACGAATACTTTGATCATATGCATCGTTCGCCGTCATGATAACAGGGAACCTTGAGTTCTCCACGATATTGCCTATCTCATTTACCCCTCCTCTATCACTGTTTCCAGACATTCCATCGACTTCATCTATCAGTATTAGCTTTTTGCCGCCGTAGAAGGACTGCTGGAGTGTGGCCTCTTTCAACTCTTCTTTCAGTTTTTTCTTGGTACGGACATCGGATGCATTAGTCTCAACTAACTCATATCCAATTTCATTGGCTAATGCTTCTGCTAGAGAGGTTTTTCCGGTTCCTGCCTGTCCATGAAGCAGAACTGGTTTGTCTCCCTGTTCCCAGTTCTCTATCCATTCCTTCAGTTCTTTTTTCTCACTGGAAGCGCCTCTGTACTCTTGCAATGTTTCCGGTCTATATTTCTGTACCCAGATTTTGAATCACCTCAGTAGCTTCTCTCATATTTTTGATTTTTCTATGCGGTTCTTCTACATTTATTTCTTTGTTCCACGGCCTCTGACGGATTAATTGTATTTTCCCATTCCCTAGTTTTTCACATAGCTCAGGATTATCGTCGATATAGATGCCGTAAGACAGTTCCTCTTTGTTTGATTCTATGAATATCTCATCGAATAAATTTTGGATCCCAATTTCGCTTAACTTGTCTCTGATCTGTTTTTCCACTCTCTTCCTTGCGGTTACTAGGTGTATTTCTCCGTTTACTGTTTTTGCTAGTTTCTCAATTTTATCTTCTATATCTTTCTCCATTAATGGTATTGAATTGGCTTCTTCCCTCCAAATTTCTTCAGTTATTGGAATATATCCTTGCCATTTCCCGTTTCCGTAGAAGAATTTGTTTAAAATTTCTTCATGCCAGTCCATGAGCTCGGCTAGTCCTTCAGCCAAATTACTCATACCCCAGGTCGAAACAATTTCCTTTGAAGTCTTCATGTTGGATTCAGGAAACTCTTCCGATAGAAAAGAGTTCATCTCCTCCATAAAAACTGCGTTAGTATCAACGATAACGTCCTCTAAATCGACCGCTACTCTCATAGTTCTAGTTGTGTTCTAGGTCTGCCATTTTTGCGAGGAAGGCTTCGATCTGAATGTCCGCTGATCCTCCTTCACTGATTCTGAATTCAAACTCACCCAGGTTTTCAATTATTTCTAGTTTAGCTCTTTCCGAGATGTTGAGATCGAAAATCTCTCGGTGAATGGAATCTATTACATCCTGTCCGTCCAGGCCTCTATCGATCATCAGGTCGGCCAAAGTATCTCTGGCATCCATGAAGCTGCCCTTCAGGGAGTCGTTCAGGATTTCTCTTATCTCGTCTGGCCTTAGACTTGCTGCAATACCATAGATATCCTCTTCCTCAATCTCATCATTGTTAATCGAAGCTGTTTGAAGGATGTTTGTCACTCGTCTGAGATCACCTTCAGCAACGCGCATAACTGCCTCAACTGCTTCCTCGGAGATTTTGAATTCTTCATCTTCTCCGAGCCTAGTAATATAGTTTTTGACATCGCTTTCATCCAAGCGATTAAACCGGAAGACTGCGCATCTGGACTGAATAGGGTCGATAATCTTCGAAGAATAGTTACATGACAGGATGAATCTACAGTTGTCTGAGAACTGCTCCATCGTTCTTCTCAGTGCCTGCTGGGCGTCCGATGTCAGTGCATCGGCCTCATCCAAGAAGATAATCTTGTAATCTGCACCGATGCTCTTGGTTCGGGCAAAGTTCTTCACTTTCTCACGCACTACATCAATTCCTCTCTCATCGGAGGCGTTGGTTTCCATAAAGTTCTGCTTCCACTCATCACCGTACAAATCCTTGGCTAAGGCGATTGCTGAGGTGGTTTTTCCGGTTCCAGCTGGCCCGGCGAACAGCATGTGTGGTACTTCGTCGTTTTCTACGAATGCTTCGAGTCTGTCTACTATGTTTTCCTGTCCGACAACTTCGCCTAGCGTATCCGGTCTGTGCTTCTCAGTCCAAACATCTATCATAGATAATGAGGCTGGTTTCAAGCTTTTATGCCCTCCGACTCAAATTTTGACTGTGATTGTAACGCTTACAGGAACCCCGGGAACAGGAAAAACTACTGTCTCAGAGAAAGTTGCGGAAGAGGGATTTGAAGTAGTTCATCTAACTGAGTACTTTGAAGAGAATGATATTGGTGAGGAGAAAGCAGGTGAGCGAGAGGTTAGAGTCGGCCAAATGGTTGACTCACTTGTGTCCGAAAATTTTTCAGGAGATGTTATGATTGAAGGCCATCTGGCCCATCATTTTCCTTCAGATGTCTGTGTTGTCTTGAGATGTAGGCCGGATGTTCTTGAAGAAAGACTTTCTGATCGTGATTATTCTGATCGAAAGATTGAGGAGAATTTGGAGGCTGAAAAATTGGATATAATCCTCTCTGAAACTGTTCAGAATCAGGAAACAGTGATTGAGCTTGATACGACTGAGAGATCTGTTAATCAGTCAGGTGACCAGATAATCCGAAAAGTAGAAGAAGGAAAAAGTGATTATGGAGATGTAGATTGGACTAGTTTTGTCTAAGCTGTGTTTTCCTCTACCCAGCTTTTAAGCTTCTGTTTTGGCATTGCTCCGCTGGTTCGTGCTACTTCTTCACCATCCTTCAGGATCAGTAATGTGGGCAGTGCTCTGACACCTAACTGTCCGCCGAGATCGTTGTGTTCCTCCATGTCAACCTTTCCAAACTGTACATCATCTACTTCTTCAGATACTTCCTCGTATCTTGGTGCAAGCTTCTTACATGGCCCGCACCACTCTGCCCAGAAATCAACTACCCAGTAATCGTCGGAGTTTTGAATTTCTTCCATCTTGTCAGGATCAATATTTGTTGGCATATCAAATTTGTTTAGAAGCAGTCTTAAGAAAAAGGTGGTGAAGAAAAGGTAAGCAGAAAAAGGAGGGATTTATTCGTCTTGGTTGTTCATGTAGACGGTTCTGATTGGGTATGGGATGTCTATACCGTTTTTGTCGTACTTCTCTTTGACACCTTGTGTTACTTGTGAGGCTGCTTTGACCATGTTGGCTTTGGAAGGTTTGGTCCATCCACGGAGCTTAAGGTTGACTGAAGAGCCTCCTAGCTCGTTGACGAGTACCTGTGGTTCAGGATCTTCTTCAACCATGTCTGCTTCATCCAGGCTTTCCATTGCTAGATTGACGGCTGATTCAATGTTATCATCGTATCCAACCCCCACTATAACTTCAAATCTTCTCTCATCGTACGCGGTATTGTTGATAACTGTTCCATTGTACAGCCGGGAGTTTGGTACAATCACTTTTCTGCCATCGTAGGTCTTGACGTCTGTGGCTCGGATTTTAATGTCTTTGACCGTTCCCTCTTCTCCTGCTACCTCTATCTGATCTCCTACTTTGAAAGGCTGTCCAATCAGTATAAGGATGCCTGAGATAAAGTTTGCTATCATATCCTTCAAGGCGAAAGACACTCCAAGACCTATCAAACCTAGAGCCGTACCCAGTGACTGTACTGGCAGCCCAAACACGCCTAAAACAAGCAGAAAAGCCGTAGGGTAGATTAAGTATCCTGTTACTTTTTTGGCTGACACTGCTGCGTGTCTGTCGCCGCCCCTACGCTTTACATAGCTGTCTATCACTCTGTTTGAAAATTTGTTGACAAACCAGCCTGCCAAGATCAAGCCTATTGCTGCTGTCAAAGTTACGGTTGAGACGTTTAATCCAAGGTTTGCTAGTTCGGACTGGAAAGGAATTCCGATTGTCGCCAAGTTCATATTTCATATTATTTTCGCATCTGTTAAATCAACTTTGCATCAATATCTGAATGTAATGTATTCGAGATTTACTGCTCTTCAGGAATACACGGAAGAACACCAGAAAAGGTTGGAAGAATTGACTGTTGCAGTAGTTGGACTTGGTGCGACAGGATCTGCCATAGCAGAGAATCTGGCAAGACACGGTGTAGACCTTATTCTAGTTGACAGAGACTATTTAGAAAGGAAAGACGTTTACTCCTCAGGCCTATATAACCCAGTTCAGTGTAAAAACTCTCTTCCAAAAGCTGAGGCTTCTAAGAAAATACTTGGAAAATTTACAGAAGTTGAGGCTTATAGTACGAGTCTCAATGGACAGAATATAGATTTGGTTAGTTCTGCAGATCTGGTAATGGATGGTACAGATAATTTGGAGGCCAGGCAAGTATTGAATGACTTCAGCAAGAAAGAGGATGTTCCATGGATCTATACTGCGGCTATAGCTGACACAGCTTACTCAATGTTATTTGAAGAGAAGTGTTTTAACTGCATGATTGAGAAGCCTCAGCAGGTTGCAACCTGTGAAACCGATGGAATTCTGAGAGAGGTTTCTCAGATCGCTGCTGCAAAGTCAACCAAGAAGGCAGTCGAATTTCTAACAGGTAAAAATGTAGATGAGAGTTTGGAGGTCCTCCCAGAAGGCAGGGTGCTTGATGTGGAAACATCTGGCTGCGAAGTCTGCAATAGGAGGAACTATCCACATCTAGAGAAATCTAGTAGTGTTTCTACAGTCTGTGGAGATGGCAAATATCAGCTGAAGAAAGATTTTGATTTTGATCAGGCCAAGAACATAGACGCCGGAGAGGTAAAGGCGGAGAATGGTTATCTTGTGAGGATCAATTTTGGAGGAAGGGACGTGGCTTTCTTTAATTCTGGCAGAGTAATTGTTGAGGCAGAGGATGAGGGCCATGCTGAATCTACAGTCTCAGAACTCTTAGGAATTTAAACAAGCATCATACATATTCTGATAGATGGGATATAATTCAGAGTACATAGAATATGGATTACAGCTGATACTTACAATTGCTGGTGTCTCGGCATCCTACTTCATTGATATCGCAGAACCTTACAGTTTGTTATTCTTACTCCTAGTTCCTTTACTGTATTCCTATACTGCTTACATTTCCAGAGATGAATTCCGTTACTCTTCACTAACATCTCTCTCCGCTCTTATATTCGTTGTGATGGGAGGCTTGACAGCAATTCTGGTTTTATTTTATTCTGTGGGCAATATACTGGTTTCCTACTTTGCCTCTGGACAAAGATTCAAAGATTTCTATGGAGCAACTTCCTTACCTATACTGATATCGGGTTTACTACTGGGCGCCACTCTTTTTGGATATGGAGCAGTTAATTCAGGTTTTCAGGATGATTTAGCTGAGAAGGCAGGAGAGAGAACAGGCGATATTTCGGGTAAAATAATACCTGCCTCAGGTATAGTAGAAAATCAAAGAGAATCTCAAATGAGAGTAATCAACTCTACTTCAATACTGTCTGTGAGGCTGACATCTCAAGAAGTCATGAATCAAACTGGGAGAAATTCAGAGCTGGCTGAAGCTTTTGAAAATTCAGAAGACCCCGTGAAGAAAGAAGTTTACAGTAGATATAACGACAAGTTTGAACGAAAAGATCTTGACCTGTCTAGCAAAGTTGAAAACAGAATAACAGATACATTTAAAGATCTAAACTTTTTACTTGTAATTCCATTGACTGCAGGCCTGTTCTACAGCTTCCAGCCTCTACTTGGGATTTTAACCGGGTTATTCGGAAAACTAATTGCCTTGATTGACAGATCCTAGACTGACTTAAGATTCACGCATTTGAAACAATGTATGAAACAAATAAAATTTGCAGAAGAATCTGACGCTTCAGAAACACTTCCAGACGACTTCGAACCCTACGTCAAGGAATGGTTCAATGAACAGTTTAACTCACTTTCTCCCCCACAGAAGTATTCATTCGACCTGATACACAACCACGAGAACTCCCTGATCTGCGCCCCGACAGGCTCAGGGAAAACGCTCTCTGCATTTCTTTCCGGGCTTAATGAGCTTTTCAGGAAGGGAAGAGAAGGAGAGCTTGAGGACGAGGTAGACATACTCTATGTTTCCCCACTGAGAGCCCTCAACAACGATATCAAGAGGAACCTGGAAAATCCTCTGAAAGGCATCAGAAAAAAGGCCGAGGAGATGGGCTACGAGGTTCCAGAGGTACGTTCCGCGGTCAGGACAGGAGACACTACTGACTCCGAGAAAGCCAGTATGAGGGAGAACCCTCCTCATATTCTTATCACCACGCCCGAATCTCTCGGCATCATCCTGAACTCTCCTAAGTTCGGACAGTCGCTAAAAAATGTAGAGTACGTTATCACAGATGAGATTCACTCTCTGAGCGAAAATAAGAGGGGTGTACATCTTTCACTGAGCTACGAGCGACTTGAGGAAATGGCGAACACCTCTCCGACAAGGATAGGCCTTTCCGCGACGCAGGCGCCTATAGATGAGATAGCCAAGTTCCTCGTCGGCTTCGATGTAGAGGAAGATGTCAAGATGGAAGAGCATGAGTACGGGGAAATCACTGCGGCAGAAGAGGAAGAAACTGAGGACTACGAGACACGCGGATGCACTATAGTAGACGTGGCTGCATCCAAAGAGATCGATCTGGAGACTATCTCTCCCGTCCGCGATCTTATTCACACGCCTGCGGAAGAAGTTCAAGAGGCGATGTACGACCAGATACACAACATGGTGCAGGAGCACGAATCCACTATAATATTCACAAACACTCGATCTGCTACTGAAAGGATAGTCAACAATCTCCAGAACCGTTTCCCGGACTTCTACGAGGACAACATCGGAGCACACCACTCCAGCATGTCGAGAGAGAAACGCCTTGATGTGGAGGAAAAATTGAAGAAAGGGGAGATGCGGGTCGGAGTGACGTCCACCTCCCTGGAGCTTGGGGTCGACATCGGGGCAGTTGATCTGGTACTTCAGCTCGGAAGTCCAAAGGGTGTAGCCCGCGGGATTCAGCGTATCGGCCGCTCCGGTCACAAGATCGGTGAGAAAGCAAAGGGCAAGATGATTGTGACGGACAGGGACGATGCCATGGAGTGTTCTGTCCTGACAAAATGCGCCAAGGAAGATGAACTTGACAGAATCCAGATACCAAGAAACTCGCTCGACGTACTAGCCCAGCACGTCGTCGGCATGGCGTGTAACAAGCGCTGGAACATCGACCATGCATACAACACTATCAGAAAGTCATATAACTTCCTGAATCTTTCTAAGGAGAACTTTGACAACGTTCTGAAGTATCTTGGCGGTGAGTATGAGGAACTGGAGGATCAAAACGTCTACAGGAAGATCTGGATAGACCACGAGGCTCAGCGTTTCGGCCGTTCCGGGAAGATGACGCGTGTCATATACATGACAAACATCGGAACTATACCCGATGAGACAGGCTACGACGTCAAGACCCGACAGGGAGGAGACTATGTTGGACAGCTCGACGAGGAGTTCCTTGACAGGTTGACGAAGGGCGATATCTTCACTCTTGGAGGTAAGAACTATCGTTTCAGCTATGCCAAGGGTATGAAGGTCTTTGTTGATCCGAAGCCAAATGCTTCACCGACCGTACCTTCTTGGTATTCAGAGAGACTGCCTCTTTCCTATGATCTTGGCACTAGGATCGGCGAGTTCCGTGCTCAGGTGAAGAAACAGATGAAGATGGGTGCAGGAGACGATGACATACTGCAGTGGATAATGCATAACTACTATCTGGACGAGAAAACGGCCGAGGCTATTTACGGTTACATCGCGGAGCAGTACCGATTTTCTGGTGATGTGTCGACGCATGAGGATATCAGGGTTGAGAAGTACATCGATGATGATAATCGCCAGAACCTTATCTTCCAGACAATCTACGGCCGCAGGGTGCACGATGCATTAGCCCGGATCATGGCGCACATGCTCCAGAAGAAATACGGCTCGAACATCGGCATGGTTATCGACGACAACGGGTTTATACTCATCACTCCGCGTCGCCCGGTTGACCTAGACAGATTGATGGAGCAGCTTGCCGGGTGTGATCCTGAGGAGGAGTTGAAGGAGGCGATTCGGAAGACTGAGTTGATGAAGAGGCGTTTCCGTCACGTTGCTGGCAGAAGTTTGATGATCCTGCGTAACTACGCCGGTGATTCGAAGACGGTTGGACAGCAGCAGATGAAGGGGCATTTTCTTCTGTCGGCCATCCGAAACGAGTACGATGAGGATTTCCCTATGGTCAAGGAGACTTATCGGGAGATAATGGAGGATGCGATGGACATCAACCATGCGGAGGAGGTAATTCAGGGAATCAGTGAGCGTGAGATCACGTGGGAGATGCAGGAGACTTCTATACCCTCTCCATTCAGTCATAACCTGCTTCTGCAGGGTTCGACGGATGTGATCAAGATGGAGGATAAGAAAGAGAGATTGCAGAATCTACATGAAAAAGTACTGGAAAGGATAGATGAGATAGAGTCAGAATAAAAACAGCTGAGATCCAATATTATGATAGTGATGCAGTTCATCGAACAAACCTTTCTTCAGCCATTGGGATTACTTGGGCTTCTAGGGTTAGTTCCTCTGATAATTTTCTACCTGGTAAAACCCAAGCCGAAGGAGGAAGTAATGCCTTCTATGGCGTTTTTCACTGAAGAAAAAAGAGAGAGCAAAGTCAGAAACGCTCTGAGTACTTTGAAGAGAAACAAGCTCTTTTTACTGCACGTGTTTTTCATATGCCTTCTTGCTTTGGCGATAGCTAATCCAACGGTCAGAGGTTTTGAATCGGATGGAAACTCTGTAATACTTTTAGATGCTTCGGCAAGTGTCAGTGACAACAGACAGCAAATTCAGGATTTTGCACTAGGTCATTTGGGTGATACTAACACCGTAATCGCTGCGTCAAATGATCCTGAGATCCTTGTAAGAGATGCTTCGACTGAAAGAGCTCGATCAGCAATCAATAACTATGAAGTCAAGTCTGAGGGTACTGATTTGGTTTCAGCTCTCAAACTGGCTAGGAATTACGATGGAAGAATTGTTTTGGCCTCAGATATGGCTCATACAAGTACAAACCAGGAACTGGAACCGGTTCTGAATGAGATAGCATCTGAAAGAAATGTCAAAGCGATGAATATTAACCATGAAAACGCCCATGGCTTTTTTGATTTAGAAGTAGAAAAAGGAACAGCTGCAGTTACAGTCCGGAACTTTCTTGATGAAAACAGAACTCTGGAAATTTCATCTGATCGAGTCTCAAAAGAAGTGGATATAGGATCACTTTCAAGTACTACTGCAGATTTTAATCTTTCTCCTGGGACTCATGAACTTGTCCTGCCGCCAGATGAGCTAGCAGAGGATAATAAAATGTATGTTTCAATACCTGAAGAAGATGAAATTAATGTTGCTAGGCTCGGCGAAGAATCCAGATATTTTGAAGAAGCCGTCAAAAGTATAGAATTCGCCAGTTACAGTGAAGAGTTCAGTGAGGATGCAGACGTCTATTTCATCGGGATGAACTACGACATAGATCAAAAGGTTGAACAGGAGATCGACGATTCCAGCTCTGCTGTTATTTTGGAGAGTAGAGGTGATGAAACCAGATTTGCGTCTGTGGAGAACTATAGCGGCACGACCGAAACAGAGGTTCAGGTCTCACAGGATTTAGCCACGAGTTTCACCTCAACTATTGACTCATTTGATGTCATAGGTGAAGCCCTTGCAGAACCTCAAGAGGCCCTGGTTCTCTCGGATAACGAAAAAGTTTTGCTTTACAATGTTGAAGACAGAAAGTTTGGGGGAAGTTTAGTTTATCCGGTCTTCTGGAAAAATATTATCCAGAGAATGACTGAAGTGAAAGGCGCTGAGGACTTGAACATGAGGGCAGGACAAACCAGAGAATTTGATGCTCCTGTAAATTTCAGGGGAAATAAACTATCAGGAAATGTAGAACTAGATCAGGCAGGATTTTACAGAGCTCAAGAAGCATACGCTGTAAACTTGCTTAAGCCTGAGGAATCAACTCCTCATATAAATGATATTGACTCCCGAACAGATATCGGCCAGGAACCTGGAAAAGACCCAACGCAGAAATACCTGACAGCATTGTTAGCGCTTGTGGCGGTGCTCGAAATAACATTTTTGTCGAGGAGAGGTGAAATCTAAATGATAATAGAAAATCCGGAGTTCCTCCTGCTTTTACCTATCGCATTGCTTGCGGCCAAAGAGTTGTTCGGAACTGATGGTTATGGAAGAAAGATTTCCGCTGTAAGGACAGCTCTCATTGTATTTTTGGCTCTCGCAGCTGCATCGCCTGCAATAACTCAAACGAATCAACTAACTCAGAGCCAAAGCGTAAACGTTTTTTTAGACAATACTACCTCAACAAGAGTACTACAAGATCCTGAACTGCCTTCAAATCTACAGGAAAAAGTAGTTGCTTCAGGAAACAGCACTAAAATATTTTCTCTAACAGCAGGTAATCTAGAAGAAAACACCTACAATCTCCTAGTTACTGATGGCCAGACTGAAGAACCGACGAGTGAAATTGTAGATGCTGCAGAGAGTAAAAATGCAACAGTTTCGATCTACAAATCTGAAAGCAAGGAAGAGTCATCTGTCAAGATAGAAGGTCCGTCAACAACTGTTCCTGATGCCTCAAACGAGTACACAGTCAAGATCTCCTCTACTTCTACAGATCCCGTATCCACAAATGTAACTCTGGATGAGGAAGTAATCTTCTCAGGTACTGTAAATAGTTCTTACAGTTTTACACGAAGTTTTGATTCAGAAGGCCAGCACACAATGAAGGCCTCTATTTCATCTCAGGACGTATTTCAGGAGAACAATCAATACTTTAAGACGGTGGAGGCAAGTGAAAAGCCGGAGATACTCTCCATTGGATCAAGAGGAGTGCTAGAAGATAAACTTAGTGAATTCTATAAAGTAGAGAACAGGAACAGTCCACCCCCAGATTTGAATGAGTATTACGCGGTTCTTATGAAGGAAAAAGCAGAAGGATCCAATCTAGAGGATTACCTTGCTGAAGGAAATGGTTTGGTCTATACAGGTAGTTTTGAAGAATCTATCCCAAGCTATCTGCCTTTAGAAAAGTCTTCAAGCGAGGAAGAAGAAGCAGGCGCTAAGGTAATCTTGCTTGTAGATATTTCGAAGAGTACAGGTTATGGAGAATTCAAAGAGGTATCAGAGAGCAATCAGTCAAAAGAATCGATACGTATAGCTTCTGCCCTGGTAGAGACTCTGGATAAGAATAACCAGTTAGGTGTTGTTGCCTACGCTGAAAGTCCCAGACTGGTTTCACAACCTGCTTCTTTAGCATTAGACCGTGCATCAATAATTGACAAAATTTCCAGAATAGGCCCGGTAAGGGAGCCCACATTTCATGATCTAGGGATTAAAGGAGCCTCTGAAATGACAGCAGAGAATGATACAATCGTAATGCTAAGTGATGGGAAGATAGGGATTTATAACCGGCAAAATGTTGCCCAAAAGACCCGTAAACGGGCTTCGGAACTTAATTCAAAACTTATCACTGTTGGAATGGGAGAGGATCCAAATCAGCCTTTCCTGGAGGATTTAGCTAAGAGAGCTGACGGTTATTATTTGGAAAACTCAGAAGCGGGCCGATTGAATTTCAGGTTCGGTGCTGGAGGAGGCGAATCTGAATATACGCCTATCAAAGTTGTGAATCCACAGCATTTTATTACACGAGATCTGGTTCTAGACAGCACTACGACAGGTTTTCAGCCGGTCAAGACTAAGTTTTCTGCAGATGAGCTGGTTGCAGGCTCTGATGGGCAAGAATTTCTATCAACGTGGCGTTACGGCCTTGGAAGAGTGGCAGCTTTCTCAGCTGGACAGCAAAATCTTGAGAGGACTATAGAATCAGATCCTGAACTGGTTTCTAGGACTGTATCATGGGCGGTTGGAGAACCTCAGAGAAAGAGGGATGAATGGACTGATATTCAAGATGCTTCACGTCCAAAATCGCCTCTAGTAAGATCTTCATATAATCATGAAGAACTGACGAGGTCTTCCGAAGATCTCTATACTTTTGAGCTTTCAAAACCGGGTTTAGGGCTGCATGAGTGGAGAGGAGAGACTTATGCCTATAACTATCACCGGGAGAAATCAGATGTAGGTCTCAATCAGGATAAACTATCAGAGATTGCCCAAGAAACTGGAGGAAAAATCTATGACAGTGAAAATATAGATAAGATTTCGCAGGATGTGCCAGAAACTGATAAGACGGTTGAGAATCAGGTTTCACTGTCTCCAGTGTTTCTTGTAGTCGCATTGTTATTATTCCTGTCTGAAGTAGGTTTCAGGAAGTTGAACGGCAGGCTATAATGAGGGAAAACTATTAATAACTGGAGAGAATTATAGTTGGGTAGATGGGTGTTATTGACGATATAAAGGATAAAATGGGTTCCGACGGTAGTTCTGTGAGTTCGGATCTGGATTCATCTCTGGGGGAAAGCTCCATAGGTGAGAGCAATTCAGGTTTGGAAGAAAGTTCTCTAGACTCCGGAAATTCCAATTTTAACGATCAGAACCCGAGAAAAGCTAACAACCGACAGAACAATACCCGGATAGGAGATAATCAGCAATCCCATCAGGGAACTAATCCTAATCAGAGCTATAACAGAAACAATAAAGGCAGTAGAAATTCCAGAAGAGGCCAGAACCAGTCTAATAGAGGGCAGCAAGGAAGGAGAAGGCAAGGACAGCAAAACACTCCTAATCCTCAGACCGGGAGACCTGATCCGGGAAGCAGTTCACCACAGGTAAGCCAAGAGACGGAGAAAAAAATGCAGAGGATGATGAATGACTCTGAGCCAAATTCAGTTTCGGATAGGCGATCGGATTTTGAAGAGCTGAAGGCTCAAAATGAGCAGATAATTGATCTTTTGAAACGTATCAACAGGAATTTGAGCAGCCCTTAGAATAGCTTGAAAATGCTGGCTGAAGCCCAAGCGCCTTTCAGGACTAGAAACCCTGAAAGCAACATTTTGTAATCTGAAAAGACTGGAGGATGGCCTACGATGAGTATGCTGGCCGACATTAGGTCTGCTGGACCCCCAAGATAGTAGAAAGGTGCTGGAAGAATTATAGGCTGTATTATTGTGCCTAAACCCTTCATTATTAGGAAAAAAGCGTGTATTTCTGCAATTCCTGTTGGAATCGGAGAAACTGTGAATAAGATTAAGAGGCCTGACAGAAGATCTGCCAGACCCATAGGATCGTAAAACTTTATCGGGCCCATTGTCTTACTCGAGTGTTACTACCTGGTCTGCCGCGTTTTTCAATGCTGTTGAGAATCCGGGATCCATACCAATAATTACTGTTTCCTTTCCGTATTCCTTGGCTTTCTGGATGACTGGGAGGAAGTCAGTATCTCTTGTAACCAGCACTATTACATCTATGTCGTCGTTGAAAACTGACTCCATGGCGTTTACTGCCATGTAAACATCTACATCACTTTCCTTAGCCTTTTCTCCTCCAAGGCCGAGTGCTGCTTCAAAACCCTGTGAAACAATGGCTTCAATAAGCTTGTCAGATGCATACTGGTTTAGAAAGACTTTTCCTACTTTTATATTCCCAAATTCTCCTACTTTCTCTCTTAATTCATCCAGATCTAGGTCAAATTCCTTTCTAACAACGTTAGGGCCGTCAACATACACTGCAACGTTAGGATCTCTATTAACCTTGTTCTTAAATCTCTTCAAAACCATATCTAATAAACCCTAGGAAAAAGTTTTAATCTCAACGTATTTGAAATGCCTTACTCTAGGAAAATCTGTCTGGCATTCTGAGTAGTTATCTCAACAACCTCTTCACTTTCGACTTCTTTAATTTCTGCAATCTTTTCGGCACTTTCAATGACATTTACTGGTTCGTTACGCTCTCCTCTGTAAAGAAAAGGAGAATCAGTTTCTAGCACGATATTTTCCAGATCAATATTCCTAACCAGGTTCTGGATTTTATCAGAGTAGAGTACCTGGGTTGTAACACCGATGTAGAAACCTTGATTTACTACCTCTTTTGCCTGAGAGACAGAACCGTTGAAACAATGGATCAGAACGTTATTGATGCTATAATTGTCTAAAATATTCAGAACCTCCTGTTCTGCTTCCCTACTATGAATATTGACAGGCTTGCCAAGTTCCTCTGCTAGATCAAGCAACTCTCTAAAAACTTTCCTCTGTCGATCCCTAGTCTTTTCATCCTCTACATGGTAGTGATCTAATCCGATTTCGCCTACTGCGTTAGGATTCTCCTCTCTAATCATTTCCTTTATTTTTCCCAGATCGTTAAAGGCTTCTGTATAAGTAGGATGTAGGCCTAGATTTGGCAAAATAAAATCTGGATGTTTCTCAGCAATACTCAGTGTTTCTCTGTTTTTTTCCAAGCTACAGCCTACAGAAACAACGAATTCAAGCCTCTTTTTGGCTCTCTCAATAACTTCCTCTCTGTCTTCATCAAATTTATCAAATTCAAGGTGAGAGTGACAGTCTACAGGATTCATATTATCTCTGTTCTTCCTCAAGTCTTGATCCTGTTGCTCCTGTCTGTCCCATGTACTTTGTATCTTTCTTCTCTCCGTATGGATTCTCTGCCTCGTCTGTCATTGTTTCAAACACTACTTGACATACTCTATCTTCTGGATAGAGCTTTACAGGAGCGTTTCCTAGGTTCTGTATTTCCAGAGTTATATCTCCTTCAAATCCGGGGTCAATGTAGCCGGCTGTGTTGCTTAGGAAGATTCCTCCGTGTCCTCCTAGGAAGTTTTCGATTTTTTGTCCGTTTGGCTGTACCTCGAGGTCGTAATTTGGTTTTTTCTCTGCTATTTTCTTTACCTTTTCTACTCTGTCGAAGAGGAGATCTGAGTTGGCTATTTGAGATAGCTTTTCTGCTTTCTTTTTGGCTTCTTTTGTTTTAGCTCTGTTTCGGTAGTATTCTGCTATTTTCTGCAGGCTTCTTCTCTTGACTGTTTCGTATTCTCTGTTTTCCAGATTAGATATACTGCTTTTTGAGCTGTAGCCTAGTTCATAGGCTGCTTGTTTCATTGAGATTTCTATCTCGTTTCTAGTTTCTTTCAACAGTTTTGATGGAGTTGGCACTCCTTGGAGTAGTTTGTGTGGATTTTTACTAATTTCTAGTCTGTATTCGTCTCCTCCGTCTTCTCTTTCTCTGTATGTTATGCTGTAGGCTTTCCCGAGCATTGAGCATAGGTATCCTATATCACTGGCTAGGTCTTTATTGGAAGTGTAGTACTCTACTCTTTCTCCGCGGATTGCGGCATCACCGTCAATTAGTCCTTGGTAAAGTTGCTCTAGACAGTTTTCTGGCATGTCGAGTAGCTTGTCTCCTATTCTCTTGTCCGCTAATTCTAGGGCTTCGAATGCCTTGGATAGGAACGCTGAACTGATAGTCAGTTGTGTACAGTTGTTTTGTCCTGTTTTTTCGTAGAATCCTGTGTCAAACCGGTTGAAGTAGTCTTTGACTTTTCCCAGGTAGTTCTTATTTTTGCTTGAGAATATTAGTTGTTTTCTTCTCTGGTATCCTTCTGCTAGGAAAAGTCCTGCTGTGTAGGCGAATTGTTCGTCGAGTTTTATTTTTTGGGGGAATTCTGCCGTGCTTTGTTTGAAGGATAGTTTTGCTTGCTGTCCTACTTCCGAGACATTTTTTAGAGGTGCTGTGTCATTTTCCCTGATGTATTTCTCCATTTCAGGGTTCTGTATTGTTGTATTTTCGACTACTCCTCGTTCTGAAATCATTACATCTTCTTCCAGTCCTTCTTGATTTAGCAGGTTAATTAGGTCGACTTCCGGTACTTCTTCACTTGTTTCTATCTTTCTTGGTACTGCTATTAGCTCTCCTTCAACTTTCTGTGTCTTGACTTTTTCGATTTCTCCGTTTTCGTTTAGTGTGAATAGGTTGTGGTCTTCTGTTATCTTTACTTCTCTTCCTTTCTCTGTCTTAACTTTGTAGATATCTTTTGGAGGGTTCTCGATGAAGTCTGTTATTCTGAACTTGCTGACTTCCTTGGTTTCAGGGTCAAATGATACAGCATAACCTTTTAGTTCCTCTTCAATTATCTCACCTATCTCCAGGAACCTGTAACCGTTTTCCTCATCCCAATGTAAAATCCTTTCGTCGTAAGGTAGAGATGCGTGAACTATTATTCCTAGTCTTCCGTAACTGCTTCGGCCTTCTACACGTGCTACTAGATTGCTTGGAACGTTTACTGTCTCCAGAGTCCCGCCTAAAATAAATTCGCCTGGATGGACAATTACTCCTTCTTCGGCAGAATGCTGTTCTTTCTTCATGTAATCGGAGTACTTTTTCATTTCCTTTGTGTCAACCATCTCAATTTTTCTTGTGTTGAGAATACCTAACTCGTATCCTAGCCTGAGATCCATGGAGGATGGACCGATCTGTAAGTCTTCATCTATTTCAGGGCCTTGATCAACGTAGACGGCGTTTTTTTCTTTTACAATTTTCTTAAGTTCGGAATCCGGGAGTATCGCCATATCTCAGTCTTGACTCACAGATTTTTATTCCTGTCTCATCCTTGTACCTTCATGAAGAAACCTATTTTCCTCCTATCTGCAATTTTCCTCGCTTTCTCGGTTCTGGGGCAGGTTAATTACGAAGTTGAGACTGGAGTAGAGGAGACAAGAATGAATGTTACCGCCAAGCTAGATTGCTCAGAACAGGAAGATAACTGTCCAGTGAATTCGTGGAGGCTGGAGTGGAGAATCCCTGAGAACGCGGAAATAATCAACTTGTCGGACTCTCTTGGAAAGATCAGTGATTACAACTCAGCAAATGAAGTCGTCACGTTGAGTACTAATGAAGGGCCTAAGAGGACTGAGGAGGTAATCAGATTCAGATTGAAGATAACTGAAGAAGCTGAGAAATTGGCAGATGAGTTTTATTCTCGTGAAGTTTCGCTTCCAAGTTTAGAAGATACCGAGACATCCGGTAAAATTGAGAATAAGGATCTAATTTCAGGCAAAGTAACTTCTGGATTTGAGAAGTCCTTTGATACTGGAGAAATGGCTTTCAAGGGTGAAGGGGCAGCCAACGCAGTAGTAAACTTCGGCAATGGTTCGGAAAGAGGAGAGTATACTTTCTTTGGTCGGCCAGAAGGGAATGTGTCCCTTGCCTACAAGATAGCTGTAGGTACTACGGGGTTAAGACAGACTTATTCTAAAATCCCTGTAGTAGTTCTTTCTGACGCCAAATATGATTCAGATGTCTCTTCATGGAGTCAAGGAGAGTATAGTTCAGGCGTAATTCGGATTAGAGAAAGTACTGATGATGCTTTTCCTGCTGTTCTCACCGAGGAAACGGTACATGCTTTCAATGATGAATCCTTGGATTTCGACAGAACTTCTAGTAGCTGGTTCGATGAAGGAATTGCAGGATATACACAGTCAATAACAAGAAAGAAACTATTAGGTGAGAGCAAAACACGGGAAATATTTGGAAATATTACTTCATACCGTGAAAACAGAGAAGGTTCGTTCTTTAAGATAGAAAAACCCTCTCAAGGAGACCCGGATAAGCTCTGGCAGTACTATCAGGATGACAGAGAATTTATGAAATCATGGAATCCGCGGAAATCGGAGAACAGGGACTTCGGATACGCTTACTCCGAATTAGTAATCAGAAACTACGTAGCTAACAATAACTCGGTTAGAGAACTCTATAATGAAATTGAGCCCCAGATTCTCAATTCCAACCAAGAAAAATGGAACTATTACTCTCAATATCTGGATCTTGAACCATGTAAACGTGAAACAAGAGACGAATTCGATCAGTGCCTTCAAAGATTAAATAATTATGACTATCCTGTATACTTCGCCACAGAACTGCCTGAGAAGCCTCAGAGAGGAATACAGGTAGATGAGGTAGAGGTTCCGAACAACTCTCAATCAATGTATTACAGAAACTCCGAATTATTTGAGGAAAGTGCTGTGAACGGTTTTACTACATGGCTGAAAAGCGTCTGGCAGAAAGTTCTGGAGATGATCTAGGTGAAGATAAGAGAATGGATTGCTGTCTATCTGAAGGGACTAGCTATGGGATCGGCAGACGCAGTCCCCGGAGTATCTGGAGGAACTATAGCACTCATAGTAGGGATCTACGAAAGACTGGTGCATTCCATCACATCAATGAACACCAAAAACATCTTATATCTGTCTAATTCAATTATGCAGAGAGATGAGAGAGAGGTAAGGTCATATGTTCAAAAAATGGATCTAGTTTTTCTCTCAGTTCTTTTTACAGGTATTATATCTGCGGTCGTTATCGTTCTTCGACTGATGCATTATTTCCTTGAATACTATACAGTTCAGACCTTCGGATTTTTCCTCGGGCTGATACTGATGTCTGTCATCGTGCTTTTCCGTGATGTGGCGCTCAGTACAAATGTGAATAAGATTTCGGCAGTTTCAGGGTTTTTAATTGCATTTTTTGTATCAGGTTTTGTTTCGACCTCTGTAGGACATAGTACTCCTGTAATCTTTCTTTCAGGTATGGTTGCGGTCAGTGCAATGGTTCTTCCAGGGATCTCCGGTTCACTTATGCTGGTGATACTTGGGCAGTACGAATACGTTTCGAGAGTCCTGACTTCGTTTACTGATGGATTGATTCAGTTAGCTCGTGAAGGTAGCTTGGAATCGATAAGTAGTTCGCTTCCTCCAATAATAGCATTTTTATTGGGTGCAGTAATCGGTCTCTTTTCTGTGTCGCACTTGGTTAGAAAAGCTCTGGAAAAAAGAAAAGAGGCTACGATGGCCTTCCTTGTGAGTCTAGTGGCTGGAGGACTACGTGCTCCTCTAGTAGAGATTGAGAAAGCCTTAGCTGAGTCTGGGAAGGCTTGGATGGGAACAGTTCCAGAACTGGCTTTCTCTGCCTTCTTCGGAGCCTTGCTAATCTTTCTTCTTGATCGAAAGGCGGGCATGATTTAGCTTCTAATTGCCTTCAAGTGCATCAATTGTGATAGCAGCCGCTATAATAGCTTCTTTGTCTTCTATTCCTTCATTTAGTTTGACTTGGTATTTGTCCTTAATCAAAGTGAAACTTTGCTCTATAGTTCCTATCTCATTGTCCTGAGGATCTTTGATATCATATTTGTGAGGTAACATATCAAATAAACCATTTAAAGCTCTCAGCATTCCTATTAGTTTTCCTCTGCTTTTGATAGTTGCAATAACGGTTTCATTTGTATCAAGAATCTGCCATGAATGAGTTAAAATTGTAAAATCCTTACTTAGAACTGCTACTGTTTCACCCGTCTGAGAGTCTATAAGCGCGTAGTCTCCTGCTATATCCATCACGTTTTGAGCCTTGACAGTGAATACTTCGTTGCCTTCAGCATCCAGAAAGGGAAATTCTTCCTTCATCTTGAGGAGCTTCTGCTTTGTCCTAAGGACCTCTTCTCCTGCTGAATTATAGACTTTGTAGGCGTTTCTAACTGCTTTCTGTTTTACAGTGTATTCATTATCTAGGAAATCTATACGAGATAGAGCATTATTCATAATACTAATTTTCCTTCCTTTGTTTTTATATTTGGCTTATCTTATTCTGTAACGCATTATAGCAGCTACGCCTCCCATATTCATCAGACGTTTACCTTCCTCGTGGTCTGTAGAGATTATCTCTAAGGTCGAGCTCATTTCCTCAGCCTTCTCGCCAAACACATCAATAATATCTCCTATATCCTCCAGTTTCATTTCTTCATTACATTCATCACAGTCTATTTCATCATTTATTTCTGGCTTTTCCTCAAAAACCTCTTTTTTATGGCCTTGAGGACACTCATACTTAGCCCTAAATAGATTGACGTCCTCTGAAATCAGGACTGTTTCCACAGCTCCCATATTCAGTGCTTCCTCAACTTGTTCGAGTCCATATTCGGACTTGCCGTTCTCCTTATTCAGATTATCAAAGAACTTGTTCACCAGGTTTCTTTCCTTCAGGACTTGACTGTCTTCAATTGATTCCTCTGCTTTATCTACTAGTCTCGAAAGCCCTGCCTCACCCGAAACATCCAGGCTCTTCGTAGCAATAATTTCGTCCTGCAATTCTTGATGGAGGTGGTCATCGTCAATCAACTTATCCTTCACATAGCCGGGCCCTCCAATGATAATGCCAAGTAGCTTGTCTTCTCTTGACTTCTTCATAAATGCATTCTTAGCTTTGTCCGCTATTTCATCTAGAAAGGTCTTTAGCATTTCTTCACGGAGGCGTGAGAATCTCTGAGCGCTTTGTCCTCCGGCTTTAGTCTTCCCAGGCACATTGGAGTTCATTGTGTATTCTGTTTTAATTGAACTACCTTGAAGATATCCGATTGCTGCTTCGTTTTTGTCTGCGACTATAAGCCCATATACTCTATCGTCTACAATCATCTCCTTCAGCGGTTCGAGTACGAATTCTTTGTCACACCTGTAATGTCGAGACTCGATTGGCTGAGGAGGTACTACTTCCCAGATCTGGATGTCCGGGCGTCCCTCTGTATCCGAAACATTTCCCGCGAAGAATGCTACGCCGTTCTCCGGTGGTTCATGCTCTTCTGATACTTTTCTACCAATCTTTCCCAACGCATCCTGAACATTTGTCCTTGTGTGTTTGGACTTGATGTTCTCCGCCTCACTCTGCTCAGAAGTCACAAACTCTGAGATCTTCGACATGTCGTAGCCTGCTGGAATGTACAGTGAGACTAGTTCTGTGTTTCTGCCTCTGATGTCTTCCAGTTCCTTGACCAGTTTCTTCAACTGGTACTTGTTCATGGCTTGAGAATCTTGGTTTTCGTCTTCGCTCATAAAATAAGTTCTTTTATGTGAATTCTTTTTATTCATGACTTGATGTCTGATCTCAGTATTTGCGAAACACATACAATTTATTTGAATCAGAAAACTAAATTTTGTTAGCGTACAAACTAAAAGCCTTAATCATCATCACTGTGTGTCTGACAGTATCGGTTCAGGCACAGGACAGTATAAATGAAACCTTCCAGAGCGGAAACTTCAGCAGTGGTGCCGAGCCTGGCAACAGGACTATAGGAGCTGGTGCTGTTGTAAACATGAATGTTTCGTCTCCACGGGCTGAATCCGATAACTGGGCCGGCGTATTTGGAAATGTGACCTCTCAGTATATTATTGGTTCTGATACGGGTTCTCCTTTCTTCTCATGGGAGCTTTTGAGCGCGAATTACGTTTATGCCTCTCCTCAAGACCTTGATTTTACTTCCTCCTGGCAGCCCGGAAATATATCCTATCTCAAAATACGATATCCTTTCCTCGAAAACACTATTGAAGAGCCTGCTGAAACATTTACCGCAACTAACAGCACGGTAAATTCTAAATTCCAGTCAGATCCGGTAGAGGATACTCTGGTCTCCTACACCAATAACGCTTCAGGCACATCTATATGGGAGACTCATTTCCTAAGTGATGGAGATAGAGGCTTCTTTGCAGGCCGTGTCAGAGATGGCCGTTCTTTCAACAATAAAGAATCGGACTACCAGCTGATACTGCCTGAAAATGGAGATGAGCAGGGAGGAACCGCCTATAGTATGTATCTGGAACTGGAATGATGGATTTAAATCGGGGAATTAAACAAAGTAACCTATGAAGGAGCGTGGAAACATCCTAGAGCTTGTAGTACTAATTTTCTTCGCTCTAGCTGCTAGTTTCCCGGCTCTTTCTGCCATGTTCTATTCAGGAGTAGTATCGGAAACAGACTTATCCAAAAGCATAATATCAGATAATTGGATGGGTATCTCGGGAATAGTTGAGAGAGGAAATGAACAGCCCGAGGGCTTCAAGGTAGGGGAATTAAATCTTCGTCCGAATCAGATAGGTGAAGAATTTACGGTTGTATCCTCCGAGTTCATGAAGGTGGATGTTCAAGTAGCTGAAAACAGAGTTAATTAGTTCTCATTGATTTTTCAGGAATTATTTCTCTCAAGTTATCTGATAGTATCTGCATCAGATATCTCTTTAGATATGCGGTCTATGGTTAGATCTCCTTTTTGAGCAGTCTTCAGAGCTTTTTCTATTTTTCCTATTTTCTCTTTGTGACTTTCGTTTTGTTTCTCTTTTTTTTCTTCTAGTATTCTGGCCACTTGCTCAGGTCTTGGTAATCCTTCAGCGTGTCTTTCCATACGCTTATTAAACTCTGATTCATTGAATTCATAGCCTTTCCTCTTGAACCATCTCTCCAGTACTCTTTCTTTGAATGTCTGTGCTTCATGTATTCGATACTCTCCAATGTAATCCAGGTCCAGTAAAACTAGATTGTCTCTCATTTTTGTATTGCTTTCAATAGGCCATTCAATATCTCCAAGTAAAGTCATCAAAGAGGCAAAATCATAGGCTTCATCTCTAGTCGGTTCCTTCATGTTATTTTCTATTCCTTCAGTAAAGAGGTATTGGTCTCCATTATTTTGTTCGATCGTCGCCTCAGGTATTTCTGCCCCATTTGGATTGAACTCTTCGAAGAAGTTTAATGCAATTCTATATGTTGCCTCTTGTGTTTTGTCCGAGATAATTTTACGGTATATTTCTCTGGTTCCAATCTGCCCTTTTTCCACTCTCCTGTTTACACTTTCCCAATTTTCTATATTCTCTTGAGAAAGCCAGTAATCATTCTCTACATCCAAGTCAACTCCCTCGGAATACAGATGTGCATCCATGCGTAGTTATGGTAAAATAATAAGAAATATATGTTTGACTTATTTGACGATTACGATGCAGCCATCAGTCTCCAGCATCTCACCTTCGCCGGTATAGGTTACTTCCTCTCCAACTTCGAACTCTTCGGCTTTGAGGCGTTCTCCGGCGACTTCCAGTCTGGCGCCGTCAAGCATCCATTCCTCGTTCTCCAGTGCTTCCTCTATTTCTCCGACTTTGTCACCATACTTTGGCCCTGCTTTGCTGTAGTCCAAGGAAATTTCGACTACTTTCTTCTCTGTCTCGGGTTCTCCGTCGAGGTTTTCTAACTCCTGAACATGCATTACTTCTTTGATTGCGTCTTCCATTCCTGAGATATTGCCGAAGATGTGAACATGCTCAATCTCCTCATTCAGACTCATCTGGTTGCCTGTCTTGTATTTTCTAAGCGCCGAGATTACCTGCATTGCGTTCTCTCCCGCTTCCAAGTCAGCGTCTTCGCCGCTATTCTCTGGCCAGTTCTGAGTGTGAATACTGTTGCTAGTGTACATTTCACTCCAGATCTCCTCTGTAATATGGGAGAGGATTGGTGCGAACATTTTCATGAACTTTTTGTGGTTTTCTCTTAGTGTGTAGATTGCTGATTGGCTTTGTTCCGCGTCTAGTCTCTGCTTGGTTATTTCCAGATAGTCTCCGCAGAATTTGTCCCAGAAGAAGCTTCTCAACTTGTCTCTGGCTTTTGAGAATTCGTAGTTCTCCATGTATTCTGTTAGTTCTTCGATTAGTTGGTCCTGTTCTGCGAGCATCCATTTGTCGATTTCTTCCAGTTCTTCAGGCTCCTTCGGGTTTTCCTCTGTCAGCTGATCGACTAGTTTGGATGCGTTCCAGATTTTCCGCATCAGTTTTTCTCCTGACTCTAGTTCTTTTTTCTTGAATGGGAAGTCGTTTCCAACCTTTGAACCGGCTGCCCAGTACCTTGCTGCGTCAACAGGGAACTCTTCTAGGACTTCTGCTGGTGCTACGACGTTTCCTTTCGACGTTGACATTTTCTCTCTGTTTTCATCGAGTACGTGTCCATGGTTCATCGTTCCTTGGAATGGAACCTCTCCTGTGTGTTCGAAGCATTTGACAACTGTGTGGAATAGCCAAAAGCTGATTATGTCGTGTCCTTCGGGCCTCATTGAGAATGGGTATAATTCTTCTCGACCCATTTCGAACTCTTGATCTTGTTCGTCCCAGTCCCAGTGAGCGTTGATCAATGGAGTCAACGAAGAGGTTGCCCAGGTATCGAAGACATCTTCCTCAGCCCTGAACTCTTCATGCCCACACTCAGGACATTCATGAACGGGTGGTTCGTCCTCAATTGGATCGACTGGCAGGTTTTCTTTTTTTGCTATTATTTCTTCTCCACAGTCTTCACAGTACCAGACCGGGAACGGAATTCCCGAGTCTCTTTGGCGGCTTATGCACCAGTCCCACTCCAGTCCCTCAATCCAGTGTTCGAAGCGTGTATGCATTTTTTCAGGGAACCATTCCATGCTTTCTCCGGCGTCCAGGTACTCTTCTTTCCTGTCAAGCAGCTTGATGTACCACTGCTCGGTAACTCTGAACTCGATGTCCTCATCACATCGCTCATGAACCTGAACAGTATGAGTGATAGCCTCTCGATCAAGGAGCAATCCCTGATCATCAAGATCTTCGACAATCGCTTCACGAGCCTCTTTAGTACTCATTCCTTCATACTTCCCAGCAAGCTCCGTCATTGTACCGCTCTCATCTATAGCGTTTCTCAAATCAAGATTATAAGCCTGATACCATTCGATGTCTGTCTGATCACCGAATGTACAGCACATAACTACTCCAGAGCCTTTCTCCATGTCGACTCTCTCATCCTCGATAATCGGAACTTCATGACCGAACAATGGAACCTCTGCTTTCTCACCGACCAGGTTATCGTTTGTCTCATCATCTGGGTGGACGAAGATCGCAACACACGCTGGAATTAGTTCAGGTCTTGTAGTTGATATTATGATTGAGCCGTTTCCTGTGGCTAACTTGAATTCAATATCATTAAAATGTGAGTCTCTTTCAGCATCTTCTGTTTCTACTTGACTGATTGCTGTTTCACATTCAGGGCACCAGATTGCCGGTGCTTTCTTTCTGTACTCTCTTTCTTTTTCGTAAAGGTCGATGAATGATAGTTGGGAGATTCTTTGGACTCTTGGCTCGATCGTTTTGTATGTGTTAGTCCAGTCGTGGCTTATTCCGAGGCTCTGCATATTCTTCGTGAACTTTTCCTCGTATTCCTGACAGACTTCCCGGCATTTTTCCTGGAATTCTCGCCGGGTGAAGTCTTGGTGTCTGATGCCTAATTCAGATTCGGTTAGGCGTTCTGAGGCGATTCCGTTGTCGTCATAGCCGAAGGGCTGGAATACTTTCTTTCCACGCATCCTCTGGAATCGAGCCATAAAGTCTTGGAGTGTTTGGCCATATAGGTGACCCATGTGAAGGCTTCCGGACACTGTGGGAGGCGGTGTGTCGATTGAGAATACTTCCTCATTTTCACTGCTTCCGCTGTATATGAAGGTTTTGTTTTCAACCCAATTTTCCTGCCATTTGGATTCGATTGTCTCCGGATTGTATTCGCCTTGCATTTTTCAATTAAACCTCATGTATAGCGCTTCCCGCGTAGCTTTAAATCCGTTTCTCAGCGCCAGAAAACCTGTCTGAGAGAACTTGAAGCTACAGCTGGGACCAGAAAGGTTTTGATCAGTTTGTGACATGTGTCTCTGGCCGTACAAAACGGCCACCCTTGATTGCCAGGGTCATGTACTATTTTTGAAGATAAACTGTTTTATTAGCTTCGGAGTTCTAAATCAGGTCTGTGAAATCGTTAATTATCGGAGACTGCCATGGGGAGGCACCGGATATTCCTGAAGAAGGTTTTGATCTAATTCTCTGCGCTGGTGATATCTGCGGTGGTACGGATGAAATGCGGAATACAATGTTTGAAGCAATGGATACAGAGAAGGAATGGTATGAACTGTTTGGAGAGGAGGAAGCCAAGGAGGCAGTGAAGTCTTCAATTCAAGAAGGAAAGGAAATATTTGATGAGCTAGATTCATTAGGCGTGCCTGTCTTCATTGTCCCTGGTAACTGGGACTGGACGGGAGAAAACTCTGACTGGGAGTTTCTCGAAGGTAGAGGGTATCCTGAGATGTTGGAAGAGTTTGATAATTTACATGATTTGAATTTTGACTGTATAGAAGAAAAAGGCTGGAACTTCATCGGTTACGGTCCCTGTAGTGGTCCTGAGATCCCGCAGTACGAGGATGATAAGCCCGAGTCAGAAGAAGAGATGGATGATATCCAGAGGGACTATGAGGACAAGAAGCAACGCCTTCAGAAATTATTTACATGTGAAAAAACTGTTTTTCTCTCCCACAATGTGCCTCATGATACTTCTCTAGATAAAATTGATAATGAGGATTCTCCTGTTCACGGCAGGCATTACGGTTCAGTAATCGTCAGAGAATTGATTGAGGAATTCTCTCCTGAGTACAGTGTCGCTGGTCACATGCATGAAGGAAAAGGTAGAGAAACACTCGGAGATACTGAATGCTTAAACACTGGTTTGAACACTGTATGGATCCTCGACACTGATGATGGAATATCCAAGTATTCCTAGAAATTTCCCAGACTCCTGTTCCCTGGGTATTGCATTCCGTCCTCGGCAAATGTTACTTTGGTGGCTGCCTGTTCTTTTAACCATTCTTCTTCCTCGTCCAGGTCTGAGTTGAGGAATTTCTGGCCGAAATGAGTGATGATGACGTTGTCGACATCAGTTCTTTCAACTATCTCTGGAACTTCATCCAGCGAGATATGTCCTCTTATCCCTGCGTTTCTGGGTCTTGAGCAGTAGACTACCAGTGTATCGCAGTTTTCGTAGAGTTCTGTCAGTTCATCTGAGTACTCTGTATCAGTCCAGAAACCTATCTTCTTCTCCTCTGTTTCCAGAGTGAATCCTTGTGTCTTAGGGTCACCGTGAAACATTTCCTGGCTTTCGATCTCTACATCCCTGAAACTGTGTTCGGATCCGTCATCCAGAGTCTCCACCTTCATGCAAAGGTCCTTATGGTAATCGCTGACGGCTTTCTCGACTTCTCCGTAGCCGTGCAGAACTGATTCAGAGGCGAATAGTGCACCGGGTTTGTCAGCTGCCTGAGTCATCATTCCAATCAAAGGTTCAGTGTCATTGGCGTGATCAGGATGAGCGTGAGAAACTATTACTGCTTCAGTCTCCAGAGGATTCTCAAGCTGCTTATGTAAGTGAACCAGAGCACCAGGACCAGGATCAACGTGAATCTGAGTCTCATCAGTCTGAACAACTATACCTCCGGTCTTCCGGTTCTGATATCCTGTCACGTATCTCCCGCCGCCTGTCCCCAAGAATTTGAGTTTCATAACTGTCTTTTATTCAGAAACATTCTAAAGTTAAAGCAACGGACTTCGATTTAATTTTTGAATTAATAGCCTTCTTAGAAATCAATAGCCAAGGTCAGTACGAGAACTTTAATTATGCAGTAAGGTGTGGAGAAGTGTCTGAGAAACCTCCATTTAGACATTTTGAAGTGGAGATATGGCAAAAAGGAGATAAAATCAGCGGTTATGATTTCAAGAAGATTTACGGATTAACAGCTCCATCAGCGGTGGAATATCAGGCTGAAGATGTGAGCAAGGATATATATGGAGGTAAGACAGATAAGCGTGTACTGACCAGACAGACGGGAAAAACTAGGCAAATAACTGTTGAAAGCCATGAAAAGGAGTTGTATAGGTTCGCTGAAGGAATTATTGAGTCAGTAGAAGAGGAATCCTGAAACTATAGCCAATATTTTCAATTTTGTTAAAAACAGAAGCAAACACCCAAACTTATTTAATCGTTACTAAATAATAATAACATATGGTTGTAATGAGTCAGACCGAGTACAATACAATCGAGGAACAGTCCTTCGAGGAGCTAAGGGCTGAAACTCCTGAAACACAAATTCGCCTAAAAACTTTAGAGGTCGAGACTGATGATTGTTTAATAGATTTTGAGAACTTTGGACAGGATGTAGAGAGAAAGGAGGTTGTAGAGTATGATGTTGGAAATAATACTTATTTATTGGAAATGGAAGTAAATCAGGTAAATGGAGAAGATGTTTACATTTACAGGGCCAAGCTTGATGATAATGTGCTTGAAGTGCGGAAAGAAACGTCAGAGGGTTTGAGTCAATCTACTCATGCATACGATGAACTACTTTCTTATCTTCAGACAGTAAAACTGGTAAGGAGGGTTCCTGGGGTAACGAGGAGCCGGAACTTCAGGGACTTATGTAGGGGGTAGTCCTTCATGAGTTGGTCTCCTGAAGTTCAAGATATAGAGGATATTCGGCCTTTTGTAGAAGTCGCTGGTGAGAGAGGCTATAATGAGGGGAATAATGCAGAAGATATGGCTGTTGGAGATTTTAATGGGCAAACAGTTTTCCTGAGGGATTCAGACAGTCAGGAAGCATTTAATTATGTTCTTGCAAAGAAGGTTGCAAATTCTGCCTCATCAGATATTCGTGTGCCTCAAGTCGAGTATGATGAAGATGCAGAGACTCTGATAGCTGAAGAATTAGGAGGAAATGGAGAAATTAGTAATCCTGAAGAGGCTGCTGAGTCTTTGATAAACATTTATGGTTTTCAGGTTTTGATAGGTCAGGGAGATTTCAACGATACCAACACAGAATACGATGGAAAAGGAGCTTATGCATTTGACTTTGAAAATATAGGTAGAGATATAAGACAAATTTATTCTACTGCAAGAGAAGAGGCTAAAATACTGGCCGAAGAGATGGGGATTGATGAGTTTATAGATAATTATGATAAAATAGGTAAAAGAGCAGGAAAGATGGCAAGAGAGATAGACTCTATTGAAGCAGTCTCAAAAGCTACTGAAAGAACAGGAGAAAACAGGGAAACGGAAGAGCAAGTCTATGAAAACTTTGTACTAGCTAGAGCGGTGGACAATGGGGCGGATCCAGACTCAATATTGGAGCCGACCTCCGCCGAACATGATGACGCTGAAATAATCACCTAACCTCGCTCCCTACTTCTATCTCTTCCTCTGGTGTCAGCATTGTGACTTGTCCGTCTTCGTTTTCTGCGGCTAGCATCATGCACTCGCTTTTCTCTCCACGAAGCTTAGTAGGCTCCAAGTTGGCCAAAACAATCACATTTTTATCTTCCAGTTCTTCCTTTGTATAGTGGTTTCTGAGTCCTGCACAGGTCTGTAGAACTGCTCCACTTATATCTACCTGGACTTTGTAGAGTTTGTCCGCGTTTGGATGCTCCTCGACTTCCACTACTTTTCCTGTCCTGATATCCATATCCATGAAGTCTTCGAAACTGATCGTTTCCTCATTGAAGCCGTGTTTTTCTGATTCTTGGTCTTCTTCCATGTTGTCGTCCTCAAGTTCCTCCTGATACTCTGTAGTGTCGATCTTCTCAAACAAAATCTCTCTTTCGCCCACCTCATGGCCAGATCTTAGGTCTCCGACTGATCCTTCTAGGTCATTTACTTCTTCGTTCGCTTTGATTTCTGTGTTGAGCTGATCGGCAATTTTCTGGCTGGATTCTGGTATGAATGGATGCAGTGCCTTACTCAGGGCGTTGATTATCTGTACTGAGACATAGATAGTTTCTTCTCTTCTGTCTCTGTGGTTCCAAGGCTGTTCTCTACTGAGATATTTGTCTCCGTGTCTTGCGATGTCAAGGACGGTTTCCAGTGCTTCCTTCAGATCTTTATTCTCGAACTTCCTGTCGTATTCTTCAAGTAGTTCCTCTGTCCTCTCCAGTGCCTTCTCATCTTCTTCCTTTAATTCTGCTTCAGGTACTTTTCCGTTGAACCAGTCCTCGGCCAGGCTCAAAGTCCTGTTGACGAAGTTGCCGACAGTGTTGTTCAGCACTCCGTTTATCTCGTTTTCGAAGTCTTCCCAGTCGAAGTTTGTGTCTTCCGATGTTGGCAGTCTCCGGGCCAGGTAGAATCTCCAGTAGTCCGGTCTGTAGTAGTCGACGGCTTCGTTGATGAAGATGCCTCTGTTCCGGGAGGTGGAGAATGCACCATCGTTCCACATCAGGTACTGCTGGATGAACTCGTAGTCCGGTAATCCGTACTCTATTTCATCGTTTGAGGCTCCGAGAAGCATGCTGGGGAAGATTACAGCGTGGAAGATGGCGTTATCTTTTCCGATAGAGTGGATTATTTCTGCGTCCTGGTTCCAGTAGTCCTTCCACTTCTCTGAATCTTCAAACAGTTCTCTCGTGAATCCGATGTAGCCTATCGGAGCATCAAACCAGACATACAGGACTTTGTCTTCGTATTTTTCCGCATCCAGTCTTTCAATCTCCAAATCTTCCACTTCTATTCTTTCGTTTACTCTCTCTACAGGTATCTCGAATCCCAAATCCTGATCTCTTGTAATCGATCTGTCCTCAGCTTCTTCTAGATCATGTAGTATCTGTTTCTCCATGCTTTCTGGAACAGGCTTTTCCTCTTCTATCCAGTCCTTAAGTTCTTGCTTGTATTCTTTGAGGTCTAGGAACAGGTGATCTGTCTCTCTAAAGTCAATATCATTGTTTCCACAGATCTGACATTCTGGATTCTCTATTTCGTCTGGTTCGACTAGTTTTCCACATTCATCGCACTGGTCGCCCCGGGCTAAACCACCACAGTCTGGGCAGTCGCCTTCAATGTATCTGTCTGGTAGGAATCTTTCGTCATGCTGGCAGTAGGCCATGTTCTGGGTTTTTTCGTTTATCAGGCCTTTGCAGTATATTTCTTCGAACATGTCGTGAGTCTGTTTTCTGTTATACTCTGAATGAGTATCTGAAAAGATCGAGAAATCTACTTTCAGGCTTTCGTACGCTTTCTTTACCTTCCTTGTTTGTTCGTCTTTGATCTCTCTTGGATCAACTCCTCTTTCCAGTGCTTCCAACTCGAGCGGTGTTCCGTGTACGTCGCCGCCGCAGATGAACTCGTTCTCTACTCCTTTTACGTCTAGAAATCTGTGGTATAATTCTGCTGGTAGTATGCTTCCCGCCATATTGCCAAGATGTGGCATACCTTGTACGTATGGGAGTGCTGCAGTAACCGTAACGTTTCTATCTTTTGAGATAAAGAGTTCACCTGTTAATGTTATTCAAGGAAATCTTCTTTAAATTCACTTATGAAATTCCATTTGTTTAGTTGTTATGTCTATTTCACGAAAAGGATCAGACGATTATGGGAGAGAATATACTTCTTCTGAACTGGCGGAAGACTTTGTTTCCAGTTATTTGGATGAGGAACGTGCTGAAGCAGCCGTTGAAACCATGGAGTTTGAAGAGGAAGCTGTTCTAGATGAACTTGAATCTGTGATTATGGGATAATTGGAGGGAAGTGATAATTTGAGAGCATGTGGAAATGAGATTAAACTAGGTCCAACTGAAATTCTCTATGTTTCTGCGCGGATAAGAGCGGATACATCAGTTCAGAGATTGAAGGAAGGCCCTTATTGGGAGATGGAGCTTGATCCGAAGTTTAACGATGAGGCTGATTTTCTCGTAGAAGTTCTTTAGAGAATGTTTCTCTTCAACCTGTTCAGATTTGTCAGTCCTACGTGAGGTTCTCTGTCTCCTTGAGCCTTTGCTAACTCTTCTCTGGAGGTTTCTCCGCTCATTACTACTCCGGTTCTCATTCCAAGCTTGTTTCCGGTCTCTACGTCCTCAAGCCTATCTCCTATAAACATTGAGCTTGTCGGAATATAGGTGAAGTACTCTTTGAAACTTTTCCTGAAAGCTTTACTTGGTTTCCCGACCAGTTCAATTTGTTGTTCGTCGGCAAACCGTTTCAGAGTCTCGTTGAAAGGCCCTTGGTTTGGTCTTTCGCCTGAACTTGTCCTGAAGATGTTTTCATTCGAGCAGAGATATAGTTTTCCTCCTTCATTGAGTATTCTCATGGCCTTCCTCAGCTTCTCATAGTGGAACTTTCTGTCGAACCCGGCAACCACGGCATCTGCATCCTGTGAGACTTCGATATCTTTCCGGTCAAGCTCGTCTATTAAACCGTTCTCTCCAATTGCATAGACCTTCTTGTAGCCATCTTCCGCAATTTTTCCGGCGGCCACATTACCTGAAGTAATTATCTGGTCCTCATTAGCTGGGATGTTCATTGATGAGAGTTTTTTCGCATATTCTTCTCTTGAGAGCAAAGTATTGTCTGTATGAAAGTAATAACCTCTGTCCTTTTCTCTAATAGTGTCTAAGAGATCCTCTGCCCCTATTATTGTGGAGTCCCAGTTCCAGATCGTTTTATCTAGATCAAAAAAGAAATCGTTTACTTCGTTTACATCTACATCCATATCATTTAATTTATGTTTAAGATTCTTATACCTAGATAGGTCTCTGCAGGTTATAGCTTACTTTGTCCAGCTATTTCAGGATGGATTAAGCCTTCATATTTAGAAACCAAGAACCAGTATATCAACTTCTCTTTTGCCGCCGTACCTTAGAGTTCTTTATTCTGTACGACTCTAACAATGTAGCCTGCGACTCTGTTTCTGAGTCTCTTGGACTCGAACTCTCCAGTCTCTTTCAATTCTTCCTTGTTCTCATCGAAATCTTCTGAGAACTTCTCTTCATCTGCACTGACAAGATCCTTTGCAAGGCGTTTTACGTAAGTCTGTCTTACTCTTCCCATACAATCTAAACCAGTGATGTAAGTTTCTTAAACCCTCTTGCTTTAAACCTGCGGAAACCCAAATTCACGGTGTTATGACGAAAATCAGAAGGCTCGTACTGGATGTACTGAAACCGCATGAACCAAATATAACGGAGTTCGCCCAGCAGACAGGAGAAGTAGACGGAGTACAGGGAGTGAACGCTACATTGATCGAGATCGACGAGGAAGTTCAGAACATCAAACTGACACTGGAGGTAAAAAACCCGAGGACGAAGTAAAAGAAACGGTGGAAAACCTGGGTGGCAGCATTCACAGCATCGACGAGATAGTATGTGGGGGAAAAATGGTTGAACAGGTAGAAACACCGCAGGACTGATGATACAGAAACTTAAGGAGAACCGGCAGAGAGAAGAAGTTAGATCGATTCCCCGGAGATACTTCATCTCTAACGGATTCGAACGCTGACAGCGACAGGAGTAACAGTTGGATCATTTCTCTCCGGCGTACCGGACGGACTAACCGTCTTCAAAGTCGGAATCGGCGCAGGAATCGGATTAGCAACTTCCGGAGTCTGGAGCGTATGGGAGATAGAGAAAGCCGAGAAACTCGTCCAGATCCACGACCTCGAAGAATCGATGATGGAGAATCTAGAGGATACTGAAGTGCATGAACAGAAGAAACAGGGCAGGATAATAAACGCGTCGAGCAGCGGCCTAGGACCTGTCATCGGCGTCCTGATACCTATTACTCCCTTCCTACTGGAAGGAACTTTGCTGACTATGCTACAGGCCACAATCTCATCTGTGATACTTGCAGTCCTACTTCTTGGTGCATTCGCAACATACATGGCCAGCATCTCCCAGCAGAAATGGTTCAAAGCTGCACCAAGGATGGGTCTTGCAGGAGTGGTGGTGGCGTTACTAAACATCTTGCTACCAGGGTAGAAGATACAAAATTCTTGGGCTCCAAGTAATGTTATGCCAGAAGAAAATTATCAAGCAATTCCCCTAGATGAGAAACAACTGGATAAGATCTATAAAAAAGGTAAATAAACCGGAGAACAGAGAAATAATCAATCTTATTCTGGAGAACGAAGATGTAGAAAAAGATGAATATACTGGATCTGTAAACCGGAAAATGGAAGATGCAGCTGCTGCCTACAGTGGTTAAAATGACCGAACTACTCTACTATCCCGGAAACGAATACCAGAAACAGTTCGACTCCGAAGTCTCCAAAGTCAAGGAAGACAAAAGCTACATCTGCCTCAAAGAATCACTTTTCTACAAAGAAGGCGGAGGCCAGCCCGCTGACCACGGAAAAATCAGCTGGGAAGACAAAGAAGCCAGAGTAACAGACGTCAAAAAGAAACATGGAGAAGTTCGCCACTTCATAGAAGGAGATTTCCCGGACCCCGGACAGGAGGTACACGGAGAAATCGACTGGGAACGCAGATACAAGCACATGCGGATGCACACCGCCCAACACATACTTTCTTGGGTCGTCCTCAACATGTACGATGCATCGACAGCAGGAAACCAGATTCACGAAGACTACAGCAGGATAGACTTCGAACCCGCCAGTTTCTCAGAGAAAGACATCGAAAAAATAGAAAACGGAGTCAACTCACTGATTGAAAAAGAACTCGAAGTCAAGAAAAAAGAAATGGACAGGGAACTGGTTGAGGAAAGAGTTCAGGAGGGAAGAACCAACCTTGACATCATCCCAGACAATATCGACCCACTCAGAGTAATCATCATCGGCGAAGAAGACCTCTGCCCCTGCGGAGGAACCCACGTAGACAATCTGAAGGAGATCGGAGAGATTAACATTACAGAAAGAAGATCAAAAGGAGCGGATGTGGAGAGACTGGAGTTCGAGCTTAATTAATCGCTCTAATAATTCTTTTTCTCTTCCATATACTCTTCCAAATGTTCTATCACAGGTATGATGTATGCGGCGTCTCTATGCCAGTCTGTTTCTCTTACATTGCTCTTTGAAATCCACCGATGATCTTGATGTTCGTCGCTTAAATGGACCTCTCCAGAGAATTCTTCCGTAAACATGCAGTAACAATTTACAATTTTTTCTGATTCTATCTCCATCCTCGCTATGTCTTCAAGAATACCTTTTCCAGTCATAGTCAGAGGATTTCTTTAGATTGAGAATTTCTCCTTCTTTATTCTCAATTACGATCTTGGCTACATCTATTTTCTCTGCCATACTAATTACTAGCATCTAGAACTTTAATTTTCTTATTTCTTCTCGGGCTTACTGCTCGTAGAATTCGCCGCTTTTTCTCTGTTCCTGATCCTTCTGGGAATCCAGTTTGTTGGCGCGAGGCCTTCCACTTTTAGGGTCCTTCCTGAACGTGATCTCGATCTCTTTCAGGAACGTGTTCATCGCGTCTTCAATCCTCATCGGCTCTGTGGACCCACCTTTTTCTCCAGGTTCTCCTCTGAAGACCATTCCACGATCTGAGATGTAGTCGAGTAGCAGTAGGTCGTGGTCTATTACGAGTAGTGGTTTCTCCGTTTTCCGTGCAAAGCGTTTCAAGGTCTTGCCGAGTTCTACTCTGGACTCGACATCAAGGTATGCCGAAGGCTCGTCAAGTAGATACAGGTCTGCATCCTTGGCTAGACACATGGCGATGCCAACTCTCTGGAGTTCTCCTCCGGAAAGTTCGCTTAATTTCTGTTCATACAGTGGTTCAAGCGTTAAAGGTTCCGCAATTCTGGTCTCAAACTTTCGGCTATCAGGATTCGTTACGTCTCTTAAAGCTGCTTCGACTGTCAAGTCTCCAGCATCAAGGTACTGTGGTTTGTAGCTGATATCGAGATCCAGTGAATCTCCTTCATCTGGTTCTATGGCACCGGCCAGCATCTTGGCAAAAACTGTCTTCCCTAGTCCGTTTTCTCCAAATATAGCTAGTATCTCTTCTTCATGAATATTCCCTGCAGCTGTCTCAAGCTCGAACTCGTTCTCTCCAAAGTCCTTACTCATTTCCTCAAAACTGGCGACGACCGGCTTGTTTTCCACCTGGCTTCTTTTGGAGCGATCAAATTTTATCTCGTCACTCCGGATTCTAATATTGTCGCTTGGGAGGTATCCCTCCAGATATCTGTTTACTCCTTCTTTGCTGCTTAAAGCATTGGAAACCATTCCGTAGCTTCCTGGATCTCCGAAGAAAATATTGATTCTGTCTGAAATCAGGTCTAGTGTGGCCAGATCGTGCTCTACAGCCATGACAGGTTTTTCCTCGGAAAGTTTCCTAATCTCTTGCCCCATGTTCAACCTCTGCTTGACGTCTAGGAAGCTGGAGGGCTCGTCTATCATGTAGATGTCTGCCTCTTTAAGAACGGTTGAGGCGATTGCCACTCTCTGAAGTTCTCCTCCGGAGAGAACTTCGACCTCTCTGTCAAGTAGTTTTTCGATGTCGAGCTGTTCCGCTACTTCTTCAACTTCTTTTCGCTCGGCCATGCCTTCCAGCAGCTCTCTTACTTTTCCGTCGTATGCTTTTGGTATGTCTTCTACTTTCTGTGGCTTGAACGCAGCCTCCACATCCCCTTCAGCCAGTTTTTCGAAATGGTTCTGCAGGTCGGTTCCACGGTATCTCTCGTGAATTTTCCCCCAATCAGGTTCTTCTTCCCAATCTCCGAGGTTCGGCTGTATATCCTCCGCCAGTATCTTCAGTGCGACGGATTTTCCTGTTCCGTTTTCTCCTATTATCCCAACAACGCTTCCTTCTTCCGGTGCTGGTAATCCGTACAGCCTGAAAGAGTTGTCGTGGAACTGGTGGACCTTCTCTCCCTCTTCTGCGGGAAGCTGTATCATCTTGATGGCGTCTTCGTATGGGTACTTGTTGATCGCCATCTTGTGGGCCTCCATCACATCCTCTTCATCTATGTGAAGTTCTTCGTTCTCGTCGATATAGAAACCTCCTTCCTTTCCTGCTCTGTTGAGGGGGTCGTAGTTGATGACTGTCTCTCGTGCCAGGTCTGGCTCGATCTTGTCTTGGTCTATTACAACTACAAATTTGTCGCTGTTTTTTTTAGATGACATAAATTCAGATTCACCTCAAAGGGTCAAAGAGTTTCACATTAGAAAATTGAAGGAGTTAGGGAGGTTGTTACTCGAAGCTGAGCTGGTAATAGGTTCCTGTGATCTTTTCGATGATTTCTTCGAGTTCCTCGGTAGACATGTTGATTTTACCTTCGTATTCCTCGTCTACGACTATCTTCTTGTGTTCTCCTTCGGGTGCGAAGACCGTGTTTACTGATTCGATCTCTGCTGGGCTGAGAAGTCCTTTGATAACGTCTTTATCGTTTTCGCTTTTTTCCACAACTCTGATGCTTTTCTCTATTTCGCTTGCTACCTTTTTCACTATTTCTCCGCTTCTTCCGACTACTTTGGCTCCGTCTCCTTCTGCGGTTTCGATGACTACTACGTTGCTTGTGTCATAGATGTTCAGAATTTCTGAGTCTCGAAGTGATCCGTACTCATCACTCAGGTCTTTGAGTTCTCTTGAGATTTTGATTTCAAGTTCGCTGATGTCCCCGTTTTCTTTCTTTTCCTCGCAATTGCTGCAGAGGACATCGCTCTTTAGACATACGTTACAGATTGGCGCCTTCATAATATAGGCCGCGTTGTGAAAAATTAAATAGCTGGACCCATTTAGTTCACTGCTTCAGTAGAACAAACAACTGCTGGCAGATCTCGATTAAAGCCAGTAAACCGACAAGAATAACTCCGTAAAGCAAGAAATATTCATTTACTTGAAAAGCTATAAAGGAAGCTGAGAGCACTAGTATTCTCTCGGTCCTTCCCAGTATTTCTGAAGTCAGTTTACCCAAACTTTTCTTTAATTGATTGATGGTTGCTTCCTGAAACCCGATTAATGCTAATGCAAATATAACTGACCAGGACTCTGTGAAGAAGAAGGCCGATGATAGACCTCCAAACTCAATGAGATTTCCTGTAACTGAGTCCAGAATCTTAGATAGTGTTGTCCTGCCCCTCAGTCTCGCAACCTTAACGGACTGCCAGTAAAGGAAGTATGAAAAAAGTACTGCTGCTCCCACGATCATAGCGTTTTGCAGGAAGATTCCTGGTAGAACTCCTAATAAAGTTATCAAGGAAGCTGTGTTCCAGATGTAGTATTTGTCTTTCACTGAGGAAATCATCGAGTGTCAGTGTTAACAGTTTTTCGGTGGTTTGAGAATAAAGCCCAGTTGAGGAAGACATCTTCCGGTGCAGGAATTAACGGGGAGGGGAGTGTTTTCGAGTTTTTCTCGAAATATTCCCTGCTATCCTACTTGATGTCTTCCCTGGGCTGTTGAAAATATTTTGTTTGGGAGGAAATCCCGAACGGAAACAAAAGGGGGGAGGGGAGTGTTTTGCTTTGGTCCGGGACTCCTCCTAACATAATTTTACGAGGCCTGAGGGCCTCCTGGA
The DNA here is from genome assembly GCA_964604885.1 of uncultured archaeon. Taxonomy (GTDB): domain Archaea; phylum Nanohalarchaeota; class Nanosalinia; order Nanosalinales; family Nanosalinaceae; genus Nanohalobium. The sequence continues at coordinate 66,678 of CAZSAB010000004.1, forward strand.
GCTGTTTTACTCCATTACCTCAAGTCCGAGGTCGTTGACGTCTCCTTTTACTTCTGTCTCTGCTTCCTCATCGATGTCTCCTAGGACGTACGGACTTTCGACTCCAGTGACAATTGAGATCACCTGAATCTTGCCTTGGAGTTCTTCTTTGACTCTTGCACCCCAGATCGTCTGGGCCTGATTGTCGAGTTTTGTCTTAACGTGTTGGCCGACTTCGTTGATTTCGTTGAGTGTTAGGTCGTTGCCTCCTGCTACGTGAAGTAGTGCTCCTGATGCCCCCTCAAATGAGACATCGAGTAGAGGGTTGGATAGTGCTTCGTGGATTGCTTCCTTTCCTTTGTTGTTTGTGTCGCTTTCTCCGTATCCTACTACTGCTACTCCTCCGTCGTTCATGATTGCTTGGACGTCTGCGTAGTCCAGGTTGACTAGGGACGGCTTGGAGATTGTTTCTGTGATTCCTTTGATCATTGTTGTGATGAGTTCGTCGGCTACACCGAATGCCTGATCAAGAGGCATGTCTCCTGCGATATCCAGTAGTTTGTCGTTTTCAATCACGATTGCAGTATCTACGTGTTGTCTTAGTCTGTAAAGTCCGTCTTCTGCCTTACTCATTCGTGCGCCTTCGATTTCGAATGGCATTGTTACTGTACCTATCACTATACAGTCTTCTTTCTTTGCGATTTCTGCGAGGACAGGTGATACTCCTGTTCCAGTTCCTCCTCCCATTCCTGCAGTGAGGAATACCATATCAGCATCTTTGAATAGTGATCTTAGCTCAGCACGGTTCTCTTCAGCTGCTCTTTCACCTGTCTCTGGTTCTCCTCCCGCACCTAAGCCTTTAGTTAAGTCTCTTCCAACTAGAATTTTTCTGTCAGCGGAAGACATCTGAAGGTGCTGCTTATCGGTGTTGATAGCAACAGTTTCAGCGCCTTCTACGTCCTTGTTCTGGATGCGTGTTACCTGATTGTTTCCGGCTCCTCCAGCACCTACTACCAATATTTTAGCATCTTTTACGTCGTCGAGATTTTCCGAGGTTTTGGACTCGTTTTCAGCATTGTCGATTATAGATTCCATTGTAGTATCAGCCTGCGATATAGCATAACCTTTTTAACTAAGGATAGCTAACTCTATCTATAGAAGTTGTGAGTCTTGCCCAAGACTCGAATCATTCAAATACTCGTTCGAACTTTGCCCAAAGTTCGAGACTAAAAACGTACAAACTGTAAGCTCGTTTCGTTTCAACTCGTGCCCGCGAGTCGAAACATGAATCATATCTCGTCCGCCCAAGGACGAAAACAAAACTTGCTTAGTAACACATTTCTAACTCTGGTTTATAAATCTTCTGTTACTCAACGATTCACAACGCTTTGTTCAGAACTGTTCATCAAATCAAAAACATTAGTTCTTTCCTCCAGAATTCAAAAGTCTTCACCATCCAAAACGGTTTATGGTTGATGCCGAAGAAGTCAAATCAGTGGCAGAAAATGCAAGGATAAATGTAGAAGACGAAGAGGCAGAAAGCTTCGCAGAAGAATTCGAAAATATACTTGAAATGTTTGAGACACTTGACGAAATAGATACTTCAGATGTGGAGCCAGCCTTCCACCCCGTAGAAACTGAAGCCAAGTCCAGGGAAGATGAGAAAAAAGAAGCCTTAGAAAAAGAACAAGTCTTCCAAAACACGGATAACGAGGAAGACGGATTCTTCAAAGGACCAAGCGCCTGACAACAGCTTTCTCTACGGATTATTACTTTCAAAATTTATCCAAAATTCTTCAATTTCAAGTTCTTCCCATTTAATTCCTTTTGAATTTCTTCTCTATCTATTCCTAGAGGAGAAAGAATCGACTCGGCAGCCCGGATTAATTCCTGCCTGTAAAAATCTATGTCGTAGCTGTCAGCCTCAAAATCAAGTCTTACTCTGTTGAGAGGTTTGGCATCATCATTTCTGACGACAAAATTTACTGACTGTCCTGGCTTCAAATCTATTCCATTCTTTCTACATCTTTTCAGTGTAGAAACTGATCTATTCTCAACAGAATAATTCTTCAATCTCTTGGAAACTTTTTTAGTCTTAACAAGCTTTGAAATGCCAATTTCCTTCGACTCAAGAATTTCTATTTTATGTTTAATAACTTCAAAGACGTCTTCTGTTCTCATATTTTCATTCAACGCCCTGATCATATCCATCTGCGCATTCTTAATGAATTTACAAGTTGAACGCTGTTCCATCTCTATTCCTGCAGTCTTGAACTCTCCGTTCCGGTTTTTTTCCGAAGTAACGGTTCAGTGTAGATATATTGGCGTCTGAACTGCTGCGAGGTACGAAGGCACACCACTCAAACTTGTGTTCGGGCTCTAGTTCAATTCCTATCTCTTCTGTAATTTTATTGCAAACTTCCTCAAAGTCTTCAGTGTTATCTCTTTCCTGAACCCAGATACTATCAATTATGCCGTGAGCTATTGAGTAACCAGCATCCTCAAACATCTCCTTAGTCTTCACCATTATCTCTCTGTCATACGCCTGAATTGCTTGGTGACATCTTATTGCGCCACAAGATGCGTGCGCATGTCCCATGTATCCGAAGCATGAGACCAGCAGCCATTTTATCGAATCGATGCTTCCTTGAACCTCTCTCTTTTTCCGTCCTTCAAGATCCTTTACTCTGTTCTTCATCTTCTGCCTATCCTCAACCAACGGTCTCAAGGTCTCTGAGATAAATCCTCTCTGCTTCTGACAGATACTGTAATCTAACTCTGGCACTCTAGAGTTATCACAACAATTACAGCAAACTGTCTCCGGAGATATATTCTTCTTGATCATTATGTTGGGGAAGAGGCTGGCAAAATCAGCTTCATAGACATTTTCATGGATATCAGGTTCAGGGTTGAACATAAATCCTCCTCTATCAGCTTTGTGTAGTGTCGAGGCTTTCTTCGGCTTTTCGCCACTCCAGTTTTTCCACGGTGTCAGCGTGTTCTCTTTTAAAAATGCTTTCTTAACTTCTATACTGGTCAGAAGTCTTCCAATGCTTCCCCAAGCCAGTTCCTGCATTGGCCTATAAGAGCGCTTTACAAGACCCCACAAACCTTCAATTGTAGCCTCTCCAAGCAGGAAACTGTTTGATCTATCTATAACTATCCTGCCGGGAACAGTGTACCTTGCTGCACTGTGCTGAGTCTGGCCATAGCTTGAAACTGTGTTTGCCTCGGCTAGCTTCTGAAACCTATCCATCCTCCCCAGCGAGAATTCAATGTTATACTCATCGAACTTATTTCTTAACAGCTTCAGCATCTGACCTCTACTTGCTATAATTAAATCTGGATCATTCGCCATCCAGTATGCCTTGAGGTTTTCCAGTACTTCAATTTCAGAGCTTCCTATTTTCTCTCTGTTAAGCTCCAGTTCCTCTATCCTGTTATTTGCCAGATGCCTTCGTTCCAATTCCAAATCAACTTTCTCTAGACTCTCTTCTGGTAATGGACAGATATTATTCTGAATGCAGAAACGGAACTGAGGGGAAAAACCCACGTTGTAAAACCAGAATGCAGACCTTCCAAACTTTTTCTTCAGCCTGCCGGCCACCTCCTTCAACTTATCCTCTGATGTACAGTCTATCCTCAGTACTTTCTTCACTGACTTGGACAGCGTTGGCCGCCATTCCTCGAAGCATGTAGCTTTTACTCCTCTCTGTTCTGTCATCCAAGGCCGACTTTTCTGCAGCTTGGAGATATCTCCTTCGAGATAGAATCTAGGATAGTAGTCTGGATGTCTTTCAGCAATTGCTTTCCCATTCTCCTTATCCCATGATATAGTTTTACCGTTGATGAAGTCGATCTTGAACATTAGATCTTCTCCTTCAACTTCTCTATTTCTTTCCTATTCTCCTTGATATCTCTCTGCAAACCTACCATGATCGAAATCATTGCTGGTAGACCTGGGTTTCCCGAGTTCATGTATGCTCCTGCTTGAGCAAACTCATGTGCCTTCTCCCAGAGAGAATTAAGATAAGACTTATTCTCATTCCTTAAAGCCTGTTTGAAGGGTTTGAAGTTTCCGATAAAGTTGTCTAAGTGGTTGCGGTACGTCGAGTTTGTCCTTCCCACAAACTAAACCTTCAATTGTGTTTTTGTCTTGGATTTTAGATTCCAATAACTTAAAGCAATTTGAGAATGTTCTCTATGGCTATAAGCCATCTGTTGGCGCTTACCAGAGTACTTTAACCCTTGATCTGTTTCCTCCACTTCGATAGTCTGGTCTACATCAGGTTCAATTAAGTCGGGGAAGCCTTTGCCCGAGATCAGTACTTTCAGATTTCTCTCCTGTCTTATCTGCTTTAGTTTATAACATGACTCGTCGAAGAGTTCTCTTGCCTCCCATTCCCTAACTTTTCCTTCCGTGTAAAGCATCGTGATATTTGGAAGTACAAGGATCTCAATGTTTTCCATTGTAAATTCATTGAGTTGGTCTACCAGGCTGTGATGCTGAAAGGGAGTGAAGGCTCTTCCTATCCAGACCTTATCCATTAATTCAGGAGAAAAAGAGTTCAATGCATATGTGGATGATTCGTTTCCCGTATCTATCCAAACTGCTGAGGCATTTCTCCCTTTCAGCTGTCCTGCCAAGATTGACTGGAAAACAGGTATATTTTTTGGTTTCTCTACTATGTTTATCCCTTTCCGCAGCTGAGGCCGTGACCGTATATTTCTCTGCTCTGGTTCTCTTTCATCCGTGTGTTGTAAAAGAAGAGAAATAGGTTTATCCCCCTCCCCCTTGAAGGAGATTGTGTACGCAGGCTGATCTGTATCAAAATATTGGTCTATCCTCCCTATTTAACTCGATTTTCGCCTGTCATGACTGTCGTAAAATATGGAAGAAACTCTTCCGAGGCGAAATAATGGTGTTAAAAGTGTTTCTGAACTGTCGTGTACTTCTGGAAAGAAGATTGAGAAAGAGAAAAAAGAAGTTTATCGGGAAAGTTTTTCGAGTCCTTCTTCAACTATAACGGAGAAAACATGGGTGGTTGATATTCCCATGTCCTCCGCTTTGCTTTCTATTTCTTCAAGTTGCTCCTCTTGCATAGGGTAAGGACATTCACATACTCGGCGGGCCTCTGGCATACATTGTAATTAAATATACTTCCTATTTAACTCGATTTTCGAATGTCAAGATTGTCGTAAAATTGTTATTCTGCCATTCTATAGGTGGCTGAACTGGTTGAACCTTTCATTTCTAGAATGTCGTAATTAACCATTTTTTTCAGGTATCGAAGCAGTGTGCGACGTGATTTTTCATCCCCGACTTTCTCTCCGTATTTGTCATAAAGCTCTCCAATCTGCATCTCACCTTCCTCCTGCAAAATCTTGTAGGCTGCCTTCTGATGCTCATTTAATCTGCTTAAGGACTCGAACCTGTTCTCATCGTAGGCATCAGAGACTGCTTCCTCTATAATCTCATCTGCAATTTCATCCAATTCCTGTCTCTCTGCCTCCCTTGAAGCAAATCTCAAGGCATTAACAGCCATTCTGGCGTCTCCTCCCGCCCTTGCAGCAATATCTTCTAGCTGATTCTCTGAAACGGAAGAATCAGTTAATCCGTGTTTTCTCCTCAGCTTCAGTATATCAGCTAGTTCATCCTTTTCGTATCTTCTAAAATGAATTCTTCTCATGCCGCTGAATCTTGAGCGTACTCTGTCCTCAAAATGTGAAAATATTTTTTGATCGTTTGCGATAAATATCATCGCCACGTTTTGAAACCGAGATAGTTCATATAGAACTTCGTCATCTGTAATCTGATCAACTTCATCGATTATCGCTATAGTAGGTTCTTCCTGAGTCTTCTCTTCAAACATGTCAATGATTTTCTCGGTTGAAGCACCGTCTCGTGGCGTAGTCAATTTTTGATCCAGCAATTCATAGAATATTTCAAATCTTGATTTCTGGCTGAAGCAGTTTACATAACTTGAATTAGCGAAAACCTCTTCCTTCAACTCGTTGACTACATAATTCGCCATTGCAGTCTTTCCGGTGCCAGGAGGACCATATATAAGCATGTTCTCAGGTTTGCCTCCTTCAACCAGAGGCTTTAGACAGCGGGCTATCTCTTGTCTTTCACCTTCTCTATGCACCATTTTATTTGGAAGATAGTCTGCTGTAAGAACCTTCGCATCTGTAATTATACTACCTCGATCCCCCATAAGCAAAAATTGAATGCCAAATAATTTGACGTTTTTCCCCCCCGCAAATCTTATGCTGTTAACGAAACTCCTATCAAGCTGAAAGATAAGAATATTATATGAAGCTTGGAATAATCTCAGATACACACGATCATTTCGACAAAGCGGAGGAAGCAGCGGATTTCTTAGAGGAGAAAAACTGTGAGAAAGTGATTCACTGCGGAGATATGATCTGTCCAGCTACAGCAGACCTCTTCGACCGAGAGTTTGATTTCTACGCTGTCCAAGGCAACAACGACGGAGAATGGGGTCTGAAGGACTCGGTAGAAAGTTTCGGCGAGTGGATGGGAAACATCGGAGACCTGGAGTTTAAAGGCCTAGAAATAGCGGTTTACCACGGAACGGATGAAGAGTTAGCTGATGGACTGGTAAAATCCGGGAAGTACGATTACGTTTTCCGTGGTCACAAGCACAGGAAAAAAGTGCGTGAGGTTGATGGAACTGTGGAGATAAATCCGGGAGGGGTAAAGCTGCCTTTTCAGGAAGAGAAGATTCATGTGGTTGTCTTTGATCTTGAGTCGGAAGAGTTCGAATTCCATAGGATAGAGGTGTGAACCCAATTAGACTGAAATGTCCTGAATGCGGAGGCAGAATGGTATTTAATGGTTATCGGCCTCTTTTTCCTGAATGTGAAGACTGTAGCAAAAACTTTTACGTAGATGAATGCTCTCAAACTTAAAACAGATAAGATCTACTGAAAATACCCTAAGAGTAAAGACAGTGAGGGAGCTGTCAGAAAGATTAAGACTGTTAAGATAGGAAAGTCTACAGAGGACCTGATCCAGGCCTATGAATCCAAGAGGACCAAATACCAGGACACGAAGAATAAGGAGTTCTACGATGAGATTAAGGAACAGATTGATGAATCAGACAAGAACTCAAGTAAGAGCAAGAAACAGAAAATCATGGAAGAAATTGAGGACCAAGAAGATCCATCAACTAAACAACTAGCTAAAAAGTATAATACGGATCAGAGCTATGTCTCACAGGTGAAAAACCAGGTTTGACACATATAATTTAGTTTAGTCTAGTAGAACAGTTACATTTAACTTAAATTAAGTATTAATGATTCAGGTTTTCGATTTACATAATATAATGTGTGGTCGGAACTCTCTGTATGTCGGTGGTAAGAAACTGGAAGACAGGTATGAGGCCTCACTGAATATTGACTGGACCAAGTCTTACAACATTGCTCCTGGAGACCGTCAACCAGTGGTTAAGAAAAACTCTCCGAAAACTTTGGAAAGAATGGAATGGAGCTTTATTCCTCATTTTACCGATGGAGAGGATCAGAGACGGAAATGGCGTAATAGAAGTATAATTAATGCGAGAGTTGAGTCCGTCTTGGATAAGAATACCTTCAGGAAATCAATATATAAGCGGAAATGTCTGATACCGTCCACAGGATTCTATGAATGGAAAGATGAGGGAAAGCCCAAGAAAACTCCCTACCATATTAAACCAAGTAATGGAATGGTTTTCTCTTTTGCCGGATTCTTTAACGATGATACCTTTGTTATATTGACTAAGGAGTCAGAGAACAGTAAAATGGCGGATATACACGATAGAACACCTGTTATCCTACCAAGGAACAAGGAAGAACAGTACCTTGACAATGAATTTACCAGAAAAGACCTGGAAAACTTGAAGTCCTCCAACCTGGAGACAAAACAAGTTTCTAGAAAGGTAAATAATCCTGACAATGATTCTAAAGATGTTCTAAGGCTTGAGTCAAGACAATCAAGTCTTTCAAACCAAAAAAACATACTAGAATAACTCAAGATTATGATTGATGTTGAATCCAATCAGGCCGGAAAGTTCTTGATGTTGGATTTACCGTTTAAAGAGAAAAGAGTTGGAATCGGCCTCTGCGATTTTGAGGAATAAGGACTTATTATTAGGCTGAAACCGGTTTAAATATGTCTTTCTATGCCCAACTGTTTTGGAATTTATGAGCTGTCAATCTTCTTATGTGCGTTAATACAATAAGAAACAGATCTTTATGTGGTAGAGGGGGGGTGTATGAATATCCCCCTGTTTGGTGTTCAAAGAGTTTTTGAGTCAGCCCATTGTTTGGATAAGTTCAATTACTGATTTTTCTTCCAGCATTTCTGAGAACTCTTCCTCCGGAATACCTCTTTCTTCAGCTATTTCAGAAAGACTGTCAGTTAATCCTTGCGGGTTCTTACTTTTTGTTATTTCCTCTCCTTGATCGGTTAATGGGTTACCACAGTCAAAACAAAGGTCTTGGACTGGAGAGTATTCCTTTCCGCATGAGACACATTCGACAGGCCTCAAGGCTTCCTCATCATAACCATTGTCGTACTCAACTTCCTCTCCAAACTCTTCAGCTAAAGCCTTTTCCAAGTCCTCTTTGACAGTTGAAATATAGTGTTTAGGCGAATCACTGGTCTCGCTCCAAGCAAAAAACCCTCTCAATTGATGTTCAGTGTTACCAATCCTGGCCTTATAGACGGCCCGACTCTTCCTTCCAAAGTCATGAGGATTATCCTTGAACTCACCAGTTAATCCAGCTCTTTCAATAGTTCTCTCAAGTATTCTTCTTACAGCGTCATCAGATAATGCTGGTTTTTTCTTTAAAGCCTGAATACCGTTTCCAGTCCACTCACAGTTCTTACAACTATATCTCTTACATTTTTTCAGTGGTATTTGAGCTTTCTAATGAGGTTGAGGACCCACATTCTGGACAATATGTCTTGTTATTCAGTTGTTTGAATACAGGTTCTTCAGAGCTAACATCAGTTTCTTTGTAATATTTTTCTAGAAGAGGTTTTCCTGTTTTAATCGGTATTTCTCTTTCCCCCGTTTTTCCTTTCAGGTTTATCCAGGCTTTGTCATCTGAAAATGTAATTTTCTTCCATTTCAGTATATAGTCGTTGTATTCTGTTTTGAACATTTCTCCGACTCTAGCACCTGAAGACCATAGAATTACGATAAGGGTTTGGTCTCTCAAGTTTTTTGCGTGTTTTCCAACCTTTCTTACTTCCTTAGGTGTGGGTAAACGGTCAGGATCTACCTCTGTTGAAAGCGTTATATTCATTTCAACATCTTCAACCAGTTCAGGACCGTTAAGATCTGGATTGTACCCTTTTCCTTGTTTTTTGATAAACCAATTATAGAATTTCTTCAGTGTTGAGTCAAATTTATCCTTACTTATGTCGGCGTAGTTTTCCCCATTGTTTTTCTTGATTATGTCTTGATTGAATTTGGCGTATATTTCTACTATGTCTTGTTTAGAGGCCTTGTCAAGCTTGATGTCAATTATTTCAGCGAGTTTGTTGAATCTGGAGCTGTAATCTCTTAGAATAGCTTTACCCCTGCTCCAGAACGGGCCTTTTTGAAGAAATCTTCCAGAACTACCTTGTTATGGTCAGATATTTCAGGGTTTGAAGCGAGTTTTTGATTGGTTCTTTGAAGGCTCTTAAAGGTCATTTTAGGGTCATCTAGGTTTGAAGCCATAATTTGACTGACGACTAAGCCCTTCAAAAGAAGTTTGGTCCAATCACATGAACAGCGTAATGTTTGGACCGGCCCTCCA
>CAZSAB010000005.1:0-75176 GCA_964604885.1 uncultured archaeon
GTTTTGGTTTGTTCTAGGGCTTGAAAGCTCATTTTTTGTTCGGTCTCCATGTTTAATTCTGGTCGAGAAACCCCTCTTAAATGGAATTGTGAAAACCGAACAAAGGTGGCTCTGGTCCACCCGGGATTCGAACCCGGGACCGCCGCCTCACTTATGAAGAGGCAACACACAGGCCTTTCGACTAAGTTTTTTCTGTGTGAGGTCCTTATAAGGACGGTGCTCTAACCCCTGAGCTAGTGGACCGAACAGAACTCTGTTCGAGCTATTGGGATGCACTTTCGCATCTCTTTTATGGAAGCCATATTTTCTATTGCTCATGGATGTTAACTGTTTGTATTTCTCGGTCGGCCAGCTATTTGCCGGGTTTCCTCCCGTATGCGGGAATTCGGGTGTAATCCTAAAAAAGCCTTTTACGGATCAGCAGATCAGGTTAATAAATCTTCTAGTAGAACCATAATATATTGAATTCTAAAGGTGTCTATTAAACATGCAGATGACTAATCAGCAACAGCAGCAGTACGACCGCGGAATAACTATTTTCTCGCCTGATGGAAGGCTTTTCCAAGTCGAATACGCCAAAGAGGCAGTTAAAAAAGGAGCAACAGCACTAGGAGTAGTATATGACGAGGGAACAGTTCTCGCAGCGACAAGAAGTACTCCTAAACTACAGGTAAGAAACCCTGAGAAAGTATTCAAACTGGATGAACACATCGGAGTCGCCACTTCAGGACTAGTAGCAGATGGAAGAACACTGGTGGAAGAAGCTCGTAACGAGGCTCAGAAACATATGATGACCTATGATGAGGAAATCCCTACCTCGGTTCTTGCCAAATTCATTGCGGATAGATGTCAGCACTTCACACAGTACGGAGGAGTAAGGCCTTACGGACTCTCGACGATTGCTGGAGGAGTCAAGGATGGAAATCCTAAAGTATACCATACGGATCCTTCTGGGACACTTAACCAGTGGAACGCAGTAGCAATCGGAAAAGGCAGAGAAGAAGCCAAGGAGCATCTAGAAGAAAACTGGGAAGAAGACCTAAGTGAAGAAGATGCGATCGATCTAGCAGTCTCCGCTTTGAAGAAAGGAGAAGAAGATATAGAAATGGAAAACATCGAGCTTTCAGTCGTCGACGAACAAGACAACTTCCAGAGATTCAGTCCAGAAGAACTTGAGGGCATGGACGTCGAGCTTTAGGGTTTTTCAAATTTCTCATACCTTTTTGCTATTCTCTATTCTTGGAGTAATGTAGAATCCGAAAACTGTTAATATCTGCCTTCGAAAATTTTCAACATGAGTCAGCAGGGAAATGTTGGTGGTGAAGGCCACAAAGGTTCAGGTGAAAATGAAGGACTGGATACATCCGACGCAATCAGAATACGATACAATGAGGGCAAAACTTTCGAGATTCTTGTGGAGCCGGAACCAGCGAAGAATGCGAAACTTGAGGGCGCAGAGTTTGACATGCCGCGTCTGATGTTTGTGCAGGAGGTTTTTACTGATGCACAGAAAGGAGAGAGGGCTTCTCCGGATGAACTGGAAAGAGAGTTCGGCACGAAGCAAGTTATGCAGGCGGCCGAGGAAGTCTTCGAGAAAGGCGATATGCAGTTGACGACTGAGCAGAAGGCGGAGATGCGTCAGGATAAATACAAGCAAGTGGTCAACATGATCGCCCGAAGAGCCCAGAACCCGAAGACAGGTAACCCTCATCCGCCTCAGAGAGTGGAGAACGCACTGGAAGAAGCCGGTTTCAACGCCGATGCTTTCCAAGACGTCGAGGAACAGTTCCAGGAGGCAATTGAATCAATCCGTCCAATTATACCAGTCTCCCTCGACGAAAAAACTGTTGCTATCAAAATTCCAACCGATCAGGCAGGAAAAGCCTACGACCTTCTCCAGCAGAAGACAGACGTATTGGAGGAACAGTGGGGCGACCACTTCTACGCTAAGATAAGAGTCCCCGCAGGCATCCTGACAGAAGTAATGACACAGATCCAAGAAATGACAGGCGGAGACTCAGAGATGAAGGAAGAGGTATGATGATTGAAAATGTCTAGTAGCTGCTTTGTCTGTCTTCAAGTTCTGAAGGAGGAAGAAAAATTCAAAGCAGACCTTGATTCTATCTTTGATAACATTTTTTTGCAGATGAAAGACCAGAGAGTACTGAACTAGGAGACATGGCCAAGAGATTTGACGTGCTTGTCGACCGCACCGATGAAGAACTGGATGAAGGAATTTTCAGAGACTCAAACCTTGATATCGTGGCTTCTGTTTCATCAGGACTGGATCATATAGATCTGGATGCGTGTAGAGAAGAAGGTATTGAAGTTGTAAACTCTGATAAACAGAAGAGTTTAGCAGTAGCTGAACATACCTGGATGCCAATACTGTCGCTTCAGAAGAGATTAATAGGAAGTGGATTCTTCAGTTAGGGGAGGTGAGATGAGAGAAAGACTTTCTGAGCGTCCAAAAGATGTTTATGGTAAAACTTTAGGTATTATTGGAGCTGGTTCAATAACCAATAAGGTAATTGAAAGAGCAGAAGGATTTGGATGTGATATATTGGTATGGACATTTGATCCTGAGAAGCACTCTGAACTCAAGATCACAGAGCAGAGTTCGAATCTAGTCTGGAAGAACTCCTCGAGAGAAGCGACATAATTTCTATACATCTGCCTCTTTCAGAGGAATGCAGAGGCCTGATCTCAAAACAACTGGCCGAAAATATCTCAGACAAAGGAGAGAAACTATTGATAAATACATCAAGAGCTGAAATGATAGAAGAAGGAATGCTTCAAAGCAAAGCAGAGAATTTTTCAGGTGTAGGCCTCAACGTATTTAGACAACCTCTGGAAAACGGGAGAATATATTACAAACCGCATATCGCAGGCCTCACAAACGAAGCTAGCAGAAGGATGAGAGACGCAATAATAGAAGAAATTCGGAGTTTAACAGGAGAAACTGAAATTAAGAAAGATAAATAGAAGTCTTGCGTTATCCTTCACCTTCACTTGGTGTAATTTACATCCTGACACAGCTCTACGCCGCTGCAACTGTATTGAGGAGGGTAAGACTCCGCAACAGATAGCATCCCAATACACTTACATTCTGCGTATATTACTTCTTCACCTGTGTCTAGATCTACGCTAAATTTATCATAGCTAGGAGCAGTATTATTGACGTGTAGTGCAATACCTGTCACTAGAAGCAATAGAAGACCTATAATTGCTGCAAAGCGCGTCCGCATGTCAAAATATTGATATCTAAGACCTATTAAAAGCTGCTTTTAACATGACTTATACCCTACCAGCTTACCTCACATATTCAAGCCAGTTATTTAACTTTTCCCATAGTTTGTTCTATTATAAAAGCAGATTTCTGATTTGTGAAGAAGCTGAAATTCAAGAGGTAATAAACTTTATGTCACGTGTATTTGATTCGAACGATATCGTTACTCCCGGAGAGGTTGTCGTTGACGGCAACGATCTCTATACAGATGAGGGAGTTTACGAGGAAAATGGTAAAATCTATTCTAAATACTTTGGAACAATCCGTTTCGGAGACAACTCCGTTCAGGTAAGGCCTATGCACGGCCGCTACATGCCTGAAGAAGAGGACATCGTCATCGGCGAAGTAACACGAGTAAGTTATTCCCGATGGACGATCGAGTTCAACTCCCCTTACGAGGGAAGCTTGAATATCGCTGACGCAACGGATGAATATGTAGATCTAGATGAAGACGACCTGACCGACTTCTATGATGTCGGTGATGCGGTTGCTGTCAAGATCAAATCCGTCACCAAGGCGAAGGACGTCGATCTCTCGATGGAGGATAAGAGATGCAAGAAGCTGGAAGGCGGACGCGTCATCGAGATCCCTCCAAGCAAGGTACCTAGAGTAATCGGCAAGAAAGGAACAATGATCAAACAGGTTACCAACAAGACCGGTGCCAACGTCATCGTCGGTCAGAATGGACAGGTCTGGATAAAGGGCGACAACGCAAACCTCGCCGCAAAGGCAGTCCATAAGATCGTCGAGGAAGCGCATACCGATGGACTCACAGACAGAATTAGCGAATTCCTAGACAAAGAACTAGAGGGTGATAGATAATGAGTGAGCAAGAAGTTCAATGGTTTGACGAAGAAGGAAAACGTATCGACGGAAGAGAAAAAGACGAGATGAGAGAAACCAGGATGGAGGCAGACGTACTCTCAGAAGCAGATGGATCAGCGATGGTAGAAGTAGGGAATACACGCGTAGTAGCATCCGTCTTCGGACCACAGGACCTTCACCCGAAACACCTGATCGAGTCGGATAGAGCGGTCATCAAGATGCGTTACAACATGGCTCCTTTCTCAGTAGACGACAGGATGAGTCCGGGACCGAACAGGAGAGCGACGGAGATCGGATTAGTAGCCAAAAGAGCTCTTGAACCGGCACTGGAAATGGAGAAGTTCCCAAAGACAGGGATCGACATCTCAATGGAGATTATCGAATCCGACGGAGGAACACGTGCAGCAGGAATCACAGCAGCTTCACTCGCATTAGCTGATGCAGGAATGCCAATGAAAGGGCTAGTCTCTGCATGTGCAGCAGGAGTAGTCGATAACACAGCAGTACTTGACGTAATCGGAAAGGAAGACAAGGAAGGTAACGCAGACATTCCGATCGCCACGATCAACGGCGGCGACGAAGTAACACTGCTTCAAATGGACGGAGACCTCACAAAGCAACAAGTCAATGAATGCATCGAGATCGCTAGAAAGGGTTGTGAAGATCTAGATGAGATGCAGAGAGAGGCTTTACGTGAAGTCTATCTGACGGAAGAAGGAGGTGACCAATAAAATGAAAATTAACGAGAGAACTATCAAGAAGATGGCAGAAGAAGGAGAAAGATTAGACGGAAGAGAGATAGATGAATACAGGGAAGTCGAACTTGAGACAGACTACATCCCGACGACAGCTCAGGGCTCAGCAAAAGTATCTATCGGCGAGACACAGGTTATAGCTGGAATCTCAGTCGAAGTAGAGGAACCTTACCCGGATCAACCTGAGAAAGGCAGTATCGCAGTCAACGCAGAACTTGCACCCATGGCCGACAGAGAGTTCGAAGCAGGACCTCCAGGAGAGGAAGGAACAGAACTCGCAAGAGTAGTTGACCGTGGAATCAGGGAATCTGAAGCTGTCAACTTTGAGAAGCTTTGCATTAAGAAAGGTGAGAAGGTCTTCGTAATTTTCATCGATCTTCACATCCTGAACAACGACGGCAACCTGCTTGATGCCTCAGCCTTGGCAGCTATCGCAGCACTTCAAACCGGCTGGCTTCCTGAGTATGATGAGGAAGCGGATGAGCTGGACCATGACGTTGAATACTCGGATATCCCTATGACGAAGGAACCTGTGATGGTTACGGGAAGGAAGATCGACGACCAGCTTTTCTGGGATGCTACCAGAGATGAGGAAGAGGCTCAGGCAGCACGTCTTTCAGTCACAGCAACAGAGAAGGACAAAATTGTCTCAATGCAGAAAGGAGGACGAGAAGAGATGACTCATGATGAGATCCGTGAGATCATGGATCAGGCAAAATATCAGACAGCTAAAATCAGGGAGGAGCTCCGTGAGGAGACGGGAGCATAAAAAGCTTCCCCCTTCTATTTCCTTCATAAGAGTGGTACAAAATGGTTAACAAATCATCCAAAAGATTCGGCTCACGTTACGGGAACCGGATCAGGAAAAACGTAGATGAAGCAGAGGACAGGGACTACCAGTGCCCCGAATGTGGCAGCGACCTGAATCGAGAGGCAGCAGGTATATGGAAATGCACCAAGTGTGACAGGAAGTTCACAGGAGGGGCATACGAACCAGACACAGGAGCACAGGAACAGCTACAAAAAGCCCTTGAACTCGATGGAGGAATTGAAGAACTTGAAGAAGCAAAGGAGAAAATTGAGGAGTGATACTATGACAGGATATGTATGTGTAAACTGCGAGGAAGAGGTCGACATTGACCCTGTAAGAGAAAAGATTATCTGCCCAAAATGCAGTCACAGAGTACTATTCAAGAAGCGTCCAGATGATCCGAACGTAGTAGAAGCAGTATGAAGACACAGATCTCAATCGACTCAAGAGACGCAGAAGCTCTAGATAGTATACTATCTCCAAGCCTTGAGTCCAGAGGTAGAGTCAACCTGGTGACAGAGGCGACAGAGGATGAAGTGAGGGTTAGGATTGAGACAGATGGTTTAGGCCCTTTGCGAGGCACGACAGATAACGTTTTCAGGTTAGCCAGTTTAGCCAAGAAGATTCATGAGGACTAGATAATTATGTCAGAAGAACAAGATGCACAGCAGATGATGATGGAACTTCAGAAAACCCAGCAACAGCTACAGGAAGTCGCAGAGCAGAAACAGCAGACAGATATGGATCTGCAGGGAATCAACAAATCCCTCGACGAACTGGAGAACAGCGACGGAGAAGTCTATAGACAGGTAGGGGAAATCCTAGTAGCGAAAGACAGAGAAGAACTTGAAGACGAGCTTCAGGAGAGAAAGGAAGATCTGGAAGTCAGGAAGAAATCCCTGAAGAAGAAGGAAGACCAGCTTGAGGAAAAGATGCAGGAAAGCCAGCAAGCATTCCAGCAGAACATGCAGTAAGGTGTTTTCTGTATGTCAGTAGATGCTGTATCGCAGCAGATGAGGGATATGGCTGACAAGGAGTCGATTCCTTCCAATGTCTCTGAGATGCTTCTGGAGGCGGCTCAGGAGCTTGAAAATGAGGAAAGGGATCTTTCTGTGCGCGTTAACTCTGCGTCTTCTATCTTGGATGAGGTCAGCAACGATCCTAACATTAGGCAGCATACCCGGACAGAGATCTGGAATCTTGCCTCAAAAGTAGAAAGTCTGGAATAACTAACTGGATTAGTTTTTCCCGCTATAACTGAGAAAGCTATAAAAAAATCCACTGATGAAGTTTAACTGAGAGGTAATCAAAAGACATGGGACTAGGATTCTTGAACAAAAACAAGGAAAATGAAGAAGATGTAATCGAAGACGATTTTGTAGAGCTAGACGCCAAAACGTCTGAAGAACAGCAAAAAGTAGTAGTTAGAGCGGAAACAGTGCAAGAACTTGATGATGTAGAGACAGTTCAAGAACACCTAAGAAATGAACACATTGTATGGGCAAATATCCAGCCTCTAAAGAGCCGCGACATGACAAAGCTTAAGAGAGCTGTGAAGAGATTGAAGAAGACCGTGAGAGCTGTAGACGGCGATATCGCAGGAGTGGATGAAGATTGGATAGTAGTAACTCCTGAGTTTGCCCAGATAGAGAGAAAAGGCGAGGAAATGAGCGAGGCTTAAGTTTGCCTGTTCAAATTTTTCTCCATTCCAAGTTCCTCTCTTATGTCTTTTACTTGATGCTCCAAAAAATCTACTCTGTCCTCAATATCTCCTATGCCAAATCTAACCAGTTTCTTCACGCAGGTTCTGCAGTAGATGCTATCGTCGAATTCTATAGCATTTTCAGGTAGCTTTGTACCTGGGTCAGGACTTTCTTCAGGATTATGACCGCCAAAATTGATTATTTCTTCACAGTTGTCACACTTTACTTCGTAGACCATATATTGAGGTTCCTTAAACTGGAATATATTCTTTTCCACTTAGTTGGCCGCCTCTTTAATCTCCTTAAGCAACTGGCATTTCCTGCAGACTCCTCCGCTGCATGGCTCACCACATTCCTCACACTCCTGAATATCATTCTTTTCACCCCAGTCAATCTGTTCTTCAACCATATCCGAGATTTCCCTTCCCTGCGAGACAATCGAGTACTTTATTCCAGGCATTTCAGACTCAAGTTTATTTAGGAAAGATTTTAGCATAGGCCGGAGACTTCCTTCCTGAACATGTGGACATCTGTCTATCACTCCTAAATTATGGAGTCTTGAGTATAGAGCTACTTCTTTCTCCATTACATCTCGCAGAGGCTTGATTCTTGGAATAAATTTCTCATGATCACTGGGATTTTCTTTTGGGCCGATCTGCGACATTCTCTTCATATCGCCTTTGATATGATTCATCATGATGCTCTGTGCTTCATCATCCAAGTTGTGGCCAATAGCCATCTTGTCAGCATCTACTTCTCTGCAAAGCTTGTTTAGAAGATCGCGTCTCATGATGCCACAGTACGTGCAGTTTCCCTTTTCTCCTGCGCCAGCCACGTCATCCATCTTCAAATCATAGTAATCACTGTAACGACCTATCTTAATGTCGACATCTAGCTCCTCACACAGTTCTTCGGCAGCTGAAATCGACTCATCACGGTAAGGATCAATCCCTTCATGGACTGAAACACCTACAATATCAATATCCGGACGATCGCCAAAAATCTCAACCAGTTGCTGAAGCATTACCGCGGAATCTTTACCCCCCGACAGTCCAACAGCAATAGTATCACCGGAATCCACCAAATTTCCGTCTCTAATGGTTTTCTTTATTGTCTTGTTCACATCAATGGAGAAGTGTTTTTTACAGAGACTTCTTCCCTCATATTCGCGGGTAACTACGGCCTCTTCCTCGCATTTTGTACATTTTTCTGCTGTCATGGTATCTTTCCGCTATCGAAACCTTTTCAACCTCACTTCACGAAGTGAATCGCTTCATCTACGGTTCTTACCCTGTGCGTTGGATTAAGCTTATCTCCATCTCTGTAGCTTTCAACAAGTATAGAGTCTATACCAGCGTTTTGCGCCGCCTTTACGTCACTGGATGAGTCTCCAATCATCACCGGGTTTTCAAAACCTTCCTCAGCTATAATTTCCTCCAACATTCTGGGTTCAGGCTTTTTTCTATGGAAAAAAGATTTTCTCTTTAGCTTCAAAGTTTTAACAGAGTCAAAATAGCTTCTGATGCCGAAGAAATCTATTGCGAAATCAGCTGACATCTCCGGAGAGTTTGTGGCCAAAGCGGCATTTTCCACCTCTGTTAAGATTCTATCAGCGCCAGGAAACAACCGTATGTAACCATTTTTTATCATCCGGATCTTTTCCTCCTGAATATTTTTCTCAACTTCAATAAGTTCTTCGAAGGAAATCTCCATTTCTTCAATTATTTTGAGGGCTGAATCTCCGGATGCCTTAATCAGTTTAATTGATTCTTGACTGCTGATATCGTATCCTTTTCTGTCGAATTCCCTTATTCTCTTCCTGTCCATCCAGTGAAAGTTGTCTAAACCGGAATCAAGCAAGACTCCATCCATGTCGAATATTACACTATCATACATAAAGCTTATCTCCTTCTCAGAATGAGTAGAAAACTAATTTAAATCACTTCAAAACCTGGAGAACTTGATCTACTGATTCAACAGAATAAGTAGGCTCATCCGAATCTTCGTGGTGAACCCAGACAGAATCCATTTCCGCATTTATAGCTGCCTCAACATCGCTCTCCATGTCACCTACATAGAGATAAGGATCGCGTTTTAACTGAAACTTGGCCAGCTCCAAGTGATTGGGATGCGGTTTTCTAGCCTTTAAGTCCTCAAAGCTCTGAACCCCTCTGAAAAATTTGAAGTAACCTCTCAGATCAAAATGGTCGACAACCATTTCAACAGCTTGATCAGGAGCATTACTGATAACACCGATCTTTACCTGACTCTCCCTCAAATGATTCAAAACTTTTTCAACTCCATCAACAAGGCCGAAACCCTCGTCTTCAATCTGCTCCATTCTGGCCTGAGAAGTCTTCTCAGCCACCAGATTCCAGGCACGCTGAGGATTAACACCAATATTACCGCAGACACGGACACAATCCTCATAACCCTGATCACCGAGAACAGCATCCAAAACATCTCTCTCAATCTCTTGATCAACACCAAGCTCACCTAAAGCCTCACGAGTAGCACGATACTTCCACTCCTCAGAACCCATAGAATCCAAGATCACTCCATCCAAATCAAAAATCACTGAACCATACTTCATAAACCAGAAATCTGGGCCAAACTCCTTTAATAACTTCGGCAAATCAAAACAAAATACCCCTCATAAACAACTGAAAGCCGGAGTGGCAGAGCCTGGCTAATTGCGGCAGATTCGAGATCTGCTGAGGCATACCCGCCTCTCCTGGGTTCAAATCCCAGCTCCGGCGACATTGTTTTTCCCAAATATCATAAGCTATGTCTTCTACAGTTTCTATGTGAAAATCAGTCATCCAATTCGTTCTCTAAGAGAACTGCGGGTTGAATTGGAAAGAAGGGATGTTGTTAAGACGAATCATTTTCTGAACTATTCAATGCCTGACAGACCTAATTTGAAAGTTGAAACTGTGATGGATTTTCTGAGAGGTGGCTGGGATGACGCTTTGTTTATGGCTTACAAAGATTTTGACGGTGTCTCTCACAGGTATAATGTAATTTTTGAAAAGTCAAACAAGTATTTTTTAATCATTGGAATTAGAGATAGGAAGGTCGATCTAGTTACTGCATTTAAAACAAGAAAGAATAACGGAGATCCAGAGGAACTAGTCAAAAGGTGGGGCTAAATGGCAAACCAAAAATATGATGAAAAAAGAGATATACTGTAATCAATTTCAATGAAAGTACAGAAAGCATCCCAAAAGGAGGATTTATTGTACAACTAGACTCCAATGGCAAAATTGCAGGTGTAGAAGTACAAAACGCCACAAAAGTCCTCAGTGAGCTAACCCAGTTGAATCAAGAAGAAATGAAAGAGATGCTTGAGAACCTCGAAAACTTTGACGCAAAACCGGCATCAGTACAAGGAATTCAAATGGTTTCCGTGCAGCTTCAATCGAGAATAGACGGAGTGGTCAAAAATCAATCCGTCAGCATGGAAGCACCCGTAGCATCAGCATAACTTTGACTTTTTAAGCTTCAAGCTCTACAATACCTTTACACATTTAGGATGTGATTATTTGCTTATGGTAGATGAATTTGAAGATGACGATTTCGATGCGCAGTTTGAAGATGATGACGAAAATTCTGAAGAACCTGATTTTGAAGAAGAGGATTCCGTAGAGGAAGATTCTTTCGAAGAAGAACCTGAAGACGAGTTCGAGGATGAAGAAACTTACGATTCTTCTGGAGACTCAGAGGATTCAGGTGAAGATGAAGATCAGGACTTTGATAAGCCTGTTTCCGAAGGCGAGGTTGTTGAGGTTGAGATCGATGATCTGGGAAGCAAGGGCGACGGTATTGCCCGTGTTGAAGGCTTTGTAGTCTTCGTTCCCGGCGGTGAAGTCGGAGAATCCTACGATGTCGAGATTACTTCGGTCGGCAACAAGTTCGCATTCGGCGAAATAACAGAATAAAAGCGCTCTAAACCATTTTTATCTCTATTTTTCTATTTCCGGATTTGGAGCTTCCAAACCTTTAAAAGTGCAGTTGTGTTGTGACTGTAACATGTCACTCGATGAGAAACGTAAGGAGGCGGAGGCAGTTCTTGACTCTGCTGAGATGACTCTTGAGACTTTTGGCGGAACCGGTAAAGCAGCACGTGAACTAAAGACGGCAGTTACAAAGCTGGAAAACAAGCTTCAAGAAGCTGACTCGGAGAGAGAATTAAACAAGCTGATTGAAGAAGTAAGAGAACTGATGGAGAAGGTCGAGGAAGACGCCGGCGATATGATGATGGATGAACCCGGAGGAATGGGAGAACCCGGTCCAGGAGGCACAGGCAGAATGCCGGATGACGACATGCCTCCAATGTAAAAACAAACTCAACAATACATATTTATGAATTTTTCTTTCAGCAGAAGGAAAGCAGCGTTCGGAATACTAGTACTTCTAGTTGGTGTTTCGCTACCTTCCTTCTATCAACATCTCAAGTTTTTTCTCTCAGGCCAGGTTCAGTTCTTCATGAAGCAGGAGGCCTGGCTGCTGGTCGCCGGAAGCATAGCTTTCTTCCTTCTATTCTTGCTTCCTCTAAAGTTCCGTAGAAAAGCTGAATGGAGGAGTACAGGCATCTACACAGCGTTTCTAATCTCTCTTTTTGTTGAAATGTACGGTCTTCCGCTGACCGTCTACCTTTCATCGGCGTTTGTCTCTATGCCTTCATCCAGTCAGATACCAAACTTCTTATTCAGTTTTGCAGGATTCAGTTTAAACCTCTGGATGATTATAGGACTGCTAATCACAGGAATAGGCTGTTTAATCGTTGCAGTAGGTTGGTACAAAATCTATAGAGCGGACGGTCTAGCGACTGAGGG
This sequence comes from uncultured archaeon, assembly GCA_964604885.1. Classification (GTDB taxonomy): domain Archaea; phylum Nanohalarchaeota; class Nanosalinia; order Nanosalinales; family Nanosalinaceae; genus Nanohalobium. The sequence continues at coordinate 12,222 of CAZSAB010000005.1, forward strand.
AATATACAGGTATTCTAGGCATCCACAGTATCTCGGCATAATCTTGATTACGCTTGGCTGGTTCATTGGCTGGCCTACACCCCTCACAGGTATCCTACTGCCCATATTAGTTTTCGAATACTACAGACTGACTAAGGAGGAAGAAAAAGAGGCTTTGGATGAATTTGGAGAAGACTACAAAAACTATCTAGAGAAAACACAAAGATTTATCTAACAAAACAAGGTATTCATAGATAAATGGCAGACCAAGAACTGAGGAGAAAAATCAAGAAATCACTAGATGAAGGATACAGTAAAGAGGAAATACTGGGTGTTATGGAGGAGCAAGGATACTCCAAACACGATATCGGAAGAGCTATGGCTCTGCTGAAAGAAGATTGACAAACCGTAAAAAGAAGATTTCTCAAACTAAATACTATGCCGCCACAGGGAGATCAATGTCCATTCTGCCAGCTCATCGAGAACCCAGAACAGTTAATAACAGTCGGAGAAACAGAAAACTTCTACGCCTGGCTGGAAGTACAGCCACGAGCCAAAGGACACGCAAACGTAGTACCAAAAGAACACAAGGAAAGCATACTGGAATTTTCACCTGAAGAATACCACGAGGCAATGACACTGGTGAGAGAGACAATTCAGAAGGCATTTGACGGGCTTGGAGCCGACGGAGCATCCATAACAATGAACGTGAAGGAAGCAGGCGGCCAGATGCTTCCACACGCATACATCCAGATATTCCCAAGGTTCCAAGATGACGAAAACGCAGGTACACCCACAGGAGCAATCTTCCAGCACAGAGAAGAACTCCAAGAGGAAGACAAGTTGAAGGAAATACAGGATGAATACAACTCGGTCTCAGCCAACTTCGAAGTGGAAAAAGTTGAACCACATCCCGAAAGCCAAAAATTCAAAGAAGGGAACAAGACAGAGCAGGAAAACATAGAAACCGATGAAAATAGTGGAGGCTCTGAAGAAGATGAAAGGCCTGAAAGAGGGGAGAGCATAGAATGGAAATAAAATGAAATTGACTCTACTGAAAAATACTTTTAACTTTCAGAGCCGGATTCAGGTACATGACAGACTACGATCCGGAAAAAATTCAGGAACAGGTTTCTGAGTTCTGGAGTGAAAATAACGTTAAGCAAAAGGTAAGAGAATCTACAGAAGGTAAAGAACCGTTTTTCATGATCGACGGCCCTCCTTACCTGAACGGGAGTCCTCACGTCGGCCATATGCAGGGGAAAGTCATCAAGGACACGATGCTTCGTTTCAAGCAGATGCAGGGCTACGATGTCCACGATCAGGCAGGATTCGACACACACGGACTGCCGAACGAGCTTGCTACCGAGGAACATCTCGGAATCGAGGACAAGAATGAAATCGGAGATTCTATCTCAGCTGAAAAGTTCATCAATGAATGCAGGAACAGGGCGACTTCCGCAAAAGACGACTGGCAGCGTGTCATGGGCGAGCTGGCGATCTGGCAGGACTTCGAGAACCCGTACATGACGTTTGACAAGGACTACATCGAGAGTGCCTGGTGGCTTCTAAAACAGACAGAAGACCAGGATTTACTTTACGAGGACAAGAAGCCTATTCACTGGTGTCCAAGATGCCAGACCTCTCTGTCAGGTTACGAGGTGACGGATGAGTATCAGGACGTAACAGATCTCTCTGTCTTCGTGAAGTTCCCTCTCGAAGATCGAGAGGAAAAAGTTGTTATCTGGACAACAACTCCCTGGACAATTCCATCTAACATGGCGGTCTTCACGCATCCGGACTACCAGTATGCTGTAGTCGAGGTAGATGGTGAAAAACTGATAATCGCAGAACAACTCCTCAACCAGGTCATGAGTAAAGCAGGCTACGAGGAAAACGAATACGAGATCGAAAAGACTCTGACTGGTTCAGATCTGAAAGGACTGAAGTATCGAACTCCTTTCCAAGATGAGATTCCTAGACAGCAGGAACTGGATGAGGATGACGGCGTCCACAGAATCCATAACTCTGAGGAACTTGTAACTCTGGAGAACGGTACCGGACTGGTCCACGCCGCAACAGGTCACGGACCTGAAGATTACGAGGAGACTCGTCCTCTAGGGCTTCCCGTTTTCTCACCTATCGATGCAGAAGGAAACTATACTGAAGACGCAGGAGAGCTTGAAGGAGAGAACGTATTGGAAGTTGATCCAAAGATCGCGGAGATGCTGGAGAGAAAAGGATTGATGCTTCACCAGGAGCAGTTCCACCACGAGTACCCTCACTGCTGGAGATGCAAGACAGAACTGATTTACCGTGCCGCAGACCAGTGGTTCATCCGGAACGATGAAGTTAAGGAACGGATGCTTGAGGAGAACGAAGGCGTGGACTGGATACCTGAAAACGCACAGAAGCGCTTCCACAACTTCGTCGAGGACTCCCCTGACTGGTGTATAACGCGCCAGAACTACTGGGGCATCCCTATCCCTATCTGGGTGAACGACGAGACAGGAGAATACGAAGTCATCGGAAGCTTCGAAGAACTTGAAGAAAAGTCCGGAGAACTACCTGAGGACTTCGATCCCCACAAACACGTAGTAGACGATATTACATGGGAAGGTGAGAACGGAGGAACTTTCAGGAGGATTCCGGATATCTTTGATGTATGGTTTGACTCAGGTATCGCTCCGTTCGCCTCTCTGCACTATCCTTTCGAAGAGCAGCCGTTTGAGGACATGTTCCCTATGGACTTCATCACAGAGGCATCGGATCAGATCCGTGGATGGTTCTACAGCCTGATGTTTACTGGCATCCTTGGATTCGACGAGGCGCCGTACGAGAAGATACTGTTCCAGGGGCACGTGCTAGATGCGGAAGGAGAGAAGATGTCCAAAAGTCTGGGCAACGTAATCGATCCTGAAAATCAGGTTGAGAAGTTCGGAGCAGACCTACCACGTTTTTACCAGTTGCGTCTGGCTCCTGCATGGGAACAGAAGAACTATGATCAGGATGAGATCAGGAATGAGATCTACAGGCTGTTTTCAGTGTTCTGGAACACCAAGGAGTTCCTGAAAACGTACGACGAAGACGTAACTCAGCCAGAGGAACTGGAAGTAGAGGATAAATGGGTTCTCTCCCGTATGAACTCCATCCTTCAGGATACAGATAAGATTGACGAAGGTTACTTCCACGAATACACTCGTGAATGGGAGGATTTCATCCTGGAGGATGTCTCCCGATGGTACGTGAAGAAGACGCGTTCAAGGATCAAGAACGGGGATGAAGCAGCGATCTGGACTCTTCAGGAAGTCATGCAGACCACGAACAAAGCTCTCGCTCCTTTCACACCTTACATAACTGAGAAGGTGTATCAGGAGATCGACGGAGAGAACCTCTCTGTTCATGCGGAGAACTACCCTGAAGCTGAGCAAGACCACATCGATTTAGATCTTGAGCAGGTTATGGATGTTGCCCGAGAGATAGTTGAGAAATCATCCAAGATAAGAGACGAGAACCAGTACAATCTTCGCTGGCCGGCTAACAGGATGACTCTTTCACTGGAAGATATAACTGAGGAAGATATCCAGCCTGTTCTCGGACTGATCAAGGATATGGCCAATGTGAAGAACGTCGAGTTTGGCGACGTTGAGTCGGAGCTTGAAGCAAGTCCCGATTATTCTACTCTTGGCCCCAAGTTCGGTTCAGAAGCTGACAAAGTTGCAGAACTAATCGAGGACCTGTTCCATGAACAGGTAGAACAGCTGGAAGAAGTAGGAGAATTAGAGGTTGAAGGATTCGACATAACACGAGACAATGCCGAAGTAGAGATGACGACATCAGAAGAGATAACCAACAAATCATTCTCAGGGGGACAGCTCTACCTTGACCTCCACATGACAGAAGAAATAGAAGATGAAGCATTCGTCGCTGAGGTCATCCGAGCGATCCAGCAGAAGAGGAAGGAGGCAGAGCTTGAAGTAGAAGACGAGGTAAGGCTCTCATTCTCAGGCGATACCGAGCCTTTGGAAGAACGTTCTGAGAGTATCCGTTCACGAGTGAATTTAGCGGATCTTGATTTCAGAGGCAAGGATCTGAAGTACTCCGATAGCGTAGAGTTCAAAGGACGGAAAATCGAGTTCAGTTTTTCCAGGCCTGTAGGTAACTGAATTAAATCCTTTGAGGAGGGAGTGGTTTATTATGCAATTGGAAAAACTGAGTCCAGCGGTTGAATTTCTTGAAAAAGCGGAAAAAGACGAGAATATTGGAATCATTCATCACTGGGATATGGACGGTACTTCTTCCTCTGTTATAGTGTCGAAGATTCTGGAAGAGGTGAGAGGCGATCCGGCTGACTGGGTTTCAATTCCTGAGGAAAGGGCTTATCATCTTTCTGGGAAGGATCATGAAAAAATTAAAGACCTTGATAGATTGATTGTCTTGGATTTTAATCTAGGTGCTGATGAGATAGAAGATCTAATTCAGGACTACGACTTGGAGGTTCTCATGGTTGATCACCACAGCTTTGACAGGAAACCAGAGGGCGTTTCCTTCGTAAATCCAAGAGAGTTTGACGCCGATGTCTACGTCCCGTGCAGTAAGATCTGCCTGGACATCTCAGACGAGTTTGGATTGAAAGATAATTTGAGATGGATTGCCGGAATGGGTGTTATACAGGACTTTGGAGTGGATTCGTGTCCTGAACTGTTTGAAAATCTGGCAGATGAGTACGACAAGTATCTTCCTGATGAACTGACTCAGCAGGAGCTTGCCAAGAACTGTGAATACGGCAGGTACTCAAGTATACTGAATATAAAACCTTACAGAGACTCTCAGCACTTTGCAAAGCTTGCCTACCAAGCCTTGATGAAGTCTGACAGCTTGATGGAGATAGAGGCGCAGGAGGAGTACAGAAAGGTGTATGAAGTCTACTTAGAGATGCAGGACGAGTTCAACGAGGTTCTTGAAAACTATGAAGAGGAAAGAGAGATCGACAGAGAGAAATGCGTCATCTTCTTTGAGTTGGATAGCGAATTCAACATCAATTCATCCATCGCGACTAACATGTCCACAAAAACACCTGAATGGATTCATCTAGTGGTGCAAAAGGACAAAGACGAGGTAAACATTTCAGGTCGATGTCAGTCAGGTAGAGTAGATCTAGGCAAACTGCTGAAGAAAGCCCTGCCGCAGAAAGCAGTGGAAGACGGTGCAGAGGCCGGAGGACACAGAAAAGCTGCAGGAGCATCCATGCACCCTGAATTCTATCCGGAATTCAAGTCAAACTTCCTGAAACTTGTTGACTGAATTTTTCCTTTTATTTATCAAAAGATTCAAATGAATAGCGTAGTACATGTTGTACCAGTCAACTAGTATAAGAGGTATTGATGAGGACACCTTCAAAGAGTTTAAGTTAGAGGCCCAAAAGAGAGACAAAACTGTCGGAGAGGCAGTGAACGAAGCGATGCTTGCCTGGTTGGACTTAAAGGATAAGATTTCTTTAGACGAGATGGATGCATGGGATTGGGGCGAAGGAACCGAAGAATTAAGCGAAGAACATGAGGACGAGCTTTATGGCGAAACTGCTTGATACCAGTTTCCTGATAGCGTATCATAATACCCGAGACGAACACCATGAGAGAGCACGTGAGTTGGATATAGAAGATAGGATTATAAACGACTACATCTACTCTGAAGTCCTGAATATACTTTATTTAAGACAGGGAAAACGGAAAGCAGTTGAGTACGGCAGATTCTTGGAGAAATCAACTGAGATAGTCAGAGTTTCAAAGCCAATATTCAGGAAAGCAGTAGAGAACTATCATGAAAAGAACTTGAGCTTCACAAACGCCGCTATAACAGCGACAGCCCAGAAATTAAACATCGAAATAATGTCCTTTGACAGCGACTTTGATAAATTTGAAGAACTCGAAAATATCAATTTGATCCACAACCTGTTTAAAATAGGCACCCGAATATTTAATTGTTATGAAACAGGACAAGGCCGAGAAACAGAAGCAGAAGGCAAAGGACATGCTAGGTATTTCCGACGATCGAGCAAAGGAAATCTTCCAGGAACAGCCAGACAGGAAACAGCAGAAAAAAGAAGAATTACAGGAAGACTAGAAACTCTTTTCCTATACTTTACTCTTCCACTTTTCATCAAGTTTTTCCACAGTAACTCTCTCAGCCATTTCTTTACGGAAGTAATGCTTCAGTTCTCCCTCTAAATGCTTCTGGTAGACCCATCTAATCAGCCATTTCTGATCTTCAATACCTTGACGTAATTTCACTTTGGAAAATACTATCTCTCCAAAATCAATCTGAATCATATCTTCTCCGACGTAGCCAGCGTTGATAGTAAAATTGTAGATTTTATCTCCGAATCCGAAACACCACATCTCATGCAGCAGATCAATGTAATCATCGACAACTGCACATTTCTCGGAAAAATCCTCAAAATTCTCCAGTACATCTTCAGCTGGCTCAGCTCTATCCTGAAAAACCTTTTTGCCTTCAAACCGAAGATTTCCTAAAACTCCGGTATCGAATTCAGATTCTTTGAGCTGGTCAACTGCTTTTTGACGTCTCCTCGATGCTTTTTCTACATCAGAGTAAATTTTCCAAGGCCTTAACAAAGTGTACGGGTCCCATTCAATCAGCTGAAACACCATCGCCGGAATAGATTTGGGCTCCTTCCGCACCCGATTACCCTCTGAATAAACCCTGTACTGCAGTCCCTCACCAATCTTCTCCACTTCCTCACCTCAGTTCATCTTCTAGCAAAGAAATTAACTCCTCTTGACCAGAGTAAACTTGGATTTGACGGGCGACAGCCTTCAATGAACCGGAAGGATTACTTCCTTCTTGATAGACACAGATCACAGGAACCTCAACCAGGTCAGCCCAGCCAAGCTCTATTCCCAGACCTGTAGAAGCCTTTGAAACCTCTGCAACCATCAGATCTGCTTCCTCAAGGAGAAACTTCTTTGAATCAAACAGGCCTCCCGACTCGTGAGGTAAAACAAAGTCATGCTTATCGAAGAGATGGCTCCTCTTTAAAGGCTGGTAGATTTCTTCTTCAAAATTGATGGAGGAGGAATGGCCCACGTATACCCTCATTTCAACCAGCAGCTTACTTCTTCAGAGTCCTCGATTTCAAATCCAAGATCTCTCAGCCTCTCCCTAATCATGTCCGATGTCTCGTAGTCCGCTTCCTCACGGGCCTCATCCCTCAGCTCCAGTAAGAGATCCGCCATTCCTTCCTCAGCGTTGCTTACATCCGGATCAAGCTTGACTCCCAGGACAGCAAACAGCTCTTCAATTTTATCGGCAACCTCCTCATCCAGCATTTCTCCTTTTTCCAATCTGGAATTAGCCTCGGAGACGAATTCCATTAGAGCTTGCTTGGCCTTGGCAGTGTTCAGGTCATCATCCATGCCTTCCTCAAAACTTCTCTTCAGTCCTTCAATATCCATGACCTTATTTCCAGGACTGTTCCTAATTCTTTGAACAACTCTTCTCGCCTTCTTCAGCTCTTTCTCGGCCTTCTTAATTACCTCTATAGAGAAATTTGTTTCAGATCTGTAGTGAGATGAATTGATATAGAGGCGAATTGCATCGCCAGAAAAATTATCTAAGAGATCTCTAACAGTGACAAAATTACCTGTTGATTTAGACATCTGCTCTCCTTCCCACTTCACAAATTCGTTGTGTAGCCAGTATCTTGCTTGTCCTTCTCCTGTTGCCGCGAAGCATTGTGCTCTTTCGTTTGGGTGATGTGGGAAGATATGGTCTTTACCACCTGCATGGATGTCAAATTCTTCTCCCAAATATTTCTGACCCATCACTGAGCACTCAATGTGCCATCCGGGATAGCCTGTAGATTTGACTAATCTGCCTTCAATCTCGAACTTGGCATTCCACTTCATCAAATGCCCAGTTCCCTCAGCATTGAGCCACAAAGCAAAGTCGTACTGATTCTTCTTTTTCCTGTCTTCTTCTACACGGCTTTCAGTCTCATCCTTCAACTGATCTAGATCCTTGTTCGCCATTTCTCCGTAAGGATAGTCCTCAGCAAATTTTTCCACATCGAAGTAGATGTTGCCGTCGACCTCGTAGGCGTAGCCGTTGTCTATTATCTTCTGTACATAATTAATCATTTCCTGGATGTGGCCGGTGGCTCTTGGAACGATATCCTGTCTCTTGATGTTCAAGGCTTTCGTGTCTTCGAAGTATCTTTCTATCTGGTCTTCAACAAGTTCCATTGGTTCCAAGCCCATTTCTTTGGCTCTTTTCTCAACTTTGTCTTCGCCTTGATCACCATCGTCTGTCAGGTGTCCTACATCTGTTATGTTTTGGACATGCCGTACATTGTATCCCTTCCACCGCAGGTATCTAGTTAAAGTGTCCCATGCGACATATGCTCGGGCGTTTCCAATGTGTAAGTCGTCGTAGATTGTTTGACCGCAGCTGTAAAACTTGACTTCACCTTCTATGATTGGCTTGAACTCTTCTTTCTCTCGGGTCAGGGTGTTGAACAGTTTCAATGTCATAAAGCAATCAGCTGCGGCTAAATGGAAATAAGGCTGTGAAAGTTAAAAGATTTCCAGAGTCAGTAAGGTGCTTTCTCTATCCTTTCGATAAATCGACTCAATTCTTCCCTCTCATCTATCTGGTCTGAAAACTTTTCCCCAATCTCCTTCTTTACTTCTCCCGGTTCAACCCATTTCACATCGCTTAAATCGTCCTGTACCTCTGCGTCGTTCGATTCAGCCTCTGCATGGTAAATAACTTGGAAAGGAGAGTCAGAACCGAAGTTCGAAGTAACATCGACTATCTGGTGAACCTCTACATCCAAACCGGTTTCTTCCTTTAACTCTCTTTTAATTGCTTCTTCCGGTTCTTCTCCTTCTTCGAGATGTCCTCCCGGGAAATGCCATTCTCCTGAAATTGGGTGTTCTTCTTTTTCTTCTTTCTTGCCTAGAAGGATTTTTCCTCTGTGTGTTATTATTGCGTTTGTGACTACCCTGTATTTCTGAGTCATGTTCTACTCTATCTTGGAAACCAATTTCAACCTTTCCCGAAAAACCGTTCATTATGTTTACAGGATTAGTAGAGGAGACGGGAAAAATAATAGATATCCAAGAATCAGGAGAAGGGAAGAGGATTACACTTAAAGCAGAAAAAGTGGTAGAGGACGTCTCTGAAGGAGATTCAATATCTGTTTCAGGTACTTGTCTAACTGTTGAAAGCTTTTCTGAAGACTCGCTGAGTTTTTTCCTTGCCGAGGAGACTCTGGAGAAGACATGGTTCTCTGAAATAGAAGAAGGTTCTAAGTTAAACCTTGAGAGATCGTTGAAAGCGGAAGATAGAATGGGAGGTCACCATGTTCAGGGACATGTCGAGGCAGTAGGAAAGGTTCTGGAAGTTGAAGAGCTTGAGGAAGGATGGAACATGATTTTCGAGCTGCCGGAAAAACTGCAAAACCACATTGTGGAAAAAGGTTTCGTAACGGTCGAGGGAATTTCCTTGACGACTACTGAGGTAACAGAGAATTCTTTCTCAATAACAGTTATTCCTGAGACCTGGAGTGTCACTAACCTATCGAAGAAGAAAGAAGGGGACCTTGTCAACCTCGAGTCTGACCCAATTGGCAGGTACGTTGAGAAGATAGTTGAAGGATATCTTAAACAGCAGGAGGAGTAAGTCACAAATCCGGTTTTTATGTAAGGTTCCTGACATCCTACGCCGGATGTTTTCGACATGGGCGCAGCCAGAGTAGTACTTTATAGAACGGCAGGTGCAGGATGCAAACAGTATATTTGACTAAAAACTACACATGTTGATTAAAGCAGTCAAAACAGCCTATTCTTGTCTCAAAGCTTTTCTTCTACACGAAGAGTCATAGTAAAAAGGAAAAATAGAATGTAGGACAAGGGGCCCTATGTGCCTAAGCAAATAAGCTAGATAAATAGTGACTCTGTAAGTGCTATGAACTAGGTTGATCTCTATAAGGTCTGTTTTCGACCTATGGTATAGCAAATTGAAAAGCTGATTAGGTTCGAATTCGAATTAATTTTTAAGATTCCTTTGAAACCTTTTATTTATGAGCATCAGACAGGTAGTAAAAGGAGGAGAAAATATACAGCATGAAGAATTTGTGGAGGAGCTGAAGGAGAGGGATGAAGAACTCAACTTCATGAGAGAAATAAAGGAAATGGAAAATAGCTCGGGAGAACTGAAAAATATTCCATTTGTCGTCAAGGATGCTATCTGCACTGAAGACACAACCACTTCTGCTGGAAGCAAGATTTTAGAGAATTATCAACCTGTTTTCGATGCTACAGTTGTTGAAAGGTTGAAGGATGCGGGAGCAAGGTTTTACGGTAAGACTCAGCAGGACGAGTTCGGATTCGGAAGCTTTTCCAAGAACTGTGCCTTCGGAACACCGAAAAACCCTCATGATCCGGAAAGAGTCGTAGGCGGAAGTTCAGGCGGCGCAGGAGCCGCAGTCGCCGCAATGGATCAACAGATTATCTCATTGGGAGAGTCAACAGGCGGTTCGATAACCAATCCGGCGGCGTACAATGGGGTAGTAGGAATCACGCCGACGTACGGAAGGGTTTCCCGTCACGGTCTCGTCGACTACGCGAACTCCCTAGATAAAATCGGTGTTTTAGCTGAGACGGTTTTCGGCGCTGCGATAGGCTTGGAGGTCATAGCCGGAGAGGATGAAAACGACCAGACAACTTCCGGCAGAAAAGTAGAAGACTATTCAGAACTAGAGGAAAGAGATAACCTGAAGATCGGAGTACCGAAGCAATACGCCGAACTGGAGGGCCTTGAGGAAGGTGTAAAGAGGAACTTCGAGAGTTCTCTGGAAAACTTCAGGGAAGAAGGGCATAAAGTAGTAGAACTTGACATGCCTCTTCTTCACAAGGATTACGCCGTTCCTGCTTACTATATCATGGCAATCAGCGAGGCCTCAACCAACCTGGCGAAGATGTCAGGCATGCGGTACGGTATGGAGAAAGACCCGGAAGACTTTGACGGCTTCAACGAGTACTTCTCCTATGTCCGCAGCGAAGGGTTCGGCGAGGAGGTCAAAAGAAGAATACTCGTCGGAACCTATACAAGACAAGCGGGATACAGAGATCAGTACTACATCAAAGCCGCAGAAGTCAGGCAGAAAATCATCGACCAGTTCAAGGAAGCATTCAAGGTAGTGGACGTTCTAGCATCACCCTCTATGCCGAATATCGCACCGAAAATAGAGGAGGCAGAGGAGATGTCTCCGACTGAGATCTACGCGATGGATACACTGACGGTGGGACCGAACCTTGCAGGAATTCCTATGATTTCCATACCAAACGGAAAGTCAGAAGGAATGCCTACCGGACTCCACATCGTCGGCGATCACTTCGAGGAGAAAAAGATTCTGGACGCAGCTTACACTTTTGAGAATAAGAAGTAAGTTATTGGCAAGAGGGGAAACATTATTTCCATTTATCAGGAGGAAAAAGAAATCAGAGAATTTGTGCATCCGGAGAGTTCAGTAGATGAGATAAAAAGTCAGATGCTGGAAGAAGTGGAAGAGAAAGGGCCTCCGGATAAGATAGAGCCTTATCTTAATACGGAAGATTGGAAAGAGTTCTCCAGAATTATTGCTGAAGACGTTATACAGGAGGACAAAGATAGATGGGTGCTGGATCAAGCTGAAATAGCTGGTTTACAGCTGCTTTTGTCTCCTGATCAGAAGAGGTTAAGGCCTTCTATTGGAATGAAGTTCTACGACTGGATCGGTTCTGAAAAGAGTCGTGACGCAGCTTTGCAGGCATTTGCGATGCCTGAAGTCACCCACATCTATACAAAGGGCATAGATGACATAATGGATCGAGATGACTGGAGAAATGAGTTTCCAACAATCCAGAGATACATGCAGGAGGTGCTCGATGTAGCGGAGGGTGATGAACTGGCTGAGAATGTTGCGATAGATTATTGGCTTGACGTCAAGTCAAGGAACTATTCATTGATTTCCAATCTTGATGAAGATGAATTTCCCTTGGAAGAGCAGAAGAAGTTAAGAATGGCTGTCGAGGAAGCAGAGAGCCATCTCTCCAATGGACAGACTCTAGATATAACTGGAGTGAAGATAGGTGATGAAGGTTTTCACGTCCAACCCGAGTATCTCGGCGGAGACGAAGACATGGTGAAGTATACCGGGCAGACAAATAGAGGAAAGACATCGGCCATCTTTGGGGTCATAGGCACTTTTGCAGAGCAAATAACAGATTATAATGGTGATGCATTGACTCAATGGGGGCTTAAGGCTGGAGAAGCTTTTCAGATTGCCGACGACGTACTCGACCTAGAGAATGAGAGATGGAAAGATCTTGAGAATGGAAACTATACCCTTCCAATTGCTTTAGGAGAGGAATACCTGCATACCAGTGGTCAGGAAGAACTGAAAAGAAGAGGTGAGAGATTCACTGAGATATTCAGGGCAGATAAGAATAATGAGAAGGAGCTGGAAGAGGCATATGAAATCCTGAGTGAAACTCCTGCCGTCGAGAAATCAATAGAAATGGCAAGAGATCTTGCTGAAGAAGCAATCAGTTATCTCAACGAGGTAGAGGAAGAAATCAGTAACGAACCGGAAGATGAAGAGAGTAGAGAATTTTACGAAATTAAGGAATTCACTCGAATGATGAGCTACAAAAGAGGGAAATAAAAAAGAATTTCAAACTGACTGATATTTATGACCGAAGTAAAAATAGGATTGGAAACACACGTCCAGCTTGACACAGAAACCAAACTATTTTGCGGATGTCCAAACGAGGATGTAGAGGAGCCGAACACAAATGTTTGTGAAACCTGTCTAGGCCATCCTGGCAGCAAGCCTCGACTGAACAGAAAAGTATTGAAACAGGCCGTGAAGACGTCTCAGGCACTTCAATGTAATATAAACGAGGATGTGTTTTTCTCAAGGAAGACATACTTCTATCCTGACATGTCGAAAAACTATCAGATAACTCAGTACGAAGTTCCGGTTGGTGAAGAAGGTGAGATAGAAGTAAAGGTAGGAGATGATAGGAAGGAGATAGGGATCAAAAGACTCCACATTGAGGAAGACCCGGCAAAGATGAAGCACGTAGGTGGAGAAATTGGAGACGCAAAATACACTAAGGTAGACTACAACAGGGCAGGAACACCACTGCTGGAGATAGTTACGAAGCCCGATTTCAGGTCTCCAAAAGAGGCCAGAAACTACCTCCAACAACTGGCTCAGATGCTTGAGTACCTGAAAATTTACTTTCCTGAGTCAAACTACTCCATCAAGTCCGATGCCAACATATCTATCGACGGAGGACAGAGAGTAGAAGTCAAAAACATCACAGGGACAGCCGGAATAGAGAAAGCCCTGAGCTACGAGATCTCCCGGCAGAAACAGTTGAAGAAACGAGGCAGAGAAGTAGAACAGCAGACCAGGAACTACAACGCCAACCAGGAGATCACCGAGATGATGAGGGAGAAGGAAACAGAGAAAGACTATGGATACATCTTTGACCCGGACCTAACCAGGCAGGAACTGGATGAAGAGTTCAGGAAAAAGACGCGGGAAGAAATCCCGGAACTACCGCATGAGAAGTTCGACAGGTTCAAGGAAGAATACAGACTAAAGGACAAACTGGTGGAGTCTCTTGTTACTGAACCAGAACTGGCCCACGACTTTGAAGTACTCGCTGATTCCCATGAAACCGATCTGGTGGCATCATTCCTGACAGGCGACTTGAAGAAGGTCCTGAACTACAACGACAAGACCTACTCTGACTCAGGGCTGCAGCTTGACTGGTTGAAATACCTTATAGAACTTCTGGAAGAGCATCAGATCTCAGACAGGAACGCTGAACAAGTACTCAGAGAGATTGTTAAAGAACCAAGAAATCCGGAAAACGTAGTAGAGGAAGAAGACCTTCTCAAGGCGGACGACGACCAGATATCCGGGTTCGTTGAGGAAGCCATAGAAGAAAATCATAATGCAGTTGATGACTACAACTCCGGTGATGAGGAGGCTGTGAACTTCCTTGTCGGCCAAGTCATGAGCATCTCTCAGGGCAAAGCCGATCCAAAAGAGGCGAGAGAAAAGATCCTTGAGAGGCTTGATGAATGAAAGCCGATCAATATTTGGAGGAAACAGAGTTTGATTTTGAAACAGTCGTGCAAGATAATCCGACGAAGAGCTGTGATGATGCCGCGAAGGAACGTGGCTTAAATACTTCTCAGATCGTAAAGTCCCTGATAATTGAATCGGAAGGCGAAAAAGTCCATGTATTAATTCCAGGAGACAGGACTCTTTCAGAAAGTAAATTTGGCGCAGAGTACCGTATGGTGCCTCCTAAGGATGCTGAAGAGATTACAGGCTTCGAGCCTGGTACTGTACATCCTTTTTCCACAGAACTACATCATATTGCAGATGAGCGAATCTTTGAGAACGACAGAGTTTCTCATACAGATGGGGAAAAGAGTCGAGGATTGATAATAAACGCGCAGGAATTCAGGAAGGCACTGGAGGAAGCAAGCTTCGAAGTAGAAGTAAGAGATATAGCAGTTTCCACTGACGAGGACTATCAGGAAATTGAGAAACAAGGTTTAGATGAGGCAGAATCCAAATTTGTAGTTGACAATGGCCACAGAAAGCTCTTTCTAAGCCTATCAGATGAATATAGTTCTGAGAAAGTTCTGAATCTTCTAAAAGCTGCTGAAAGAGAAGGAATTTACCTCAAGCAGAAACTGGCAGAGAAAATTCTTCAGAGGGCCGAGGATCAGACACATTTACAGCGTTTAGTCAAACAGGTTTCGGAGAAAGGAGAACTTCCTTCAGAAAAAGAATTTGATCTTCAGAATGAAGTAAAGACTATCTTGAAGCAAAACGAAGAGGCTATTGAAGACTATAGGGAAGGCCAAGATTCTGCATTGAATTATTTGATTGGAGAGCTCATGAAGAAGACAAATGGAAAAGCTGATGCTGGAAAATCCCGCGAAAAGTTTTTGGAGGCTTTAGAATGACTAGCTCGAAAATTGAGGAGCTTCGGAAGAAATTTGAAGATATTAAAGAACTTGAAGATATTGGAGAGAAGCGCTACCAGATGTTCAAATTATTCGATGAAATACTTTCAATTCTCGAAAAAGAATCGGTGAGTGATTTGGACGGGTTCGATGGCTACCTATACAAACTTTCCCAGGACTTCCTGACTTCTTCAAGCACATATGAAAAGAAACAGAAAATGGAGAATATACTAAACAGAGTTGAGAAAAAGTACTCTGATTGAAAAAAGATTTATTGAGAGTTGTTCCATATTTTCCTATGATTCAAGGCTTCAAGAAGAAGTTGAAAGGAGCTTATCTTCAGAAAATTAAGGATGAGTGTATATTCTGTCATCTTCTTGATAAGGAAAGTGAGAAAATTATATATGAATCCAAAGATATCGCCGTATTCCCTCCATTAAACTCTGGAGCTTTGAAAGAGGCGCACCTGCTGATTATTCCCAAAGATCACTTTGAAAATTTGTTCGATATGGAAAAGACAGAAGCCTCTAATTATTTCGGGCAGATGCATGAGTTTTTAGATAAGGTCAATAAGAGGTCACGTTATGATGGTGTCAACCTTCTAAGCGCAAATGGGGTTTCAGCACAGCAGTCAATTAAACATCTGCATTTCCACCTAGTTCTACGTGAGAAGGAGGAAGACTACGATTTATGGCCTGAAACAGGTTATAATGGGGAGAAATTCAAAGAAGTAAACAAGGAGCTGAAGAACCTCTTGGATTAATCCTCACTCAAAAGTTTGAAACCTATCTCTGTACCGTTCTCATCCTGATAAATTCTTAGCGGTATTTTCCCGTTAAGCGGCTGAATCAGCCTGTTTTCTCCGAACGTCATGTTGAGTTGTTCATCTTCTTCTAGTGCATTGGCGATGTCCCTCAGTAGTTCGGCTGCGTCCTCCTGTTTCAGTCTAAACTCTTTCTGCATTTCTGCCATAATTTTATGGGTGGCCTCTGTGATTGATGTCTGGAAGTTTTTTAGGATGTGGCTGTTCCCGGATACTGGCTTGATATAACGCTTTTTCCGGTTTTGAGTGTTACTGTCAGGTTTATCCGGATGTAGAATTCTTGTTTCTCTAGTTCGATTTCTGCTTCCTTGATATTTTGGAGTTCCTCTCACTCAAGGCTGTTTTCTGTGAGGCATCTGTGATCTCCAAGCCGAGAAACTCCTCCTTCGAGTCAAGATCAAGTACATAGCCGCCAAGCTCTTGGCTTTCCTCATAATCTTCGTAGCTTTCTTCCTCCACTACCAGTATGTCAAGTTCTTCATTGTATTCGACTCTCTTCATATTTTTTTCACCTCGGCCGGATGCTCTTCACGAGTTTTTTTAGGTCCTGGAACATTAAAGTATATAGGCATTTCGTACCGTCCGTCTTCTCCTTCAACTGTGACTTTGTACGAATGGTCGAATTTAGGATCGCTCTGGTTGTTTTCCCCTACTTCCACAAACTCATGTTTTCCCATTCTCTGCTTTACCATCTTCACATCTATGTTTCGACGCCTGGCGCGATGGTAGAAATGAGGAGCGAACTTGATCTGGCCATAATCTGCTTCCTCGAGTTTATGGGGCAGTTCTTCAGGATTCATGTACCAATTTGCGTAGTACTGAAATTAAGAGAAGGGAATATGAAAGAGATATTTATGCGAACATTTCATTTGGATGTTCGTTTGTATTTCCTAGGAAGTCTTTCTCTACTCCAAGGTTTCCTTCCTTAAGGTCTTGGATGGCCTCTTGGAAATCCCTTAGTTCTACTACTGCAGAGTTGATTTCTTTGCTTCTGTCTATGGCATTGACAGCTGCCTGTTTGGCGATCTGTTTAATGTCGCGGCCTGTAAATTCTTCATCGAGTTCATCAGCAATCATTCCTAGGTTAATATCCTCAGCGATATCCATTTGTCTTGTATGGACCTTGAGGATTTCCTCCTTGGCCTCCCTGTTTGGTACAGGTACTTCGATAGCTGAGGTCCTATTCAATAATGCCGGATCGATGATGTCCGGAGTATTTGATGCGAAGATGCTGATAACGTTTCCTGATTCGCTGTCCAGACCGTCCAGCTCGCTTAGTAACTGACTCATGGTTCTCTCAACTTCTTCCCCGCCGTGTCTTCTATCGTCGAGCCTCTTCTTCGCGATCGCGTCGATTTCGTCGATGAATACGATTGAAGGTTTGTCACTGGCGCGAGCCTGTTCGTAGAGCCGCTTGACTTTCTTGGCACCTTCCCCAATAAATTTCTCGACAAGTTGAGGGCCGTTTATCATGAACATGTTGGCATCGTACTCGTTGCTCAATGCCTTGACGAGGTGTGTCTTTCCTGTTCCTGGCCTCCCGATCAGTAGTATGCTTTTGTCCATGTCCATTCCCCAGCTCTGAATCTTCGCAAGTTTCTCAGAGTTAAGCTGAGCGCCAACGTTTGATGAAAGGCTCTGAATCACGTGATCCAGGCCTCCAATATCTTGGAAAGTTACGTCTGTTTGAACTGGCTGGAACTCCGCGTCTTGGCCTTTGTCAACAATATCTGTTACTTTGAAGCTGTTGGGGTCCAGTGCGACTTCTGTTCCTGGCTGGAAATCTGATGGTTCGTATCCGTTTGGTACTTCGACTCCGTACCGTCCTTTCATGTTTCCTGAGGCCTCTACCCATATCCTGTCTCCGTCGAATTTTGAGACTACTACGCCTCTCATCACTGGAGTCTTTAAGTTAGTACTGTTAGGGTTCTGTGGCCTAGACTTTCTTTGCTGCTGGAAGTACTGGGGGAACTGCACCTTCTGCTTCTTTCCAGACTTCTGTTTTTTCTTTTCCTCTTCTGGAGCCTCGGATCCGTTTTCTTTAGACATAGTATCATCCTCGAGTATCCGGGATAAAAGGTTTCTCAATCGCTCAATCAATCCCATCTACACGTAACCAAATGGCTGTCCCATCTTTATAAATTACGAAAGTACCTGCTCAAGCATTCTGGACTATTGTATACTCGGCAGCAAATTTAATGAAAAGCAGACGAGCCCGCAGGGATTTGAACCCTGGACCTTTCGGTATCTTAGGTCGGAGCCCTGCGACCCGACGGTCACTAGGGTTCCGTCTCGGCTGCGCCTCGAATCCAGAAGTTTGGAAAGGCATTTCATGAGTGCCTTCTTGCTTGCATATCTGAGCGTAACCAGTTCCTCCGAAGCCGAATGCTCTGTCCGGGCTGAGCTACGGGCCCTTACATGAATTGATGGAGGAAGTGGAGTTTTAAATAAAGGATTTGCTTAAACCCGGTTATCTCAGGTAACTATAGGAGCGAGCCTGGAGGGATTTGAACCCTCGACTTCAAGGTTAGGAACCTTGCGCTCCGTCCAAGCTGAGCTACAGGCTCTCAGGTATAATTGATTTAGAAAACTACTTTAACTGTAAATAATGGAGAAAAATCTTCTCCGACGCAACTTTTAAAAATCGCCTTCATTTTTACAAAGAAGGTGAGTACGACACGCGATACCTCTGAATTTCATGATGGAAGTTTGGAAAACCCTGCATCCGAATTAACAGTTGAAAAAGCAAACAGAATCCTTAGTGACTCTGTCTACGAAGTGGAAAAAAATGGATAGTTCATATAGACTTTTCAGAAATTCGGGAGAACATGTTGGAACTTATCAAGATGTTGTTGAAACGGCTGAGGACCTTGTTGAACTAGTAAAAGGATTCGACGGCATGAAAGGATACTTTGAGAAAAACAAAGAAGTAATAATATATGGAAGATGGTCTGGAGACAACTTGATTGAATCTTCAGAATATGTTGATCTTGAGGAAATGGTTTAATCCTCATCTTCTATTAAGGCCTCTATCTGAAAAGTTTCCTGACACTGAGGATATCCTTCACAACCCCAGAAGAAACCGTATCTACCTTCCTTAATCTTCATCGGCATTCCACACTCAGGACACGCGACATCCCGAGGATCCTTCTTCTTATGTTCACTGCAGACAGGTTGACCTTTCCTATTCTTAGTTAACGCGGATTCACCGCAGAAAACACATTTCGTCATCTTGGTTTCTTGGGGCATGAAATATTTTGATTCGGTAATTGTTTTAATCTGAGGTTCTTAGATTTAACCATGGAGTATAGAAGAATCATTATTTTTGGCCACAGCTTTGTGCATGGATTATGGGACAGACAAGGTGGCTGGGTTCAGAGACTTCAAAGAGAAATGTATGATAACTACTTGAATAACCACGAGACTCCGTGGGATGAAAATTACTGCAATGTCTTCAATGCAGGAATTACGAATGAAAATTCTAGAAAACTACTGAGTAGATTTGAAACAGATTTAAAAGAAAGAAAAACTGATGAAAAAAGACGAAATCTTGTATTGATACAGTTTGGGGTAAACAGTGCACAGATAAAGGACGGAAAACATTTAGTATCTCCAGAAGACTTCAGAAGGCATTTGAAGCAAATACTGGAAATAAGTAAGGAGAATGCAGGAAAGACAATAGTCCTAAGTGAAGGATATATTGACCAGAATATGATGCATGCTAACTGTATGGAAGGAAACATTGATGATAATACTTTAGAAAAGTATGAGGAAATTAAGAAGGAAGTGTGCAAAGAAGAATCAGTAAATTTCTTAGATTTCAGGAATGAGGTAAACAAGGATGAATGGAAAGACAAACTGGAGGATGGAGTACATCCCAATACTGAAGGCCATAATTTAATTTTTGAAAAGGTAAAATATGAATTAGAATTAACTTAATCAGATTTCTTCTGTTTGACATATTCTGCTGCGTTTAGTCCTGCTTGGCAGCCTTGTCCGACTGATACTGCGAGTTGTTGTACTCCTATGTCGTTGACATCTCCTGCTGAGTAAAGGCCTTCTTCATCTGTTTCCATTTCTTCGTTGACTTCTATTCTGCGTGAATCTGTTTTTTCGACTAGTTTTGTGATATCTGAGTTAGGTACTGTGCCGATTTCGATGAATGCCCCTGTGACTTCTAGGTCTTTCATTTCGCCTTTTTGGTCGTATTTGAGGCCTTCCAGCATGTTGTCTCCGTAGAATTCTTCTGCTGTGGCTTCTCTGAGTACTTCTACATTGTCGTCCTCCTCTACTTTGTCGATTGTAATCTGTTCTCCTTTCAGTACTCCGGAACGGGAAAGGACATATACTTTTTCAGCGATGTCGGAAAGGTAGTCCGCTGCCTCGGTCCCGGCATAGCCTCCTCCGATCACGGCAACTGTTTCTCCCTTGTAGAGAGGGCCGTCGCACACTGCACAGTAGCCAACTCCTTTGTTCGCAAACTCTTCTTCACCTGGGACGCCCAACTTCCTTCTATGTCCGCCAGTTGCAATAATAACAGAGTGAGACTGGAAAACCTCACCATCTTCACGCTCAACCTCAAATAATTCATTATTCTTTCTGATATCGGTTACCTTGAAACCTTTCTCCTCGTTGATATCGTAGTCACGCATATGTTCAGTAAACTTTTCCGCCAGATCCGGCCCCGAAATATGCTTGAATCCCAAGTAGTTTTCTACAACATCAGTATTATTGATTTGGCCTCCATACTCATCAGCAATCACGGTCACACTGACACCGCTTCTAACAGCATAGATAGCAGCCGACTGAGCAGCAGAAGCACCACCAACAACAATCAAATCCTCAACTTCTTCACTCATAATTTTACTATCCTACATAGATTCAAAAACTTCTCCCTTACCAACCCGAGCCTACTCCGAGAACACTATTAAAACTTCACAAAACCTAGACAAATATACGCTACGCGGCGGTGGTCCAGTGGCTAAGACACGTGCTTGCCATGCGCGTAACCCGGGTTCAAATCCCGGCCGCCGCAAAGTTGTTCTGTTTAATAATGAAAAATAAGTTTTGCCAAAAAATTGGCTTAGAGCTTGTTAGCTAGTTTCTCGCTAATTTCCTGCAGCGGAGGTGAGAGTTGTTTTGAATTTATTTCTTCTGTTTCGACCCATTCTCCTTCTTCTGAATTGCCTTCTATTTCCACCATGTATGGTTGCCAGGTTGCTTCTCCTTCGCTTGACTGGAATTTTGTCTTGAATTTTCTCTGATACTTTAGAACTTCCGAGTTGCAACCTGTGAATTCTTCGGATATTCTTGATGCTGCATCTGCTGAAAGCTCTGATTCCTGTCTTTTACCGGAAGGAACATCCCAGAAATTTTTTTCTTCGTTGTAGAACATCAGAATTTTGTTTCCACGTAAAATAAGACTGCCTGAAAAATCCTGTATCATAGTTAAGATTTCTTTCTCTAGAATATAAAGGGCGTTACTGATTCTATCCGTCTGGATTGTCTTCAATTATTTTTTCAGCCTCTTCTTCGGCAAATTCTCTGGAGGAAAAACCGTATCTAGGGTTATCGGCCTCAAATCTATCTGAATCTACAGTCCAGTAGCCGTTCTCGTTTTTTTCCAGGCGGATTATTGCTCCTGTTCGTGAATGCGTCCATTCGTCGCCTTCTCTATCCCATTCGCCGACCTTTCTCAAGTCTTCACAATAACTGGAGTAACGCCTGTTACCTTTCCTACAAATCAGCAGAGTATCATCATCTAAATATATCTCGTATTCTCCTCCACCGGGTCCGGAAACAGTTACCTCGTCTTCTCCAACGCTTTCAACCTCCAAAGGCTTGGATCTATCGTTAAAGAGTACTCTATCTCCCTCTTCCAGCTCGCTTAACTTCATTATTCTATGTAGTCTTCCAAAGCATTCTTGTAGTTTTTGAGAACAGATTCAGAAGCCTTCTTTACTTCTTCTATATGTCTTTCTAGAGTATAGACCTTTAGCGAGACGGTTCTCCACTCAGCATCCTTAAGGGAAGATGGGACTGGAGAAATATCTTCAAGGTTCTTTACTTTACTATTCGATTTTATCTTGACGTTTATATCCTGGATTTCAGGAGTCTGGGGTCTGTCAACTATTACCTTGTGTTGCTGGATTCCTGCTTCATTTGCTATCTTCTTCTCTATCTCTTTTGGTTCCTGAATCCTTTTTTCGATCTGTTTAAGGCCTTTTCTGCTGACATCGTTTTCACCCCATTTAACTGCTGTCTTATAAAGTTCTCTGTCCTTGATTCCGTTGTATATTTCGGAGGCTTGGCTTTCACTGTTTAGGAGAGCTGAATGTGCCTCGTAGTCATCCATTCTCATTATTTCCTCTACTTTTCTTTGCTCTAGCAAGGCTTCCAAGGATCTCTGCAGCATTTTCTCGGCGATGACGGCTGCATGGTGAGAGTAAAGAGTTTTGATCATGTGAAACCTAGAGGTGAAGAGGGATTCAAGCGCAGGCACTGTTCTCTCATCAAAAACTATTTCTCCTTCATTCAGTTCTGCCGACGAAATAATTGTCTCATAGTCAATCAATCCGTATTCAAGTCCGGAAGAGTACGCATCTCTCATCAGATAGTCTATCCTGTCGGCATCTATATCTCCAGCCACAAAGTCAAGCCGGTGCTCGCCACGTATCAACTCCTTAATTTCATCAGTATCTACAGGTATATGGTCTTCTAGTTCGTCCAATATTCTACACGAGAAATATTCATGAGAAAGGCCCTGCTTTTCCGCCACAATTTCTGAGGCATGGGAGAAAGGACCGTGCCCGGAATCATGTAATAGGGCGGCATAACTGGCCTTCTTCCTCATTGCCCGGTTGAGTTCAAGACTTTCTGCAAACTCTCCGGTAAGATGCATTACGCCGAGAGAATGTTCAAACCGGGTGTGATTTGCGGACGGATAAACCATTGAAGAGAGGCCTAACTGCTTAATCCTTCTAAGTCTCTGCACTTGAGGAGAATCCAGTACTTCAACTTCATTCTTATTCAACTTGATGTAGCCATGCAGGGCATCTTCAATCCGCTTCATAATTATGTTCTATATTCTTTCTAATTTAATTTTGTTTGCTAATCACTGAAGAGATAATTTAACACTTCAAATGATGTTTCATTATTTTTTCTTCTATTTTCTCTTCTTTCCTTTGTTATTTTCCTGTCAATTAAGTTGTAGCTGGTTTTATCGCTTCTCTTCAGTCTAATATCTGAATTCCATACCCTCTCTTTAGTTTCTTTCAGGTCGTCAACCAAGCTGTAAACCTCTTCGATGAAATCCTCGAGGTTTATGGTATTTTCATCAACTACTCTGTGTTCGTTGAGGTCTTCAAACTCAATTCTGTGAAGCTTGTTCTGAAGATTATCAGCTTCTTCCAAAAACTCTGTTAGATACTCGGAGTAATCTGTCAAGTCGTCCAGAGACGTATCCTCTATTTCGTCTACAGAATCTAAACCATTGAAATCGTAAATACCGGTGTTTGAAACATTCTCAGGGTGAAGAAAAGCCTCTACAATAGCTTCGTACTCTTTTGAGGCTTTCTCAAGTTCATATATAAAGGATTTAGATTCCTCTACTAGATGATATGCTTCTTCTGTGTCTCTAATTTTGGGATTGGAAGCAGCCACAATAAAAGATTAAGAGAAAAATTTTTATTATAAACGAGAAAAAAATGGGTCAGTGTGCTGTCCAGCCGCCGTCTACGACTAGGTTTTCTCCGAGTATGAAGTCGCTTTCCTCAGAGGCCAGGAAAATTACTGCGTTTGCTATATCTTCAGGTGTGCCCAGTCTCGGCGCTACAGTGTTTTGATCCATGAACTGTCTTGTTTCCTCGTCTTCACGTACATCTTTTGTCATAGCAGTCTTGATAACCCCTGGATTAACTGCATTGACGTTTATTCCCTTATCTCCGTAATCAAGAGCCATTTCTCTAGTTAGCTCTACTACTCCTCCCTTGGAGGCACAGTAGGCAGCTGACTCGCCGTATCCAACCAATCCTGCTATGCTTCCTATGTTTACAATATCTCCTTCTATACCTTCTTTTTGCATATGTTCCAGAACGTGCTTACTGCAGAAGAAAGTACCTTTAAGGTTGACATCCAGTGTCTGATGCCATCCCTCCTCTGATTCATCTGTTACGGAAGCCGAGTGGTGTACACCAGCGTTGTTCACAAGTATATCAATTTTTCCGAATCTTTCAGCAGCCTGGAAAACCATCTCTCTGACGGAATCCTCATCGCTTACATCGGTCTCGATAAACTCTGCTTCGCCATACTGAGCCTCAATTTTCTCATGCGTCGGTTTTTCATCCAGATTCGGTTCAGAAGAGATATCTGCAACCACAACATTGGCACCTTCTTCAGCCATTCCCAGTGCAATACCTCTTCCAATGCCAGAAGATCCTCCCGTAACAATTGCCACCTTGCCCTCTAAATTCATGCTTCTTAACAAAAGTAATGAAAAGTCTGGCTGAATTTATAATTTTTCATTTGGGAAAATCTCAAATTTCAAGGTTTTTCTCTTCTACTCTTCCTTCTGACATTTTGATGTGTTTGTCGAACTCTTGCTTGAGGTTTTCTATGTGGCTTATAACGAATATCTGGCTGAAGTTTCCTGCTATTTCCCCTCGGGTGAGTAATTCTGTTAGTGCTTCTTTTCTCTCTTTGTCGAATGCTCCGATAGGTTCGTCAAGGAATAGGAAGTCGGGTGCGCTACCTTTTTCCTGTGGGATTGTGGCCATTGCGAAGGACAGTCGAAGTGAGAGGCTGAACTGATCTCTTGTTCCTCCGCTGAACACTCTCTTCTCCTTCAGCTCTCCTGCCCGTGTATCATAAACCCGAATATTGAACCTCTCCTTATCTATCGTGACATCTTTGTATCTTCCATTAGTCAGTATAGGCAGGAACCTGGCCATGTTACTCTCAGTCTTCGGTAAGACCTGTTCCATAACATTATGTTTGGCTGAATCCACGATCTTCTCCTGATACTCCATTTTATGTCTTTCAGTTCGAGCATCCTCTAATTGCTTCTCCGCGTCATCTGGATCAACTTCCTCGTAATCAATCTCCTCCAGTAGTTCGTTGAGCTTGTTCGTAAGGGCTCCTTTCTCCTGGTTAAGAGTGTTCTTCAACTCCTCCAGCTCTTCTCTGGACTTATCTACAGATTCTATATCGATTTTATCTTTTTCTTCCTGTATTTCTTCTTCAAGGTCTTCTACTTCTCCCTGAAGCTCCTCTTTCTCATCTTCCAATTCTTCTTTCTGTTCTATCTGCTCCTTTTCACGCTCTATCTCAGTTTCAAGCCCCGACTTAACCGAATTAACTTTCTCCACATCTTCAACCAGTGTAAAATCCTTCCCTAGTTCTTCACAGATATTCTCCGCTCGAGTCAAGTTTCCCTCGATTCTTACCGTGAACTTGTCGATACTGGATTCTATCTCTTCTCTGCTGTATTCCGCAGCCTGTTCATTCAGTTCCTCTATCTTTTCCTTCCTGTCTATCTTCTTCTGTTTTACTTCCTGGACTTTGTCCCTAGATTCCTGCACCATTTTCTGGAGGCTGGATTCATTCAAGCCAGTATCGGTTCCCTCATCTAGGGTATCAAGAATTTCTTCCGCTTCGTCCTCGGTTCCTGGAATTTCTCCGTCAAGTTCCTGTATCTCTTCTTCCACTTTCTCAAGTTCCTCTTCTGCGTCTTCCGTTGCTAGATCGGCACTGCTTTCCTGTTTGGCCTCAACCTTCCCTATCATTCTTCCCGCTTCTTCAAGATTCTCCTCGGCAGAAACTTTTTTTGGTTCGTATTCTCCAACTTTGGACTTAAGAAGTGCATACGCAGCTACCACTATACCAGGTATAACACCTGTGAAGACCACTGGCGTTGTCAGAGCACCTCCTATTACTGAGGCTGCTGTAATAATACTGCTTGCTGCCAGTCTTCTGTTCCTCTTTTTCTTCTCAACCCTGATTTTCTTCTTGTATTTCTCTATTTCATCTTCATAACCTGATTTTCCATCTTCAAGTTCCTCGTGCTTTTCTTCCAGTTCTCTCTGGTGGTACGCGGCAATATGTAGACGTTGCCACTCTTTCAACAGGTTGACGTACTTTTTTTTCTCAAACTTTTCCCTCCAATCCTCATATTGGGGGTTAAGCTCTTCTTCGAGTTCTTCATCCCATTCCTCTATACTGTCTTTAATCCTCTCTATTTCTTCATCTATACTATCTAGTTCCTCTTCTTTCTCTATCCAATCTTCTCTCTGCTTAAGATCTTGGTGCAGAGTATCTAGTACATCTTTCAGCTTCTTTTTTTCCGAAAGCTCTTCTTCTATCTCCGCTATATAGTCTAGTTCCTCTTCTATCCGCTGCTCTATTTTCTCCTTTCTCTCACTTATCTCCTCTTGGTCATGTCTTATCCTGAGTTTTGTCTCTGTTTCCTCCAGATCCTCTTCTTTTTTGGGAATTTCTTTGTTCTTCAATAAGGATATTTCCAGCTGTTTCTTCTTTGTTCCTACTTTGTCTTCCAGCTGACTCAATCTTTGACTGTATTCTTCCTCGAGCTGTGTGAACTCGTCCAGGTTTAGGAGTGTTGATATTGATCTTTCTCTCTGTGCTTTGGAGCTATCTTCCAGCCTGTCCAGGTTTTTCTGCTGGACGAAGCAGCTGTTGAGCATCGAATCGCCATCCAGACCTAGTTCTTCCTCTATCTGCCTGTTGACATCCTTCTTACCTTCGAAAACTTTAGGTTCCTGGCCGGGCCTATCCACCTCTAACCGGTGATTGTAGTTCATTCGACCTGATTTTTCCTTTATGCTGCGTTCGACGCTGTAGAAGGTGTTATCTACTTTGAACTCAAGTTCTACTACGGCTTCATCTCTTTCGTAGTTCAGGAGCTGTGACATTGATGACGTTGATCTATCAGGTACAAGTGCTGTGCCGAACAGTGCGAAGTAGATGGATTCAAACAACGTGCTTTTTCCGGATTCGTTGAGGCCGTGGACCAGTATCTCACCTTCCTCAGGGAACTCCAGCTTTTCAAAGCTGTCTTCTTCCCCTGGTATATCCAGTTTCTTGATTCCTTGTGCCTTCAAACTCTTTAACTGTATCATTTTATTGCTCTCTGTAGTCTGTTACGACTTCTTTCTTTGCTTTTTGAATAATATCTGAATCATCAGAATAGTCTTTCTTGAACTTTTCTGCAACCCTCTCAAGTTCCTCTTTCTGACTTAAACGCTCGCCGTCCATGTCGATATTGGAGTCAATCTGCAGAGAGATGTCGTCTTTCAGGTCGAAGTAGAAGTTTTTTTCACGTCCCTGTTTCCACAACTCGTGTATATTTAGCTCGCGATATTCCTCTCTGGAAAGCCTGCCTTTAATTCTGAACCTGAGCATCTTATCCTCGCCGGATATTCTGTCAATCCTGTCCTTTAATCCTCGCTGAGGGTTCTCCAGATCCTCTACGTTCTTCTCCTGAGATTCCACAGGTTGCGAATCCAGAGGAACGTACTCAGTCTCCACTTCATCATCAAAATAAATCATGTAGAAACCTGTAGAATAATTCTCTTCACTGAAATCCAGTCTCTCAGTGATTCCGGGGATTACAGCAGTGGTGCCCTCAAGACTCATCTCTGAATGACTGTGTATATGACCGGAACAGATCAGATCCAGGCCGCAATCTCTGATGCTTTCCCGCCTTATAGTTGATTTGCATTCCTCTGACACCATTGTACCCTCAATACCGTAGTGAGTAAGGAGTAGACTCCAGTCAGCATCATTACCTCCTTCAAAATCGCTTAGTGGGTCTTCGCCGTTATTTACTGGGTTGTAGCTGAGGCCTGAAATACTGATTGATTCATCTTCCACCTCAATTTCAACAGGCTCGCTGTCCTCGACATCCATGAACACGTTAGGCCCTTTAAACCATTCAAAGACGCTGTGAGGGCTTGAATCTGCTGCCTCACTGTTTAAAGACATGTCATGGTTGCCTACGATAAGAAAGGTTCTGATTCCTTTGCTGTCGAGCCGTGCGATCTGCTGAGCGGCAAAAGAAACTTCCTGATTACGGGGGTTAGACATGTCAAATAGATCGCCGCAGTGAAGGAAGAAATCCACTTGCTCTTCAATCGCGTAGTCGACAATCTTGGCAAAATTCTCTCGGATCATCTCCCTCTTTTTCTCCAGCAGGCCTGGCATCATCTTCTTGTAGTATCTATTCAAATGATTATCTGCTGTGACTACGGCCTTCATCCTTACAATTCTTGTTCCCACAGCTGAAACAAATAACTTTGGGACATCAGATCTATCTTTCTTCTGAGCGACATGATTAAAGAAGTATCTTGGAAAACTTCTGGATGTGAAAGTCAGAAAAGCACTAGGCCCAAGGCAAATTGCTTCAAGAGTAGAGGATTACGATACCGTCCTGTCTGTTGAACCGTCGCTCGCCGACTCGATAAATAATCATCTCGATGGTGAGATCGCTTATACTCCCAGAAGACTCGTAGAAGCGGAAGAGGATTTCCAGAGGAAAGTTTTTTTGAGTATTCTAGAGGAAACAGATTTCACGTGGAAGCAGACTTCTTACCTCTTTGACAACATTCTCAGCTGCTGGAAACATACGGGAGAAATTGAAAACATTCTTGAATATTCTCGGTTCGATGCGGAAGAAGTTAGAGAAATTCTGGAAATACTTGAGGAGAAGGAAACTCCATTACATAAAATTTCCCATTTTGAATTGGATGGAGAAGTAGCAGTTGTCAAGGAGTATCAGTTTGATGAGATGGACAGGAAGATTTTGCCAGAAAAATACGATTCAATTGATGTATTTAGTGAGACTGAAGAGGAGCTTAGTGAATTCAAAATATTCAGTTCGGCCTCTGAACTCGTTCAGAGTCTTGCGGAGAATATTTCCGGGCTGGATCCTGAGAAAGTAGGAATAGTGGTTAAGCCTGGCAGTAAGTACGAGCCACTAGTCAAATCAATGCTGGAGAAAGAGGGAATTGCTTATCAGAGGAGAGAGAATATGCAACAGGATGGAGATGTTAGGGCATTTATTTCAGTCCTTGAAACCGGTTTGACGCAGGGAACTGTCAGGGTAGAGGATGTCAGACCTATTCTGCAGCATGCTGGAATCAATATTTCCTACATGCATCAGAACAGGAAGCTTGAGGCAATAAGTCAAGGTGAGGAGCTGAAAGATTTCCTGAACGCTGTAAAATACCTTGACTTCGGCGATGCAGTAGATGAGTTCCATGAAATTATAGGGAAGAAAACCGATATCCCTGAGATAGTCAGAGAGTTGAATCTTGAATCAGGACAGGTTACTGAAGCCAGGATAAACGTTCTGAGATACTATCTGGACAGCTTCGAAATTGAGAAGAATGAAATTGATCAAGGAGTTATGCTTGCGGATCCTACACAGGTATCATACGTAGACAGGGAGCATGTTTTCCATCTTGGAATGGATACTGAATGGGTTCGTAATCTAGAGGAAAAGCCGTGGATCGATCAAGAAAAAATTGAAAAAAGGAATTTACAGGATTTCAAGTCACTGATACAGTCAGGAGAATCCTATTACCTGGTTCAGGACGAGGAACTTAACGAAAATATAATTCCCTGCTTCTACTTCGATGAAATTTTAGATAAAAAGTTCACGTCCTTCTCAGATCTCCCACATTCCAAAGTAAGGTCTGAGAGATCGGAAAGCGGAAACGGTTTTGAAACAGAGAATTACAGTGTTGAAAGCTCCGAGATTCATGCAATAAGTCAGTCAGGCATGAACAGCTTTGTCCAGTCACCAAGGCTTTTCTTCATGGATGAACTGATTAGTGATGCGGATCAGCAGAGGCTTGAGAAAGGTAACCTGTTCCATATGTATGCTGAGTATCATGCTAGCAATCCGGATACTGCTTCGGAAATTTCGAGAGAAGAGATAGTCGATTTAATGATGGATGAGATAGATGAGTTCGCCGATTACCTGGACAGAGAGGACCTCAGAACCCAGTTTCAGGTAGGAGTGGAGAATATCAGAGGCTTTCTGAACTCTCAGGAGTTTGAACCTGTGGACTTGGATCAAGAGTATATTCAGACCGAGGAAGACAACGTTTTCGTCAAAGAGTTTCCCGGTAATAACAGTTCTCCTAGAACCGAGGCATATTTCATAGATGAGTCAATAGGAGTCAAAGGTAAAGTAGATTTGATTCTGGACGACAATCACTTAGTGGATTACAAATCAGGAAAGAGAAACTCGGTTAGAAAAGTACTGAAGAAATCTCATGTAGATCATTTTGAAGAAGAGAGATTCCCTAACTTCCAGCCTCTCCTGTATATAACGTATCATCGTCAACATGTGGAGGGTAAGATAGAGTTTACATTCCTGCACTTCCTCAATGAGATAGGTAACTCAGTGAGAGGGAAGGACTCACAGATCAAGACAACTATAACCTACCATCCTGAGACTTTCCAGGGAAAGAAGGCTTCGATGGAGGTCTTTGAAGAGATGATAAGAGATGTAGCAAAATCCAATGACAGAAGGAAAACTCTGGAAAAACTTGGATTCCAGCAGTACAGAAACTTCATGGAAGAAAGAGATGTTCCTGAACTCTTCGACAAAGATGAATTGCTTCGGACAGAGTTTGCAGAAGAATTCGAGAATTTTGCGAAACAGGAAGTAGGAGATTACAAATACGTAGAAAGAGGTGTGAAAAAGACACTGAAAAAACTGGTCGATTTCCGGATGGAGAATTATTTCAAGGAAGACGCCGATAGAATGGAGGAATTCCTTCAAGACAGGATAGATGAAATAAATGAATACCTGGATTCATGTTTCCCTGTAGATGTAAACCCTAATGAACTACCTCAGAGAGAGTTGATAGTTGAGTGACGGAATTTTCACCAAATGAACAGCAGCAGGAACTTATTGAGAATACTGATGGAGTCTTCCTAGTTGATGCAGGTGCAGGGACGGGCAAAACATTTACTATTACTCAGCGTTACGTAGAAATTTTGAATCAATGTGAGCCCGAGGAAATTTTTCTGGCTACTTTCACCCGGAATGCTGCAGATGAGATGAAGGAGAGAATAAGTCAGAAAGCAGATTACAGGACTTCTGAGATCCACAATGCACCTATCTCTACCTTTCACTCCCACTGCCAGAAAATACTGGAAAGAAATGGGTATAAAGCCCCTGAGATTCTTGGAATAGATGAATACCTGACAGATAACGTCAGAGTAATGGAAAGCCAGATCAGGGAGCGTCAGGAGTTTGAAGAATTCATAAGAGATTTCAAGCAGAGAAGTGAAGGTTACGAAGACTTTTTCAGGATTGTAAGAGACGATTCCAACCTGTTGACTCTAATCAAATCCATAGCAGCTAAAGGCATTATACCAAAGGAAGATTCATGGTTTGGAGATACGGGGAAGTACCTTGATGGAGATTTCCAGGAATTCAGGAAACTTTTCCAAGAGAAAAACAAACCGGTTGAGGAAAACGGTGGCGAAAAGCAGAGCGAGTTGAGAAGAAGACTTTACAGCTACAAGTGGAAGAACTTTGAACCTGAAGCACCAGGAATCGAAGAAGTGCGTGGAGGTTATGGAACCAAACAGGTAAGGAAAGACTTCTGTAGAAAAGCATTTGAGGAAGATAGGGAAGAACTCAAGGAATTTATTCATGATCTATACACCAGTTACCTGCAGTATAGCCTGTCCAGAAACTACCTGAACTTCAGTTTCCTGTTAGGAATGACCTACGCGCTTCTCTGTGAAAGACCTGAAATCAGGAAGCAGGAAAGCTTCGAGTACATAATGATTGACGAGTTCCAGGACACCAATGAAATCCAGTTCAAGCTTTCACTTCTTCTAGCAGATAAATCCAATCTATGTGTGGTTGGAGACTGGAAACAGAGCATCTACAGCTTCCAGTATGCCAGCGTTGAAAACATTCTAAACTTCGAGGACAGACTGGAAAAATACTTAGAAGAGCTAGGAGGCGCCCTGAATGGAGCAAACCTTCGGAAAACAAGTGTAAAGAAACTAGAATTAAAGAAAAACTATCGCTCCACTCAGAAAATCCTTGACGAATCTGAAAAAGCTCTTTCACTCCCCGCGAATTCACGTGAGGAACCTGAAACACCTCAAATTACATCCCTGAGTTCCCAATCAGACGAAACTGGAGAAGTTCTGAGAATAGAGTCAGAGGACGAGACTGAAGCAATACTGTCGAATATCCAGGAATTAAAGCAGGAAGGATTTGATTACTCGGATATTGCGGTTCTCTCAAGGACGAGGAGTTTTGGACTGGATCTCCAGAAACAGGCAGGAAAATATAATATCCCAGCTGCGTACGAGGGAGGTGTTGAACTTTTCGCAACTAACCCTGCTAAAATACTATTAGCTTGGCTTAGAATTCTTCATGACAGGCATTCAGGAAAGGGCTGGGCTGTCGTACTTGAAAAAGCAGGTTATAAGCTGGAAGAGTCAAAGAAGATACTTGAAGAAGGAGATTATCCGGGAAACATGTTGAAGTTCAGGATAGAGCTTGACAAGACTGACTCAATAGAAGCGGTGGCGGAAAAAGTTTTCGAAAAATACGGATACAGGAATGGATTTACAGAGAAGATAATCGAAGTACTTGGAGACACCTTCGCCAATTCATACATGAATCTGGGGCAGTTAATCAACTTTATCGAGGAAAACATAGAGGAAGGAGAAATATACGAGGTCGACAGCACTAAAAACCAGAATGCAGTTACAATACAGACAATCCACGCCGCAAAAGGCCTTGAATATCCAGCAGTATTCATCTCGGATGTAAACCAGTCCAAGTTTCCTTCGACCAGCAGCTTCTCACCGAACATAACGTATAAGGACCCTATAGGCCTCCGTCAGAGGAAAAAGTTTCTTAGAAAAGATTACGCCTTCAGTTTCGACAACTGGAGAACAGAGATACTGGAAAAATGCCTTTCAGGAGAGTACGATGAGGAAAAAAGATTAATGTACGTCGCGATGACTCGTGCAGAAAGAAACCTATACGTGACTGCAGAGAAAGGTAATGCCTCTACTTTCTTCACTGAGCTCGAAATACAGAAGACTGAGATTGATGAATCACCGAAGGTAGCTGAAAATGAAGAGAGGGGAAGAGAGATTTTCAGAGTTTAGATTCTCCGTACTTCCAGTTCAGCAGCAGTATTCCCAGGAATGCTGTGAAGCCCATGAATGGTATTGTAACTATACCGAGATAGTAGGTGTATTCTGTGTCGCATGAAACACTTGTTACTGAGCATCCTGCTGACTGGAACTGCTCCATTCTCTGGATTATGTAGTGGTATGCTGCGATTCCTCCTCCGATCGTTGCCATTGGAACTGCGTACTCGACAACGTCTGTATCCAGGATCAGTGAGATGGCGAAAAGCAGTACTAGTGGATACATCATTATTCTTTGAAGCCAGCATAGATGGCAGGGAGTGTAGCCAAGAATCTGCGACATATAAAGACTGCCTGAAGTAGCAAGTAGGGCTAACCCTAGGCTGAGTTGCTTCCAATAACTTCCCAAATAAGCCTCTATGTTGCTCCAGTAATTTTCTCCAAACCCTAGTTTTGAGGCTGTAAAAAGGGCAATTCCTGAGATTATTGCAGCATCAACTAGAAGCGTACCAATTGAGAGAAACTGTACAACTGGATCCATACTGTAGAATAGAGTGGGAGTCAATAAAAAACCTCTCACAGAAAGAATCAATCATGGGGAGAAGAGACTTTTTGATTCTGGCATCAGCATTTTTCCTGGCAACAGGTGCAGGTTTTGCATTGCATCAGTTTATCCAGTCAGATGACAAGTATTCCTCAGATTTATCTCTCAGAGCTGATTCAGATAAAAATGTAGCAGGTACAAACTTTGACGGCAATTACATAGAGTTGAGATTCGAGGACACGCCTGAGGCCAAATTCTATTTCAAATTCAATGATTCTCGACAAGTCCAGCAGATAGAAGACCTCAGACAGGATGGAAAACTGCAGACTACGACTAAAATAAGATCATTTGGAAAAAAGACTTACTTCATCTATATTCGATACAGAGATAATCCTGAGGAGAACTCTGAAGAGGACTTTATAGAAATTTACAGAATAGAAGAAGCGTAAATTACCAGGGAGCAAACCTTGGATCAACCATTCGTTCCTCTCTTTCTATGGACTTAATTTTCTCAATGTCTTCTTTGTCAAGTTCCAGTTCAAGAGAGTTGAAATTGTCTCTAATGTGTTCTTTACTTGATGCTTTCGGAATAGCTACAACATTCTCTTTCTGCATCAACCATGCCAGAGACACTTGGGCTTCTGAGACGCCGTGTTTTTCAGCAATTTCGTTCAGCTCCGGAATTTCAAATACTTTTCCTCTGGCTAGAGGCGAATAAGCCACCAGTTTGATGTCTTGCTCCCTGCACTTTTCCAGTAATTCTTCTTGCTGGAGAAGAGGATGCATCTCAACCTGATTAGCCACTATATCGTCACCGGCTGTTTCCATTGCTTCATCCAGCTGTTCAGGAGTAAAGTTACTTACCCCTATAGATTCAGCCATGCCTTTCTCAACAAGTTTCTGCATTGCTGGAAGCGTTCCATCCGGGCGGTAATCTCCAGATGGCCAGTGTATATACATCAAATCAACTTTATCAACCCCAAGCTTTTTAAGTGACTCCTCTGTACTTCTAATCACTCCTTTCCTATCCAGTTGATCAATCCATACCTTTGAGGCTAGAAAGAACTCATCGCGGTCGACATCAGCCTTCTGCAATCCACGTCCTACATACTCCTCATTCTCATATATCTGAGCAGTATCTATGTGCCTGTAACCTAGTTCAAGCGCGGTCTTAACAGATTTTTGACATGTTTCCGGATCCGTATTCGTCCACGTACCAAGACCCAGCTTAGGGATTTGTCTCATATTCAATATTTTGACTTCTAGTTATGTATTTCTAGGGGGAGGAATGCGAAAGATTCATAAAAGTCTATTGTCACCTGTTAATCATGAATAATATTTACGATAAAATTTTAGACATGAGCGAAATTTCTATAGGCGAAATGGTTGAGTATTTAAGCACTCGTCCTCTACACTGGCAACTGAAAGATGAATATGGCACTCAGGCTGCCAAAGAGATTCTTGATGGAGATTATGAAACTGCAGGCAGAATTCTGAGTCGAAAGCCCGATGAATTAAGAGAAGAGGTAATGGATGAACATGAAGAATATTTGGGCGTCGTCTATGATACTTGGGGAATTAAAGCGGCCGGATACAAGGGTTTAGGCGAACAGATGGCAGAATTTAGAGAGAAAACTTCTTGAAAATAATAAAAAGAAGAAAATGATTACTGCGTGGTGTCTACTCCGGCTGCTGAACAGACCGGGCATTTTCTTGTGAAAGAAGTTGCAAGCAATGCAAGTGCAACTACACCGAGTACAGGCGATAGAATCTCAGGAAGCGCCACTACCTCGTTAATCACGTTTAAAGACTGAGCAAGAATCGCCAGAGACACTAATCCAGACAAAGCACCTAAAGCCAGCCTAACCTGACTATCGGTGTCACCTACGTTTCTTTCCATAAGTATACATGAGAATTACCAAATAAGTTACTTTGGGTCAACATTATAGCACTCTGTTTACACATGTCTTCCTCTAGGATCTTCTTCAACCAACCCAATTTCGTTTCTGGCATTGTAAACAGCTTTGCGAGAAATATCTAGTTCATCCGCAATCTCAACTTCAGTCCATCCTAGATTATCAGTCTCAGTAAGTCCAACCGCAACGCAAAGCTTGGGCGATTTACCAATTTCACTAAGCTCTTCCGAATACTCCAAAGCCGACTCATCAATCATACTAGTGTACTCCTCATCTACAAAATTAGATAACAACTCCCTGTAATCCATCTCTGACATAATCAAAAACCATGTCTAAAAATTTCATAAAACCTGCCGCAGATAAAGACTATCTACAGGAACCTCAAAGGAAAATTCTAGATCAGCTCTGAGCCTCCAGTATATCTTCTAAAATATCGTCTGAACTTTCAAACTGAACTGTCTGCGGAAAGAGTTTCTCGAATACATCTGTTTCCTCTATCTCATAAATTCTTACTCTGGAATAGCCTTCTTTCTCGTCATAAACAACTTTAGAATTCTCAAGATTCATCTGAACCAAGGAGTATTCATCCCACCGGCCTTCACGCCAATCCCCCCTGTCCTCATAGACGTTTATCTTTGATTCAAAATCGCTTTCAACACACCTCAAACGACCTTCCTCTTTCACCAAACCCAAAGCCGGCTCCTGCAGAGGAAAAAATCTCTCCACCGATCTAAGAACTTCATCAAACTCCTGGCCACACCTCCACTCATACAAAGTAAAACCATCATACTCCTCAACCTCAACACCGATTCCTACATCAGAAAAAACAGCTTTGGAACTAAACCTGCTGTTCTCAGACTCATCCACATACGAAAGATGCTCCAACTCCTGATCAAAATCCACTCAAAACAAAAACACATCAAAAAATTAAATTTTTTTAACACCTCAACGATAACAAATCTTAGGGCAAGATCTCGCTATGGAAACACAAATCCAGCCAGCACAGAACACGAACACCGAGAAAATACAGGAACCAAACGCAGACATATCCGAAATGGAAGCCTAGGAACACGACCCAACAATCGACCACGGAGTGGACGCTGACAGAAGAAGCCGCCAACTGGTACAGGGAAAGAATCAACCAAGGAAACGGATTCGCAGTAGTAGCACAAGAAGACGAAGAAGTAATAGGCTATGCAATAGGAGTCACAAGATCAGCAGAAGTATTCCGAACCACAGACACACTCGCCGAACTCGAAACCATGTACTTCCAACCCAAATACAGAGGACAAGGAATCGGCACTGACTGATTTCCTCCCATATTCTGTTACTTGAGCCAGTTCTTCGCTACCTACAGTAGGTTTCTCTCTATCTCCTCCTTCACTAGCGAACCAGCAACCGGCTGTGGCGAGATAAACCTCTTCGTCCCTCGAAATTATATCTGATTCTACCTCAGATCTCCCTCTGCCCTCATCATCGTAGGAAAGCAAGCCTTCTGCTCTTTCTAGTTGATTTTCAAAAACTGTGTCTGAGTCCTTCTTCAGACTACTACGAATTTTTTCCTGTTTGTTATCCATGTTTCCCCTCCTTATCTGACAATAAGGCAGTTATTTTAAAACAATAAAGCGTAAATACTGAAATCATATAACAGAATGGCCTTACTTTCTCTCCAAAAAACAATCTTAACAAAGGTTTAAGGCCTATTTCATGGTTTAAAATATATACCGTTATCCTCCCTGGTTTTACCAGAATCTATAAGGAAGTAATAATGGGGCTGTAATAAATTTTTTGAGGGTTTTATGTCTAGAAGCGGAGCAAATTCAAGTTAAAATTGTAGTAAGCAATCTTAGAAATTTTTATTTATAAATTGAAGAAATATGGTAGGAGAGAGTTAATTCTCCTTTAGCACTTGCTGAATCCGCAGCTTGGGCACTTGTTACATCCTTCTTGTAGGACGAGCATGCCTCCGCATTCTGGGCATTCTGGGTTTTCTCCGTCTTGTACGATGCTTGCTGCGTCTGCCTGTTGTTCTGTTTCTGTCTTGGCCTGTGTCTGGCCCATGTCTTGCTGCTTCTCTTGTGGTGTTTCGTACTGATCGACTGTCTGCTGTGAACCCTCTTGGACTTGCATGTGGCGTTTCATTGCTTCTGCGATTGCGTCTGGAACTGAGTGGATCTGTGTTCCTTGGTCCCATGCGATCTGCGGGCTTCTGATGTCGTCCAGTTGTTTGATGACGTCTTCTCCCTCTGCACCACTGCGCAAAGCGAGTGAAGTAATTCGCCCGAGTGCCTGTGTGAAGCTTTGTGTGTAGCCTCCACTTTTACCCAAGTTGGCGAATACTTCGAAAGGTCCGTTGTTTTCGCTGTTGTTGATTGTTACAAATAGGTCGCCGTAGGCTGTTTCTATTTCCTGTGTGGTTCCCTGTGCGACTTTCGGCCTTTCCTTGACATTCTTGGATTTGCCCATTTCTGTACTTGTTCCTTCTTGTGGGCTGTCGGCTTCTACTCCTTCCTGAGTTACTTCCTGTGACAGGTCTTCGGTGTCTTCTTCCTGGAGTTGGATTCCTGTCTGGCTTACTACTTCCTCGAACTCGTTGCTCTGGACTAGTTCTTCTGCTCCACCGAACTCTTCTACGATCTCTGAGAGCATGTCAACCTTGTCCATGTCGGTGAGCTCGTTGTCTTTGTTGGTTTGCATGACCTGTGTGTCTCTTGTTCCGTCTCTGTAGACTGTCATGCCTTTGACTCCTTTTTCATAGGCTCGCATGTATGCCTCTCTGACATCATCTTTCGAAGCTTCGTTAGGGAAGTTGCAGGTCTTGGAGATGCCTGAGTGGTTGTGGCTCTGGAATGCTGCCTGGATGTCGATATGTTCTTCAGGTGTGACCTGGTCGGCTGTCGCGAAAATCTCCTTGACGTGTGGAGGTAGAACTTCGTCTGGGATGGATTCGACTCCGTCCCATTCGTTGTTCTCCATTTTCTCCTGTGCTGCTTCTTTGACTTTTTCTACATCTACATCGTTGGCTTCCAGGGCTCGGATGAAGTAGTCGTCGAACTCTACAAGCATGTCCTCTCCCTGAATGTCCTTCGCAACGTTCTTGAAGTAAGCCAATGAGTAGATTGGCTCGCATCCACCACTAGTGTTTCCGATCATGGAAGTTGTTCCGGTCGGTGCGATCGTGGTCGTGTTGTGGTTCCTCATCTTCAACCCGTCATCAAATTCTTCTGGATCCAGACCTCCTGTGTAGTCTCTGAACCATTCTTCGTGTTCTGTCGGGTTCGCCCACTTTGACTTCTCCCATTCCGGGAATTCTCCTCTGACTTCAGCCAGTCTGTTGGATTCTTCAATGCTGAATCTTGTGATCAGCCTCTGGATCTCCTTGGCTGCAGCCACGGATTCGTCTGATCCGTACCTTACTCCTAGCTGGATGAGCATCTGTGCGTATCCCATCAGTCCGAGTCCAACCTTCCTAAGGTCTGTTACTGTGTCTTCAATTTCTTCGAGTGGGAAGTCGGACATTGTGACTACGTTGTCCAAGAATCTGAGGCCTGTTTTGGCCGTGTATTCGAATCTCTCCATGTCGAGTGCTTCTGGGATGTAGTCCTGCATCGCCTCCTCCAGTCCTTTCTGTGTGGAGAAGTCGTACTCTCCCTGATGCTTCTGTTTCCATTCTGCAAAACTGAGTGCTCTTCCATCTCCTTTGTCGTCGACTAGGACGGAGAGGTTGATGTGTCCGAGGTTGCATGCCTCGTAGTTCTCAAGAGGCTGTTCTCCGCAAGGATTGGTTGCCTCGATTGTGTGTTCCGGATATTCTTCAGTGTCGAAGCTGTGCATGTCGTTGGCTTCGTCGTACATGAAGAGTCCTGGTTCTCCATTTCTCCATGCTCCGTCGATGAGCGTCTCCCAGATGAATCGTGCTGGAAGTGTCATTTCTTCGCCAGGTTCTAGATGAATATCGTAATCTTCGATTTCTTCTCCGAACGTGTGCGCGAAGTCTCTCCAGAAGTTGTCGTCTTTACCTTGGTCTGAACCTGCTGCTTCTGGGTACCATTCTTCGTCTCTGTTGTAGAACTGTGCGGTCATCTCGGCGACTTCGAACGGTTCATCGGTTCTCGGGTTGATTAACGTATATTCTTCGTCGTTTTTGACTGCTTCCATGAATTCTTCTGTCAGGCCAACGGAGATGTTGAAGTTGGAGAGGTTTCCTTCTTCTCTCTTTGCTGTAATAAATCTGAGGATGTCAGGATGGTCAATCTTCATGATTCCCATCTGTGCTCCTCTTCTCTTGCCTCCCTGCTTGATTGTTCCGCACATTGTGTCGAATACTTGTTGGAAGCTCATTGGTCCTGAGGAAACTCCTCCAGTGCTTGATACTATGTCGCCCTTTGGACGCATAAGGTGGAATGGGTAGCCCATTCCTCCGCCTGACTGAAAGATTTTTGCTGCGTCGTGTACTTTGGAGAAGATTGAGTCCATGTCGTCTTCTGGGTGGACTACGAAGCATGCTGATAGCTGTTGTAGTTCTGCTCCTGCGTTCATCAGTGTCGGACTGTTAGGCATGAATGCCAAGTTGGACATCAGGTTGAAGAATTCCTGCCAGCTCTCCTCATAATCCACATCATCGTAGTTTTTGTCGGGTTGAGCTACGTTTTTTGCCACCCTTTCGAAGAGTTCATCAGGTTCTTCAACAGTCTCTCCTTCTTCATCTTTGAGGAGGTATCGTGACGGCAGAATCCTGTCATGGGCATTCTCGGTTAATCTCTCCTCGACTGTGTCTCCTGTTACTCTTTTTATGGGTAGTTTGAAGTCGGACTTTTGTTCAAGTTGTTTATCCATTATTTGTGTTTCACCTTTGTTGTGTTATCCGGCAAAAGGCTGTGGGAGATATTTCTGGTTGATTTATTCTGATTTGAGGTGTTCTACTTCTTTCTTGAACGATTCGGCGTCCTGGAAGGAGTCATAAACAGATGCAAAACGAATATAGGCAACTTCGTCTCTGGTGCTGAGTTCTTCCTTGATCTTATTGCCGATCTCCTCAGACTTGATTTCGTTCTTTCCACGTACCATGTTTTTGACGGCTTCAACAACCTCTTCGACATCTTCATCAGTAAGTGAGGTCTTCTTGGCAGCTTTCTCGACTCCTTCTCTGATCTTGTCCTCGTTGAAGTCTTCCTTGACTCCCTTTTCTTTCACAACTTTGATATCGAGATCTTCTGCTTGCTCATATGTTGTGAATCTTTCTCCACAGTCAGAGCATTCTCTCCTTCTTCTTACTCGTCCTTCTGACTCGCGGGAGTCAACTACCCTGGTTTTGCCGTCTTCACAGTAGATACAGTGCATTGAGTATAGTTACCTCTGGATGAACATTCAACCACTACATGTCGTGGAGAAATCTTTTCCCCTCCCACAACATCTTGTGCCTTTGGGCAACTATTACAACCTACTCCTTATATATCCTGCGATGTTGACCAGAATTGAATGTTGAGTGGAAAGTGACAAACATATCGAAACTAATTTCAAGCTCTTTGGTGATTCTTAAACTATGGCACAAGATTATCCTCAAGACCCCTGTAATGCAAATCAAACTCCAGCTGTAGAAACTTCTTACAAAGGGGTTCATATTCCCGGGAGATCAGATGAGTATCAAATTGAGATTGATCTAGATAAGGACGAACTTATTGAAGATGGGGAACTTCTTGATGCGAGCGTAGTCAACGCTAGAAGGACCGTAAAGGAATTTATTGGTGAAGAAGACTATGAAGCAGTAGGAATATTTCTCGGATATGCAGAAAATGATTGGACAAGGCAGGACATGTGGAGAGAATCTGAATATGGTCGCGGGGAAGTATTTGCTGCTACAAACCGTCTGGATCAGAATTATGGTCTGGTGGAGGTAGGCGCCAACATAGTTGATCTGAGTGAGAAAGGAGAAGAAGCATACGAATTCTTTAAATTGCTCTCTGAAGATGAACTCCTATAGCGACATGAACTTTAGAAGATTTTATGCAGAGTAGGTTATCATGAAGGACAAAATTGTACCAGATACCTCGATTCTCATCGAAGGAGAGCTCTCCGAATTAATTGAAGATGGAAAACTTTCAGATGTAGAAGTAGTAATTCCAGAATTCGTGGTTGATGAACTAGAGAATCAGGCGAATAAGGGTAGAGAGACAGGTTACAAGGGGATAGAACAGATAAAGATGATAAACAATCTTGATTCAGTGGAAATATCTTTTACGGGCAGAAAGCCGACTACGGAAGAGATTGAAATGGCTCACCACGGTAGGATAGATGCCTTGATCCGCGATGTGGCTGAAGAAATGGATGCAACTCTATATACTGGAGATTATGTGCAGTCGGAGATAGCCGAAGCCAAAGGCGTCAAGGTACTTTACTTTGAGAAGGAGATGGAGCTTGAATTCTCTATAGCTGATTACTTCGATGAAAAGACTATGAGCGTCCACCTGAAGCAAGGAAACGTTCCAAAGGCTAAACGAGGGTTGCCTGGAGAGTTTGAACTGGAGAAAATTGGAGAAAATATAATTGGAAAAGAGGAAATCAACGAATTGATCTCTGAGACAATTGAAAACGCGGAGATGAGCGATGAAGGGCTTGTTGAGATGAAGGGTAAGGGCGCGACAGTTCTCCAAATCGGAAAGTATAGGATTGCAATTACACGTCCACCTTTCTCAGAGAGGGCAGAGATTACAGCTGTTCGACCGGTTGCAAAGGTCGGGCTTGAAGACTACGACCTGAGCGACGAATTGATGGAGAGGTTAGATGAGAAAGCTGAAGGAGTCCTGATTGCCGGTGCTCCCGGTCATGGAAAGTCTACATTTGCCCAGGCCATCGCTGAACACTTTGAGCAGCAGGATAAAGTTGTCAAGACTATGGAGAAGCCACGAGACTTAGACGTCTCAGAGGGTATTACCCAGTATACAGGTCTTGATGGGTCTATGAAGAATACTGGTGATTTCCTGCTTCTTGCTCGTCCTGACTATACTATCTTTGATGAGGTACGAAAGACATATGACTTTGAGGTATTTGCAGATATGCGTCTCGCAGGAGTGGGGATGCTTGGTGTTGTCCACGCTTCACAGGCGGTCGATGCTGTCCAGAGACTTGTTGGCCGGGTTGAGCTAGGTATGATTCCAGAGGTCTGCGACACAGTAGTCTTCATCCAGAATGCAGAAGTTGAAAGAGTCTACAAAGTCGAGTTGACTGTCAAAGTTCCAGAGGGAATGATGGAGCAGGATCTAGCCAGACCGGTTGTACAGATCTCCCGCTTCGAGAACAATGCACCCGAATATGAAATCTATACTTACGGAGAGGAGACAGTGGTTGTCCCTGTAGATGAGTCCAGTGTTGAAACAGGTGCTCAGAGGTTAGCTCGGGATCAAATCGAGCAGCGGTTGAAGAAGCATGTCAAGAACCCGCAGATAGAGTTTATCTCAGATGATCATATCAGGTTGCTTGTCGATGAAAATGATATACCACAGATCATAGGTCAAGGAGGAGAGAGAATAGATGAGATAGAAGAGGATCTCGGGCTCAGCATTACTGTAGAGCCTCGAGGCGCCAGTTCACAGGAAGAGCTTTCTTTTGAACTGGATGAGAGAGGGAATTCTGTAGTACTTGAGATTGGAGATGAGCATTCAGGAACTGATGTCGATATATTCGATGGGGAAGAATTCCTGTTCACGGCTACAGTCGGGAAGGATGGAGAGATTTCATTGACTAAGAGTTCGGATATGTCTGAAAGGCTGGTTCGCTCAGCCTCAAATCATAAACTCAATGTCAGAAATTGAGAACGTTTTTTATTCGGTACTTTCTCAGCTAGAAGTATAAGGCAGCTACATGTTACAACTCCTAAAAAGTTCGAAGATGAAGCGAAGAAGATAATAGGAGAATTCAGCAACGACGTTAATTCCTCAGAAGTTGAGAAGAATGATTATAAGGCAATTCAGATAACTACTACCGTAGATTCAGAGGATATAGATGAAATTACTGAGAAGTTGTAAAGTATCGAGGGTTTAAAGTCCGGTAAGCTTTCAATCAGAATACTGGAACAGGAGTCACTCATTCAGAAAGGTCAAAAAACCAGAGGATCTTTCTCAGCTCTTTCACAGGAAGAAATTTACAGCAAGGCGCAGGAAGCAGGGAATTTCAACATGACTCAATGGAGTCTGATCTCCGCCTCATCTGCTATTGCAGCTCTTGGTATTGCGTCAAACAGTATAATCGCTGTAATTGGGGAAATGATGCTTGCACCTATGCTATCTCCATTCATAGCTTCCTCAATATCTCTTTCGATAGGAGACAGCTCACTGATGAAAAAGTCTCTGATAGCTGGTACTGGAAGCATTTCACTTGCTCTAGTCACTGCCTTTATTGTCTCATTACCTATAGAATTCACGCAGACTCAGGCGTTAAACACTGTATTAAGTCCTGGTAATCTTGCTTTACCACTATCAATAGTTGTAAGAGCTGCCGCAGCTTTGAGCTTTACAACAGGTTTCAGAGATCAGATAGCTGGAGTAGCTGTTGCAATAGCCCTGGTTCCTCCTGTGGCTGCCGCAGGCCTTACCTTTTCTTCAGGTAAATATCTGCATGGACTGAAAGCCTTAAATCTAGCAGTAATGAACGCTTTATCTGTCTTAGTTGCAGGTTTTATCTGTCTAAAGATTTTTGGATTACATCCTTCAACTTAATATAAAAAGCAATCAGCTGATAGCATGAAGAAAATTTTACCTGTTGGAATAATTCTTCTAATGCTGCTTGGTATCCCTCTAAGCTTTTCAGTATATGAAAGCTCTCAAATAAATCCTTCTGTCAGGGATGAAGCCCAAGAATTCTTCGGTGAAGACTTGATAGATGTAAGGAAAAGTCAGGGAGATTTAAACGTGTTTTTAGCTGGAAATGTCAGTGAATCTGAATTTGAAGGCAGGTTTGAAGACAACATGGTGGAGGTAATTCCTTTGGAGAAAAAGTAAGAGAAAAAGGTATTCAGTACTCCGTTCTTTTCTCTTTCTTGTCTCTGATAGTTCTGTTGAGGTTGCTTAGGCACTCATCGACGACTTCCAGCAGATCCCAGGCCTCTGACTGTACTTTTGTCTGGCCGTATTCCGAGAAGAGTTTCATCGTTGCCTCGTACCGGTGTTTCTTGCCGTCTTTCTCTGCTTTCTTAACGCGTAGGTTGAGTTCTTCAGGCCTCATAAGCTTGTTTCCAAGGCTTCCACGTAGCTGCGTGGCAATCTTGTCGTGGACTGCGGCTTTCTCCTCATCTACTTCTATTCCAACCAG
The DNA here is from genome assembly GCA_964604885.1 of uncultured archaeon. Classification (GTDB taxonomy): domain Archaea; phylum Nanohalarchaeota; class Nanosalinia; order Nanosalinales; family Nanosalinaceae; genus Nanohalobium. The sequence continues at coordinate 57,016 of CAZSAB010000005.1, forward strand.
ATTAACTAAGACTGTATTTCTTTGTCTGAGGTTTGCTACTTCCTCAATGTAGTCTTTGATTGTGAGAATAGTTTTTGGATAGCCTCCTTCAACTATTACGACTTCTTTGGCATCTCTATCATGCATCTTTTCAATTGCTTCATCACTGTCTACATGCCCTTCAATAGTGAGAGGAGTTCTATCCATTATTTCATTGACGTCTATATCCGACATTGAATCTTTCTCTGATCCTCCGGCGATCTGTGTTTCACGCAGTGAGTCTCCTGAAGTCCCTCCTGATGCCTGTCTCTCCCTTGCTACAATTATCTGGAGTAGATCTGTGCTCTTGATGATTCCTGTAAGGTTTCCATCTTTATCCAGTACCGGCAGCCTTGAGATATTGTTGTCAAGCATCTTGTGCCGGGCCTCTTCTATTGAATCGTCTTCGAATACTGTTAGGATCTCATTCGGACCTAAGTCCATTGAAGTAACTTGAGAAAATTTTTTATTCCCTACAAATGCGTCTCTGAACTCCTCATCACCTAAAACTCCTTTAAGTTTATCTTTTTCTGTGTTGACCAGCATCTTTCTTCCTGAATTAATCCTCAGCTCAGCTACATCAACTAGCGAGTCCTCCTTGTCAAACTTTGGAGGCTGATGCATCACTTTCTCCAGTCCTGTAGTATTTGGATTGAATTGGACATGCCTGATTAGGTCCCTGTATCCTATTGCTCCGACCACTCGATTCTTGGAGTCTACTACAGTTAAGGCCCTCAAGTTGTTTTCCTCCATCTTGTTTTTAGCCCTTGCAATGTTTGCGTCATTCTGAATAGTTTCAGGCCCTTCGTCCATAACCTCCTTAGCGGTTAAATCTTTCAAGCTCAATGGATTCACCTAGTCAACTAGATATTTGTCAGACTTATCGTCCATGTCGACGAAGTTTGTGGCTGATTCCCTCAACTCCTTAGCCGAACTTCTTCCAAAGCTCATGACTTCAACCCGGCAACCCATAACCTTCAGATGGTCCACCAGTACGGAAAAGTCTCCGTCACCTGTGACAAGGACTATAGTATCAAGTTTCTTGGCCTGTTGAATCATATCAACAGTCATTCCAAGATCCCAATCACCCTTCTTTTCTCCACCGTAGAACTCCTTCAACTCCTTTATCTCAACCTCATACCCGATGTTCCTCAGAGCTTCGAAGAAGTTGTCTTCACCAGGAGTTTCACCTTTTACAACGTAAGCTGAGGCTCTAATCAGTTTGCGGTTCATCACCGCCGAATTCAGTACTGATTTGAAGTCTACTTTGGTATCGTATAGATTTTTAGCACTGTAGTACATGTTTTGAACGTCGACGAAAACACCGACCCTTTGATCATTGTGAATATTAGACATAATTTTTCACTTTCTGAAATTTTTAGACGAAAATCAGTCAGAATCTGCTGACTTCCGATAAAATTAAAGGATGTAGGGAGTCTTTTAAGAGGTTCGAATTTATTTTCTTAGCTCCCTAATCTTCTCAATATTTTTTCTGTAACTTTTTTCATTTTCCTGAGGTGTTTCAAGTATCATTGTAAGATCTTCAAATTTCTTGGAATTGACTATGTTCCCAAATCCTTTTTCCCCAATGTTTCCATAGCCAATATCTTCATGGTTATCTTTCTCAGAACCTCGTTCATCCTTTGAATCATTCAGATGCAGAACTTTGACTTTCTCCCTTCCTAGATCCTCATCAACCTCCTGAACAAAGTCATCAAAACCTTCCTCGGATACCAAGTCGTATCCTGCAGCGTGTGCGTGACAGGTATCGATACATACACCGATCTTTTCATCATCGGTGTCAGCTTGGTCGATCATCTGTCTGAGCTCGCCCATCGACTTTCCAAGAGTAGTACCTTTACCGGCTGTGTTCTCCAGAAGCAGTGTAACATTCTCTGGGATATCAAGTTCGTCGATTCCTTCGGCTATCCTCTCTACACCGTTTTCCCTTCCGCTTCCGGTGTGCGCTCCAGGATGGAAAACCACGTATTCGACTCCAAGCTGTGAAGCCGCATCAAGCTCGGCCTGAAGACAGGCAAGTGATTTCTCGAAGAGATCGTCTTTCGGAGTCGCTAAGTTAACGAGATAAGTTGAGTGGATGACGTAGGGATTCTGTCCTTCCTCATCCCGCAGTTCTTGGAATTCTTGTCCTTCTTCGTCTTCGTATGTTGAGACACTCCATGTTCTCGGGCTTCCAGCAAATATTTGACCGCAGTTTCCAGTCTCGTCATTCTGCCTTTCTACTGCTTTTTCCACTCCACCAGAAATCGAAACATGTGCTCCTACTCTAAGTTCCATATCTTAACTATAATTTGGAATGTTTTGAATACTTCGAAAAAAATTTAATCCAGTACCATTAATAATGGAAACCTGGGCTATTTATCCAACGTTTTAATGCGTATAGAGTCTGATACCGGTTTTGTGTATGATAGTGGAAATAGTCTTGAGCCTATAGGATTTCAAAAAGTTCTAGAGGGACGAAACACTGAATCAGGCGAAGTATTGGAATTGCAAATGTATGATCCAGACTTATTTGATTCAATTTTTAACATGTTAATTACTTCATACGAAGAAGGAAACCTTAAACTGAAGTCCGGGATAGAATCTCCCGATGATACAAGCGGATATATCCCTCCAGATGACTTTGATGAAGTCAAGGAGGCTCTAGAAAATGAGGGATTTGATATAGCGATCAAACTAACAGGATCAGAAGCCTACCTTGCTCAATTAAAAAACTCTGGACAGTAGTAAGCTTAACAGGAAAATGAGAATCATTTCCCTGGCACCATCGAACACCGAGATACTGTACCGGCTCAGTGCAGAAGACCAGATAGTCGCAACCACAAGCCTCTGCAACCATCCGGAAGAAGCCAATGAGAAGCCGAGTATAGGAGGATGGGCCAATCCTAAGGTCTCGAGAATACACGAATTCGAACCCGACCTCATAATCGCCTCCGACGACCTCCAAGACGACGCAGTCAAACAGTTACAGGGCGATGGATACCCGGTGCTACAGGTGAAACCGCACACGCTGGAGGAGGTCTACGAAAGCTTCAGAGAGATCGGGGAAGCGGTCGGGAAAGAAGATAAGGCCGAGAAACTAGTCAAGGAGATAAAAGAAGAAATTGATGAAGTTTCTCTAGAATGTTCGCCGCGTATCTACTGCGAGGAGTGGATGGATCCTCCAATGGCCTCAGGCAACTGGATTCCCAGTTTGTTTCAAGAAATTGGTGGGGAGTACTTCATGGAAGAAGGTGAGAGAAGCAGAGAATTTGAACTTGAGGAACTGAAAGAGTTTGACCCTGAGTACATCTTCATGAATGTCTGCGGTGCGGGAGAAAATCTTTCGACTGAGAATATTCTCTCGAGGGATGGATGGCAGGATATATCAGCGGTAGAAAACGGTAACGTTTTTGTGATAAATGATAACTTGCTGAACAGGCCAGGGCCTAGACTTGTGGAGGGAGTGAGGAAGATTAAAGAGAGAATAGATTAGGAGATCCTGTCGAACTTGCAGGTAAGTTCAGTCTTCTCTAGCACATGTTCTTCCATTGCTTCTTCAACATCTTCTTTTCTGGAATCCTCCGGAAGATCAAGTTCTGTATCCAGAGCGTATAACTTGAAGTAGTAGGTGTGCACACCGTCTGGAGGATTTGGCCCTCCGTAACCTCTCTTCCTGAAGTCGGTCGTGCCTTCAACTCCCGGCGAGCTATCTTCTTTTATCTTTTCTGTATCTGTCGGGATATTCCAGACTGTCCAGTGCTCCCATATCTTTCCTGCTGGCTCCATTGCATCAGGATCATCCATGATCAACACAAGCGATTCAGCCTCTTCAGGAACGTGCTCAATCTCCAGAGGAGGATTCACGTTGTCTCTGGTGTTACCATATTTTTCTGGCATATATTTTCCATCTTCGAATTCAGGACTTGTTAGTTTCATATCTATCACCGGTAAATCAATTGCAAAAGTTTAGGTATCATGGTCTTCGAATGGGTCTCCACGTTTGTGGGTTAACACGTTTACAGCGGCTTTTGCCCCGTCCCCGATGGCAACTGAGGTCTGGTACTCCCAGGTATTGGCTAGACCAGCGGCATATATTTTCTCGTTTTCAGTTGACTGGTTATGCTGATCTGTCTTGACGTGTTTATCCATCATGTAAGGTCCTTCTACTCCCTCCTCAAAATCGACCAAGTTTTCTAGGTATGAGAGGTCTCCAGCGGAAGCCACTACAATATATTCTGATTCATATTCGTCTTCTTCAGTCGTTATATGGAATCCTTCATCGGTTTCCTCGACCTCTTCTACTTTTTCCTCTCTAATTTCACCGTCAAAATCTCCTAGTTTTTCCTTTCCTTTCTTGAGAAGTTCGTTTCCAGCGATTGAATCGTGTCCGATCAGGTTTTGAATGTTTGAAGTATTGAGCACCAGAGACTCTCCACTATCAAGTACAAGCGTTTCTTCACCGGCTTTCGCGGTGAAAACTCCAGCCTGGAGCCCTGCCACTCCGCCACCTATCACGATAACAGTTTTCATGTTAAACTGGTAGGTAGATAGAATTTTAGAAGTTGGTTATTATCAGGGTAATTGCCGCGGTAAGCAATCCTGCCAATACTGCTGATTCAAACAATATCAGTGCTGCCTGTTTTCTGTCCTTGGACATCTTCTCCGGATCGTCAATCTTCTCTTCTTCCTCACCTACGTGAAACTTCTTCTTAAGTGCAAGACCAGCACAGAAATTTCCTCTGTACTGGAGGTATCCTATGAAACCTGTAAAGTTGAGCAGGAAGATTACTCCATAGAGTAAGGTAAGTTCAGAGGCAATAAACAGAATCCCAGTAATGATAGCTGCGTTGAAAAAGCCAGCTATACTAGCCGCCAATCTCTTCTTGCTCTCAACCTTGTCAATGTTGCAGGTTCCTGCTTGGTACTTTGCCTCTCCCATCTATCCTCTAAAAATAGACTAGTTCTCGAAAGCTATAAATCTACTAGACAGCCCAAAGAATTATTTATACGCAAAGCCAGATTACCCAAAAAAATAAAATAAAGGATTAAGAAGCCCTTTATTCAAACTTCTGTACAATTTCCCTGTATCTATCAGAGACGTCGTCCCAGTCCAGAACCTGGAAAAAGCTGTCGATGAAGTCTCCTCTATCAGGGCCGTAGTCGTGGTAGTAGCTGTGTTCCCAGACATCCAGTGCGAGGACTGGGTGTGCTCCCCATACTGCTCCGTCGTCATGTTTGTCGACTGCTACATTGTGCAATGAGTTATTGTATGGAATGTATACGAGTAAGGCCCATCCTCCGGCTGATTTTGCTGCTTCTTTGAATTCTTTCTTCCAGTTCTCGTAGCTTCCGAACTCTTCCTCAATTCTGTCCATTAGTTCGCCTTCTGGTTTGCCACCTCCTGAAGGGCTCATGTTGTGCCAGAACACTTCGTGCAGGATGTTTCCGCAGAAGTTGTGGGTGAATGAGCTAAGGAGTGCTCCAGTTTTTGAGAAGTCTCCGTTTTCTCTCTGTTCTTCCAGTTTTTCTTCTGCAGAGTTCCAACCATTCACGTATCCCTGATGGTGGACGTCATGGTGCCATTCCAGTACCTGTTCAGAGATGTAAGGGGTTAGAGCGTCGTAGTCGTAAGGTAGTTTGACAAGTCCTTGATTCATAGAAATCACAGAATAGTATTGAAGGTCTATATGTATAACTTTACCGCATCCTCTCAACGAAATCAACAGTATCTTTCACAAAATCGGAAAACCTTTTGTTATAATTTTTGTCTAGAAGTTCTCCGTTCTCCGAGAATACTTCTCCAACTCTGGACACCTGCATGTCAGGCCCTACAAATCCCCCTAATTCCAATACAATATCATGAATGTGATTCAGGACTCTTACGCCTCCAAAACCGCCGCCAGAAACAGTGATAAAACTGAAAGGTTTCTCATCGTACTCAGGGTAAAGATAGTCCAGAGCGGTCTTCAGAACTCCTGGAATTGAATGATTGTATTCAGGCGTCACGATAATCACCCCATCAGATTCCTGTACTTCCTGACTCAATTCCTGAATATCTTCCGGTGATTCCCCCTCATCCACAAAGGTTCTGCTGCCCAGAGGCGGAACTTCTCTTTCCTGCGGATCGAAGAAAAACACTTCATGGCCTTCATCTTCCAGGACCTTTGCTGTTTTCTCTGCTACATAGATTGATTTCCTGTTTTTTCTGGCTGTTCCAGTTAATAAAGTGAATTTCATTTGAAATAAAAATAGAGGGAAAATGTGGAAAAAGGTTTTACTGGGTTGTATTGACGGATTCGTTGATTTCAGGCTGTGAAGGCTGCTGAGCTCTCTGAATTGCTTGGTCCACGTCGATGGCTACTCTCTGGTTTCCTAGAGGGCTTCTTACTACCTCAGGGAAGAGCAGTGTTCCATCTGAACTCATGTAGTAGGTCTGGCTTTGTGTCTGAGCAGTACCGTTCACGGTCTGAGTAGCTGTAGCGTTGATGTAAAACATGCTGTTGCTCTTCTCTACAGAAACTTCGACACTGTCTTCAGAAAGTTGTCCACCTGCATTTATCAGCGTGGATACTCTTTCCTCTGCCTGTACATCTGTGATCTGTGTCTGTGTCTCCATTGGCAGTGCAACTGCTCCTACAACCAGGCCTAGAATTAGGCCAAGGATTGCTCCTCCAGCCAGGATCTGTGGATCCGTGAAACCTGAAAGAACTCCGCCGCTTGTCTCTTCCTCGATTTCTTCGACAAGATTCTCCTCAACATTTTCCTTAGTGTCTTCATCACTTTCAATCTCTTCTTCAACTTCTTCTCCTATTTTCTTTTCTAGGAATTTTACCACTGTCTTGCGGTTTTCTCCGTCCTTCTCTTCTTCCAGTAGTGCCTCGTAGTCAAGGTCGTCAGCATTCCTAATCTGCTTCTTAACCTCGTCTACGTTGTTATCAAGGTCTACCATATATTGGAGAAATTCGTCTAACAAGTTTTTAAAACATCTACATGGCCTAAACACTGAATTTATATTTCATCAAACATCTCAACTCAGATATGGAAGCTGAAAAAGTAGCATGGTTTGACACAGAACCCTGGGAAAAACAATACTTGAAAGAAAGAGAACACGACCTCAAAATAGAATTCTTTGAGGAAAGCCTGAAGCCAGAGACAGCAGAAAAAGTAGATAAAAGATTCGATGCTGTATCAATCTTCGTTTCATCAAAAGTGAATAAAGAAGTACTGGAAGAGATCGATGTTGAAGTTGTGGCATGCAGGTCAACAGGATACGATCACGTAGACGTAGAAAAGGCTGAGAAAGAAGATATCAAAGTCTGCAATGTCCCCGAGTACGGTGCTACCACAGTAGCAGAACATACTTTTGGATTAATTCTGACGATCTCACGCAGGATAAATGAGGCAATTTCTAAGGTCGAGGATGGAAGCTTTGATCACTCAGGTCTAAAAGGATTCGACCTGGAAGGAAAGACGCTCGGAGTAATCGGAACCGGGAGTATTGGCCAGAAAGTAATCAGGGTAGCGGACGGCTTCAACATGAATATCGTGGCGTCAGACCCCTATCCAGACAAAGAGATGGAGTCTGAAATGCCTTTCATGTATGTCTCGCAGGATGATCTTTTGGAAATCGCTGATATAGTTACACTTCACTGTCCCTACACAGGTGAAAACAAGCACATGATATCTGATGCAGAATTCCAGAGAATGGATGAGACAGTACTGATCAACACTGCTCGAGGAGAACTGGTAGATACAGAAGCGCTCATAAAAGCCTTAGAAAATAGAAGTATATCCCGAGCTGGACTGGACGTGCTTGAGGAAGAATGCATCATAGAAGAAGACATAGAAATGCTTGGAGAACTTGAAGAAAAATGTGATCCGAAAAAAATACTGGAAGACCACATTCTGATGGAGAGAGACGACGTAATAGTAACTCCACACAACGCATTCAACTCACAGGAAGCACTTGAAAGGATAGAAAAGACGACAATCCAGAACCTGGAAAGAGGGGAGAACTTCGTAAATTGAAAAAGATTCTACAGATAAATAATTTCCAGAAAAATTAATCTCTGTGATACCTTTCGAGAAAGAAGCCGAATTAACAGCTTCGGAAGAATATGCACAGGAACTTCTAGAAGCAAACTGGAGTCACGCAGTCAGAACAACTCCAGGAATGAGAAAAGACTTAGAAGAAAAATATCCCAGAATATGCGAAATAATCAGTAGGAAGATACAGGAAGACACAAGAGGAGAATTCTCGAATGTTTTTAGGGCGGGAATACCCGACTTTCTAGCCTTCAACGACAAAGGTAAATACAAGTTTGTAGAAGTCAAGAGCGGCGAAGATGGACTGAGACATACCCAGCTCAAATGGCTCAGAGACTTCAAAGGCATAAATGCCGAAATCTGGTTCACCAAAAACGAAGAAATCGAACAGAAACTCGACACTGAAACCATTCAAGCCTACATATTCCAAGACAAGAAAGGAGAAAAATCTGAAAACAAAGTGGTAGAAGAGAAAGGATCGAAATACCTAGTGGAGTTGCCGAAGACACTAGCCTCTATTATCGGCCTTTCAGAAAAGGACTCAGTCGAATGGAAACTGAAGAACAAGAACGAATTGACTCTAGATTCTAAATAGATTTCCTGGACAAATAACCAAAATAAACTGAATTAGTTGTTTAAACCCAAAAAATTGAAGAATAATGGCAAGCCCCTTTTTGAGTCATGGGCAATCGTTCCAAAAGCCCACGTCACTTAAAGGGCGTGAAAGTTGAACCCGAGGGGTATTACAATGAGTTATGTCGGGTAAATTTCATGAGGTTTAGTGGCTGTAGAGCATTATCCTAGCTCTGGATTTTAGGTGCTGCTTACCGAAATCCTCAACTATCCTTCAACCTATGGAAAGACAGTTAGCCGAGCTCCCTGTTCCATTCTTCGGTCGAAAACTTTTCTTCAGCCTTTTTCTCGGCCTCTTCCAGGGTTTTCTCGTCTAGTTCGGTTAGATGGCCGCCGTACTTCTCTCGGAATTTCTCTATCATCCTCTGTATAACCTGTTCACGTGAGTGTTCGATGAACTCGGTTATCGCCGCTACGCGCTCTTCGGCTGATTTAATGGCCTTATCCGACACTTTCTCTTTACCGATTCTAAGCACGCGGAGCATCTCCTCAGTGTCAAGATTGTAGCTTATCGTAGTGTGGTGAAGCACTGCACTATTTTTTCTGAACTGTGCGGCTCCTCCTATCTTTCCTTCCGGATGTTTAATGTCGTTCAACGGTTCGTGGACGACATCCAGTCCAAGCTCCTGTAGTGCTTCGACGGCCCAAGCATCTAGTTCTTGATAGCTTTCCTCTATGTCTTCTAAAACAGCGTCTTCTGGCAGGTAGAGCGAGTAGGTTATGACATTTCCGGGTTCGACGTACATAGCTCCGCCTCCGGTAATTCTGCGGACGACCTCGATACCTTTATCTTCGGCATATTCATGCTCCACTTCATCCCTGTATTCCTGAAATCGGCCTATCGGCACAGCCTCGTTCTTCCGGTACCAGAACCTCAGTGTAGGCCTTGAATCGCCGTCCATTATTTTCTCGGTGAGCACTTCGTCTAGTGCGTGGTGCATCTTCTCCGAGTAAGTTCCTTCGTTTATTATCCGCCAGCTACCTTTCGCCTTCTGGACAGCCTCCACAATATCCTCCTGTTCAAAACCTATATATTCCGCATCAATTTCTTCCAGTTCTTCCACAATATTTTCTGGCGTCATTTCTTCTAGCTCTTCCAGTCTCTGCTCTATCACGTTCAGTGCCTCTGCGGGCTGGAGGAAGAAGTCTCCCCTGAGTTTGAACCCATCGTTTAGATCGACTTTCACAAGTTTGCCGTTTGAAACCTTTACCGTTGCCTTTCCCTTTCCATTCATAGTTTCAACCGTTAACTAATGCGATTTTCTCCAGTGCTGCTGAGAATTTTTGGATATCATTTTCATCGTTGTACAGGTGCAGGGACGCTCTAACCGTAGGTTTTCCCCTATCGTTGAACCACGAGTGGACGCAGTGCATAGCTGACCTCACCGCGATATCTTTCTGTTTCCAGCCTTGGAACAGATAGTTGAGTATTTCTGCGGTCTTGTCTTTTCCTAGTTCCTTTAAATTGCAGCTTTGGCCGCATAAATCTTTGAACTGGCAGCTATTACAGTAGTTTTTCGGTACAAGTCCGCACTTTACTTTTTCGATCCTTTCGGATTTCCGGATATGATACTGAAGAACTCCGTTGCTTCGACCGGTCTTCTCTTTCAGTTCTGTAAAACTTATGCCGGGATTCTGTTCAACTGTTTTCTCAATTTTTCCTCTAGTGGAGTTCATATGTCTATTATTGTTGCCGGAGTTGACAAAGTCTTCGGCTGGTTTGAATTCTGTACCAATGATGTTTTCAATCCGTCTAGCAGACTCTTTTCTTGTGATACTATGGAAGCGGAAGTTAACGCCGAAGGCAAGAATCCTACAAAAGTAGAGGTAAATGTCAGAGGGTATAGTTCTGAAATAGATGAACCAGAAGAACAGGGGGGCCCCGGTTCGGCTCCAAACCCTGTGGAATATGAAATTGGCGCATTAACAGGATGTTTCAACGTTGTCGCTCACCTCGTCGCAGATGAGATGGGGTGGAACTGGAAAATCTGGAGATGAAGGCCTCGGGAGAGTTAGACCCAGCCAAGTTTCAGGCTGAAGAAACCAGTGAAAGAGCAGGTTTCAAGAGTATCTCGATGGATATAAGTGTCCGCTCTGATGCAGACGAAGACACACTTAGAGAGCTTTTCAAACGGGTTGAGGATCGCTGTCCGGTACGCGACAACATCAGCCACAGAACGCCGGTTAATTTCATGATCTCCTATATATCGGCCAAACTCTCTTTTCTTTTCAGTTTGTATAACCATCTCAGCCACGGTCTTGTCCAGAACGCTTCTTTTCCAATTCCTTCCTGTATGAAACTTTTCCCAAGGAGTGTATAAGTTTAAAGCGATCGGATTAAGAAAACCCATATAGAGTGGGCTTTCGAAATGATTTTCACAAAGCCCCCTTTTGAGATTGGAATGCTGACTTCCAAATCTCATACTGAGATTAAGGTGAAAACCCCGAGAGGTATACTGTGTGTTTAGGCAGACAAATCTTAAATTTTATTTGCTCAAAGGACAGGTCTTTCAACATTCCAGCCTTCAGCAGAAAGATTTTCAACTATCTCGTTAACTTCATCTTCAAGGTTATCAACTAACTGAGGTAAACTTCTTTCCCAATTTTCTCTACCAACTATATATTTTTCTCCCCAAGCTCCAGCGTATTTTTCTGGAGAACCAGACCTGCGGTCAATATCAATTGCGTTAGGATTATCTGAAACAGCAACTCTAAACCTGTCGGCGAAGTTCTCTGATTGTAAGTAGCTCTGTATCCTATTGAAATCGCTTACTTCACCCGGATTTACGTTTTCACCGCCGGCTATAGAATCAGTAATTATTGAAGATAATTCATATCCCAAATGATGGCCTATCTCGTGATCGGTGCTAACTCTTCCACCGTACATAAATGAGCCAATCGATTCTTCATCTACTGCGTAAAATGTTATAGTGCCGTTTTCTCCAACTCTTCGCTCATATTCGGCAGGTCTGTCGCTCTCTTCTGCTGGTTTTACTCTGTGGTCAGGCATAGAAACTTGTAGGCCGAGGGAATTGAGCTCCTCTACCAATTTTTCCGTCCTTTCTTCGGCATCTGAAAGAGAAAAACAACTATTAAATCCGCTATAAGATTCTGTTTCCGCCTTTACATCTTTGTAGAGTCCTCCCGGCCCATAACCAGAATCAAGTTTTAATGACCTATCCATAGTAACAAATTGGTTTTCCAGCTATAAAAATTGTTGGGTTCTGGAGCCCAGAAGGGCTTTCTCAAAGCTAAAATCAGTCATTAAGCCCAGAGCACAGAATATAGGGTTCAAAGCCCCATTCTGAGCTTTGAAGATTGACTTCAACATCTCATACTGAGATTACGGTGAAAACCCGAGAGGTATACTGTAAGATTCAGTAGACAGATTTAAAATTGTCATTTCCAAGTTGTCATCTATGTCAGAAGAACTTCAGGTAGAGAGAAAAGGTCGTTCTTTGACGGATATGGTTAGAGAGGAACTTCAAGAAGAAGGTTACCAACTTGAGGGATTGCCTGGAGTAATGGTGCATTCTACAGATGGAGATACTACTTACAGCGGTCTGTTATCGAGTGAAGAAGACAGAGATTATCTCAGCTTTGAAATTTCAGTTGGTCAAGAAGACTTACCTGTCGAAGATGTAAGAGCATATTTAGAAGAATTTTACACCGATCAGGACAGTGTGTCAATTAATGGATCAAGAGGCACGAGAGGTATGTATCAGATTGTGAGGTGGGCAGAGGATGAAGGAATACCTCAATCGTTTATGACTTCATTTGATGCTGATCCAGTGAGGCAAGAAGAACCGAAAACTGGAGAACTTCGACTATATCTAACATTGTATGATTCTTGGGAGAATCCTGAAGAAACTGCTATGGATTCGGTTCACACAGTTAATTCAACTCTTCAGAATATAGACAGACCTAAATTATCACAAGAAAGATTGTTTGAATACTGGGTTGACCAATTTAATCCCGAAAGGAATGATTTGGAAAAAATGAGAGATCTGCTTCCAGTTATATCCAGTGATCGTGTTGATAATTTGGGCGATCTTCCAGTTATCGAGTTTGAAGACAGAGAAGATGTAAAACCAATTGCTAATGAGTTGGTAGACGCATATCAGCATCTCAGGAATGAGGGCTGGCAACCGACTATAGTTAATAGATATGACTTCCGTGCTACAGATCATACACTATCTGCACATGGTTTTTCGGAAGAAGACTTTGAAACGCAACTTAACTGGATTGAAGATAGATTTGAAGTTTCAGAAGACGATCAGGAATTTACTATGGAAGTTCACTAATTAAAAAGCTAAAAGTATTTTACTACCTCAAAGGAAGTATGAGATTTCGAAATAGGTGTTCTAAGCCCCGTCCGAAAGGCAGGTTTCAGGTTCGCTTTCCAACGAGGGGTCAACGAGGGGTGGGATGTACCCACCAGACCCCATTACCGAGCGAACCATTATGTCCGTAACAAAAGAAGACGTCAGAACAGCATTTAAAGACTTTCAAAATCTCGAATACATCTCTGAATCCAACCACGAACTAATAGAGGAGTGGTATCACTCTGTTTGGGCAGACGACAAGGTAAGCCCCTACAGGATCAAATTAGTTCTCGGCCGCTTCGAGACACTCTTCGATAAATTCATAGACGTGGATCTCGACAGCGAAGAAACAGGAAGAAGAGAGATAAGAAGAATCTGTGGAGAGATCAACGCTTCAGAGTATGACGGTTGGTCACAGCACAACCTCAAGACCTGTATCCGACAACTCTACAAGAGGAAGTACGGAGAGTACAACGTGGACGACAGAGTGAAAGAGATTCTTGAAGCAGACTGTCTCCAGTTCACAAAGCCCAGCGGCAGGAAAGAGAAGGTTTGGAAACACCTGAAGTTAGAGATATGGCAGACGCCGCTATGAATCCACGCGATAAATTCCTCGTAGAATATCTTTTCGAGGTAGGCCCTCGTATATCCGAAGTGATCGGAACAAAGCCGAAACAGAAATGGGATCTTGGGCCTATGAAAATAGGAGATTTGGATATGCGAACGGAGTACATTATCGCCCACGTACCTACCCTAAAGAAGGATAATCACCCTCGACAGGAGATACGAGAAATTGCTTCGACCATATGCGTGGAAAGTCTTCACGATTGGCTTAACGCCCACCCTGACGGAGACGATCCTGAAGCTCCTCTCTTCGTCAACATAGGTAACTACGACAACACGAAACCTATGACTCACAAGAATCTGAATGATCGTCTGAAAGCTCTTGCGAAGAGAGCAGGAATAGAGAAACGGGTTTCGAGTCACGTGTTTCGCCATTCTTCTGCTACCTACTACGGTACTGTCAGGGATTGGGGGACAAGAAGATTGAAGAACCACTTTGGTTGGTCGAAGGGAGATACAGCAGATATCTACTGTCAGGACAACACTCGTCAAAGGCACAAGAAAAAATTGGAGGAAGAAGGCGTGGAACTGAACGAAGAAGACCAACAGGAAGATGCTTTCAGAAATGAATCCTGCCCACGCTGTTCTGAACCTGTTAGACCCAACCAAAACTTCTGTGGTGCTTGTTCGTACGTTTTAGACAAGGAATCTTATCGGGAACAGGAAAACAGGAAGGAAAAGGTCGGAAATAAAATCAAGGAATTGGTAGAGAACTCTGAAGCGTCCGAAGAACAGAAGAATTTACTGAAGAAAGTAGGGAAAGTTACCGATAATGAGAACCTTTCGGAAGCGTGGTAACCTTTCCCAGGATCCCTTTTTTATCCTACTTTTTCTTGACTTAAGCGACCAACTATCCGTAGAAATTATAGTTCTTATTGAGAATACGGACTTATGGACGGAGTAGTTGTTATTATCCAAGATGGCGATGAATACTTGATGGTTCAGGATGCTTCAGGCAGTTTTGAAGGTAAATGGGCTCCTGTCCACGGCTCTCTCGAAGAAGGAGAAACGCCTGAAGAAGCAGGAGAACGAGAAGTTAAAGAAGAAGTCAACCTTGAAGTAACGTTAGATCCAGAAGATAAGATTACTACTACTCCAGCCGACTACAAGACGGACGAACTACATTGGTACCTGAAAGAAAAATACATCGGTAATATACAGGTAGAGGAAAGAGAAATAACAGACTATGAATGGTTGGATCTTAAGCAGATAGAACAAAGAGAACTACTACCACAAGCAGAAAACTTCTTTCAGGAATACAACTCTCAAAGGTGAATACAGGATGGATTTCGTCATAAGAACGGGTTATTCAACGGAATTGAAGAATACCATAAAGTTAAAGGCAGAAAACAAACAGGAACTTTCTGAAATAAAAGACGAGTTCTATAAGTCCGAAGGAACAGATTTACAAGATTTCAGTCCGAGAGATGTCATAGTCAGAAAACGAACTTTCCCAGATAGAGAAACACTGGTCAAAATAAAAATTATCCAGAAACCGACTGGCTACACCGACACAAAAGAAGATATAGAGAGTCTCAAAAGCTATGAAAAATGGGGCGAGTTCAATTCCTACGCAGTAGAATACAAATTGAAAATAGAGAACAAAGAGATTCCAATTCTCATAGAAACATTCGACTTCGGTAAATACATCAAAATAGAATCACCGTCACCTGAAATGCTGGACAGTATTCAACAAGAACTCAATCTTGATGGAAGCGATATAATAGAGAAGAACTCGGCAGAACTATTGGCCGAAGATATGGATAAAATTTGAACAGGTTGCCTTATAGGAGGAAGAATCTTCTCATAAATCTTCTTCATTAGCTGTGAAGTCCGTTCTCTCTTCCAATTTACGGCTGAACTTTTTGATGAAGTCTATCCGTTCCTGAAAACCGTTTCCGCTTATCTCTCTGGCTTTATCGGTGTAGAACCCTATTTCCTGTAATTGTTCATATCTGGAAGTATCGCTGGCGAACTCTTCCAGCGGTATTCCAAGCTCCTTTTGAACTCGGAAGAAATTGAAAACTGATGCGAAACCGCTCTTCACCAGTTTATCTGCGTCAGAACATATCTTGGCCTCAATAGTCTCCGATTCTTCCTCCTCGCTTACCGTATTTATGGCGTGAGTTATCTGCTCTATCTCTTCTTGGCTGAAACCGTAGTCAGATAGGTCTCGTTCAGCCATCTCAACACTCCTCTCTTCGTGATGCTCGTAGTCTCCTTCTGTACAGCCTATATCGTGGAAAAGTACAGAAACCACAAGAACAGAATAATCTACATCTTCCTCTGTATCGGCAATCGTTAAAGCTCGATACAGATTCCCAACTATATGATCCCAGTTATGCTGTTCGAGATCCGCTTCCTGATACTTCTCTTTTGCGTATTCGTAAACTTCCTCCACTCTTGGATCATTAGAGAAAATCTCTTCTATGTCCATACGAAAGATTTCTTGAGAATATTTATACTGTTTGAGGGTTCTCGGATCATAGATTGGATCTATTCGGAAACGAAATATTATAGGAATTTCTGAATAAAAATCGTGTTATGGCGGTCGGAACTGTTGACGCAATAGTATTCTACAAAGCCAGAGAAGAAGACAAAGAGTTCTTCCAAGAACTCAAACAGCAAGACAAAGAAAGACTGGAAGAACTTGGCGTAGACCTGACCGACTACGGCGAACCCGGAATCTACACCGTCCTAATCGAGAGAGGTAAAACACCATACGAAGAAATGTTAGCCACAGCAGGAGGACATATAGAAGAAGGCGAGAATCCTACAGAAGCGGCAGTAAGAGAGCTGGAGGAAGAAACAGGAATCCAAACAGAACATCTCGAAACAGTAACAAGAGCAAAGGAAAACTTGGAGCTCGTATTCGACCCAAGATACGACCCAGAAGATAAACTACCCGAAGACGAACCAGAAGAAATCTACCTAATCGAAGGATTGGAAGACAGAGACGGAGAAGACTTCCACTACTACACCGCCGTATTCGACTACCAACCAGAAAACCCTGTTAGACAAAGTTTCCAATTGAAGGGGGAGACAGACGCCGAGCAATCATTTTGGATTCCATTACAGGACTTGCCGAAAATGGCGTTCACACAGCACAGAATCGTAGAATGGGGTAGAAAACAGTATGAAAAATAAAGAGTACAACGCAGTAATTTTCGATGTAGACGGCGTCATAGCCCAGACAACAGAAGACTGGGAATGGATGGACAAAGTATACAGAGAACACTTCCCACACCCCGATAAAAACGGCTACAGCGACTGGGAAGAATATCTACAGGCATACGGCAAAATATTCAGAGCTCTCCATACAGAAACCGAAGACAAAGTATTCGAGGAAGTTGGGCTGGAAAATGAACAGGTGCTCGAAGCGTATAGCCAAGTTCAGGATAAGAAGAACCGTATAATGAACCAGTTTTCAGTCTATTCTGACGCTGTAGAACTTTTGGAATACTTGGACAGGCAGGATTACACGGTAGCGGCTGTCAGCAACGCCAGAGAAGATAATGTCGAACTATTCTTGGAACAGAACAATCTGCTGAAATACTTCGACTTTGTAACAGGGGTAAAGCTCGAAGACTTCAACAGTTTCAAACAGAGAAAGAAACCTAACCCTGCTATGTTTCAAGAAGCAATCCAAGAACTCAACCTCAACCCAGAAACAACAGTAATGATAGGAGACTCCTCAACCGACCGAGACGCCGCTCGAAAAATAGAACAACTCGACTACATCCATCTCAACAGAGGAGTAGAAGTAGATCCTGATGGAGAACAGACAGTCGAAAACCTGAACGAACTCAAGGAGGTCTTTTGATGTCGGAGAGTAATAACCTGGCCACAAGTGTCCTTCTTCCAACGGTTAAGCCAGTAGATGTTATAGATGAACTACTTGAACAACTTTCAGAAGACGATGAACTCATAGTGATCTGCGATTCAGAAGATGATGCTGTAGCGAAAACTAATATTGAGTCTGATAAGTTTGAATTAGTAGTAGCTGGGGAGCCTAAAGGATGTTTTGGCAAGGCAAACGCCATTTATCACGGTATGAAAGCGGCTGAAAATAACAGAGTAGTCTGGACAGATGAAGATTTCCACCATCCTGAAAACTGGCTCGAAAAACTACACGAAGAATGTAATGAACACGGACCAGTATCCGAACTTCCATTCTTCATAGGCAAAAATCCCTTGACAATTATCAACGAACCTACCTACGCCCTTGGAGCGTGTTCATAACCATAATCTTCCCTCAATTCACGGGTAGAGACCCATCCTTTAGATAATATCTGCTTGATAACAATTTGGCCTCTTTTGGACTCCACACCGTTCAACTGATTCACAAAATCTTCGGGTTCGATATCGTAGCTCCTTAATTTCTCTAAAAGATTGTCGGATAAGTCATCGACAGTAAAAGCCATTATTGAAGTATAATTTCAACTCGAATATAACGGTTTCCGTAGGGGAGGAAGGAGAGGAAAAATACGAACTACATATAAATATGTCTAT
>CAZSAB010000006.1:0-61826 GCA_964604885.1 uncultured archaeon
CTGTTACCTTCTATACGGGTTATCTGGATGTCTTTCCACTTTAAGGCGAGTACTTCGCCGACTCTGGCAGCAGTCGCCCACATAACCATTATGTATGCCTTGTCCCGTGGACGGTTAGCTCCTTCGACCAGTTTCGCTACATCTTCAGGTCTTAGAACAGTCTCAGGGTCAACACTTTTGTTCCGACTGCTGTAGGTGTATGTCGCTATTTCACTACCGTTGTAGTCGGAGTCCTGTCGTTTCAGAAAGCAGTCTACGCCTGGTTCTCTTGAGTGATACATCTTGTTCAGGGCTTTCTTGAACTCGTTGATTTGTCCGACACTGAGGTCGTCTTCCTCGGTTACTTTGCCCATTTTGATGTCTCTGATTAAGGAGTCTATCCGTTCTTTAGTCGGGTTGTCGAGTTTCCAGTCGTCTCCGATGTGTTTCGCCAGTTGGTACCAAGAACCAAGTTCTCTGGTTCTCCGGTCTATACCTACATCTCTGACTCCGAAGTTGAAGCGGTCGAACTCCATTAGAATGAGTTTGTTGTGTAAAGGGATTTTCTGTGACAGAGAAATCTGTCTGTTGTGTGCTTGTAGTTTACCTTGTCTGTTGTGAATGTCGCCTCTTGGCATTTTACCTTTGTCTCCAGAGGATTAGCCAGAGGCGTCCGCTCGGCACCACCCAGATAAACGCCCAGCCTATGTCATATGCGGTAAATCGCCCAACCCAGGATTCGAACCTGGGACCACCACGTCGCTGTCTTTTTCGTTGAAGTAGTAGTTAACAGCGTGGCGCTCTACCTACTGAGCTAGTTGGGCTAAACTGTATGTTTTGTTGAGTTGGTTGAGTTTTTTAAACATATACAAGTTTATTCTAGGTCTCAAGTAGAAATATAACTGATTGAATTAAATTGGTAGGTGATGGTATTAGAGGAGTGTGCTATCTTCGGTTATGATGTTTCCAGGTCAGAGAGCTAGGTCTGTGTTGACGGGGACTGCCCAACTAGTCACTACCTTTTGTATAATGGATGAAAAAGGAAGGAAAACTGAATAAGTCTGAAAGCTAATTTTTGCCATGTCTTCGATTGGGTTGATAACTCCTTCAAAACTGCGTAAAAAGGCTTCCGTTATTTATATGGTTATATTAAAATAAATTAATAATGCTTTTGCCACCAGTTGTACCAATTGATTTTGCCATTATACTGGTAACTGCTTTTATATTGGCGGTGATTGCATCTCGGACTGGCCAGCCTACGGTAATAGCATATTTGCTGACAGGGTTGGTTCTCGGACCTGTTTTCCTGGATGTTGTTGAGGTAACAGAGTTTGTGGTTCTGGTGGAAGAGCTTGGTTTTCCGATGCTTCTTTTTTTGATAGGGCTTGAAATGAAGTTTGACGCCTTCAGAAGCATTCTTTCTAGAGTAGGTAAAATAGCTGCAGTTCAGGTAGTTACACAGCAGTTTATGGCTTTCTCTGTTGCTTTTTTGCTTGGTTTTTCTCCTGTTGAAGCATTTTACATATCCATGTGTACAATCTTTGGTGCTACGCCAGTAGTGGTGAAGATGCTTACTGATAAACATGAGACCTCTTCCAGAGCGGGGAGGGTAGATATTGGTGTGTTGATACTTCAGGATATCTTCATGGTTGTAGTCCTTGGTTTCCTTGCTGCTGGTCAGATTTCCGGAGCTACTGATCTAGTTTTCACCTTTGGCAGGATAATCACTATGGGATTGATTCTAGGCGCGGCATCGTTTGCAGCCTCCAAAACAGTTGAAAGCAAGCTTCTTGGGAATCTTTCGAATAATAAACACGCATTTTTGATTCAGGGATTGGCCTGGGCTTTTCTCTTTATAGCTCTTGCTGATGTGATCGGTCTTTCTCTTGAGATTGGAGGCTTTCTGGCAGGTATAAGTCTGGGACAGGTTCCTTACAGCACAGAACTTCAGGAAAAGGTGAGGCCTCTAACCAATCTACTTCTGGCAGTATTTTTTGCCGGTATAGGACTTTCGCTAAATTCAGAGGAGCTATTTGCCTACTGGCAGGAAGCTTTGATCGCTATAACTGTTCTTTCCAGCTCGGCTTTCGTTGTAATGTACTTTCTTACCCGGTGGCAGGACTTTTCAACTGAAACAAGTTTCAAAAGTTCGATTAATCTGGTTATGATGTCAGAGTTTGGTCTGGTGGCCGGTGCCGTGGCAGTTGATCAGGGTCTTCTAACTGCGGGAATACTGGGCTACATGACGTTGATTAAGCTTATCACGAACGGTTATGCGGTCTACTTGATACAGTACAATGACAGGATATATAGGTTCTTCAAACCATATCTAAACGTCGTGGGAGAGGATGAGAAAGAATCTGATTCCGAGGATCATGTAGTTGTGTTCGGCAATTCAAGACTTGATGAGACTGTGAGACCTATACTAGATGAGAGTTTTGAGAAAGTTATTTTTGTAGAGGCGGATCCTCATGAAATGAGGGCTTTGGAGGAGGAGGGCGAAGAGTTTGTGTTCGGAGATCCAAGACACCCAGAGGTTAGGAGGGAGGCTGGAATTAATGATGCTAGAGCAGTAGTCAGTCTAGAAGAGGATTTTGATCTTGACAGAGAGATGGCTGAGAACCTTGATTGTGTCTTTGTGGCAATTTCTGATGATAAACATGAGGCAGATGAACTTCTTGAACACGGAGCAGATCATGTTATGTTAGAGGATGACGCGGTAAAGAAAATAATTGAAAAAAGGGTTGTTGAGGTGATAGAATGATTCTTAGCATATCTCTTGCTTTGCTTGTGGCCGGCACACTCTTAGTAGCATTCAATAAAACAGATATCCCAGAGATACCTATTTATCTTGCTTCAGGAGCGCTTTTGAGCGTGATTACTACCCTCGCTGCCTCAAACAACATTGTTTCTCACAGCTTTGTTGAGACTGAAATAATGAAAGAGCTGGCACTTCTAGGACTTTCAATACTAATATTTTACAGGGCTTCAGGACTTAAAATTGACTCCAATAGAAGTACATCAGTTGATTCGTTTAAAACATCGGTTTTTACTTCTTCTGTGCTTTTAACAAGTGTTACAGGAATATCCATGTATTTAGGCTTCCCTGTTTTCGAATCATTAATATTCGGGGTTTCTTCTGCAATAGGATCAACACTTCTTGACTCTGGTATTGTCACGGAGGAAACTAGAAAGAACAAAATTTATGGGTGGCTTACTGAGGATATTAATTTCTTTGATGATTTATTTGGTATTCTATTATTCACATTGATCATATCCAGCGTCGTTCAAGTATCCGCAACTCTCGCTGTCATGATAAGCACGGCTTCCATAATTACGGCCTTTTTAATTCGGAAGAAGTACAGCCAGCTGGTTCTGAAGATTACAGACGGAAAGAATGAACTTTTACTCCTTTCTGGAATTGCAACTTTAATATCACTGATTTCAATCACTAAGTTTGCAGGAATAACTGAGCTAGCTGGTATCTATGCTGCAGGTTTGATTCTGGTAAATTCTGAACTTGGATTCAAAGTGAGAGAAAGATTTTCCTCTGTCAAAGACTTCTTCACAGCTCTTTCATTCATTGCTATCGGTTATATCCTTTCGATCCCATCTCCACTCTATCTAATTGCTTCTCTCATTATTTTCCTGTCAGTGATGTTGGTAAGACCAGTAATTATTACATTGATGCTGAAGCTTCAAGGTTATGATCTAAGATCAAGCTTTATGGCAAGTATTCAATCCGCGCAAATATCTGAGATTGCTTTGGTTGGAGTGTTGCTCCTTACATCTACGACTTCAGGAGATGTTTTAAGCGCTCTAGTTCTTTCCTTTACTGGCTCCGCTATCGTCGTTAATATGATTCAAAGTAATGAGAATAAGATATTTGACAGAATTTTTTCTAATTATGAGCTTGACCCCGAGAAATCTGACATCCCTCATGAGTTAGGAGATCATATAATCTTGGCTGGCTACGACTGGAAGACTCAGGGTTTGAAAGATCTGACGGAAAAAAAGGTGCTCGCTATTGATTACAGTCTGGAGCAAATTGAAGAAGCTGAGGAGAACGGTGTATCCCACCTGCTTGCTGATCTTTACTCTGTTCAGGCATGGGAAAAAGCAAAAATTGAGAAAGCATCGATCATCGTTTGCGCTGTTAGAGATGATAAGCTATTGGATAGGATTGAGGATATGAATGTTCAAGCTGAGAAAATCTTGGTTAGGCAACAATCAGAAGAAATCAATGATGAGTTAAGAGCCAAGCTTAGGGAATATCTTCAATGAAAAAAAGGGAGAAAAGGGTAAGTATTATAGATGGCTTAAATATCTTCCTCTGCGTTATGGATCAGGTACATATCTAGGAATCCATATACTTGTTTGCAGAAGAAAGGTAGAATTACGAATCCAACGGATGTTTCGAATGCTCCGAAAACTCCTGGTCCTGAAGGATAAATTGTTTCACTCAGGTACCATACCGTAGGATACAGGGCGAAGAATACCGAGATGTATGAGGCAAGTGTTTTGTAGCTCTTTGCCAATACATCTGATGTCTCCTCCGCCATTGTTCTGAACGGCCCCCAAATGAGGTAGAATACTCCAAGAAGCAAGGCATTTCCAATCCAGTATGCAAATGTCATGCCTGACTCTTGCGAGATTATCCCTGTGATAACCAGCATAAACTGTAGGCCCATCAATGTGCCTAACAAATCCCATCTGGTTTCTCTACCATGCATGGCTGTTAAGCCAAGTGCCATTAGAATCAGCGGAGTGGATACCATCCAGTCCATGTACCATCCAAAATCGCTGAGTGCTGTTCCATTCAGGAAGTTAAGATACATGATTCCCGACCATGTGACTATAAAGAAGTGTATTAGCGGGAATTTTAGAGGTACATCACTCCACCAAACTTTTTTGAGGAATAAGTAAAGCAGACCGCTCAAGAAAGCAGTTGCTATATAAGCCATTAGAAAAGGTGTGCTGCCAGAAGCAGCGATGGCTTCGTATACCATTACCTTATTGTGTTGAAATTTATAATATAAATCTTCCGTCTCTCAAACTATAGCTATAATAATTAAAAACGCTGATATTCCTGAAATAAATCCTATCGGTCTTTCTTTTCTTGGATCAAGTGCATCGTGAATTACAATGTAGATGAACGCTCCGCCCACGAGTCCGAAAAGAGAATAAAGTGTCTGTTCATTAAAACTGATGAAAAAGCTTGCTACAACCCCTATCAATGTTGAGAAAGATGCAAAGAGTTTGACACCTCTCTTATCAAGCATCTCCTCATTCATTTCTTTAACGGCCAGAGAGTTTACACCCGTGTGAACTAGCACCGGAAGATAGAACAGCAGGAGACCTTCCCCGGATTTACCTGCTAGGAAAGCTATCAACATTCCAATCACGATATGATATGCAGAAACCAGGACTGTGTGAACTTCTTTAAATTCGTAGTTTATTTCCCCAAAAACCTCTTCGCGGGTGTAAACAAACTCCTCAATAATATAAAGAGATGAAAATCCAGCCAGGATAAAAAGATTGCTTATTGAAGTATAAGAGTTGCTCATGGTTTCGGGCACCAGCCTGATGAAAAAGTAAGAGACAGTGAAGCCGGCGGAGAAAGATGCAAGAAGGAAGCTATATCCTTCAAGATACTCATCTATCTGTTCCCCGAAATAATGCACAAGCCCGATTGAAAGGCCTAAAATGACAGGCGTCCATAAATCCATATACTGTAATACTCTAATCTCGTTTATACTATTTCAGTTTAGTTCAGGAATTCCTCGTTCTCAATCTTCTCCGGAAGATAACTGTTAGCTACGAACTCCAGAGAATTGGCTGCTAGTGCCTGTTGTTCTACTCTAACTCCTTTGTCAAGCATTTTCTGGAACTGCTTCTGCCATTCGTCTTTCTGCATCCACTCGTAGTCCATGACATCGTGGATGCGCTTGTAGTCCTTTGTCGGTCCGCCATTGTCTTCTGACTTTCCTTTCAGGTCTTCTGTTACATGTTCTAGTCCGTATTCTTCGATATCTTCCATTGTCATGCCGATAAGCTTGGCGTCTGGAGTCGCTAATCTGTCTGATTGGAATGCCAGGCTCATGGATCCTGATTTGAGGACTGAGTAGATGTAGTATCCCCATGGGTCTCCGTCAGTGAAGACGTATACAGGAAGATCTAGTCGGTCGTGCATGATGTTGACAAGTCTTCTAACTCCTCTGCTCGGTTGTCCTCCTGCAGAGATCAGGATCGCGTCATGCTCCTTATGGAAGTCCTCCTCGACCAGTCTGTTAACCATAGCACTTGTCTCAACGAGTAGGATGAAGTCTGCGTCACATTCCACGAACTCGTAGTGGTCTACGATGCTGGGTATTGCTAGTCCTGAGGTTCCCATGTTCATGCAGTCGATTTCGTCTCCTGAGTCATTGATTACTATTGGTCCGAACAGTGAACCTTTTTTCTCTGCGAACAGATGTAGGTCTTCTCTAATTGCTCCTGTCGCTGTTTCTATGTCGACGACTACATTGTTTGATTCGTCTTGGTCTTCGAATGTGTTTTCGTCTAGTCCGGGGACGCTGTGCTTTAGCTGGTAGTATACCTCTCTGATGGATGCGGTTCTACCGCTGTTGATAAGTTCCTTGGTCTTAGATGCTACCAGAAGTGTCTGCATAAACTTCCTGGCGTGGCTGATGTTGAGGAATTTTCTAGTTGAATAACTGTCGCCGAGAGCAAGCCTTCCTTTCTCTTCATCGTATTCTACATTGCTCCTGCTTCTCACCTGTGTATCAAAAGTAAGATCTTCTTCGTCAGGATCCTCTAACTGGTTCTTTATTTGCTTTCCCAAGTGTTTCAGTTTTTCGTATGTACTTTCGTCGTTCTCAAATTGTTTCTTTGGCATTTACTCATCACCTCAAAGTTGCTCCGGATTATAATCATCCTGAACAAGTTTCTGGATTTTGTTCTCCATCTCTTCCTCGTTTCCATCCTCTGCCAAGGCCGCAATGGCAGGGGCCATCTCTTTAGCATATGAGGTTAGCTGGCGCTTCTTCTTTTCCTGAATCTCCTTTCTCTCTTTTCTCTTCAGGTATCTTCCAAGCTTTCTGCCTGCTTCTTGGAGCGCTAACTTCATTTCTTTTCTTATTGGGTCGTAGTTTGCTACAGCCTCCTTTCCTTCTGATGTGAAAGGAACCCAAACTGATGCTATGTGGATTGAGATGTAGAGTGGTCCTTGGGGTCGGTTTCCTGTCTGTGAAATGTTATATCGGTTCCAAGATACATTTTCGATCGCCTTCGTGGTTACACACGCAGATTTCTTATAAAGTAAGGGAACCTTGTTAGCATACCTTAACTCTTCAAAGCTACCTTCATCTTCTATGTCGCCCCCCCAAGCTAGCCCTACTTCTACCTGAAAAGGATTCCCCTTATAAACTGTTGGTTTACGGGTAATTGTCTCCGTAAACTCGGGATTGAGCTCTTTGGTTAGTCCTTTTTCCATTAGGTCTGCGCCAATTGGACTGAGGCAGTCTGTTGGCGGGCTTTGTAGGTTTACATTCTCGGCAGCCTTCAAAAGCTGCTCAATTTCATCTTTATCTAAGGTGTTCGGCCTTCTGCCATCATCAATCTCAGCTTCTTCACAGATGGTCTGTGCGGAAGTCCTACCAACACGTGTAAACTCTTCCTGCAAGAAACTGGATACTGTTCTGGCTTTGGAGTTATCAACCATTCTCAGGACTACACCAAGCTCTACACCGTGAAGATGTGGTTTGATTTCTTTAGGCTTTGCAGGAAGCTCTTTAGATACTCTTGGGTACTCTATTTTGTTTCCATTAGGCTCTCTTAGGACAACTCTTGCGTATGGGTTCATGATGGCTGTGTGCTTCAAGTAATTGCGTACAGAGTGGTGTCCTCTGGTATACTTGGCCTCTACGTTCATTTCTATCGTAGTTCCATGTTCGAAGTAGTAGTCTTTGTCGCCTGGGAACTCGTCGTTGTCTTCTTCTATTACTTCGTCTTCCAGTATTTCCGGTTCGTTTGCCTCTGTGTCTATTCTCACAACGAATCTGTGACATGGCTCACCTTCCTGCTTAGAATAAACTGTTACGGGCTCGCCTGTGGTAAGCTGTGCGTACATGGCAGATGCGGAGATTCCGATACCTTGTTGTCCTCTACTGTTTTTGACAGATATTGCGCCTTGGTTTCCAGCTATGAAGTTTTCGTCTTCTCCTGTACCTGGTACTGATATGTCATAAACATTTCCCGGTGATTCTATTTTCTCAATGTTTTCTACTTCGAGCAGGCAGAGGTCTGATTCTGCGAATTGCAGGAGTTTCTCTACTCTGTTTTCTATCTGTGTCATCTCTTCTGTTAGGTTGTTTTCCTGGTCTATCAGGTTTCTTTTCTGTAGTTCCTTGAGGTAGTAGTCCTCTGTGACTTCCTTGCCTTGTTTGATTTTCTCTATTTTTTCTATGAATTTTTTGGAGTATTGTGGTTGACTTCCTAGTCCTGCTGCTTGGTATAGACCTGGTTTTGTTGCTCTTACTCTTTTAGCATCCACTTCTCTAGTTCTCAGGTCTTCCATCATCTCTGCCGGCAGCATCCTGTACTTGGATCTTCTCTCTGTATCATGTTCGTAATCCAGTCTTTCTAAGTCGTTTCCGTGGATAAGTATATCGTGAGTCTTGGTCTTTCCTCCTGAGATGTTGGGGTCGTTGGTTCTTTCCTTCCAGCTTGAAACTATCCCAAGCATGTTTAAAAGGTATGAAACTTGTTGAGCCAGTTTCTTACTGGTTGTTGTCAAGTTTACTTCGTTCCCAGGATGTTTGGTGCTTCCGTCACCATCCATCAAGCCTTTGAGGAATTCTTTTTGAGTCTCTGAACTTGTTTCGTAGAGGAAGTTTGGCAGGTGCTTGTTTTTAGCACCTCTTCCGCATAGCTTCTCCATTAGCTGTACTACAGGGCTTCCGAAGAACTTGACTCTTGTGGAACTGTTGTCTCTTTCCTCTACTGTGGTAGTGGTCTGTAAATTGGTTTCTGCTGTCTTTTGTACCTCTGTAATTAGTTCTTCTTCGTTTTGTCCGAATGTGAACGCTGCCTGTCTTTCATCTAAGTGTCCTTCCGCTGTGAACAGCCC
This sequence comes from uncultured archaeon, assembly GCA_964604885.1. GTDB lineage: Archaea > Nanohalarchaeota > Nanosalinia > Nanosalinales > Nanosalinaceae > Nanohalobium. The sequence continues at coordinate 9,110 of CAZSAB010000006.1, forward strand.
TAGATACCTCATGAACTCCTGATTCAGTTCGATGTTTAGTGGGATTTCTGTCTGTTTACCTCCTACTTTATAGGTTTTAATTATTCCATCTTCTATTTCTTGCTCCCAGCCAAGTTTCAGTACTTTGTCGGCCGGCAAATAATTTTTTTCTAAGTAGTTCTGCTCCAGGCTGTCCTTGAGTATGTCTACACCATTGTATCTGTAGTAGGTTCGCTTTCTTGAGTCTGGAGAAGGTTTCTTCCGCACTTTCTCTCCTTCTTTCCTGATAATTTCTAGTTTGTCCTGATCTATTTTGTATACGAACCAACGCAATTTTTCTAGTTCTTCCGCCTTAAACTGCGATAGAACATTTAAATTTTGTTTATCCCCTGTTGACGGAAGTTTTTCAGGTGCTACAATTTTTTTTCTTTCTTCAAGTTCGGAGGCTTTTACTTCTTCAACTCTTCCGTCTTTCTCTGCCGTGAACAGACTGTGATTTCCTGTTACCTTGATTTCTCTACCTCTACTAGTCTCTATCCTGTATGATTTATTTCTGTTTTTGTGTCTGATAGCATGTGTTACTGGCTGCCATGTTATCTCACCGTTTTTTCTGTTGAAGCAAGGTGCCTTGACTTCTTCATCTATTTTCTCTGTTTTCTCTCCTTCTCCTTCAATAAATTCATCGCAGAACCTCCCTATCTCTCTCAACTGTACTTCACCATCCTTTTTTATCATGATATTTTGGTCAGGGAGGACTGACTGCTGAAGTTTGTGGAACTTAGAACCGTACAGCAATTTGCCGAAAACTTTTGGAATCGTCTCCCGGTCAAGGCCGATTGCGTTGTCTCTAATTTCTACTCGGCATTTTTCATCGTCGTATTCGTCTATGATGACCTGTACTTCCGGTAGAATGTCGTCTTGTTCACATGCGTCAAGTGAGTTATCGACGGCTTCTTTTACAACTGTTATTATTGATTTCTGTGCGTTTTCAAATCCAAGGAGGTGTTTGTTCTTTTCGAAGAACTCTGCAACGGAAATCTCTCTGTGATCTCCGCCTTCAGCCTCCATACCTTGTTCTACTCCGTTTGCCATAGTATAAATTTCACCCCTTTTACCTTTTAATCTTGTCCTGATTCTTCTCTAAATAATTATAAGCGGTTGAATGGGTGCTGCCGTTCAGAAGCTGCTTTACTGCTTCACGTGCGATTTGAATGTTTTGAGGATGACCTATGAAACCGATAGTCTTCCCGAAAACCGATATCTCAGTTTCAGTCATTTTTTCAATATGTTTACGGGCCTCACCATCTCTCCCGATCACTCTGCCTTTCAATCTTTCCTTATCATTATCGGAGTTGGCGAATCTGTTGATGTCTAGATAATTGAATGTAAAATCTTTTTCAATCACTCTAAACGCCTTATCCGGATTGAAGCCTCGGCCAATCGCTTTTACTATCTTTTGTCCATCCATCTCATTCAAAGCACTACCTTCTATACGTGCAACGTTATCCTCTATTGTTAAATCGCAGTCAGTGACGTCCTCAAATTCTCTTTTCGTCTCTCCGCCCTCACCAATCAGAACGCCGACACGCTTCTCCGGAATTTTAACCTCTTTCATGTATAGACAATCTTCCCAACCTTTTTATACTTGAATCCTAGATAGAGCCTCTATCAAGCCTCTAAAACTTCTTTAAAGGCTTTCTCGATATCGATATTTTCACCTTGATTACTGAAGAATTTTCCGATATTCTCAATGTCTCGCCTCAGTAATTCTTCTGCTTCAGGATGTGAAATGTGTACTCCTTGAGAGAAGTCGATAAAGTATAGCTCTCCATTGGAATCTAATAGTATATTATACTCTGAGAGATCGCCATGCACCAGTTTCTCCTCATGCCAAAGCCTCTTAATATCGTCGATTATCCTCTGAAAACCTGCATCAGGATTCTCTACCTCAACATCCTTCAGTTTCGGATAAGGGGAAAATTCCTCGCCGATAAACTCCATGACTAGTATATTTTCGCGAAAACCGATAGCTTTCGGACACTCTAGAACTTTCCCTGACTTCTTCAAGTTCTTGAACTCTTTCTTACACCACTCATCTATAACAGATTTACGATCTTTCTTAACTCCTCTAAAACGCTTATCTCCACGCAAGTACTGATACATATCTCGGAAGCCGCCGGCCTGATTCATGTAAATCTTCACAACAACCCTCTCCCCTTCAGGAGTATCTGCCAGAAACACGACCGATTCCTTTCCTGATTCGATAGTGCCGTACATTTTCTGAATAATGTTTCTATCCTTCAACTTAAGCAACGCCATCGAAGTCTCGTGATCAAAAACATTCTCAAAAGCCTTCTTGGCCTCCGAAGAGTCGAACATTCGGCGGCTTTCCTCCTTCCATCTTTCCTTAATATCTATATTTTTATCTTTCATAGTTACAACTTAGAGAATGAGAATTTTAGTTATAGAAAAAATCATAGGAATTCAGAAATTTCATCTAGATATTCGCGGTCTTCAAGCCACTCTTTCTCGGCTTCAGAGTAACTCTCTACTATATCTCCTTTCTCGTCTCCCTGAATATCCCATGGCTCTACAAGTACAACTGAGTCTCTCTTAACCCACAGACCTCTTTTCTTCGATCCGGGTATTCTGCAGATACGCTTGTTGCCGTCTGTACAGTATACTCTGTACTTTCCGCCGCCTTCCTTTCTCAAGACGATCCCAAGGACTTGGTTATCGCGCGGTGTCTTGACACGGCCTATACTTTCTTCTCCTTCTTGATCGCTCATAACAAAGTTTCTTCCGAGAACACTTTTAAACTTCTGACAGTTTTCTACTCTATCCTGACTGAAACAACGTTCCGGTAGACTTCTTCTCCGCTTTCTTCTCCGATTAGTTCGTAGCTTCTCTCTATTTCAGGGTCGAATCTGTCACGTAGCATGCCGAGTATTTTCTTGTTCATCGGTTCGGTGGAGAGGTAGTAGTTGTATCCTCCGTCGGCCTCTTCCACGTTTGAGAGAAAGCTTTTCCTGTTTTCATTGGTTATTTCTGCTGCCTTGTCTACTATTGCCTCGCCTATTGGCTCTAGGTCTTCTCCTCTTAACTGGATCTTTGCCTTGAAGAATCCTCCGTTGAACCGGGCACAGTCACTGCATTGAACTTCTTCAAAAGTTACTCTGGTATCTGATTCATCATGTATATCATCCTTGAAAGAATGCACCCGGACGAAAACTCCTTCTTCATCCTCTTCTTCCCAGAACTGTAACTCCATTTCTACTCCTTCCTCTGAAAAGTCTGAAAAGGCCAATCCGAGCTGTTCCTGAATGGTGTATTCTTCGAGCCATTTGCCGTGGTGTTTCATTCTTCCGCAGACGCTACAGACCTTGATTTCTACCTCTTCTGGAATATTTAGCAGACTGTTCTTATCAGGGAAACACTCACTGCACAGTTGTTTCTTGTCTCCATACAACTTGTCCGTCTCTTCGCCGCATCTTGGACAGAATTTTGAAAGCTCCATATTATACTTTTTTGGTGAAAAATCTTATACTCCTTTAAAAATCAAGTCTGTCTTCTTCCTCAATATTCAGATCTTCAAAACTCTCAAGTAAATACCTGTATTCCTCCTCAGGTCTATGGAACAGTCTGCTCGGTAATCTGTACCATGGCTCGGCTTTCTCTACATGTATAACTATTTTGTCGGAATTCATGAAGTAGAGGTGTAGAGAGTCTCGCATTAGCATCATATCAATCGGGGCTTTTGTTTCTGAAGGGAACTTGAACAGCATTTTACCTTTTTTTCTCAGAGAAAGTCCTAATCCTCGCCTCCAAAAACTTTCCGCTACTTCTGCCTCTATTTCGCTGCTGTCTAACTTTATTATCATTCCTGTTTTTCCTCTAGATAGTATTTAGGAGATATCACAAGCAAGTAAGTTCCAAGGATAGAGGAAGCTATACGTCCTAGGAAAAACACTGTAAAACCTATGCTTCTTAGTTTTCCCGTGACAACAGATGAGGCTGCCAGCAAAACAAGCGAGAACAGAATTAATGCTGTGACTTCTCTGCTGTTTTGAGTAGATGTTGATATTCCGTCCTCAAGACTTTCGAGAAAGCTTCTTTTTTTTACAATGCTGATTGGAACGAAGTAAAGTCCAAAGCTTATTCCAACAAGGATAAGAAAGCTTATCAGTACTCCGGCCCCAAGATAGAATAAATTACCGGTTATATGCCAGGCTATCAATCCTATTGAAAACGGCAGACTGTTTACGAAGGCCAGAAATATGGTGAAGAAAGTTAAAAGGGCAACTGATTTCCATAAGTTTAATGCTTCGCTTAAACCCGTCATTAGTACATTTTTCTGGTCTGTTTCTACCATTGCGGATACCATTACGGGTGTGAAGGCTCCTATTATAGCTACTACTGGAAAAGCTGCTATAAAGTGTTTTATAGAGATCCAACCTGCCACTAGTCCAATAAGCAGGAAGCTACTTATACATGTAGATATCAGCCGCGGCACAAATAGCTGAGGTCGATTGGAAAGCATCTTCAAACTCTCAATGAAAACTTTGTAGAGTCCTGCCATCTCAACCAAAGTTTAACGCCCTAGCTTTAAACAATTAAAAGGTAATTGTTGAATATGAGTGAAGATTTGAGGAGTGAACTTTCTGATATGGAGTACGAGGTTCTCAGGAACAAAGGTACTGAGCCGCCAGGAAGTGGAGAACATCTGGAGAGAGATGATGAAGGCATGTATCGATGTAAGGTCTGTGGTGTAAAGCTTTTTGGTTCGGAAGATAAGTTTGAATCCCGTAAGTGGCCTAGTTTCAAGGATGCAGTTCAGGAAAATATAGAGTTTAAGGAAGATAATAGGCATGGAATGAACCGTAAAGAAGTACTATGTGCGAAATGCGGTTCTCATCTTGGACATGTTTTCAATGATGGTCCGGAACCGACAGGTAAGCGATTCTGTATAAACTCTATTTGCCTTGATTTCGAGGAAGAGTAATCCTATTCCTCAATATGTTCTTCTAACAGCTTTTCCTGTATAAATCTTTCAGGGATAGGCTTCTCAAGTATCTCCTCTATCCTTTTGATTTCCCGATCTGGTAAAGTTTCAGCTCTCCTCCCGTTAACTTTTTTGGCTGTCATGAACCGATCAAACCCGGTTATTTCGGAATCCAGAGCCGAGTTAATTTTCTCCAATGTTTCCTTATCCATAACTTAATCTTTGTCTGGATGCTTAAAGAATTCAGCCGCCTTTGCAAACCTAGGGGTTCTGGCGATTCCTCTAACTAGGCTGCTCATTCTTGCAGACCTAGTTAACTCAGATCCGCCTGCTATTGCTGCAAATCTTTCAGACCTGGTAATTAGATGTATAGTGTCCTGTGCTAAGTCGCCTGCTGTAAGAAAGGCTAGGGATTCAAACACTCTTACTACTACAAATACAGGAAATATGGCTAAAATTTCAAGCCAATATTCCTTGATGAATCCTTCCCAGCTAGCCGCTCTCTTGAACTTGAATGAAAGATCAACTACAAAAACTCCGATCGCTGCATAGTCGGCCACTAATATAGCTGTGTGATAGTCATGAGCGAATTTTGGGAAGAAAATTTCCAAAACTATTACTGTTAAAATGACAATTAATGCAGGCCCTATCAGTTTGTCAGCCCATCTTTCTAGAAGTGTTAGGAGATTTTCCATGTAGAATTAATCACTTAATATGGTTTAAAATTTTATTTTAGCATTGTTCTGGACAGATTTAATAACGAAGCAAAATTTAAACAACTTTTTTAAATTGAATAATTGGTTAATATTCAATAATTTTCATGTCTAAGAATATCTCTGGCCAATTTATTCGCTGATCGTATAACATTTACTATTGACGCATACTTAGAGACAATTCAAATACTGGAAGAAGAATTAGACCTTATTGTACAGTTTGACTTTGAACACAAGAACAATGACTTCAAAATAGATTACACGCTCGCAAGCCACGAAGATGAAAGTGCCATGACTATTGATACAGTATTTAGGTATGATGCGCTATCCGAGGCAAGGGAGAATTACCTTGGTCAAATAGCAGAAGTAATTATTACATATCAAACCACAGATTTAACACATGCTCATCCTGAAGTGTACAGAGGTGAAAAATTAGGTGGAAATCCTGTAAGGAGTGTTCCACATGCAGAGAGCGATATTTAAATGAAGCTTAAATTCTATAATGGATTCCTCGAGAACTCTGAAGCTGTAGATGTAGATGTAATGGAAGTAGTAGAATAGTATGATAAGGATAACCTATATGATATTTACTTTAAAGCAGAACTTGAGGCGAATGACGAAACGTATAGTTTGAGATTTTGGAAGATGAAAATCCACCAAGCTCCAAGCGAAGTAACTATGAGATTAAAATAGATAGAAAGATTTCCTGTTGAGAAGGACATACATGGTGGCATCAAGAGGAAGCGACCTACGAAGATAGAAAAGGAAACCATTTCAAAAGTGATTTAAAAGATTTTATGCAAGTAGCGATGGGCTTTGAATTAGACGAAAATCAGACAATTCTCTGAAAAAGCATCTTCCAGCAAGGTAGAATAATTAATCCACTGGTAATTGACCGAATAACAAAAGGGGCGTAGTCATTACATTCCAGCCAGATCATAAGCTCTGGTATTTATTTCCAAGATTTAATTTTCTTGCAAGTAGTAAATAGTTAGAGAAACCAGTACAATCTCTCTTCTCTCGCAACAGCCTGAATGATTCTTTTTTAAATAGTACATAGCGGGTTTCTCAGAAAAGTAGAATCCGGAATCAAAGAAAACTACTTGAAAAGACATACGAGAAGGCTCCAAGCCCTTGAATGGATAATGTTGGCTACCAAATCTGAAGCCAATTGAGCAACGTATATACACAGTAAGATACGTAGGAATTGAATTCCCTCCAAACATAAAAAGGTAGTTTTATATACTACTATGTAGCAGTGACAAAACCAGACCTTGAGTATGGAGACGAAGACTTGTATGAAGATGTAAAAGATGAGTTTACTGACGTAGGTCATAATTCCTCCAAAGACGCCATGTAGAATTAGCAGAAGGATTAGCTGAAACAACAGAAGAGAACTACATAAATCCTATAAGTGCTTGGATAAGCAATCCATCCGTATTATCAGTTCGAAGATTTCCTATGGAGTCTCCTCCCGAAAAGGATGAAGATCTTTATCACAGAGAGCTAGGCGGGGCCTTAAGAATACTGGTAGACATGGATGATGAAATAACGAAGTTTGATGAATACGGTGAGACACAAGACAAAAAGTACGACATGCGGAAGGTCCATTCGTATGAGAGGCTGCATGCAGTACTTGAGTCAATATCAGAGATACCAGAAGATGAGCTATACTAAAGTAACAAGTGAAATCTTAGCATGCTGAGATACACTGGCCATTAAATTTTACTCCTAACTTCAATCTTGGTACTGATTACAGGACATTAATTACTCTTACCTCGCGTCAGTCCATCCGTCACATGCTGTAGTTCGCAGTACCAGGTATATTAGACCTTGGCGAAGATTCTACGGAAGTAAGAACAATCTCAGGTTTGAGCCAAAAGTTTCCTACGTGTTAACTACTACAGTTACACAACATATAAAAGTCTTTGTCCTATTGACAATATTATGGATGTAGACTTAGATGCAGGAAACCTGAGGGAGGACTTAAAGGATTGTTATCGCGATCCTATTCATTTCGAGCAGCCTCGAGTAGACGAATATGCTTCTATGGTGGACGAGGTCATAGACGAAGAAACAGATATACTTACATACAGAGGGATATGGAGTCTTGCAGGAGAGTTCACAGATGGCATTGAGGAAGTGATTAATGAGGAGGAGCCTGATTTTGAAGACCTTGATGTGTATTTAAGATCCGAGATGGGCGCTTTCGGCGCAGCCCTAGGAGCGATGATGGAAGAATTAGGAGTGCCTGAAGAAGACCTAACAGGCGAGTACAGGCTTGGAGGAACCATGCCCATGTCTATAGCCATTCGATCCGGGGTCTGGAACGACGGTATTGACACAGGAATGTACACAATGGACTATGGTGAGGTCGACTACACGCTTCGCAAAGCTATGCATGTAGGATGGACTGCAAACAAATGAGATTAACTGCACCATCAAAACATCTTAAGCCCTTCATCTGATTGGAAGACATAGGATAACAGTCCAAATTTATTTACGGGCTCAGTGTAAGCAGCGTGTTAATGACTCTTGGTCGTAAATGGCATCTGGGAGGAGGTCAAAAGGCTTCAACTGAGATTTGAGCCGGAGAGGGTTATCAAGCTTAATACTTCAAAAGTCATAGTGTAACTAAAGGCCTATCGCCAAGATTTATGAGTTTTTTCATTCCTTGACCCATTAAGTCCTTGCAGCCATTTCAATACGCAATTTCTAAATTTATATGTCTCTACCAGGGCAGTTTAGGATTAATCTTCTTGTCGAAGAAAAATTGTTTGTCATAACTCTCTTTTTGAACATAATGGAAGGTCTGCGATCCATAGAAGGTGAGTAAAGCTTTTGTCGCCCGCACTGGGATTTGAACCCAGGATCTGCACCTATTTACGATTGAAAAATCCAAGCCTGGATTTTCTCAATCCCAGTCCTCTCTGAGATAATTGAGAACTTGAGGTTCCGCAAGGTGCCGTCTTTCCGCTAGACCATGCGGGCTTCCTGAAGTCTATTAACGGTTTGAGTGGTCAGTAGTTTTAAAAATGAATTTCAGGCGTTGAACTTAAGTAGGTGAAAAACCTCCTATGGATGTAAAGCAGAAGTTGAGGAACCTTAGAAACAAGCTTCCTTTCTAGTCCACTTTCGATTTCATTATAACTTTTTCCAGTGCTTTTTTTCTTATTCAAAGGTGACCAAGCTAATGGGAAAAATTTCATGCGTATACAAAGTCATGCCAGAAGACTCCGAAACCGACCTAGAAAAAATCAAAGACCAGATCAGAGAAATACTAGAAGTTGAGGATCTGGGCGAAGAAGAAGTTGCTTTCGGCCTCAAAGCAGTCAAAGTCTCCACAATCACAACTGACGAAGAAGGAGGAACAGATGCAGTCGAAGAAAAACTCGAAAAACTGGAAGACATCCAGAGCTACGAACTAGAACACTTCGACAAAATGTAGCTTTCCTATACTTCTATACTATTTGTTCTCCGCCTCATACTTTACAGCCATACTCTAACTTGTGTACTCCACAGATCATCGATCTGCATACACCGCATTATTTTGTGAAAGCCTTAATATCTTGACAGTAGTTGCACAGTGCCGGGTACCTGTTTAAGTTTCAGGCCGATTAATTCTTCGCATGGGAGTAGACCTGGGAGAACTGGTAGAACCAGAGGAAATTGATTTCGCTGACATGAACGACAAAGTCATAGTGGTTGATGCGATGAACACTATGTACCAGTTCCTCAGCATAATCAGACAAAGGGATGGAACGCCGCTGAAGGACTCAGATGGAAACACTACTTCACATCTCTCAGGGCTTTTCTACCGTTCTATCAATTTACTGGAAAAGAATATTCGTCCTGTCTATGTCTTTGACGGCAAGCCTCCACAGTTGAAGGCGAAGGAGGCCAAGGAGAGAAGAAAGAAGAGGGAAGAAGCCAGGAAGGAGTGGGAAAAGCTGAAGCAGGAAGGAAAAATTTCCGAGGCATACTCCAAGGCAACCCAGAGTTCGAAGCTTACCGGCGAGATGATCGAGGAGGCGCAGAAACTGCTGGACGCGATGGGGCTGCCATACATCGTGGCGGAAAGTGAGGGAGAGGCACAAGCTGCCTACATGGTGAGTAACGGCGATGTGTACGCTGTCGGGTCTCAGGACTGGGACTGTCTCTTGTTTGGTGCAGATAAGATGGTAAGGAATCTTACCTCCAGAAAGAAGCGGAAAACTTCTAGCGGAGGTAGAAAAGAGGTTTCAACTGAGATAATTGAATTAGAGTTGGTTCTGAACCAACTTGGAGTTTCTCATGAGAAGCTGCAGTGGCTTGGAATATTGGTTGGTACGGATTTTAACCCGGATGGAATCTATGGAATTGGCCCGAAGACTGCTCTGAAGCTTGTTAAAGAGTATGAGAGTTTTGGTGAACTGATAAAGGATGAGAAAGTTGAATGGGAGTCTGATAATGATCCTGAGGCTATACTGGATTTTTTTCAGAATCCTCCGGTAGAAGAAGTTAGCTTTGAGTTTGAGGATCCGGTTCATTCAGAAATAAAGGAGCTGCTTGTTGATGAACATGATTTCTCAGAGGAAAGAGTTGAATCAGGTTTGAATGATCTTCAGTCGGCTCTCGAGTCTCGCCAGTCAGGCCTGGACAGTTTTACCTAGCTTATTGCCGAATATTTGTTCCTCTTGTCTCTCTTAGTTCTTTCAGGATTAACTGCATCATTTCTCCGAGTTCTTCGTATCCTTCTCTGATATCTTCGATCTCTTCTTCCTGTCTTTCAAGTTCATCTAAAACGGTTTCGAGATCATCCTGAACAACTTCTGCGCCATCTTCTTCAACTGTTTCCTCAAGCTTCCTTATCCTGCTTCTGACTTCGTTTAATTCCTTCTTATCCGTTCTCTGTGCCTTGGCAAGAACTTTCTCAAGGTTATCGTTTAACTGTTTGATCATGCCTGTCGACTGTTTTTCCTTCTCTCTATTTGATTCCTCTGTTTCCTTCAGCTCCTTGAATTCTTCCTGTGAAAGCAGTTTCAGATTGGCTAGATCATCGAAGTCATTGAAAATCCACTTGAAGTCGGAAACCATACCTTTCAGCTGCTCCACTTCCTCATCCAGCTCTGAGATATCCATGTCCTTCTGATTCTTTTTCACTTTCTCCAGTCGGCTCTCAATGTTCTCCATTTTTATCATCAAATCTTCAAACTTTCTCTCCTCTACTTCTGCAAGTCTAGCCTCAACCTCCTCAAATTCCTCCAAGTCGGCCTTACTGTCTATAAGAGCAGCAAGATCGTCAATCTGCTCCTCTAGAGTTTCAATTTCTTCCTCGAACTCCTCGAGAAGTGCTTCAACTTTATCAAGATCTCCTGAATCTTCACTTTCAACTATGTCCTCAAGATTGTCTAGTTTATCCTGAATTTCTTCTGCAGAATAATCTTCTAATTGCTCTTTTATCTCTTCGATCTCCTCTTCAAGTTCAGATACTTCACTGCCTTCTTGTTCTTCCAGTTTCTCTCTGAGCTTGTCGATCTCTTCTCTGAAGTCGTCTACACTGTTGTTATCTATTTTTTCTTCTAGTTGGTCTATCTGTCCTACTTTTTCATCGTATTCTTCCTTCAGTTCGTTGATCAGGTCAGTTTTCTCGGCAATTCTATCCTTCAGTTCTTCAATTTCCGATTCATTCTTTAGTTCTTCGATCCTGTCCTCAAGATCTGCAATCTTCTCTCTGAAGTCTTCTCCATTTTCTTCCTTGACTCCCTCTATTTTGTATTCTAGTTCCTCTACTCTGTCCTTCAGCTCGGAAGTATCATTTTCACTTTCTTGGCCTTCTGAAACAAAATCTTTTTTTCCCTCATCCTCTTCAGATGCCTTATTTTCCTCAGAATGTGTTTGATCTACTTCATCTTTTTCTTCTTCCGAGGGTTCATCCTCTGTTTCGAAGAGTGTTTCTTGTTCTTCTTCCTCTTCTGAATCGTCTTCTCCACCAAATATAACTTCCTCGGCCATTTTACCTCTACTGAATACTGGACTTCAAAACGTTAAAAGTCTTTATAGAACAAGCGGTGACAACATTAATCTCTGATTTCGTCCTTGATCAGCTTTGTCAATCTCACTACATGACTCTCCAATTCTGCAATTCTCTCTTCCAGATCGTCTAGACCTTCCTTATCGCCCACTCTTTCCTTGATCTTTTCCTCAATCCTGTCGTCGAGACTTCTGGAAAGATCTGCGACATCTTCCTCCAGCTCAGTAAGCCTGTCTCCAAAGCCTGTAGAACTTTCAAGCTGCTCGACACGTTTCTCAAGCTCCTGAACGCGTTTCTCGGCTGCCTTCTCGTGGATTGATTCGTTCTGAAGATCGATCTGAACCTGCTCAACCTTGGACTCTAGCTTGTCAATTCTCTCAGTCTCATGGGTCTCGGCCTGTGCTAACTGAGTCTCCAGTTCCTCAACAGTACCTTCAATATCTTCCTGAGCTCCTTTGACTCTCGAGATCCTGCCGTCAATATCTTCTTCTAGGTAACCCAGCTTATCCTTCAGTTCGGAAATTTCATCAGCAACCTGTTGATTATCTGCCTCAACTAGGTTTTTCCTTGCCTCTGCTAGATTTTCCTCTATAACCATAAACTTTTCTTTCCTCTGGTTGTTAATAAATTCCCTCGGATTCAAGTAATCAATATGAAACCGGTACTGCTCGTAGTTATGGACGGCGTCGGACTCAGAGAAGAAACGGAAGGAAACGCATTTAAACAGGCGGACACACCTAACCTCGGCAAACTCATGGCAAGACAGGGCTTTGCCAAGCTAGAGGCATCCGGCCCTGCTGTAGGCTTGCCTGAAGGATACACAGGCAACTCAGAGGTCGGCCATCTACATCTTGCAGCAGGACGAAGAATACCACAGAGACTGACAAGGATAAACGAAGCAATTGAAAGTAATGAGTTGAGACGGAAAGAAGCACTGAAAGAAGCATTAGAGAAGGCTGAGAGAGAAAATAAGGTTGTACACTTCGCTGGAATTATTTCTGATGGAGGGATTCATGGGCATATCGATCATCTCAAGGCATTACTGCAAATAGCCTCGGAATACGATGCTGAAGTCAAAATTCACTGCTTTACAGATGGAAGAGATGTAGCGCCTAAGTCCGCGGAAAAGTTCATTGAACAGATTGAAGAGTGGACCAAGGAGTTTTGCGGGGAGATTGCCACGGTTATGGGTCGTTACTACTCCATGGACCGCGACCATAACTGGGATAGAACGCAAAAAGCCTACAAGGCAATGGCCGAAGGAGAAGGATTCCAGTTCTCAGATCCCAGAGAACCACTGGAAGAAACATATCAGGATGGAGACTACGACTACTTTGTAGTTCCTTCAGTTGAAGAAAGCTTCGACGGAATAGAAAGTGAAGACCAGTTAATTTTCTACAATTTCCGTGCAGACAGGGAGAGACAGATAGCCGAAGCATTCCTGAGGAATAAATTTGACAGATTTGAAAACAAGTTTAAACCGGATTTCTCCTCAATGTTCTCATATAGAAAAGATTTTGAAAATCCTGTACTCTTCGAAAAACAAATAGTTGAGAATACCTTGGGAGAAAAGATAGAGGAAGCAGGTCTATCACAGCTGAGAGTTGCAGAATCACAGAAGAAACCTCACGTCACCTACTTCTTCAACGGCCAGAGAGAACTGGAATTTGAGAATGAGGAAAGGCATTTCGTGGAGTCAGATAAAATCAAAGCATATGACCAGAAACCGGAAATGCACACGGAAGACATTACAGAAGTAGTTTTAGAGGCTCTGGAGAGAGGACAGAAAGACTTCATTCTCCTTAACTACGCTAACTGCGACCTGGTTGGACACACTGGAAATCTTGAGGCCACTAAAACTGCGGTTGAGACGGTTGACAGGAATATCGGCAGGTTGGTTGAGAAAGTAAGGGAAACAGATTATGAAATGCTGGTTACGGCAGACCACGGAAACTGTGAAGACATGGGTTCGAAAGAGGGCCCGAATACTTCCCACACATTGAATAAGGTGCCTTTGATTCAATTAAAGGAAGATAATGAGATTGAAGAAGGAAGTCTATGTGATGTTACTGAAGTCATTGAAGATATCTTAATCAAAAATTAATCTTCCTTCATCCGCATTCCCAGTTGCCAGTGTCACATGTCTCTTCGTACTCGTTTAAAATTTCATCTGCTTCATCGGTTGGTTCGCCATCTTCACAGGCTCTCTGATAGTTTGATTCCTGGATAATACAGTTTGCTTCACCTTGCCGTTCTTCCGTAGTGTTGGTGAATGGATTAAGCTGAGAGCTGAACATCGTCATGACAGCGACCGCTGTGATCATCAAAATCATTGCCACGACTACAATCTGGATAGTCTTGTCCATGGTCATCTATCACAAGTGATTCTATCTGGGCCTCCGCTTTCTGCGCCTGCAGCTTTGGCCAATTCGTCAACGCTGTCATCTATATCTTCTCCAGTACAGCTTGATGGAGTAGGGATCTCGTCCTGAACAGCACATTGAGAACTGATTGTTTGGATACAACCATCTCTCTGAGAATCGCTGAATAGGTCGGTTAGGCTTGCTTGTGTCATAATTGTGAGTGTTAGGCCTAGCATCATCAGTACAGATGCGGCTACGATTACGGATAGAACTTGAGAAAGTCCCTTACTTTTCATGGAGAGAATATGTCTGTCATGGTATAAAAAATAATTGGAAAGAAGGAAGTGTAAAAAGAGGAGCGTGAAGTGGTTGTCTATGGCTGTTCTAGATTGATCTGAATGGATGAGACATCAATTTCCTCTCCTTCGTCTGTATCTATCTGGTCTGTGCCAATTGAAATGTCGTTTACTTCTGCTTCTTCTATAAATCTGTCTCTTACTATTTCTGCGACATCTACTGCTCTGCTGATCGCTTTTCCCCTTGCTTTTACGTGTACTGTCTCGTGGCCCTCGTTGAACTGCGTAACTACTGCTAGAACGTAACTCATCGCAGGTTTAGAACCAACGTATACTGTATTGTCGTCTTCTTGTTCTTCTGGCACTTGTACTCACCTGTTGTAACTTATTTTACTGAAATAATAAAAACTTACTCTAACTCCATTTCATAGGCTATTTCTGTTTTGACTCTTTCTCTGCCTAGGTAAGTTATTACCTTGTTCTCTGAGTCTTCAAGCATATACCGGGTAGTGAGAGTATCTGGAGTGAATTCTACTGTCCCAGAAAATTTTTCACCACTGTCTCCACATTCATTTGAGTCCAGTTCAACACTTTTAGATCCATTAATGAATGTTTCAGAATTTTTTAACTCTATGAAAGATTCTCTCCTGGATTCAGTTTCATCGTAGATAGTCTGAGCTAAATCTTTTCTATCACCGAGTATTTCTGATTTAGCCTTTGAAACTGCTTGTCGGCGGCCTTTGTCCTCTGAATTCTCTGCGTCAATGCATCCTGTCTCAACACTAATTTCTTCGCCTTCTACTGTGTTAACTTCTTCATTCACTTCGGAGGCAAGAGACTTGCCGTATTCAAGAAGATTTAGGTAGTTGTTGGCTTCATTTTCAACCTGTATATTTTCTTTTATGGGTATGAATGCTGTAGAGTCTCCTCCATAACATGTTACTTCTTCATCTGCTAGATTTAGTTTCATTTGGGTATTTGAGACTATCTCTATGTCTTCCTTTTCAATTGTAGGTGGTGTGCATCTCAGAATTCTGTTTTGATCCGGTAGGTTGTAATCTCCAGATATCAGTTGGTCCTTGAAACGGTCTCTAATCTCCTCATGTTCAGGAATATCGTTTTCCCATACTGTTTCATTATTCCAGAAAGCATTATTGTTCTGCACATATCTTAATTCTTTCTCCATATTTTCCATGTAAATATTTTTCTTGGTCTGGGCCTCCATTAACTGGGTAATATGGCCTGTTGAGTAGTTGACAGTTTGACTTATTTGAGAGTTTGTCATTATGCCGCCGAAGATAGACCCTGACATAATGAAGACGCCTGTGATCACTGATACAAGTGCAATCGCAGCTCCTTTTCTATCTTGCATTAGTCTTCACTTCTACTTTGGCAGCCTCTGGGTTAGGAGATGCTACAAATGCTTCACTGCTGTAAAGTAAGGTCTTACCATCTGTCTGATTTATTTTTATTTTTTCTTCCTCTCCAGCTTTCAGACTGACAACATAATCACCTGTATTATCTCCGGGATCCTCTGTTTTAAGATATGATAAAGATTCCATTAAACCTGATTCGACGCTGTCCTTGTCTTTCCCTTTTTCCAAAAAATTTATCATCTTTTCCTGGTTATCATCATATCTATACAATGTATTCAAAGCAGCTTCGGAGTTAAATTGCTGTGACCTGGTTTCGGCTTCTAGATTGATTTCCGCATTGATGGATTGGGAATTTACCATGTATCCAACTATGACTACCACCAAAGTGGCACTAAGCATGACAGCTGTCACGGCAAGTTCTGCATTCCCTTTTTTATCATCTGATAAGAACTTTCTCAATCTTAGAATCACCTCCATCAATCGTTTCAATACCAAGCACAACCGGATCCCTGATGCTTTCAGAGTCATCGCAACTGTTTTCTTGAGTTTCCAAGTTTACATCTGTATCTGATCCTCCAAAGTTGTACTCAGAGTCATCCATATCCTCAAGGTTGCTCCTAATCTCACAGTTATCAAGCAGGCTTTCAAAATCAGATTCATCAAATCTACCTGGCACCAAACTTTCCTCATCATTTATCAAATGAAGAGCGTAGGATTGGCCTTTTAGACTATCACCAAATCTTGAAGAGCTATAATCTACGCTTTCAATTGCTCCAGATGTCTGCAGATCAATAAATACATTTATAATTATTATAACAAAAATGGTTACAACTATAAATGTCACTAGCTCCATAGTATCCATTAGCCGCATCCACCGCCTTCAATAAAGACATTCTCATCCCTTTCTTTGATTAAACAAATTACCTTCACACCCTTATCTCCTGCATCCCTATTTATATTGTAATCTGTATTTGGTAGATTTCCTAATTCTCTGGTATTTTCATCTAGGTTTAAAGAATAAGAAATATACTTTTGACCGCTTTGTGTGTAAACCTTGTATTTTTTACTGCCTCGCAGCTCCATCTCCAGTTTACCTTCCTCAAGTGCGCTCAAACCATGTACCCCGGACTCAATTCTCTCTCCTGTTGTTTTGACAGTCTCAGTATTGAAAAAGTCTCCGTATGCAAAGCCATTCTGCACTGTTATTGTCATTATTGTAGTACTCAGTATAAGAGCTAGAATCAACATGATCATAGGGCCGCTGATTCCTTTTTTCATAGGTGCTTCTCACCTCATTCTGTAGCCATCTTCATGACCTTCAAAATACAGTGTATAAAATCCCATGGGATTGGCTTTCTCTTCAGAGCTTGGAATCACCAATTCAGAACCTTTATAAGGGCAGCTTACTTCGGCAACTCTATTATACTCGGTATCATCTTCCTCCCTATCTTTACTGAATATCTCATCATCCTTTAATTTGACCTGAAGTTGATTTAACTCAACTGATAAACCAGTGTCAACACCGTCATTGCAGGTTCTGTTAATTTCAGAAGCCGTCTTGGTAATCTCTTGACTCGTTTTCTCATCAGCAGATCCGCCTGTAATACCCTCAACTACACCTGGTATAACAGTTAAACCGAACAATGCTACCAGTAAAGCAGCTATAAAACTTGCAAGACTTGTCTCATCCAAAAATCCCTTTTCACCTCTCTGCTGATTTTCTTTGATTTTTGATTTGTTTCTGGTTGTGATGTGGTTGGTATATTGTCCGAGTCAATTTTGCTTGATTCATTGTCAAACCATTCTTCCATTATACTAGTTGAACCTGAGAATACTCCATAGCCTGCTCCCATCAATATCAATGCCAGTGCTATGGCTATTATGACCGTGGTTTCTGTAGAAATGTTAGATCACCCTCCAACTAGCTCTACAAATGTGTCCTCAAATCCGCCAAACTGTGAAGTCGTAATGGACCCTAGAGCCAGTAAGACTACTAACCCTATCATGAAGTAAACGACATATTTTAACGGAAACTGCATTAGTAGTCAAAAAATAATTTCCAATGGCTAGTTTTAATTCTTGGCCTACTGTCCACCGGAAATGTTCGATATACCTCCTAAAAATGAATTAAGAGATGAGTCAAACTGCGTTGAGGTAGCTCCAAATATCAACGCCAAAAACATCACTGCCAAAGTTAAACTTACAATGATGAAAATAGGTTTATCTAATCCTTTACTCTTCGATAGCTTTGTGGCAAATTTGCGGAGTACCATGTGCAACCACCTCATTCATACTTATCTCTCCCTGTGTTGGGCTGAAGTTAAAATCGTCAATATCATCGTTTACGGCGTTCAATCTTTCAGTACTTAATTTTCCGACTGAGATTCTTTTAATATTTTCACCTGATTCAGTTTCATCTATCCCATCTAAATTCAAAAGCTCTTCATTGAATTCTGATTCCTCATAAGGTTGATTGCCACTCACAACGCCTAAAACTCCTCCAACTAAATTCAATCTAAATCTTTGACCAGGATCTAGGCCTGGCTCTTTTGCAGATACTGACCCACTTACCTCCGCAGCTTTATACAATACGTCATCACCTTGATATTCCTCACTTACTATTAATTCAAGATCCTTGTTGTTATCTTCCATGCTTATGTTGATGCCATAGGTCTTATTTTGTCCGTAGTTGCTTTCATGTCTGAAATGAAGATCATCATGAACTATCTGATCTCTCAATCTCTCCTTATCCGCGTTATAATCATAAGTGGTTGAGTGATTCCAAACCAAGTCTTCTCCATCTGTTATTGAATCATAGGTGATGTCGTAGTAAGCCTGAGAACATCCATCAAGCTTGAACTTGGGTGTGTAAACCTCTATCAAGTCTGAAGCTGGAGATCCACCGTCGTTCTTAAAGGCATTCTCTGACTTGTCGATTTCCAGTATTTTGGATTCGCCTCCACAAAGGAATCTGGATTCAAATGTACTGCCATCATACTGACCTCTCGAAAATATTATGTCTTCCCTACCCATCTGCGACTTTTCTTGACATGTTAAGAAGTTTGGAGCTTCTGAATCGTTCCATGGGCTGTAGAAGGCCTCAGTCAAATCATCTTTGACCTGTTCCTCCTCTAAATAGCTTAGTTCACCTCTCGTTTTAGCGTTATCTGGATCAAGACATTCTGTAGCACCTTGCGTGATTTTCACCATTGGATAGACATTATCCTCTTTTCTGGAGTTCTCAATTTGGGTTTCACCTTCGTTAAACATTTTAGCAGCGTTGCTCTGAATGTAACCTTCTGCATCAGTGCATATCACCCATTCAGTTTTTCGCAATAGATTTCTGAGAACATCTCTCTGCACATCCAGGTTTACATTATTTATAGATGCATTGTCTAACTCATCGTCCTCTGCTGCCAGAGGAATATTATAAGCCCCTATGTTTCCGTCTCCACCGCCTGATTGTTCATTGATTTTCTCTTGGTTAATCATTCTAACCCTCCATGAGTAAAGCATCCTTCTGTCCGCTCTATTGTCGCCGAACCCTTTGTATTTTTCTTGCCCATCAAACCAACTGACTGGGTCTAAATCTTTAGGATGGGGTCCTTTCCAACCTGAAAGCGGAACCTGAGGGATCGGTTCTAATAGAACTGAATTTAATGCATCATCATTGTTGCTTTGTAATCCTGGTGGTACCGAGTACATGAATCTGATACCGCTCCAGAATCCTGGGCTGTCATCACCCAACCATTTTTTCCAGCCTGGCCGCCCTCCAGTTTCTGGGTTTACCCCTTTTATGTTCATACCCATTATTGGTTGAGGGTAACGGTCTCCCATGTGAAATGTCCTGTTTGCTTCAAATTCAATTCTGCCGTACCTGCCTTCCATGTCAAACCCGACATCATTATTTAAATTCTGGCTAGCGCTTGGCACTATCAGCTCAGCAGTAAGTTCTGCAGTAGCATCTGTTGGGCTGCCTATTGGTGTAGATCCTAATACCTCGTCAATAGCCCAGAACTGAGGATTTGCCAATGCTATTCCACTGGACAATCTGTCGATGGCTCCTTCCAACAAACTGTTACCCTGGTTTTGAATTTCATCTGTGATTTCATCTATCACGCTTTGACTTCCTAGGCATTCTTGATCCCAGCCGGCTTTGATTAATGGTTCAAATCCGTGGAAGGCATACACTGCATTGGAGTTGTTTCCTCTGATTACAGGTGCTTTAGGGTGGGATCTGCCTAACAAATCGATAGAATCAATGTCAGATCCTGAGTCGACATCGAGAAAATGCCCAGTCCAGTTTGAGATATTGTTGTATCTCAAAAGTTTTTTGCCTTTATCGGACGTTTCTATTGCGTTGTATTCATTCACCATTCTTTGGTCTACTTCTACACCTGAAATTGCGTGTACGCCAGCCAATACTTTGCAGTTTGATGCTGCTAAGGCATTCCATGCTATCAGTGATTCCATCTGTCTTTTTGCTTCCTGCTTTCGGTCGTTGGGTGGTGCACCTATTATTACCTTTGGCTGTCCTATATTAGAATCTATTTCATTTTCAAGCTGTCCTACTCTTGGCTGTAATCCTTCTTGGTTGAGCGTGTATATGCCAGTGATTATTACTGCGCCGAACATCAGTGCTAAGGCTATACTGAATATTGCTTTTAGCTGCATTGTTTTCCTCTTAGCATGTGTCTATGTTGAAGCTGTCTGCTATCCACTGGTTCATGGCTCCGCATCCTTCCGCTGCGCTGCCGGCCTGACTGATTACTGTGGTCGCCGCGGAAACCACTATTAGGCATACAATGGCTGCTGCTATCAGCTGTACTACCCTACCTGTAGGGTCTATTCCTTTCCGTTTTTTGAATATTTTCATGTGAAGTCGGTTGGTATTGTCTGTTCTTCGACTGGTAGGCCTTGTGTCCATACCAGTATGAATGCTGCTGCGAATACGATAGCGGCTAAAAGCAACATTATTTCCCTGATTTCTATACTGCCTTTTCTGTTTTTAAACTGCGGAGACATTGCTTATTAGTCCTCCGAAGATGAATGAGACCAGTATCATTGTTATAGTGAAAATTGTCATTCCTGTAATAAGTACTTTTCCGATAAACATGTTTTTGTAGGATTTGTTGTTTCCGTGCTGTATTTTCATGTAGAATGTTCCTAGGATATGAAGTAACTGTATCAGGTATATTCCTACGACCAATTGCAGAACCTCGGGTGAAATAACTGTTTCAAGATTGCCGAGTATTCCTGCTCCGGCCATTCCTTCAGCACCACTTTCTCCTCCAATATCTCCTTGTACATTTGAGAATGATTGGCCTAGATTGAACATCGCTGTTATAATTGTCTGACTCATTCCAACTGCAACACCGGAAACTACTGGAGCTAGCATGTAGGCCAGAAGCTGTATTGTTGTGGTTGTTTCTTGAAGCAGGTCTCTAAGCTTTTCCTGTGTTTCATGGATATTCTGCAGGTACTCTGAAATCGTGGTCATTGCTATTGAAGCCATTCTATTTCCTTTCTGTGATGACTCCACTATTGTTTTCATAACTGTTTCAATCATCTTACTTGGGAACTCATTGATAGCCCCATTCTTTTTATCGAATATTGAGTCTTCGAAGGTCATTCCCAGCTTCTTAATGTTGTAAGAAGACTTAGCAAACAACTGGGATATTTCCAGGTCAGATGTTGATTCGACTGCGTTGTCCAAAGCCAGTTCTATTGGTGTGCCTCCGGAAATCTTGTTACCTAGTTCGAAAAGTGCGTTTGGGAACTGTCCTTCTATTTTCTGAAGGTCTTTCTCCGCTTCTTTCCTTTTCTTATTTCCTAAGAGCTTGGATACACCTATTCCAAGCCCGAGTCCGAAAGTGATAGATATACTTCTCAGAAGCATTGGAAGAGGAGCGCCTTGAGGACCATTCCTAAAAATCCCGGGCACTGTAGCAGGATTGCTAATTTCTTCTTGAAGCGGGAATGTGGCCGGGAAGGCAATGTAACCAAGTATCCCGTAGCTTGCTACAATTAAGAATATTGCAGCTCCGATAATTTTTGTCGGTACTTGAACAGTCTTACCCATTAATTCTACAGGGTATCTGCCTCTTTCTGGCAGTGAACTTTCCTGGGTTGGCTCTGAAGAAACTGTCGGCGGCCTTGAACTCAGTACCTTCTGCATGAAAACATACAGAAAAACAGGTAAAAGAATGTTGAAAGTTAGAATAAGATCCAATGCAGAGATTGCACCTCCCATGAAAACAGAAACCAACGGAAGAATAATCATTGCAAGGACTGGAAGCATAGCCCCCATAGCGTTAAGAATCATTACAGGTGTTTTCAGGTTCTGTGCATAGTGCTTCATTTTTTCCTGTGTGCCGTCAAGTATTCGTTCAATCGAGGTCTCAAGCAATTTTTCTCTTCTATTAGGATCTCTCTCGTTTACTGCGGCCTTAATAAGCTGTAGTGATTCAAGATAGTCTTCATTGTAGTCTTTCCAGTTTTTTGTGTAGTTTTCTAATGAATTTTCTATCCTGTTGTAGTTTCCTATTTCGACATCCCATAAAACCTTCTTTAAATCCTTTGAAATAGGTCCATCTAGGTTTAATGCAGCAAAACGTATTGCTCCCTCTAAGTTTGGAGAGCTGCGCATGTATAGCACCATGTAAAGGATTGATAGAATCATTTCGCCGCTGCTGTTGATTACTTTGTTCTTGGCGGCGAATATAGGCATGTAGTATGTGTAGACGGCGGCTCCGAGACAAAGCGTTATAGATAGCAGCATCATTATCTGAGGGATAATACCTAAAAGAGAGTTTAACACAAACACGAATCCCCAAGCAATGAAACTGATAACACCTACCAAAAGTGAAGCTGAAAGAACCATTCCGGGAGTAATCTCCCATCCAAGAAGCTTTATGGGAGAATTAAGATCATTTCTTACGGACTCGTCGGCGTTTATACTTAGAATACTAGATGATTTATAGCAAAGTTTTTCATACCTGCCGAGCTTCCGCTCCTTTTCTGCTTCTTCCTTGTACTCTTGATACTTCCTAGTATAACCTTGAAAACCGGGTGCATCACTTTGATTAGTCTTCTGAACATCCCTATTAATATCATTTATTATCTCCTTTATTTCTTCCTTCTCTTCATCTTCCAATATGATTTAAACCTCCTTTATCTCGTGTTATACCTGCTGATCCAGCCATTCCTCCCACCGATTAAGTATTCTTTCAGGTTTTTGCTCACCGTACTCACTCTGCACTTTGTCAGAGAGAAGATGGAACTGCTGGTTGGCTTTGACCGCCATTTCGGCCTCTAGAATGCCCATATCCTCTTCTTCATGTGCTTTATCAACGAGAGCCTGTTTCATGTCTGCTCTCAACTGAATATTATCCCAAACAGCTTCCCAGTTATTCTTCCATTCCTTGATGTTCTCTGCAATCCTGTTCAAAATCAGGGATTCTCCGTTTATGAGAGTGTCTGTAGGCACTAACTGGTCTTCGTTTGAATCATAACGCATTAGATCAACGAAAGCATTTTCCTCCATCGGGTCATCAGTCCACTCTTTTCGAACCTCTGTAATACCGGTGACTCTCCTGTAGGTATCCATTCCGTCGGGAGACTTGATCTTGTTAACCTGTACAACTATATCTGTAGCCTTGAATGAAGTTCTAGGAACATTCAAATCATTCACAACTCTATCAAATACGGAATAAGCGTCTTCCCCGTGAATAGTACCTCCAACAAAGTTTGCCACCGCTCCAACACGCATAGCTTCGTACAACGCCTGTGCCTCCTCAGAACGCACTTCACCAATAACCAGTGCTGAGTCACCAAGACGCAGAGAAGTTCTTATAGCATCATCCGCACCCATCTCATTCTCCACCTGCGTAATAACTGATCTAGACTTCATCCTTTCTATATTGTATCCTAAGTCCTTCATCTGAGGTACAGGTAATTCTAAGGTGTCTTCAACAGTTACTACTCTATGATTTTTCATTATCTCTAGCATTGACGCGCTTAGAAGGCTGGATTTTCCTGCTCCTCTCGTTCCAGCGAAAAGCACTGATCTGTTTCCATCTACTATGAAGGATATAAGGCCGGCTCCCATTGCGTTTATCATCTCGTTGTTAACGAAAAGTGGAAGTGTCCAGGCTCTTTCCCTGTGTCTTCTAAATGCAAATGCTAATCCTTCTGGACTGAGGTTTTCCTGTATAACTGCTACTCTGGCTCTTCCACCTGATACCTCTGTTTCGGTATCAAGTACCGGGTTGGCTTCGTCCAGTGGTCTTCCGGACTGTATTCTGAAACGGGTTGCCCATGATTCTGCTTCTTCTTTGGTTGGAATAAGGTTTGTTTGACATTCCCCGTACTCCTGATGGCCTATGAAGATAGGTGATTTGCCTACAGGCGAGTTGATGAATACGTCCTCTATTTTCGGATCGGCAAGTAGTAGTTCTAGTACTCCTAGGCCTGAACTGTATCTGTTTAGTATCCTTGTTAAACTGTTGATCTCATCTTCAGTTAAGCTGAGGTCCATCTGGTTGGATATATCTCTGAGCATGTCTTTACCGATGTTTTCGAAGACATCTTGCATTCTTTCAGGCCTTGCAAATTCCCCTGATTCGGGGTTGTGGGAGGCCATGTATCTTCTAGCTGCATCCAGTAAATTGTATTTCTCTTCAGGAAGGTTGAATTCTGGAGGATCAACGTGGTAAACTAACCTGGTTTTATTAGGGACTCGGTATATAGTTACCTCAACGTCATCCATCACAGTGTATCTATCAATTACCTCTCCTCTCTCAGGAGGAAGGCTCATAAACTTGGTAAGCATGAAGTTTGGGCGTACTAGTGGATGGAAAAACTCTCTGTAAACTTCTCTGTCTCCAACATGGTGTCCTGTGATATATTCGGATGCTTTTTCGATTATATCACATTTTTCAACTTTTTCGGTTAACGGATTCATTACATCCTGAATGAAATATTTTCTGCAGCGGCTTTGTTGTGGGTAATCGCTGTTTTCCATTTCCTGCCTCATGTGTCTTTCTTTTCTTTTTAATTCTACATAGGCGCCTACAGGATCTCTTCTCATCTTGTCAAAAACAATCTGTTGTACCTCTGGCAAATGCTGTGAGTATAATTTGTCGCATTTATCAGTTTTAATGTTTTGAGAAAGATAGCCCTGAGATGAGATATCTTGAATTGCATCAGCCACGCCTTTCAACAGTTGAACTTGTTCCTCACCGTATTCGTAGTCTCTAGACTCTGATAGAACCACAGAACTGGCGTTTGGAAATTCTTGAAGAATATTAATGACTCTCGACATGACCTCAGGGTAGTCCTCAATACTTGCGCCGTAGATTGAGCCCAGGGTGTTAATTCTGACAGTTCCAGTGTCTTCCTCGAATTCGTAATCAAAAGTTCCTTGGTTTTCGAAAGCCATGGCCAGCATTATTATTCCCGTGTTCCTAAAATAAAACATATGGCCCAGGGCGACATGATAAACAAGATAGTCGACCGAGTAAACGACTTTAATAGAAGAGTAAGGAACCTTGAAGAAAAAATAAGGAACCTCAACGCCCGCGTACAGACACTTGACGACACAATTCTAGAGAAAACAGAGGACTTGCAGAACGATATAGATGATCTAGAAGAAGAGATGTCTGAAGTGAGGGATAGAGTTGCCAATATGGAAGTAGATATAAGCGAAATAAACAAGGAGAAAAGAAAGTTTGTAAAATCTCAAGAACTGGAAGAAATGGAGAATTACATGGATTTGATGAATCCTCTGCAAGCAGGTTTTATAACTAAGAATGAGGCAAAGAAAATGTTGAAATCCAACTCTGGAGGTTTAACAGAGGAAGAAGTAGAGAAAATGATCGACAGAAAGATAAAAAACATGCAAAACAAAGAATCAAGCGAAGAAGCCGGTGACATACTAGAATGAAATTCAAGTTATTTGAAAGATTGAGGGATGACAGCGGCTCGGATAATGATTCAACCTCTTCTCAGTCACCAGCCCAGAGCGGTCTAGGCGAGCCACAGATGGATGAAGGTCCTCAGACAGGAGGAAGTCTAGAGAGAACGGTCGAGAACATGTTCCAGCAAGGCTACGCAGAGGAAGAAATAAAAAAGGAGCTTCAAGGCCAGTACTCGAATCAAGAAATACAGCAAGCAGTCAACAACACAGTTAAAAACAACGCTACTTCAAATAACAGTCCTGAACCAATGACTCCGTACCAAACAGAAAACGAACCGGTTTCACCAATGGATGAAGGATATGATGATAATCAACCTCAACAACAGCCTCCCCCAACTCAACAACAGCAAAAGAATCCTCCGCCACAGCAGCAACAACAGTTAGAACCCTTATCGCAAGAAGGAGAGGAAGAAGCCCAGTCAGGACCAGTTGATCAAAGAGTAGAAGAACTTATCGAAACGATAGTAGCAGAAAACTTTCAGAGAGTAACAGCGGAGTTTGAAAATGTATACGAAGAGCTGGAATTACTAGAAGATGAAGTTGAGGACCTGGACCAAAGAGTACATGACCTAGAAATAAGAGACGATGAAGACCAGGAACAGTTCGTTCAGAAAGTAGATGAAATGGAGGATCACATAGACCAATACCAGAGCAGAATAGGTGGCTTGGAGAAAGCATTCCAGCAAGTACTACCAAACCTTGTCGACAATGTTCGTAACCTTACCACCCTTGTACAAGAGATCAAACAAGAGAAAGGAATAGAAACACAGACAAACGTCTCAGAACAGGAGATGCAAGAAATGGATGAAGAACTACAGGACTGGTAATTTAATTATCTACAGCTGCCAATATGATTATCAGAAGGAAAACTAAGAAAACTATCGGGAAGACATTATCCTCCAATAATCCAGTATTTTCTCCCACTGAACTTCCTAATAAGCTTGACCAGTCAAGGTTGAACGCCAGCGCCCCCAGAAAAGCGGATATGACAAGTATAAGAGATATTCCAGCTAAGATGTTGCCTTCTACACCTTCCGTCATCTCAGGAACATTTATCCCAGAAAATGAGAGAAGCAGCACGGTTGAGAATATACCCATTATAATGAATCCTACAGCAGCTCCAAAGTTGAGGAATAGTCCCTCGGGGGCAAAAACATAGATGCCCAAAAGAGTGAAAAATGAAGCTCCTACAGCAGCTCCACCGTTCGCTGATGACTCGCCTAGAACATTGTACTTCTCAAGTAGGCCATATATAAGTGAAGCAAAAAGTAGCCATATAAAAATATAGTATGTCCCACTTTCCACCATTATCTGGATCAATGACTCGAAAACAGCTATTATTACTCCCCTCCATTATTGATCGTTGTATTCATCATCTGAAGTGTTTCCCAGTATAACTTTCTTCATATAATCATTATTAAACAATCCTCTGCCTAAGCTAGCATCACTGCTTCCTCCACCGCTAGTAGCGAACAATAGTACTCCTCCTATCACTGCCACCCAAATCGCCCCACTCTCAAGACTCCAAAGAGCCAATGACTGAGCATAGGCATAAACTGCACTTCCTTCAATCCAAGCCGGTCCGAACCCACCGGCGGCCACAAACGCGGCGCCCACGATTGAAATCATTACAAGCACCATTACAGGTTTTGCAGAGTCGGACAAATCATAACCCGAAAATGCTAACAAAACTCCGAATCCTATTATTCCGACTACACCCACAACCAATTTACCGAAAAAGTCAACGAAAAAGGTCTGATAGAAAGGATTCAACGTTATGAACCTTGCTGTAAAAAAGGCAAGTATGAGTGCTATTACTGGACTAAAGTTACCGAAATTATCTCCGAACAAGTCAACGTTATCCAAAGCCCATTTGAAGACTAAGAAAGACAACAAGAAAGGCAGTAATAATGTGAAGGCATCAGCCTCTGTCATCAAGGTTATTAAGTTCTCAAATCCAGAGACTTCAGCCAAAGCTAATTCTCACCCTCGGTCTCCAGGTATCTTTCTAGACTGTTGTTAATCAGCCACAGCTCTCTTCCGATAATCATTAGTCCAAGCATGACAATCCACGGTTGGATAATCCTGCCAAACTCAATGAAATCTACGCTCTGCGAATTAAAGAAGATCGTGTAAACTGATACTATTATAGCACTTACTGAGAGAAGAGCTATCACTAACTCATCAACCACATTTTCCAACTCATATACAAACTTGCTGAATTTTTTATCCATTTTTGAACCACCTATGGGAACTGGTTTTGTTTTCTTCCTGTCAATTTTGAAGCTAGAAACCCTGCCGCCGCACCAATCATGACAATATCAATATTGTTCATCAAACGAACCATGATCGCCGCAGTTTGCGTAGTTTCTTCAGCCATTCCATATCATCCTATAAATTTATTTTGTTTACTTCATTTAAATAATTCCTTGCTCCTAACTGTCTCAGGTTTCATTGAGTTGCTTCTTGCATTTCTGATTCTGCTTCGTTGAGTGATTCCTCTTCTGACTGAATTAATTTTTGCCTCTCTCCTTCTAATTCATTCAGCATCTCATCTAAATTTCCTAGCTTTTTTATTATTTTCTCTATATGTGATTCCATTCTACTAATTTCATTATCAGGTATCTCGGCATGATCATGACTGAATTCGTTCAGAGCCTTTTGTAAATTACTAAGTTCTCCTATTATCTTTTCATCCATTGATTCATCTTCCTCAAGATCCTGCACCTCATTCTCCAATTCCATCAATTCCTGTCTCATTTCTTTATCTGCCTTGCTTTCTAACTGTATCAACCTTGCTTCATATTTTTCCAGTTTACTCAATATCTCTTCGCCCTCCTCTATCTCTGAATCTTCCTCATCCAATATATTTTTAAGTTCTACATCGTCGTTCGACTTGGCGTAATTCATTAAACCTTCTTTAACTTCTTCTGCTTTTTCCAACTTCTCTTTGAGTTCTTTTATACCTTCTTTACCGTATTCTATCTCTTCAACTTCATTAAGTATGGAGACTTCTTCCGCTTCTACATCTGATTCTTCTCTCACTATTAAATCTCTTAATTTAGAAACTGAGTCGTTAATATCGTTCATATCTTGTAAAACATTTTCTTCAAATCTATTTCCAACATTCTCTACTTCAGTGACTTCGTCTTCGGACAACTTATCTTTTTCTTCTGCATTCGTCAGTAAATCCTTTTCTCTCATAATTGCTTCGTGTATTTCTTCTAGATCTTCTTCTATTTCGTCCAAATTTTGGATATTTCTACTCTCCATATTCAATGTATTATCTTCAGCTTCTATGAGGTCCTTTAATGCATCTAAATCCTGGTCCAGTGCCTGTAAAAGCTGTTTTTCTTCTCTTAATTCTCCTTCAAGCGATTTTTTCAAGTCTTTGGCTATTTTTAGCGTGTTTTTTTCTGTCATTATGTATCACCTAACATGTCTTTTGGTCCTTGCATCTACTGCAGGTATTTCCGTTTCCGCACTTGCTTGGTCCAAATTGGCCACATTTGCCACATACTCTGTCTTTATACGCAGAGTAAACTGCTCCTATTCCTGCGATACCTGCTGCGCCTGCGGCTGCTCCAGCAGTAGCAGCACCGCTTTTTATTTTGCCTACTGCAGTTTGAGCTGGGCTGCCAGTGTATTGTTTATACCCTTTTTTAGCACCCTTACTACCCCAACCCAGAGCACCGTATACAGCTCCTGCGCCACCGAACATTACTAGACTCACAAATGCAGCAAATAAAAAGAAAGCGCTTACAACTAACATCAACCCGAATTTATCCGCAAAGAAGAAAAACTGGCCAGAACCCATAAAAATGGCTGCCAGAATCAGGCTAATCCCAAAAACATGCTTTTTATCAAAATTGGCATCCCTATCATTTATCAAATCTAGTTCGTCTGCACCAAAGTATACTATCAAGTATATAGCTACCAGAACAAGAAGGAAGCTTGATCCGTAAAATAATTGCTGGGTGCTCGATAGACTACTCCAGTCTGTAGGGATTAGCAAATCGAATACTGCATTTATTAAACCTGTCACTGCTCCCGATATCGCGCCAATAGGATCGGTATCTAGACTTGGTCCTGATGGATCAACAATAGGATCATCATTTTGAGCTGCTGCCCCATAACTAAAAATAATAAAAATGATCAACAATAGCTTGGTTTTGCCTGTTAAGTTGTGCATATATGGTAGTTAACTTATTTTATTTTTATAATCTTCTCCATACTGATACTATTGCGGCAATACCTAAAATAGCGACTAAAATGTAAATTCCTCCACCAAAAATTACCGCCGTTAGCAAATCAATATTTTTGAAAATTGGTGTTGGAATCATCATGCCAGCTATTAGTAGAGAAATTACAGTTGCTTGTTTCTTGGCTTTTTTCTTCTCAGTTTTGTCTCCAAATGGAGAGTTACCAGTGTCTAGGGTGAAAAATAGCACCCTTTCTATTCCTATTTGCAGTAATAAAGTGATGAAAAGAAATGGTGCTACCAGCTGTGTTGCTATCTCTCTATGAGAGTCGTATTCTGGGATTGAAAAATAGCTTTCGTCAAACTGATCTTCTGTACTAGCACTAGAGTGGAATGAGGCTTCAGCAGAAGTAAGTAATGTAAGACATGTCAGAAAGAATATCAACCTCTTTTTAGTCAAAGTCGAAATCTTCTCCACCTCCTGAGTCAAAGTCTCCTCCGCCCCCACCTCTAACTTTATCAAAATAGGCTGGAATGAGCTCATCTATCAAAAATCCAGTGAAGAGGCCTATAAGACCAACCATGATTATATCTCCCGGTAGTTCAGGCAAACCATAGTTTTGTGTGGCTATGCTGGTTACCACGCTTGAAGACATAAATCCTGAGACAGCTGCCAGTGCAAAAGCTACAAACCTCCAAGGATCTCTCATAATTCAAGTTGTTTGGATCTCTTGTTTTTATTCTGTTTCCTCAAACCTACCCAGCCTCTCCAATGTCTCCAGTATACCCCATGCGTAGATGACTGCCTCCCATGCCCTGATGTAATCTTCTTCCTCTAGGAAGTGTTTTGTGTCCTCTCGGTAGGCTAGTACATTCTCCATCTGATCAACTGATTCATTTTTACCTTCCATTCTGTCATTGAGTTTCTCCAGCCATTTTTCTGTCTCTTCCTTTAGTTTTTTCTGTGTCTTATTCATTTTCTGGTACTCTTTCTATTTCTTCGTAGTTTTTGAAGTCTTTGTCGAAAGTTGCTAACTTTTCTATCCCAAGTATTTGCATTGTTGATACTATGCTGCAGTCTGTGAAGCTTATTTTGTTTTCCTGAAAAATTTTGCATGCTTTCAGAAACCCTGGTTCGTTCAGGTATATTATTTTGATCTGTGATTTTCTCAGGTATTTTGAGCAGTCTCTAGCTTTCTTGTATCCTACTCTTGAGAAGGCAGTGTTGACAGTTTCAGAAAATATCTGATCTGAAATTACGAGTTCTTCGGATTTTATTTCCTTCATTAGTTCTCTCGTTTTCTCATGATGTTCGTCCCCTGAGTCGAAGAAGGCTATTAGGAAGCTTGTATCTAGAAAGTATCTATCCATAGAGTTCTTCCCTGTAACTCTCACTTAAATTCTCGTCTTCGTCACTCATTTCAACCGGCTCAAAATCCATTATATCTAGTTCAGACTCCTTCTCGCTGCTAATCCAGTCAAGCAAAGCTCTGTTCACTACATCTCCCATGTTCAGGTCTTTTTCGGAAGCCAGTTTCTTAGCCTCCTCAAAGACATCTTCGTCCACATTTCGCACAGTCTTCTGCATGACAAGTAATGCAAGTTAAACAAATTTAAAAATTGGCCACAAATTCTTCTTCCTTATGGCTCTTATCACCCGACAGAATCAGGCAGTGAGGAGGTTCTCCAAACTCTGAACTAGAGACTTCTTTCAGAGTCTTCTTGGAAATTTTCTGGTTGTCTAGGTTCGCTCTTTCCAAGACAACTGTTTCTCTTTCGGACAGTTCTGGTTTCATATCCAATATTTTTCCTGCGGCCTTGTCCGCTTCCAAGTTTATATCTAATAAAATCAATGAGTGTAGACCGATTGAACCATTCTTTTCTATGTATTTCATTACTGATTCTGGTTCTCCCTCTTCTGGTAGTGTTACAGTTCTCCCAAACTTGTAAACGTTCAAACCAGTTTCCGCGATAGAAGTGAATATAGATGGCGCGTGAATTACTTCCGTTTCTATATTTTCTTTATCGGCTCTGTGTTTGATGTCATAATGGGTTGTCGCTGTTAGAGCATCTCCGGATACAAGGAATGCTACCTCTGATTTCTTCCCTTCTTTGACTATTTTGTCTTCCTGCTCCACTTCTTCTCTTGAAAGTTTTTCAACTTCTGAATTAGTCTTTTCCTCTAATCTGGACAAATCGACAGTTTCTGTATTTGTGTAAAATTCTGCGAAGACTTTTTCGGCTGATTCTATAGCTTCCAAGCCTTTCTCCGTCACTTCTCCATCATCCAATCCTAGGCCTACCAGATGTAGCATATTGACTGGATTTCCTCCAACGCATTTAATTGCTGCCAAAAACCTTGCTTGATATGAACCAACAAAAACTGGAAGAGAAGGTCCGAAGACTTTTCGAAGAACAGGGCTTCAAGATAGAAAAAGAAGGAAACTGTTTAACTGCTCAAAATGGAGAGGAATTAAGTTTGAAAGTATTCTCATCAGAGAAGTACACTAAGGAAGAGGTTGAAGCCTCTATATCTGGGAATGAGAAAATATTTGTAGATAAAGGCCTAGGGAAAGTAAGGGAGAAACTTGAGAATGATATCTCAGTAATAAAGCAAAATCAAAGGAATAAAGACCATAATCTTCCTTCCTATGAGATTATCGGTGAAATAGCTGTAATCAACGAACTGACTGTGGATGAGGAGGAAGCAGTTGAAGGAATTTTGGAACATCATCCAAGCGTTAAAACTATTCTACTGAAGGAAAAGCCTCTGCAGGGGGAATACAGAGTTGGAGAATACAGAAAGCTGTATGGAGAGGAAACAGAGACGGTTCACAAAGAGTATGGGTGTAAGTTTAAGGTTGATCCGACCAAAGTGTATTATTCTGAGAGATTTTCGACTGAGAGGAAAAGAGTGGTGGATCAAGTAGAAGATGGAGAAAAGGTTCTGGTTATGTTCGCTGGTGTTGGACCCTTCGCAATAATGGCGGCTAAATTAGCTAATCCGGAGAAGGTAGTAGCTGTAGAAAAGAATCCTGTTGCAGCGGAATATCTGGAAAAAAACACTGAATTGAATGGTGTTGATA
The DNA here is from genome assembly GCA_964604885.1 of uncultured archaeon. Classification (GTDB taxonomy): domain Archaea; phylum Nanohalarchaeota; class Nanosalinia; order Nanosalinales; family Nanosalinaceae; genus Nanohalobium. The sequence continues at coordinate 42,118 of CAZSAB010000006.1, forward strand.
ATGTGGTTGAAGGTTATGAAGGAGATGTAAGGGAGGTTCTTCCTGGTATGGCAGAAAAATTTGATCGAATTATTATGCCTTTACCTAAAGATTCTAAGAGCTTTCTGGATGTTGCTGAAATGTCGCTTTTAGAGAGAGGAGTTATTCATTTATATTTGTTGAATAGGTCGGGGAATGAAGATTTTGAGCATATATCGGAAGGACTATCTTCAGCTGATTTTAGGCTATTTCAGAAGGTTGAATGCGGAAATTATTCTCCAGATGAAGACAGAGTCTGCTTAGATATAATGCTAGATTGAAGACTAGGGTTGAATTTATAAGAATACTCCACTATTTGTTACGTTAAAATGGTCAAATGACGACTGTTGGTTCTATTTATAAGGGGGCGAAGTCTTGAGTTGCTGGAAATCCTGTTAAAAGTTTGGCAATAGGATTTTTTATTTCAGATGCTACAACGAATTCCTTTGAGTTAACTGCAGGACTGACTTATGATCCTATCTTTAATGCAGAGTTGTCTGGATTGTATGAAATAACGGATCCTTTAGGAAATCCTATAGGCATGATTGGAGAAGCAGGTGATAGAGCTTCAGAGATGGTTGAAGCTGAGGGTGCAGAAGTACTTTTAAAAAATTGAGATGCAGTGGCAAGTTAATTTCAGATCCTGGTAATGGGCTTCTAGGATGGGAATATGATACTGAGTGGTGGGAAGGAACAATGGAAGAAACTGGTGATCCTGAACAGAATATGGGTGCCTATGATAGTAACTCATCACTAAAAGATAATGAGGATGAGATAGGGGTAGGAACTAATTCGGATTAGAATACAAGAATTTCTTGCACGAGAATTTTGGATCCAGAAGGTCCTGAGAAGATTTATGAAGTACTAGATGATGCGAGAAACTATGGCATTGAGTCTAGTGCCGATATAGAAGCAACTCCAGAAACGGTTGAATGGTCTAGAGGGGAGGATATCGTGGTCGGTGAGATTGATAACTACTCTGATGCATCTTATGGAGATAATATAAGGTTGGAAGAAGGAGATTACCCAGAGATTTTGATGGAGGCTACTAGAGAAATGACTGATGAAGAATTTGATGCTTTCATGAATAGCTGTATATTTAGTTAAATATTTGATGATTAACTGGGAGGTGTTTATTTAAGATTTGTCATAAATTATCACTAACAGGTGAAAACATAGTATGTCAAGTGGATCAGGAGGAGGTTCCGGAGGATCCGGAAGCTCAGGAAGTTCAAGTAGTGGTTCAAAGCCTGTTACTAGGCGTCAGGCAATCGCTGGAGCTTTAACTACGGCAGCAGCGGGGGCAACTGTAGGAGGCATTTTATCTTCGGTTTTAGATCCTGAAGATGATGAAGATGACCCTCGGGTTCCTGAATCACAGAATTTTGCAGTTTATGATGAAAATCAAGATAGAAACTTTGATCACGATCAAAGAATATTAGAGCAACACAGCGATATGTCAGGGCTCAGATCTGAATACGAATCTAGCAACGCTATTACTCAAGTCGATGATGTACTGGAAGGTAATGACGATGTGAGAATCAGAAGAGACGGTACTGCTACAAGAGACGTAAATGATACAGGTGGAGAGCTGCCTGATGATGTAGCTGAAGATCCAGAATATATTCTAGGGTTAGATCTAGATTCAACTTTCAAGAGAATAGTAGATGGTGATGGTGATGGAAGCACAAGTGAGCAAACTTTCACTGATTTCGATGCAGCCGAAGGTGTTTCGGTGGATGAGCAATCAGTAATTGACCAGTATGGTATTACTGAAGAAGACAGGGCGGCAATCTCGGAGGCAGTTGGGTCTCTTGATAATCTAGGAGTGTTTGCGTCGACTAATATAGCCACGGAACAACCAACTGCTAGGCCTGATGCATTAACTGAAGCAAAGGAAAAAGTTGCTAGAGAGTTATCAGCATTAGAAACACTTTATCATGACGTTAAGGATGAAGCAGATGATGTAGCAAACGTCAAGGATAGACTAGCAGGAAATATTGAAGATGCCAAACAAGATAAACAGGCTGCTGAACAAGCTGCTTATGAGGCAGGAGTTCAGGATGATAGAGAATATGGAATTCAGGGAGAAGATAGAGCAACAGACCTTCTCGGAAGTGCGAGAGAAATGTTTGGTGAATACACTGGCCTTACGAATAACATTGCAGCTGATATAGGGAGATTGGAGGTAGTTAGGAGAACATTGGATTCGGCAAAGGATAGAGCTAATGAAATTTTTGAGAACTCGGAACTATCTGATGCTTATCAAGATGTTGAAGTAAACAGCCAGACCTACACTGGTGTGAAACTGGATGAAGTTAGGAACTGGGGCCTTATTGATGACCAGGAAATTGGATTTAATAATTATTTCCAGTCTGAAGCTGATAGGTTGGACACTACGGCTGATGAACTAGTTGTCACTTATGATAGTGATTCGAACCAAGCCTTCTTGGTTAATCCTGAGAATGATGAATACACAGAGGCTGACTTTGACAATCCTGGGCAGGTATTTAGAGACATTCAGGATGGAGTCTACGATGGGGCTCTAGAGGATTAAATCCTCTAGTTCTTATTTTTCTTTATTTGAGTTTGGAAAAGTAACTATTTCTCAGCATGTACGATAATAATAAATTTATTGAATTTTATTATTAGCTGAGGTTTTTCCTAAGAATGCTTCTATTTAGACCAAATTATATAAAAGTGTTACTATAAAGTAACAATATATGAGAGATTCAGTTCAATCTGCAACACTAATAGCACTGATGGTAATGTTTTCTGTTTCAGTGTCTGCACAGACCGCAACTCAACTATACGTCTCCGTTGAAGATACTAAGAATCTGAATGTGGACGGAGTAGATATTACTGTAGAAGGTTTAGATAACAGCTATTTCGAACAAAAGTATACTGGCGATGATAGCAATAATGTTAACTTCTTTCCTCCGGAGGCTGGAGAATATAGAATAAGCGCTGAAGATAGGGGAACTGACAGAAGTAAAACTCTAACTAGAAAAATCAGCGGCAGTCAAGCTGTATATATTAAACTAAACGATGAAAGCGACGGAGGAAGTGAAAACTCTCCACCTGAGCTAAAATTAATATCTCCAAATAGCAATGAAGTTTTAATTAATCCTAAATTCAGATTTAAAGCCGATGATCCTGATGGGGATGAATTAACCTATAAATTATTTGTAGATGAAGGTTTCACAGCTCCTTGGAGTAACAAGGTAGCAGAGTACAATCGAAACGAAGGTATAGAGATTTTAGATGATCCTGTTGATCTCAAATATGATACAAATTATCAGTGGGGTGTAATAGTTCAGGATTCAAACGGCGCAGAAGACTCTAAGAGATTGCAGATAAAAACAGAAAAGGAGGATTCTAATCAGAAGCCTTCAATTGATTTAAGATCTCCAAAAGGATCAGATGCAAATTTGATGCCGGAGTATAGATGGGAGATTTCAGATGATCAGAATGGAATGGAGTCAGTTAAACTTGTAGTTGATGACGACAGTAATCCATTCTATAATCCGGAGTTTGAATATACTTCTTCTGATGGCGTTTCAACTACAGCTAATTTTGAGAGAAGCTTTCAACACTCTGGAGATGAATTAAAGGAAGATACCAGCTATTATTGGGGCCTAGAAGTAGATGACGGCGAAAATACTGAGAGGAAGATGACATCATTTACAACGAGTGAAGTTGAAGAAGAATGTAGTATCGAAACTAGGTCTTTCACCCTAAGTCCTGATAGCGTTCAGAAAGGTGATAGCACTCAGGCCAGCATATCAGTGATGAATAATGGAGATGAACAGGAAGTCAAAGTAAGATTTGAGGCTCCTGGAGATTCTTCTGAAACATTCTACAGAACTCTGTCTTCAAATGAAGATATTACTTTTGAGGAAACTCTCTTCCCTGAATCGAGCGGGGAGGTTGAGGCTGAGGCCAAGACTAGAGGGCAGCCATGTGGATCTAAAACTGTAGCTGTGAAGACTACTGATTTAGTCGTAAAAGACAGCTCAGAGCCTAATTTTAACGTTCAAATAACCGATTCCAACAGTCCTGTTGAGGAAGGCGATACACTAAGTGTTGATTACAGAGTAGAGAACGAGGGAGACGCAAGAGATACTCAGAAAATAGGACTTGATATTGATGGTTACCAGAAAGATTCTGATACTGTCACATTGAATGCTGGAGAATCAAGAAGAGGAACATTGTACTGGAGTACTAGTGAGAGTGATGAAGGTTATTATACTGCAAAGGTTAGTTCTGACGATTCCAGTGATTCTACTAATTTTAGAGTTAAGTCTAGAGATGATACTCAGTTGGATGCAGACTTTACATTTAGTCCTTCAAACCCTGAAGTAGGCCAGCAGATTGAGTTTGATGCTTCAGGAAGCTCAAGTAGCGAAGGCATAGTTGACTATGATTGGAGCTTTGGTGATGGAACGGATTCCTTTGGTAAGAGAACTACAAAGACCTACGATAGTGATGGAGAATATCCTGTCACTCTAACTGTAACAGACTCAAAAGGGAATACTGATGCAACAACGAGAGATGTCTATGTGGCTAGAAAAGAAAGAAAATGCGGTGTTTCAAGACAGGATATAGACTTCAGTGTCTCAGATTACACTATTGAAGAAGGTGAATCCACTGATCTAGAACTAACAGTTTCAAACACTGGTGAAGAGAATCAGAGAGTTAAGGTCAGGTTGAAACTTGGCCAGAATACAGTGAGGACAGAAACTGTTTATGTTCCAAGCAAATACTCACAGAAAATCACCGAAACAGTGTCTCCTACAGAGGATGCTTTCGCTAGAGCAGAGATTTCAACGGAAGGAGACTCTTGTGGAAGCAAGGATATCGGAACGTTCAGCAAGGAGATAACTGTATTAACCGAGGGTGGCGGAGGAGATGAGCGCCCGGATGCGAGCTTTAATTTTGAACCTGAAAATCCGATGGAGGGAGATCAGGTAGACTTCGATGCATCAAGAAGTTCAGATGATGGAAGCATAGGTAATTACAAATGGAGGTTTGGTGACGGTTCCAGAAGTGCAGGGAGAAAGGTTTCACACATTTTTGAAGAAGATGGAACATATCCTGTCACTTTGACTGTTGAGGATGACGAAGGCAATACCGATACAACTACAAAATATGTCACGGTTGGTGAGGTCAAGAGCAAATGTGGTGTAAGCCGCAAGGATATCCAATTCAGTCTGGAAGATTACGTAATCAATGAAGGAGAATCAACTGAAGCAGAGATTAGAATTTTCAACACTGCTGAAGAAAACCAGAGAGTCCAAATCGGATTTGAGGTTGGACAAGACATTGTAGAGCAGAGAGAAGTGACTGTTCCTGGCTTCGGATCAAGGACTATAACACAGCAGGTAGGTCCGGATAGAGATTCCTTCGTAAGAGCTGAAGTTGAAACAGAGGGAGATCCATGTGGAAGAAAGAATTACAAGTTTGCCAAAGAGCTTATAGTCCTCTCAGATACCGAGGAAGATGCAACTTTGGATGTAGAAGTCAGTGATGAATACGATCATCCAATCAGAAATGCTAGAGTTCAGGTTGAAGGACCAGAAGACAGAGTACGGTATACAGATAGCTCAGGAGACGCCGAGTTCAGCTTGGAAGCTGGTGATTATGATGTTGAAGTAAACCACCCTGACTATGATGCTGAAGAAGATTCAGTAAATCTCAGAGAAGGAGAAATAGAGCAACTTAGATTTGAACTAGAGAGAAAAACCGAAAGAAATGAAGGAACCTTCCAGGCATTTGTTGAAGATGGTGATTCAGGAGATAGAATAGAGGATACAAGGGTAGAGATAGACGGTCCGGAAGAAAGAACGAAATACACAAATAGAAATGGATTTACCTCTTTCCAGGTGGAAGAAGGTAGATATGACGTTGAAGTATCAGAATCAAACTACGAATCTATTTCAACGGATACAGTAGAAGTCGAGCAAGACGAAACTACGACAAGAACCTATAGATTGAACAGAGAAGAAGACGACAGAGAGGGAATAGAAATAGTTAGTACAGATTACTCAGGTTCAGTTTGTAGAGGCGGAACACTTTCGGTGGACGTCGCGGTAGATAACAGAGACAACAGAAATGAGTATGTGACTGTAACAGGAAAAGGTCTTGGATCCAACATAGTCCTAGATGGATTTGTACTTGATGAAGGAGAGAGAAAAGAGAGAAGAGTCAGGTTCACTAATGTCGAAGGAAGTGGAAGAGAAACATTCAGGATACAGGCAAGGAACGGTACAAGAGACAGTGTTTCAAGATCTGTAACGGTTGAAGACTGTGAGCCTTCACAGCCTCCAACTCAGGATCTTTCAGGTATCTCAATGAAGTTATCATACCCGATCAGTCCAAACAAGGCGCTGGTAGGAGACACTGTCAAAGTCTCTGGATTTGTCGATGGAGTGGACAGGAGAATAGAGGTAGAGATAGACGTTAATGGTGACAGAAAGGCAAGAGTGTCCACTCAACCAGATGGGTACTATCAGACATATATTAGGGCTGATTCGGTAGGTATGAAGACGGTAAGGGCTCGTTCAGGAGGACAATCAGCTTCCAGACAGCTTCATGTACTTCCTACAGCCAGTGTCGGATTAGTTGAAGCCCCTCTGAAAGTATTTGAAGGAGAGATGTTTGAGGTCTGTGCACAGGTAAGATCACAGGTAGATGCAAAAGCAGTACTGCGTGAGGATGGAAGGCTCATAGAGTCCACAAACGATAGAGGTAGAGTCTGCTTTGATGTAGAGGCGCAAGATCCTGGAAAACACGTCTATGAGGTTGGAGCATACACGTCTGGGGATGGATCATCATCCAGGACAACTGTAGAAGTACTAGAGACGGATGTAGAAGTTGAGTCCTTCCCTGATCAGGTTGCCTCAGTTGAGTCCGGAAGTGGAATGATCAAAGTGGATCTCTACAACACAAAAAACCAGATGACCAGATACAATCTGGATGTTGAAGGCCTGCCAAGCACCTGGTTGAGCCAGAGTGAGAAGCGGGTTGTTTTAAGTCCGGGAGAGAGGAAGGAGGTCTTCTTCTATCTCACGCCGAGAGAGGAAGGCAGGTACGATCCTGAAGTTATTGTAGAGGCCAGAAATCAGGAAATCTTCCGTCAGACCGTTGATCTGGAGACGGGAGGTCAGAATGCTCCGAGAGAAAGAGGTCTAGTCCAGAGACTTAGGGCCGTCTTCTCATTTTGATTTTCCCTGCCTTTTCTTTTGCTACTTTTTAATCAAGTAAGATTTTGACTACCATGTGATATATAAAAATTAGCTCTAGTGTCATTACATGGTGACAATTACACAAATGAATGTTCGAAAACTACTTATACTAACGGTAATCTTGATCGGTATAACGGGTTTAGCTACCGCATCACAAGCAGAACTAACTTTTTTCCCAGAAGAATCAAGCACGAGAATTGACTCGTTTACCTCCTATGAACTTACAATTGAAAACGTAGGGCCTGTAGAAGATACCTATACGCTGACAAGCTCCAGTGTGGAAGAAATTGACATCGCTCCGAGAAAAGTTAGCATTGATGCAGGAGAGGAAGAAACGCTCAATGTATGGTATAATCCTTCTCAAGATAGAGAGGAAGGAACATACAGTTTCTCAGTAACTGCAGAATCAAGAGCAACAAACCAGAAATACTCAGAAGAATTCCTCGCAACAGTGATAAAAGATCACGATGTCACAGCAGAAGTCGATCAGACCTCAAGAACAGTATGCAGAGGAGAAACTGCAACTTACACAGTAGAAATCACCAATGATGGAATTCAGCAGGAAGAATTCCAGCTTTCCACAGACTACGGCCAGCTATCACAGAATAGGGTAACTCTAGAGGACGAAGAAACAAAGACTGTGACACTTACAGCTAGCTCAAAGAATGACTTAACTGAGAACTTTAATTTTAGAGCGGCTTCAACCACAAGCTATTCACAAGACATTACTAATCTACAGTTCAACTCAGAAACCTGCTACGACTCAGAGATGTCTGTAACTCCTACCCAGCAAAGGAATGCAGGAGGATCCACAGCAACATTTGATGTAACAGTTAGAAACCTCGGCACAAGGGAAGACGCATTCACTCTCTCAGCCAATAAGGGAGAATTCACTGACAACAATGTCGAAGTAGAGGAGGGAGAATCCGAAACAGTTCAACTGGAGACAGAAATGGTGGAACTAGGCCAGAGAACGATTAACATTCAGGCCGAAGGAAGAAGCAGCTCTTCAGCGACTGCCACACTACAGACATACAATGGCAATAATATGCAGATCAGTTTTGAAAACACAAGAGTATCTGTATGTGAGACGGAGCAGGCAACAGTCGAGACAGTTATAGAAAACACTGGAGAAACATACGAAACCTACAGTTTGGAAACAAACAGAGGAACACTTGAACAGGAAGAAGTAGAAATTGAAGCAGGAGAAACAGAGACTGTAGAAACAGTAGTCGATGCTACACAGCTTGAAACAGGAAGCTACAGAGTAGAAACAACGGCGACAGCAACAAGCTACGGAGAGCCAGCAAAGTCCGGTACTGCAAGAGTAGTGGTTGAGAACTGCTACGATGTATCAGTTAATGTAGTGCCGCAGGTAGCAAGCGCAGGAGAAAACAGGTCAGTAATCTATGAGATAAATGTAGAGAACCCTGGAACATTAGAAAACACTTACGAACTACAGCATCAAGGACCTCAATGGATTTCCATTAAACCGGAAGAGCTGACTGTTGGTCCAGGACAGACTGAGACATCCTATATGTACGCAGGAATCCCATTTAAGAAACGAGGAAACGTTCAGATCACAGTAACAGCAACAGGCAACAACGCAGAGGACAGCCATACAGTTGAACTGGTTATAGGACAGGAAATAGAGGAAGCAATCAATGACAGGGAAAATAGAGTAGGAAGCGGAATAACTGGACAGTTCAGCAATGCACTGGGAAACCTTCGGACAGGAGGAACACTAGTTCAAGTAGCAGCCGCAGCGGCAATCGCACTGCTGCTGACTGGAGTCATTCTAATACGAGAATGGTGAGAGTCCTTCTTGTTGTTAATTTCTTCTTCCCTCTACTGTAACTGATGTCTCTGTTTCTTCAACGTAGTTATAATCAGCTGTAATTCTTGTATTGATACTTGTCTCGGAATTGCTCAAATCTGTTGCGATCATTTCGAAGCACTGATATCCTTCTTCTCCGCCTATTAGTTCAATACTTACCGAATTACTCTGAGTATCTTCTGCTTGGAAACTAATCCCGTCTACTTCCTCAATTGCTAGGTTTATTGTATCTTCGTTACCAACCTCGTCAGTTAATTCATAACCTCTTGCTTCTCCAACATTATCTCCTCCAGTGAACGCTGTACCATCTCCCTGGTTTTCTGCCACTACGCAGATATCCGAGCTTGCCTGATTTCCATCATCTTCATAAAATATTTTCGGAGTCGTTCCTCTGATCCTCATGTTGATAGGTCCCTCACTTTGATCAAGGGTAGGCTCTCCCTGAGTATACCCTTCTTCCTCAAATCTATCCTGTGAAACCAGTCTAAAGTCTGTATTGGCACGGGTTTCGTAGTCGTAGAAGATTTTAGAATGCAGGGTATAATCAATTTCTCTGTTTTCACCTATGTCAGGTGCTTTAAACTGCCAAGTACTTGTTTTTGGAATAGAAGGGCTATCATCAGATGAGCTTCTCAATCCGTTGAAGTTTTCGGTTCTCTCTGCTGTTTGTTTTGAATTGATAAATGAGGGTCCAAATATCCTTGCATATACGCTTTCTGCGTCAGAGTCTCCTGTGTTCTCGAGCTCCATATTTACAGTAAACTGCTGTCTAGATGGAATCGGATTGGGTGTAGCCTCAAAATTGTTTACCGAAATCGCTGAACTACCTGTTTCATCTCCTCCAGTACTGCTTGCACATCCTGATGCTATTAATAACGTCAATAACAGAATCGTGGTTCCAATGCCGTCCCTCATTAATTATTTACAACCTCTATAGATTTGCTTAGTATTCTCTCGTATTTATAAGATATGGATATGAATGCTTTTCGGGTTCCTTCTGTACTTGATTCTATTCTACAGGCAAGGTTTGTTTTCCCGTTTAATGGTTCGGAATTGGTTGGACAGTTGTCGAATAAATTTTCCGGACTGTAATCTAAACTGTAATCGCTTTTCAAGTTTCCTGAACCAGTTTTTTCAATCTCTATGTCAAATGGTCTGCTGCCATCACTTGGGATAGGGCTCACTGTCTCAAGTTTCACGGATATATCATTGTTAGAGAATTCTTTAGTCACTGTTTCCGTTGATTCTGCTGGATCGCTATTCACTTCTACTGTTAAGGGTTCCTCAGATTCTAGGCTGTTACTAAAATTATATCTTAAATTGAATGAAAGCGGCTTTGAATCGAATCCTTCTACAAATTCTTCTCCTGGAGCCTTCAAGTTCCATGTACATCTCATTTTGGGGCTTAATCCTTCTCTTGCTGACCCTATCTTACTTGGAGTACAGCTTTTTTCTTTTACTTCAAGCTGCCCTGAATTGAAAATCTCTATCTCCTCCGACTTTAACTGGCTATCACCTGTATTATAGTTGACAACTTCCAATTCGACGATAGTCTCCTGATCTGGTCTTAGTTCAGTATCTGAAATAGAAAGAGTTTCGGTTACAAATCCTTCACCAGAAGTTGTAGAATCATCTACGCAAGCAGTCGTTAATAGGATCAAAAAAATAGTCAATACGGCTTTAACGTCCATCTGGCTTCACCTCAATCTCTCTGCTGCCAATGTCTCTAACGTATGTGTAATTAACTCTGGTCTCAATCTCGCCCTTTGAGCTTGGACTTTGGTATTCATCATTCTCGTCAATTGGGCATCTGTAGATGTCTTGTTCTCCTGCCGACAAAACGACATCTCCTTTATCCAAACAAGAACTGTCCAACAGCTCTAAGGCTCCATTGGTCTCAACTTCTATATTCTGCATTTCAATCAAACCTAGATACTCTCCTTCGTCTTCTTCCTTCTGGTTATAGACTGTAAGGTATATCGAGGCATTATCTTCCTTTAGTAATGTGTTGCTTCTGCTTGCGCTTGTGCCTATCAGTTCTATATCAAATTTTAGTGGTCCTGCCGAGGAATCTTGCGTAAGTTCAGAATTCGTTTCTACCTCCCTATCTTCAAGTATTTCTACCTGCTTAAATCCTCTTACTGAGTAATTGAAAGGTATTTCAAACCTGAGGTTGCAATCGTATCCGAAAGTAGGGACTTCAGCACCCTCCTGGTTCAATCTCCATTGCATCTGCATTCTTTCACCTTGCTCAAGACTGTAGACGTACTCATCATTACCTTCTGATCCTCTGGTTGTCTGAGCTTCAAAGCTTGCAATATTGAAATAATCTGGGCAAAAATTGGTTAGAACCTCTTTTCCTTCCTCGTTTCCTACATCTACCTTGCCTTCAAGTAAACCAGCATTTCTTGCATCTAGGCTGATGCTGAAAGAGTTTCCTTCTGGAATTGATTTAGGCTCGACCTCTAATCTATCAACTGCTATTCCCGCAGAACTTCCGCCGTCATCTAAGCAACCTGAAGTTAATATTACAGAGAAAAACAAAATTATTAGAGTCAAGCTCCTCATGAATGATTTATGTTAAAGGCGATTAAAAAATCTTCAAACAAATTGAATACTTTGAATTTAAGCTTAATTTCATTGTTAGCGGGGCTTATATCGATTCAATTTTCCTATTTTGATCCTGCCTTACAGTTTTTGGTAACCTCATCTGTGATGATCATAACATTTTCCCCGTTTTTATACTTAAACTTCAATAGAAGAAGGTTTAACTTATTGTTAACTTCATCAACTTTATTCTTGATATTTTTAATAGGTTTAAATAATTTTAAATCGATTTTAGTAATTTTCACTGGTTTATCTATATTCAGGATTCCAGCTTGCCGTAAGAAACTGAAAAAGTATTTTGAAGCATTCCAAGCACATTTGGCTGACTTTGCTGCCACTTTCGCAGCATTACCTGCCTACCAAGAAGCCAATCCATTTCTGCAGAGATTGATTAGCTATATTGGAAAACTACCGGCACTACTGACTGTAAAAATAGGGCTTATTCTGCTTATACTTTACTTCGTCAAACATGAATTCGAAGGAGAAGATGAGGTAATGATGTTGAATATTGTAACAGTTTTAGGATTGTCTATGGCGGCCAGAAACTTTTTATTACTCATCTGAATCATTTGATTCACACTTAAAACCTGATTCAAACCTCCATTCACCGCCCTCATACCTAAAACCCGATTCAGAGTCCGAATAAGCCTCATTCAACTCTTCTTCCTCAATCCCGACAACATTGCCTTCAGCCTGTTCTTCAGCGCCACATGCGAAAAATTCATCTGCTTCATCTGGTTCATCATTAAATCTTATCGCAAATTCACCCTTCTCAATTGATTCGTCAGAAGGATCTCTTTCACCGTAATTAAATGTATCTACCCAGCTGCAGCTGTTCTCAGAGTCCAGAGGGCGATTGCACTTCGCGTATTCCTTTTTCCAATAGTCGATTCGACCCCAGTTTTCATCCTCGCCGTTTCCATCTTTGTAGTGAAGCGGCTTGTCCTCATCTAAGTCCAATTCATTTACTAATGTAGTTTTTAGATTGGAAGAGTTGATAGGCTTAACATATGGACAGTTTTCTATGTCGCAGTTTCCGTTGAACAGGCTGAAGCCCGAAGATTCTTTTTGGAATCTAACAGTGTAGTTTGCTCTGGCTCTGAATGAAACCGTCTCACCTGTCTCGCTTATCCTCTCAGGATTTTCCAATTTAAAGTCACATGTAGCCGTTGGGGTTTTTGATCTCTGTGAGAACCAGCCTTCATCCCCTCGATCCTGCCTATCTTCAATCTGCTTAATTATATCATTAGATAATTTGTATTTGTCTTCATCTTTCTCTGATTGTTTCAGGCCTCTGCAGTTATTTTGTATATGGGTAGTCAAGCTGGAGTCCTTAAGATAGAATTTTTCTGCGTCAACCTTAAACTTGGTATCGTCTTCATCAGTCTCTAACCAAACTCTTACGGTAAGCGGGTCAGAAATAGTTCTTCCATCCAATTTTCGGTATGTCATAGGTGCTGTTCTTGTAGTGATAGCTGTCCTGGCGGGTGTATCTACCGATTCAGACTTCTTTTCATCCCTAGAACCTTCATGACTTTCATCCGCCATTGCCTCAACCTCCATTATTGAAAAAGTAGAATAATCATACTTGACCTCCACCTTAGCCTCATGTTTGTTGCCCTGAGCTCCAGGATTCATCAGTCCACAGTTAAACAATGTCATGCTTTCGCTCTGGTCCTCCCAGTCAAATGTTTGACCTGGGAATAAACTTCTGTCGATAGAATCGAAATTATCTATTTCATCAGAATCCAAATTAGGGTATTTAGATATATTTTTCCAATCTGTTTCACATACAGGTGTGCTTCCATCTACAAATGGAACTCCAGGATTAGTGACCTTCATTCTGTATTTTACATTTTCAGCATCCACCCCCCTTACACCGTGCCTACTGTTTATCAAACCAAAGTAGACAGGTATCTTGTCATTCTTAGGCCTTACAGAAACGTCATTCGCACCAGTAACCTCAGGTCCTATCATGCTTACTTCAAATGTCTTACCGACACTCTCAGTTCCTAGATCGCTCGTACTATTTAGTCTCCATTCTCTTAGACATCCAGCGTCGCCTGCACACTGAAAAAAAGCAACTCCTCTTCCAACCTGATAACCTAATTCATCGGCAGCATCACCAAAAGCCCCATCCAAAGGATCTCCAACAGTATCGCTTATCAACAATCCGTAACCTGATCCATAACCAGTAAACCCAAAAACCCCAATCAGGAAGATAAAGGGAATCGATAAGCCTAGAACACCTTTCATTCCAAAGCTTGAATAAACAAAATAGCCTAAACCGATGATTGCTATTGCCCCTATTATGCCCATGAAACCAATGAAGTAGAACCCTAGTCCTATTGCTGCCAAAGCCAATAAACCAACCAAAAAATTCTTTCCGATTGGGGCTTTATTCAGGATGCTCTCAGAATCTTGAGTTGACAATCTGCTAGGATCTGTGAGTCGACGCCTCCCTGTTTCTGATTCGTTTCTATTTCTCTGACCTCCATCTGTCATTACTCTCTTTCCGTTTTCCCTAAACTCATTCTCTGGGTCAGCCCCCTCATTATCTAGTCCACCATTTTCTTCCTCATCTTCTTTATCTCCAAATAAGTGTATTAAGCTAGTGCCGGGTATGGGAATAGCTCCAATAATCGCCTCTGTCCAGGAAGTGTCTTTTGTGATAAAAGGATATATTATATCAAGGGATATCGAAACCTCACCAAATATAAATTTGAAAATAGCCTTTTTGGAAAAGTTCATATAATTATTTCTCTGATTCTGATATCATCTGCAGGTTTTGAATTCTGAAGGTTTGGTTGCTGCTTATACTTAAGCTATTCTCTTCTTCGAATACTTCTTCTTCGAGTTCTACAGTGTTTATCCCGTTTTCAGGTTCTATTCTGTAGAATGCATCATTTACCTGTATTTCAACTGGTTCAGCTCTTGTTGTTCTCTGGTACTGGAAGCTAAGTTCTTCTTTTGTGTTGTCTCTTTCAATGTAGTCCAGTCTGTTATCATTTAGTTCAAATTTGAAGTTTTTCCTTGCTGGCTGAACGTTCACTGCGTATCTTACCTGTAGGTCAGCGTTTTCTATAGTGTATTTTGATTCTCCATCGGTTCCAAAGTTGATGGTGTTGTATCCGGTTCTCAGATCCGAGTTCTGGGGTGTAATTGTGACTCCCTGAGTCGATCTTCCGATTCTCTGACTGAATACTTGGTTATCGTTTATCTGTATTTCAAGTGGTTCCTGAGGTGTTGAAGAATCTACAGGCACTGTAAAGGTCAGGTTGCTCGGCCTGAAGCTGTTCAGTTCATGATCATACATCTGGAAGTAGGTTGTATGATCGTGGAATTTTCTGTCCTCAACTGTTACTTCAATATCTTCTAGTGCGTATCTTGCTCCTTTGAAAATGCCGGATTTGGTCGTTCCTATCTTGATGTTGTTCATTCCGGGCTGAAGATCATTTTGAGAAATATTAATTTCGGGCGTCGCCCCAGAAATTGTTGCGGCATCGAAGATTCTGTTTCCGTTAACTTCTACAAATATCTTTCCTGACCCTTCTCTGCCCAGTACCTCGAAACTGACTTGCCCGTCTCCGGGTTGAGTAGCATTATAATTTTCCTCTATACTTTCTCCACTGATTAATCCTCTGCTTATTTCTTCTCTTTCTGAAGTGTAGGCCTGTACGTTTCCTCTCTGCTCTCCAACAGTGAAAGTACCGAATCCTACGCTTCGGAAGTCTTCGTTGGATTCCCCTATAGTACCAGGCTCGGCCGAGTACAGAAGCATGCTATCGGGCTGATCTCCGCCTCCAATACCTATGAAATCTCCGTCGGCCTGGCTTCCAACCCAGAACATTCCAAAAATAGCTAGTCCTACAACCACTACAACCGGAAATGCATCTTCCATAACTTGAGTTACTCAAGCATGTTTTTATTTTCTCCACACAAACCCGGAATATGAAGATTCTAAACCAGAAGAGGGAGGAAGGATTTGCTCAAATTGAGATAGAGAACGAAGACGATCTCTGGCACCTGGAGGAGATAATCAAACAAGGTGACAGCGTCAGAGCAAAGACGCAGAGAACCAAACTCGACGGCAGAGAGAAGAAGACCTGTACTCTCACACTGGAAGTAGAGAAGATAGAGTATCAGGAGGATCGTTTGAGACTTACTGGAGAGATCACAGAAGGCGAAGAAGACATCGAACTCGGATACCACACCTTCAACTTGGAGCCAGGAAAGAGGTTCAAACTGTATAAGAATTTTACTGATGTAGAGTGGGAAGATCTTCAGGAAGCAGAGGAGAAAAGAAGTTACACAGTACTTTTCTGTCTTATCCAGAAAGGCGAGGCCGACTTCTACCTAGTCGAGGAATCAGGAATTCAGGACCTGTCGAAGCTTGATCAGAACATCCCCGGCAAGCTCTACAAGGACCAGGAAACTGGTGACGCCTTCTTCACGGATGTTTCAAACTATGTGGAGAGGACGGCCGGGAAAGTCGACAAGATAGTGATCGGAGGACCAGGCTTCACGAAGCAGAGGCTGGAAAACATGCTCTCGGACGAATTCAAAGATAAAGTCCTGATGCAGGACACCTCGGTCATTGGAAAGACAGGGCTGAATGAGGCGATAAAGAGAGGGGCTCTGGATAAAGTTGTTGAGAACTCCCGTATATCTGAGGAATCGTCAGCTGTCGAGGAGTTTCTCCAAACTCTTGAGAAAGACGGTCCGGCAGAATATGGAGAGCCTGTTAAGGAATTGGCGGAGATGGGAGCGGTGAAGAAGCTGCTCATAACTCAGGAGAAGCAGAGGGAAGAGCCTGAAATAATAGAAAGAGTGGAGCAACAAGGCGGAGAGATTCAAGTAGTACACACTGATCATGAAGCCGGTGAGAGACTAGAGAACTTTGGAGGTATTGCTGCAGTTTTGAGATATGATCCTAGTTAACTTCCTCTTCTTCTGGCCGGTCCTGAAGTGCAAGAGTCACTTTGACTCTTTCACCGTTTCTAATGACTGTGACTTCGACTTCTTCGCCAACATCTACTTCCCGTGATAGGAATGTAAGTATATCTTCAATACCTCTCATTTCTTTTCCATTAATCTCTACTATAACGTCGCCGCCCAGACGATACTCTCTGCCATCAACAGTCACTGTCCTGTTTCCTGGCTGCAGACCTGCTCTCTCTGCCGGGCCATCCTCACTTACGTTCATGACTAGGAATCCTCTAGTTGAATTTAGATCCATTTCATTCGCTATATCGGAGTTCACGCTTAATCCTCTGACTCCTAGCCATGGATGTTCTGCTTCTCCTTCTCCAATGATTTCAGGAGCCACTCTTTCAACTGTCTTGGCTGGTACAGCAAAACCTATTCCGGAGAACGTACCTGTCTGAGTCTCTATTGCCGTATTTACTCCTATTACTTCGCCTTTCACGTTCATCAGAGGGCCTCCTGAGTTTCCAGGATTTATGGCGGCGTCTGTCTGTATTACATCTCTGATTCTGAATCCTTCAAGCCCTATCTCTTGGACAGGAAGGCTTCTACCTATCTGAGAGACATATCCAACTGTCATGGAGTTCCCTAGACCGAAAGGACCTCCCACGGCAACAGCTCTCTGACCTGGCCTAACTTCTGAAGAATTAGCCAGTTCCAATGGTTTCATTCCAGACTTATCTACTTTCAGAACCGCCAGATCTGTATAAGGATCTGTTCCAATTATCTCAGCCTCTCTATTACTTCCATCCGAGAAACGAATCTCAACTCTTTCAGCTCCGTCAACTACGTGTTCGTTTGTAACAATATGTCCTTTTTTGCTGTAAATGAATCCCGAACCCTGTGAAGCTTCGTTTCCAGCTGCGTTCACTATTACAACTGATTCATCGACTTTCTCATAGAGTGGAGCTAGGCTTCCCATTGTTCCGTTTATGTAGACAAGTTCTGTCTGAGAGCTATCTCTAATGTCGTTCTCCAGGGAATCAATTTCGCTTCCCATCTGCTGATACACAAATACCGAGCCTGCAAGACTTCCAAGAAAAACTGCAGCAACTATAGTCAAAGATAGTTTCCAGCTCTCAATCCTCATAATTTTTTATTCCATCCTGAAGTTTTTGTATCTAGAGAGAAAAATTACTATTAATCTAAAGGATGGAAAAACTCATTATGATCAAGAAATTCTTTAAATTCACTCCTCTAGGAAGAGCAGACGGAAAGATAAGAGCATTCCTGGAGAGACGCCTAAGCGAACACCAGTTTGAGAAATACAATCAGTCTTTGAACAAGTACAGAAACGCAAAGTTTGCCCAGCAATTCTTCAGATTGCTTTTTTATGCATCTATAATAACTTCGGTAGCAGCAACCTTCAATCTCAACCTCTCAATAATCAACAGGATAGCATCCTACCTAGGCTTTACCCTTATTCTAATACTCTTTGCCATAACCAGCTACTTCACCATGCTATACAGAGAAGAATACCATGTACAGAGAGATATACTGATTGCAACGGCAGCAGAAGAAAGACTGGAACAAAGTATAGAAGAAGGAAATATTGAAGTTCCTGAAGATTAAAAAGGTCGCCGGAGCTGGGATTTGAACCCAGGAGAGGCGGGTATGCCTCACCGGTTCTCAAGACCGGCACAATTAGCCAGACTCTGTCACTCCGGCACTTCTATGTGATAACATTAGTCCAAAATGTTTAATTATGAGTCCAACTACACAAAGACTGTGGAGAATAGAAAGTGGTTTTTACTTGGTTCTGTCTCTTTATTAGCGATTTCCGGATTGGTACTTTTGAGTTCACATGATGAGTATGAAAAGTTTAAACCCGTTAATGAGACCACTGAAAGGGTTTATGCAGATTGTGACTGTTTTGGCTCAAAGGGAGTGATGGAATCTTATCCGCCTCAATACAACTGTGAAGGGTAAATTATTGCAGAGAAACGAATTATACAAGAGAAAGGTAAATTTGTTCGAAATAATTTGTTTATTCAATTAGTTCTACTTCAATGTCTACTCCTTCTGGAACATGAACACGCATAACTTGTCTGAGTGCTCTTTCACTTTCCATGACGTCGAGTAGCCTTTTGTGGACGTGCATCTCGTATCTTTCAATCGTTGAAGATCCTTCTCCGTCTGGCGCCTTCCTCGTCGTCACTCCCATGTTCTTGGTTGGAAGTGGGACTGGCCCTGAGATTTCCGCATCGTATTCTTCACCGATCTCAATTATTTCATCTGCCAGATTGTCTACTTTCTCCTGACTGGTGCTTCTAAGCTTTACACGTGCCTTCTGCATATACTTTACCTCTGAAGTTAACTATTATAAATGGTGTCTGGTTATCTCTGACAGGTTTTCGTTTGACTCATCTTGGCTTTCTTAGGTGCTATCCAATAAGTCTTTTACCTCCTCATCCGCACCAAGTTTTACCGCTATGTTAGGGCTTCGGGCTTCAGAGTATTCGTCCTGCCATATGTACTCTCCGTTATCCTTTACTATCTCTCCATTTGTGAAGGGATTAATGTTGTATCTTGTGATCTGTAGTCTCTCTATCCCTCTGTCCAAATATGCTTTTACATCGCTCATGTACTTTAAAAGAAAAGAAACTGTTAAATAGAATAATTAGAAAGGTAAAGAAGAGAAGGAAGCTTGAAAACCTTGCGGTTTTCAGCCAACCAGTTTTCTTGCGAAAACTAGTTTATTCCTTCTCGTTGACTTCTAGGCACTGTCCTGCGCCTACTGTCTGTCCCATGTCTCTGATGGCGAATCTTGCCATCTGTGGGATGTCGTCGTTCTCTTCGATGACTAGTGACTGCTGAGGCCTGATTGTGACCTTTGCTGCCTGACCCTGTTTGATGTAGTCTGGGTCTTCTTCGAGTGTCTCTCCTGTCTTTGGATTCATCGTCTCATGTAGGTCTTCGAAAGTGCAGCTAACTTGTGCTGTGTTGACGTGGAATACTGGTGTGTATCCTTCGGAGATGACGTTTGGGTGGTTTAGAACGATGACCTGTGCCTT